>NZ_LMGQ01000001.1:0-595036 GCF_001427465.1 Pseudomonas sp. Root569 | reverse complement strand
TCGTTCTTTAAAAATTTGGGTATGTGATAGAAAGATAGACTGAACGTTACTTTCACTGGTAACGGATCAGGCTAAGGTAAAATTTGTGAGTTCTCTTAAYTGAGAAATTCGAATTTTCGGCGAATGTCGTCTTCACAGTATAAYCAGATTGCTTGGGGTTATATGGTCAAGTGAAGAAGCGCATACGGTGGATGCCTTGGCAGTCAGAGGCGATGAAAGACGTGGTAGCCTGCGAAAAGCTTCGGGGAGTCGGCAAACAGACTTTGATCCGGAGATGTCTGAATGGGGGAACCCAGCCATCATAAGATGGTTATCTTGTACTGAATACATAGGTGCAAGAGGCGAACCAGGGGAACTGAAACATCTAAGTACCCTGAGGAAAAGAAATCAACCGAGATTCCCTTAGTAGTGGCGAGCGAACGGGGACTAGCCCTTAAGTGGCTTTGAGATTAGCGGAACGCTCTGGAAAGTGCGGCCATAGTGGGTGATAGCCCTGTACGCGAAAATMTCTTAGTCATGAAATCGAGTAGGACGGAGCACGAGAAACTTTGTCTGAATATGGGGGGACCATCCTCCAAGGCTAAATACTACTGACTGACCGATAGTGAACTAGTACCGTGAGGGAAAGGCGAAAAGAACCCCGGAGAGGGGAGTGAAATAGATCCTGAAACCGTATGCGTACAAGCAGTGGGAGCCCACTTTGTTGGGTGACTGCGTACCTTTTGTATAATGGGTCAGCGACTTATTTTCAGTGGCGAGCTTAACCGAATAGGGGAGGCGTAGCGAAAGCGAGTCTTAATAGGGCGTCTAGTCGCTGGGAATAGACCCGAAACCGGGCGATCTATCCATGGGCAGGTTGAAGGTTGGGTAACACTAACTGGAGGACCGAACCGACTACCGTTGAAAAGTTAGCGGATGACCTGTGGATCGGAGTGAAAGGCTAATCAAGCTCGGAGATAGCTGGTTCTCCTCGAAAGCTATTTAGGTAGCGCCTCATGTATCACTGTAGGGGGTAGAGCACTGTTTCGGCTAGGGGGTCATCCCGACTTACCAAACCGATGCAAACTCCGAATACCTACAAGTGCCGAGCATGGGAGACACACGGCGGGTGCTAACGTCCGTCGTGAAAAGGGAAACAACCCAGACCGTCAGCTAAGGTCCCAAAGTTATGGTTAAGTGGGAAACGATGTGGGAAGGCTTAGACAGCTAGGAGGTTGGCTTAGAAGCAGCCACCCTTTAAAGAAAGCGTAATAGCTCACTAGTCGAGTCGGCCTGCGCGGAAGATGTAACGGGGCTCAAACCATACACCGAAGCTACGGGTATCACGTAAGTGATGCGGTAGAGGAGCGTTCTGTAAGCCTGTGAAGGTGAGTTGAGAAGCTTGCTGGAGGTATCAGAAGTGCGAATGCTGACATGAGTAACGACAATGGGTGTGAAAAACACCCACGCCGAAAGACCAAGGTTTCCTGCGCAACGTTAATCGACGCAGGGTTAGTCGGTCCCTAAGGCGAGGCTGAAAAGCGTAGTCGATGGAAAACAGGTTAATATTCCTGTACTTCTGGTTATTGCGATGGAGGGACGGAGAAGGCTAGGCCAGCTTGGCGTTGGTTGTCCAAGTTTAAGGTGGTAGGCTGRRATCTTAGGTAAATCCGGGATYYTAAGGCCGAGAGCTGATGACGAGTYATCTTTTAGATGACGAAGTGGTTGATGCCATGCTTCCAAGAAAAGCTTCTAAGCTTCAGGTAACCAGGAACCGTACCCCAAACCGACACAGGTGGTTGGGTAGAGAATACCAAGGCGCTTGAGAGAACTCGGGTGAAGGAACTAGGCAAAATGGCACCGTAACTTCGGGAGAAGGTGCGCCGGTGAGGGTGAAGGACTTGCTCCGTAAGCTCATGCCGGTCGAAGATACCAGGCCGCTGCGACTGTTTATTAAAAACACAGCACTCTGCAAACACGAAAGTGGACGTATAGGGTGTGACGCCTGCCCGGTGCCGGAAGGTTAATTGATGGGGTTAGCTAACGCGAAGCTCTTGATCGAAGCCCCGGTAAACGGCGGCCGTAACTATAACGGTCCTAAGGTAGCGAAATTCCTTGTCGGGTAAGTTCCGACCTGCACGAATGGCGTAACGATGGCGGCGCTGTCTCCACCCGAGACTCAGTGAAATTGAAATCGCTGTGAAGATGCAGTGTATCCGCGGCTAGACGGAAAGACCCCGTGAACCTTTACTATAGCTTTGCACTGGACTTTGAATTTGCTTGTGTAGGATAGGTGGGAGGCTTTGAAGCGTGGACGCCAGTCTGCGTGGAGCCAACCTTGAAATACCACCCTGGCAACTTTGAGGTTCTAACTCAGGTCCGTTATCCGGATCGAGGACAGTGTATGGTGGGTAGTTTGACTGGGGCGGTCTCCTCCTAAAGAGTAACGGAGGAGTACGAAGGTGCGCTCAGACCGGTCGGAAATCGGTCGTAGAGTATAAAGGCAAAAGCGCGCTTGACTGCGAGACAGACACGTCGAGCAGGTACGAAAGTAGGTCTTAGTGATCCGGTGGTTCTGTATGGAAGGGCCATCGCTCAACGGATAAAAGGTACTCCGGGGATAACAGGCTGATACCGCCCAAGAGTTCATATCGACGGCGGTGTTTGGCACCTCGATGTCGGCTCATCACATCCTGGGGCTGAAGCCGGTCCCAAGGGTATGGCTGTTCGCCATTTAAAGTGGTACGCGAGCTGGGTTTAGAACGTCGTGAGACAGTTCGGTCCCTATCTGCCGTGGACGTTTGAGATTTGAGAGGGGCTGCTCCTAGTACGAGAGGACCGGAGTGGACGAACCTCTGGTGTTCCGGTTGTCACGCCAGTGGCATTGCCGGGTAGCTATGTTCGGAATAGATAACCGCTGAAAGCATCTAAGCGGGAAACTAGCCTCAAGATGAGATCTCACTGGGACCTTGAGTCCCCTGAAGGGCCGTCGAAGACTACGACGTTGATAGGTTGGGTGTGTAAGCGCTGTGAGGCGTTGAGCTAACCAATACTAATTGCCCGTGAGGCTTGACCATATAACACCCAAGCAATTTGTTTCTCTAACGAGCATCAGATTGCGGTGTGTGAAGACGAAATGAACCGAAAGTTCGACGCTCACAAARCACCGAMMGCTGTCACATACCCAATTTGCTGAAGCGAGGCCTGCTGGCCACGACTCAGTACCCGAATTTCTTGACGACCATAGAGCATTGGAACCACCTGATCCCATCCCGAACTCAGTAGTGAAACGATGCATCGCCGATGGTAGTGTGGGGTTTCCCCATGTGAGAGTAGGTCATCGTCAAGATTAAATTCCTGCATCGCCGATGGTAGTGTGGGGTTTCCCCATGTGAGAGTAGGTCATCGTCAAGATTAAATTCCGAAACCCCAATTGCGAAAGCAGTTGGGGTTTTGTTTTGGGCGCTCGGAAAGTGTCCACGATGTCCCCATACGCCTGTCACTCTCTCCCACCCAGCCCGACAAAATTGCACAGTTATTTCTGAACCAGACCACTAGAATAGCCACCTAACCATTTTTAGAGTCAGAGCCCTATCTATGCCCGATCCGGTTGATGCCATTGAGGCGTCAGACTTACCACTGGACGACCTGGTGGCATGCCATGAGTGCGACTTGCTGATGCGCAAGCCAATGCTCGCCCGCGGCGAAAAAGCCCAATGCCCGCGTTGTGGTTACGAGCTGTACGCTCATCGCCACAATGTCGTCGAACGAAGCCTGGCCTTGGTGCTCGCAGCCCTACTGCTGTACGTCCCTGCGAACTTTCTGCCCATCATGCAGCTCAATCTACTCGGACAGACCTCGCAGGACACTGTATGGAGCGGCGTTGTCGGCCTGTTTGATTCCGGCATGCAAGGCGTTGCCGTAGTGGTGTTCCTGTGCAGCATGGGCATTCCTTTGCTCAAGCTGCTCTGCCAATTAGCCGTGCTGCTCAGCATTCGCTGGAAGATCGGCCGCAGTTATGGGCTGCTGCTGTACCGCATCTACCACCACATGAAGGATTGGGGGATGTTGGAGGTCTACTTGATGGGCGTGCTGGTGGCAATCGTAAAACTTGCCGACATGGCTTCCATTACGGTCGGCCTGGGCCTGGCCTGTTTCATCAGTCTATTAATGGTTCAAGTACTGCTGGAGGTGGTGATGTCGCCCCACCAGGTCTGGCGAGCACTCTCAGGAGAGGATGAACATGCGGGCGATTGATGCAGGCATTCTGGTGTGTACCGAATGCCATGAATTGAACAAGCAGGAAGCGGATGCCGACGAGCAGCTCTGCACCCGTTGCGGTGCGTTGATCCATGCTCGGCGTCCCAACAGCCTTACACGCACTTGGGCATTACTGGTGACCGCGGCGATTCTGTATATCCCCGCCAACCTGTTACCAATCATGACCGTGAACTCCCTCGGCCAAGGCGATCCCAGTACCATCATGGCCGGTGTGATCCAGCTGGTGCAGCACGGGATGTTTCCTATCGCCGCTGTGGTATTCATCGCCAGTATTCTGGTGCCGACGTTCAAGTTGGTAGGCATCGGCCTGCTGCTGTTCTCGGTGCAGCGTCACCAACCACTGTCCGCGCAACAACGCATTGTGATGTACCGCTTTATCGAATTCATTGGCCGCTGGTCCATGCTGGATATCTTCGTGATCGCCATCCTGGTGGCGGTCGTTAACTTTGGGCGACTTGCCAGTGTCGAGGCCAATCTCGGTGCTGCAGCATTCGCCAGTGTGGTGATCTTGACGATGCTTGCCGCAGTAACTTTCGATCCCCGACTGATTTGGGATAACACGGAGTCGGACGACGACCATGAGTGAATTGCCTAAAGCTAAAACCCGCCCAGCCTCCAATTGGTCGGCCATTTGGGTGTTGCCCCTGATTGCCCTGATCATCGGTGGCTGGCTGGGATGGCGTGCCTATTCCCAGCAAGGCATCGAGATCCAGGTTCGCTTCGAGAGCGGCGAAGGTATCCAGGTCAACAAGACCGAAGTGGTCTACAAAGGCATGACCGTAGGCAAGGTCAAAGCCTTGGCCCTGGATGACGAGGGCAGCAATCGCGGGGTGATTGCTACCATTGAGATGAACAAGGATGTCGAGCAATACCTCAAGACCAACACCCGCTTCTGGTTGGTCAAGCCCAGCGTCAGCCTGGCCGGCATTACTGGCCTGGAGACCCTGGTCTCGGGTAACTACATCGCCGCCAGCCCAGGCGATGGCGAGCCCACGCGCAAATTCAAGGCACTCTCCGAAGAACCGCCGTTATCCGATGCCAAACCCGGCTTGCACCTGACCCTCAAGGCCGACCGCCTGGGCTCGCTGAACCGCGGCAGCCCGGTGTTCTACAAGCAGATTCAGGTCGGCCAGGTCAAAAGCTACCTGTTGTCTGAAGACCAGAGCACCGTCGAAATCAAGGTCTACATTGAGCCAACCTACGCCAATTTGGTGCGCAAACACACGCGCTTCTGGAACGCCAGCGGCATCAGCATCGACGCCAATCTCTCGGGGGTGAAAGTGCGCAGCGAATCTCTCTCCAGCATTGTCGCCGGCGGCATCGCCTTCGCCACGCCGGAGAATCGCAAAGACAGCCCGCCCACCGACCCGAGCTTGCCGTTCCGCCTATACGAAGATTTCGATGCCGCCGCAGCGGGCATCAAGGTCAAGGTCAAGCTCACCGACTTCGAAGGCCTCCAGGCCGGACGCACCCCGGTCATGTACAAAGGTATTCAGGTCGGTAGCCTGAAAACCCTGAAGATTGATCCGGACCTGTCCAGCGCCAGCGCCGAGTTGACCCTCGATCCATTGGCCGAAGATTACTTGGTTCAGGATACGCAATTCTGGGTGGTCAAGCCGTCCATCTCCCTGGCTGGTATCACTGGCCTGGAGGCACTGGTCAAAGGCAACTACATCGCCATCCGTCCGGGTGACAAAGGTACGCCGCCCCAGCGGGAATACGTGGCTCGTGCCAAGGCGCCGCCGTTGGACCTGCGCTCCCCAGGTCTGCATATGGTGTTGCTCACCGACAGCCTGGGCTCGCTGGATGTCGGCAGCCCGATCCTGTACAAGCAGGTCAAGGTCGGCTCGGTGCAGAGCTATCAGTTTTCACGCAAGAAGAAGCAGCTGGTGATCGGTGTTCATATCGAGAAAGAATATGAAAGCCTGGTCAACGGCTCCACGCGTTTCTGGAATGCCAGCGGCGTTACCCTCAGCGGCGGGCTTACCGGCGGCATTCAGGTCAAGAGTGAATCCCTGGCCAGCCTGATGGCGGGTGGTATCGCATTCGAAACGCCGGAACCGAATGTGCCGCTCAAACGCCGCATCCCGCGCTTCCGTCTGTTTGCTGACCGTGAGGCCGCCAACCAGCACGGGACCCTGGTGACCATCAAGGTCGACCGCGCCGACGGCCTGAGTCCAGGCACACCGGTACGCTTCAAGGGCCTGGATGTGGGCAAGATCGAGAGCGTCGATCTCAGTGCCGACATGCAATCGGTGCTGCTCAAAGCGCGTATCACCCAAGTGGCGGATCGCATCGCTCGTTCTGGCAGCCAGTTCTGGGTGGTCAAACCTGAACTGGGGCTGATGAAGACGGCCAACCTGGAAACCCTGGTCACCGGCCAATACATCGAGGTGCAACCGGCGATGAAAAATGCCGGCCCGCAGAAGAGTTTTGTCGCCCTGGCCCAGCCACCCGAAGTCGTGCATCAGGAAGCGGGCCTGAGCCTGACACTCAGCGCCGCTCGCCGTGGTTCGTTGAAGGAAGGCGTGCCGGTCACCTACCGTGAAGTCACCGTGGGCAAAGTTACCGGCTATGAGTTGGGCCAAACCGCCGACCGTGTGCTGGTACACATCCTGATCGAACCCAAATACGCGCCACTGGTACGCAGTGGCAGCCGCTTCTGGAACACCAGTGGCTTCGGGCTCGACTTCGGCCTGTTCAAAGGTGCGACGGTGCGCACCGAGTCCCTGGAGACGTTGGTGGCCGGCGGGATCGCCTTTGCCACGCCTGATGGCGAGCGCATGGGCAACCCCGCACGGCAGCAGCAGACGTTCCCATTGTTCGACAAGTTTGAAGATGAGTGGCTGACCTGGGCGCCTAAGATCCCGCTGGGCAAATAGACCGAGGCGCGGCCATAGGGGGCTTGCCCCCCATGAGGCCCTCAAAATCACTGCAAAGACAAAAAAAGGCCACGATCCATAAGATCGTGGCCTTTTTGCATTTCAGCGCAACACGTCAGACCTCATCCAGCTCCGGCTCGTCCGCCTGCACATTCACTGTCGCCTTCACCACATCATGGCGACGGATGTACTTCCAGTCCGCCTCATCGATGTAGATTCCGTTCGGCCCGCTGCCGCCTTCGAGGTCGATCGCCACCTGGGCGGACACCTGCGGCTTCACACTCGCCAGGATCGGCACGAAGCCCAGTTGCAGGCTGGTTTCCAGCAGTGCCGCCTGGTTCTTCTCATCGATGTCCGCCGCTTCGTCGAGGTAGTACGGCAAGCGCACACGACCGGCCTGGTCGCGGTCCATCAGGTGCAACAACAAGTACATGTTGGTCAGCGCCTTGATGGTCATGGTGGTGCCGTTGGACGCCGCGCCGTCGATGTCGGTATGGATCACCGGTTGGCCGTGTACCTTGGTGATCTCGAACGCCAGTTCGAACAGATCCTTTAGGCCCAGTTGGTTATGGTTGGCAGCCACCAGGCGTGCCAGGTATTCCTTGGCCTCTTCGTTCTTGTTGTCCTGCTCGGCGCTCTGGCTGAGGTCGAACACTGACAGCGTCTCGCCTTCTTCATACTGGCCGGCACTGTGGATGATCTGGTCGATATGCTTGAGGGCTTCCTTGTTCGGCGCCAGCACGATGCGGAAGCTTTGCAGGTTGGAAACCTGGCGCTTGTTGATCTCGCGGTTGAACAGCGCCAGCTGGTGTTCAAGGCTGTCGTAATCGCTGCGGATGTTGCGCAGGGTCCGGGCAATGTCGGTGACCGCCGCACGGCGTGCCTTGCCGAGGGTCAGCGCTTCATCGGTACGGTGCGCATACGCGTTGATCAGCAGTTGCAGGCGACGTTCGACATCATCCTCACTGTCAAACTTGGCCACACCTTTGAGACGCACTTGTGCGTACAGCGCTTCGATCTGGCCATCGGCGCGCAGCAAGCCCTGCCAGCTGTCCTGATAGTCATTGAGCAGCGGCAGCAGGTTGTCCATGGAATCGTCGACCGGGTCCATGAACGGTGTGCCAAACGGCAGGTCTGCCGGCAACAGCTGACGACGACGCAGCGCGTCATCCAGCGTACGTTGCTTGGCTTCCATGTCGCCGATCTGGCGGCCGACCAATTGCAGCTTGGCCGACAGTTGCTGCACGCGCTCGGTAAACGCATCGCTGGAGCGCTTCAACTCGTCCTGGGCGGCTTCCATCTGCGCCAGTTGTTCGAGCTTCTCGCCTTCCTCGGCACTCAGGGTCTGGGTGCGGCGGAAGTCTTCCAGCGCCTTCTGCGCATCCAGCACCTGCTGGTACAGCGCTTCGGTCTGGGTCTTGCTCGCCGCGCGGTCGGAAACCACGGCCTGCTGGGTTTTCAGTTGCTTGAGTTCTTTTTCCAGGCGTTCTTTCTGGTCACGCAACGCGGCGCGATCTGCCAGGGCCTGCAAGGCCGGAGGCTCGATGTGCGAGATGTCGATGGACAGCCCCGGCACTTCAAAGCGCTCGCCCTTGAAGCCATCGAGGATCTGTTCCAGGGATTTGACCCACTGGCCGTCCTCGTCCAGCGTGATGCCATGCTCACCCAGCGGCAGGCTGAACAACGAACTGTTGAACAGGCGCATCAGGCGCTCGACATCCTGCTGCGAAAACTCTTCGCGCAGTTTGGCGTAGCTGTTGTTGTCGGCGTGATCGAGCTGCTGCTTGACGGACTTCAAGCGTTTTTCCAGGTCGCGCAGACGCTCGTCCAGATCCTCGGCGCTGAACTGCCGCGACTGCGCCAAGGCGCCCGCCAGTTCATCATGGGCATCCTTGGCGGCGAGCAATTGCTGCTCCAGCACCTTGACGTCATTCACCAACGCGAAGCGATGCTTGAGCACCGACAATTCGCCCAACCAGCGCTGGATGCCACTGATTTCCCGCTCCAGGCGCATCAGCTCCTGGGTGCCGCCGCGCTGGTCGTTCTGCAGCGCGTCCTGCTCGTTGCGGTAGTGTTCAGCCTGGATGGTCAGCTCTTCCTTGCGCGCACTGGCATAGTCCGACCAGGTACCCAGCAATGAATCCAGCAGCGGCGACAGGCGATGCAGTTTGCCGCGCAAGGCGTCGCGTTGTTTCACGCCATTGGCCAGCGCCTCGACCAAGGGACCGGCCGCCACCAGCGAGTTGTAGTCCTGCTCCATGCGTCGCACATCGCGGAAGGCCTCTTCGCACGCGGCGATGTAGTCGACACTGCCGGAGCGCAGGCTATGTTCGAACGCATCGAGGAACAGTTGCTTGAGCTTGGCCGCCGTGATTTCGCGCATGTGCAGCAGGTTGATAAACAGCGCACGGAAGGTCTTCAGGCTCTGTTCGCTGGTGGAGCGCAGCGGGATCAGGGTCAGGTCCAGCGGGATCGACGTATGGCCGCCCACCAGCAAGCGCCGCAGTTCATCAGGCTTGAGTTCGTAGGCTTTGAGCCCTTCGCGTTCAAGGTTGGTGAACAGTTCTTTCTGACGCAGGCAGGTGTCGTTTTTCTGGTAATGGGCCAGGTCCAGCTTGCCGGCATAGGCAAAGAACTGGTGACCGAAACCGCCGCCTGGCCCACGCCCGACCACGCCGATAACGTGCGGGCCGTGGGGCAGGGAGACTTCCACCAGGATGTAGCTGGTGTCGGTAGCAAAGTAGAAGCGCCGTGATTGCTCCAGGGTGTATTTGCCGAAACTCATGTCCGACATGCGCGCCAGGATCGGGAACTGCAAGGCGTTGATCGAGGCGGATTTACCCAGGTTGTTCGCGCCATATACCGACAGCGGCTCTTCCAGCGGGAACAGGCCCAGGCTGTAGCCGGCGGTGTTCAATAGGGCGAAGCGGCGGATGCCGTAGCGTTCCTTACTCATGCGTCGGTCTCCTGTTCTTCGGCAATGGCACGGGCCAGGGCGTCTTCTTCGCTTTCCTCATTGAAGGCGCTCAGGTCCAGCGGGTCATCGGTCTCCAGCAGTTTGTCATCGCTGTCTTCGTCGATGATCACCGGCGCCGGCAGCGGCAGTACGCTGTGCACGCTGGCGGCAAGGTCGCGGTCCTGCTGCACGGAGAGGCACACGTCGAGGAAACGGTGCATCGGCGGCAGGAAGCGGTAAATGCCATTGTCCTCGCTGGCAAAACCCAGTTGGGTCATGCGGCGCATGATTTTTTCTTCGAGCTCTTCCTGGGTCTGCACTTCGGCCTGGATAAACAGGTCGCGGTATTTCTCCAGCAGCGAAGGCAGTTCGTCGCGGCCCAGGCTGCCGCCGTCGAGCACCGCAATCGGGTCGCGACCCTGGTCGGCCAGATGCTCGACGAGGATGAAGGTAAACAAGGCCAGGCGCTGGGCAGTCTTGTTGACTTGCGCGCTGGCAATGGCGGAGTCCGGCACGAAGTAATAGAAACCGCGGGTATCGCACACCAGCTCAAAGCCCAGGGCCTTGAACAGCGTGCGGTATTGGTCCTGGAAGTTTGACAGTTGCGCGTACAGCTCCGGGTCACGACGGCTGACGTGGTAACCCTTGAACAGCTCGCGAAAGATCGGCGCCAGCTGGGACAGTTCGGATAGATCAAGATGCATAAGGCGTGCTCGCAGAATTCTCGGTGGCGTCGCTGCCGGCCGGGAGCAGGGCGAAGGAGCGCAGGCTGACCTGGTGCTCGTGGGTGTGGTAATCGCGGCGTTCCAGGCGTTCGCGCTTGAAGCGTTTCTCCCGGGACAGGCGCGAAAACCAGTACAGCAATTCGTCGGTAGCGCCGTCCGGTTCCTGTTCCAGCAGCCAGGTCATCAGGTCCGGCATCGGCAGTGCTTCTTCGCAGCGCTCGAGCATTTCCTTGACCGTACGCGGCGCGCGCTGGGCTTCGCCCTTGTGGGATTTATGCGCCTTGGGGAAACGCGCCGGTTTCGGCTCGAAATTCGCCAGGGCATACACATAAGCTTCGACCTGGCTGGCGCTGCCCAGGAAGGTGCTTTGTGGCCGGGTAAACATCGGCATTGCAGCCTGTGGCACCGCGTCCAGGCCCTTGCGGCGGATCGCCGACAGGGCCAGCGCCGCGCCACGAGTCACGGCGTTGTGTCGGCGCGCTTCTTCGCGCAGCGGCAACAGCAGCTCCCGCGCATGGCGCAAGGTCAGCTGGGCGCTGGTCTGCATTTCGAGGATGCGCGCGTGGGTACGCAGCAGCATGTCGTCGTCCACCAGATGGCCGAGACGCTGTTGCTCGGTAAGCATGCGCAGCAGCACATTCTCGACCTTGCGCACACCTTGCTCGAAGGCGCCGTCGGCGTTCACCAGCTGGATCATCGGCTCGACGTATTCGTCCCAGGTCGCCAAGACCTCGGCATAACGCTGGCGCAACGGGATCTGGCGGTCGCTGGTCTTGGCGCGGTCGGCCACGGCGGCGAGGGCCTGTTCGTCGTTGGCAAGTTTTTTCAGCACGTCGCGCACGCGCATGTCCAGCAGGCGCAGTTGCCGCGCCAGGTCGTGGCCGTCGCGGATGTCGAAGGCGTCCTGGATATAACCGGCCAGGCGCTCGAGGTGGCGCAGGTAGGCTTCGATTTCCAGGCACAGGCCAAGCCGGTGTTCCTTGCGAAGATAGGCGAGGAAGTCGTGGATCTGCGCGTTGAGCTCGAAGCGGTTCGGGCTCTTGGCCACAGGCACCAGGATATCCAGGCGAATCCACACGTCCAGCAGGCTGGTGATGTCCTGGGGCGTGCTGTCCAGTTGTTGGGCGGCCAATTGTGCGCGCAGCTCGGCAAGGCTCAGTGTGCCTTGGTCGAAGTGTTCGCACAGAGGCTCGAGTAAGGCCCAGTGTTCGGCGAGGGCGCGCAGGACGCGCTTGGGTTCGATCATGGGAATGGCCGGCTGGTTGGCGATTAAAAGTCGCGATTGTACTGCATCAGGCGCGGGAATTATCCACAGCCGGTCAGTGCACAGTGGGCGATTGTTACCGAACAACGGTAGAATCCCCGTTCTTTACTTATCCACAAGTGGCCGAGCTGTGCTTATCGAGTCCCGACGTCGCGCTTACTTGACCGCCATGCAGGTGGTCAACTGGCTGCCCCGCACCGAACTGCCGTTTGCCGCGCCGTCGCGGCCCGAGTTGTTGCAGGCGCTTGAGCCCTATGAGGCGTTCGAGTCGTCGGGGGAAGAGGCGGCCGCGCCCGTGGCGGTGGTCAAGCCCCCAGTCGAAACACGTCCGGCGGTCGAACGGGCAAAGATCGAAGTGCCACGCCCTGCGCCGGTGACCAAGGCTGCCAAGGTGGTGGAGGAGGCCGCGCCGGTGGTCAAGGCGCCGGTAGTGCCACCGCCCCGCTTTGCCCTGCAATTGCTGCGGGCCGGGCGTTGCCTGTTGCTGGTGGAGCTGCCCACCGGCGAGCGCTTCCAGTCCCGCGACCCGGCCTACCTGCTGCTCAAGGACATGCTGCGCGCCGCCGGCCTGCCCGACAGCCCCCAGATCATCGGCGAGCCTGTACGCTGGCCGCTTTTGGTGCGCGGCACTATGGACCAGGGCCCCGAAGCTGCACGGGATTTCGTCCAGGGTTTTGTCTCGGCGCGCCTGGAAGACGAGCCCTGCGTGTGCCTGTGGTTGATCGGCCTGCCCGCCGTGCGGTTTGCCGGCGAAGCCAATGCCGAGGCCTGGTACCGCGAGTTGCAGGTCGACAGCCTGGGCTCGGTGTGGGCCCTGCCGGGCCTGGAATTATTAATGGAAGAGCCACAGCGTAAGGCTGATGTCTGGCAAGCCATGCGCCGGCTGATGGCGCGCTGGAAAACAACTGATGAGTGAGGCTTTATCCTTCCGCCCGATGACCGAGGCCGACCTCGACGCCGTGCTGAAAATCGAATATGCGGCGTTCAGCCACCCCTGGACCCGTGGGATCTTTCTCGACGGGCTGGGCAAGTATCAAATCTGGCTGATGTTCGAAGGTGAGCAGCAAGTGGGCCATGGGGTGGTGCAGATCATTCTCGATGAGGCGCACTTGCTGAACATCACCGTTAAACCGGAAAACCAGGGGCGCGGATTGGGTTTGGCGCTGCTGGAACACCTGATGTCCCGTGCCTATGCCGCCAATGCCCGAGAGTGCTTCCTGGAAGTGCGGGACAGCAATACCGGCGCGTTTCGGTTGTACGAGCGCTATGGCTTCAATGAGATCGGTCGCCGCCGGGATTATTACCCGGCTGTCGGTGGCCGCGAAGACGCGGTCGTCATGGCCTGCACCCTGGTCGACTGAACACACAGACCAATGTGGGAGGGGGCTTGCTCCCGATAGCGATGGGTCAGTGACTTATTAAGTGCCTGACACACCGCAATCGGGAGCAAGCCCCCTCCCACATATTAAACCGCGGTTTTCAGCGGTTACCGTCTACAGGGTCAATATCGGCCAGCTCGGCCTCATCCAGGCCATTGCCGCCGCCAATCTCATCCTCATCCACAATGCTGAGGTCGAAGTCGGCAGGGTTATCCTCACCTGCTTCCCGGGCATCCCGCGCGCCATCCTCGTGGATCAGCGTTTCCGGGCTCATATCGTCATCGGTGGATTCATGATCATCCGTCGAAGCCCCGGTCAGCCCGGCTTCGCGCACCCGTTCATCGGGCATTAAAAGATCGCGCTCACGGCGTGGCAGCTCGTCGCCGATTTCCGCTGTCTGGTCTTCCTGGTCAAAATCCAGCTCGCGCATTTCACCCATGCGGTCTTCGTTATCATCAATGGGTTCCGGCTGGGTTGCGCCGTAGGGACGTCGTGATTCAGTCATGGCCAATCCTCATACTGTGGGGCTTATAGTGTGTGGACAGGCGTGGCTCCCTAAAGATTCAAGCTAATTAACACTCGGCGTGACCTGGACGAGGGGTTGTCAGTCACAAAACTGCGCATCATTCCTGAGGCTTTCCCTGATGAACGAACTACAAGACCTGCTTGATAACAACGAACGCTGGGCGGATGCGATCAAACAGGAAGATCCCGAATTCTTCGCCAAGCTCGCCCGCCAGCAGACCCCGGAGTACTTGTGGATCGGCTGTTCCGATGCCCGTGTACCGGCCAACGAGATCGTCGGCATGTTGCCCGGTGATCTGTTCGTGCACCGCAACGTCGCCAACGTGGTGCTGCATACCGACCTCAATTGCCTGTCGGTGATCCAGTACGCAGTCGACGTGCTCAAGGTCAAGCACATCCTCGTCACCGGCCACTATGGCTGTGGCGGCGTGCGTGCATCGATGCAGGACCGCCAGTTCGGCCTGATCGACGGCTGGCTGCGCACTATTCGCGATCTCTACTATGAGAATCGAGACTTGCTCGCTCAGTTGCCGACGGAAGAAGAACGTGTCGACCGCATGTGCGAACTCAATGTGATCCAGCAGGTGGCCAATGTCGGTCACACCAGCATTGTGCAAAATGCCTGGCATCGTGGGCAGAGCCTTTCGATCCATGGCTGCATCTATGGCATCAAGGATGGCCGCTGGAAGAGCTTGAACACCACCATCAGTGGTTTCGAGCAGCTCCCGCCGCAGTACCGCCTGCGTCCGCTGGGCGAAGCCTAAGGCCGCTTGTGTTCGCGCCACCAGGTCATGAAAGCCTGGCCTTCGGCGTTCAGCGGTTCCTTGCTGCCGGTGATCCAACCCCGGCAGTTCAGCTCGCCGCAATGGCAAGCGAACTGCCGGGCCAGTGCGTCTTCGGTCATGGCGTAATCAAGGGTCAGCAGGCTACCGGCGAGGATGGGTTGCACCGTCCATAGCTCCAGGTACGTGGTGTCCAGGAACACGTTCGGGTTGCAGGAGTGCTGCAACAGGCCGCAGAACCAACAATCGTACAAATGGATACGCGGCGATAGCTGCAGCGTATGCGTGCGTCGGTCGCTGACGGCGTATCCTGAAATCTGGGCAATGCGCACGCGGCTGTCAAAGGCAATGCGCGCCATGACACCGCCCGTCATCCCGTGGGTGCCTCGCTTGATCTGGAAGTGCTCGGTCGAGGGGTAACCTTGCTCCACGAGCAGCGTCTTGAAGGGATACAGGCAGCTACTCACCGCGGTTTTAGCCTTATCCATGGCTTGAGTTTTCATTACTCTCCTGAACGGGGCTGCATGGACCTGCGGGTATTAGCTGACTGCCAGTCTTGCAGCAAATGGGCGCGGCCCAAGATTCGCCGAAGTTGGATTCGATATCTACTGTCAATCTTGACAGTAGAGACGATTTATTCGCGTTAAAGCACAGGCGCCATGATGGTGGGCACTGGGGCGACATTTTTCAGCTGTTTCAACTGCGCTTTGATAGACGGTGTAGCGCACTTGGCATTGGCCTGCTCCGGCGTCAGGTGGCGCACCGAGGTGTAGAACAACTCACAGGTCTGCTCCTTGCGTGTGACTTGCCAGGTGTTCATGCACGCCTTGAGTAACACGTTCGCATCGCTGGCGGGTTTCTGGCCCATGCCGGCCTGCCAGCAGGCCGCGCTCAAATCCTGGCCCATTACTTTCAACCCGGCGTCGTCGGCCTTTTGTTCATCGCCGTCATAGCTTGCCGGGTCCGCCGCATACCAGATGTAGCTGGGGTGGTTGGCGCCCAGCACGGATACGTTTTTGCCGGCTGCCGGGCTGATTTGTGCCAGTTCCAGCACGCCCACATTCTGGCCGTATTGTTGCTTGATCCAGCTGCGCACCGGCGCGCCGAATGCCACCATCGGCAGTGACCCATTGGCGCGCAGGCTCAGTTCCCTGACCATGCGGGTCTGGTACTCGGTGAAGTAGCTGTAGACTTTTTCCAGGTCTTTACCTGCATTGGACGGCGCGGCGATGGGGGCGATATCGATGATGGTCTGGTAGGCCGGCGTTTCGCTGGCCGGGATACCGTTGTCGGTGAGCAGCGCCGCCCAGCGGTCAGTGGTGGCCGATTCCAGATAGTCCTGGGCCTGGGTGAGTGAGTAATCCGGTGGGAAGTGCAGCAGTTCGATGCTCTTGCGGTTCTCCAGGGCCATGCCCAGCGGCAGGAACAGATACCAGTTATAAGCCCACTTGCCGTCGCCGTTGAGTTGGCTGGCGCCTTGATAAGCCAGGTCCGCAGTGTTGAGCAAGGTGGTCAAGGATTGACCGTAGGTATCCGGTACGCCGCTGAAGGTCGCCGCGATCTGGCCGTCGTGGGTTTTCACGCTGACCTTGGCCCGACTGTAACCGTCACGCTGCAGGCTCTGGCTCAAATAGTGCTCGGCGGTCTGTTCCAGTGTCCACGGCCGAAAGCAGATCACATTGCAATTATTAGGGAACGCAAACAGCTGGGTGACACGTTGCGTACTGCCCAGTGGCACCTCGATGTCGGCCTGTACGACCGCACTCGCCAGCAGTGCGGCCAGGGTGAAGGACAGCCTGGTCGGTTTAAACATAGTTGGTTCCTTGTCAGCGAGGCCCGTCTGCGCGGGATAAAAGCCCACTTGCACACAGTAGCGGTTGACCGGGAAATTCGCGTGTTAAATCGGCAGGCATGTCGTTATTGGATAAGCCCCTACAAGTTGAACTGCAAGGCGTTGGTCAGATCACCCATGGGTTTCTGGCCGCGGGCAATCATCGCATCATCACGCTGCTTGAGCCCATCCAGGGTCTCCAATTGGAACACCCGGGTGATCAAGCGCAGGATGGATGCCGTGTCATACACCGTATGGTCCACCGTGCCTTTGCGCGCAAACGGCGACACCACCAGGGCCGGCACGCGCGTGCCCGGGCCCCAGCGGTCACCCTTGGGCGGCGCCACATGGTCCCACCAGCCACCGTTTTCATCGACGGTGACCACCACTACCATGTTTTTCCACTGCGGGCTTTCTTGCAGCACCTTCAAGGCGCGGGCGATATGGCGGTCGCCGGAGGCGATATCGGCATAACCGGCGTGCATGTTCAGGTTGCCCTGGGGTTTGTAGAAGCTCACGGCAGGCAGTTTGCCGGCCTGGGCATCGGCGAAGAACTTGTTGGTAGTCGACTCATCGCCCAAGCCACCGTCGCGCAGGCGCTTGTCACGTTCAGCGCGATTTTGCGGGCCTTGCTGCTTGAAGTAGTTGAACGGTTGGTGGTGGTACTGAAAGTTCGGAATCTTGGGGATACCACCGGAATCCTTGAATTGCTCCAAAGTGGCTTGCCACGCGCCGGCGTACCAGGCCCAGTCGACGTTGCTTTTCGACAGCTTGTCGCCAATGTGCTCGTGGGTTTGCGGCACCAGTACGTTGGGCAGGTCTGGTTTGGAATAGTCCGGATTTTCCGGGTCGCGAATCCAAGTGGGCCAATACGGTGGGGCCAGGGTGTTCACCCCGTAGCCATCCGGCGTCAGTGCGCTAGGGCCGAACTGTGGCGGGCCCGTCATCGCGCTGGCCGGGGACTTGTCCAGAGGCTTGAGTCGCGTGTCGGTGGGGTCATCGCTTTGCAGCGTGGCGATCTGCGCCTTGGCCACCGACTGCGCGGCATCAGGATAGAACGGTGCCGTGGCGCTGATCAGGTATTGGTGATTGAGGAACGAGCCACCAAACGCGCCCTGGAAGAAGTTATCGCAGAGTACAAACTCCTTGGCCACGTCCCACAGGCGCAGGGAATAACGGCTCTGGGCATAATGGCCCATGACCAGGCCACCGGAATCGCCCCAGGCGACAAAACCGTCGTTTTTGCCGCCGTTGATCTGCATCTGGTTCTGGTAGAACACATGCCACAAGTCGCGGGTTACCAGGCTCAATGGCAGGTCCTCGGCGTTAGGACCCTTGAGAGCGAACGGCGCGTTGGGCAGGTTTTGCTGGAATTGCACTTCGCTTGGATAGGACACGCCGTCCACGGTTTGCGGGCCGACTTGCAACACACCGCCCCACGTGGGGGGCAGGGTGGTCAGTACACCGCCATCGCGGTCGCGCTGCTGGAAGTCCGTGGCGGATAACGCTGAAAGCGGTTTCTCCAATCCTGGGAAATCGGCAAACAGGTTGTTGAAGCTACGGTTCTCGGCATAGATCACCACCACGGTCTTCACCTGGTCGTGCAACGCCTTGTCCAGCTCTTGAGGCGTAAGCGGTCGCGATACCGGCGTACTGGGTGCTTCGCTGGTATTGCCGCAGGCACTCAAGGTCGCACCGACCCCCAACACCGCCGCTCCGCCGAGGAAGCGTCGGCGGCTGGTGTCTACCGGTGCTTGGGTGGTGGAGTCGGGGGAGGGGCGGTCTTCGTGCTCGTCACTCATTGCGGGGGAGTCCTTGGCGAGATGTTGCAAGATATTTCGCAGGACGGTAGCAACGGAGTGTGACGGAACGAAGACACACAAGTGATGGGTGGGGCGTGTCTACACAGAGTAAGCGCTGCTAGACTGAGCTTCTAATGCACATCACCGAGGTGAGTCGTGAAACCTTCAACTGCACTTGATCTACAACGAGCAGCTGTCAGAGAGGTGATTGGACGGTTCCAAATATCAAATCCAAGAATATTTGGGTCTGTATTAGCGGGTACCGACCACGAAGGCAGTGATCTTGATTTGCTGGTTGATGCGCCGCCGGGAACAACTCTTTTTGATCTTGGCGGGTTGCAGGTCGAGCTTGAGGACTTGTTAGGCGTCAATGTCGACCTGTTGACGCCTGGCGACTTGCCTTTGAAGTTCCGCGCTAAGGTGTTGGCTGAGGCCCGTCCTGTATGACAGAAAATCGCTTAGGGGATTATCTCGAGCACATAAGGCAAGCGGCCACTGACGCTATGACGTTTGTCGAGGGGTTGAGTAAAGACGATTTTTTGGAGGACAGGCGAACACAACAAGCCGTGATCATGAGTCTGATCATAATTGGTGAGGCGTCGACTAAAATCATGGACCAGTATCCGGACTTCGCTGCGGGCCATTCACACATTCCTTGGCGCAATATGCGGGCGATGCGCAACCGGATAGCTCACGGTTACTTCGATATCAACCTTGATGTTGTCTGGGACACGATACAGAGCGCATTGCCTGATCTATTAGCGCGTCTTCCTACAAAACCATGACCACACCTACTGTAACAGCGGGCGCGGTCCCCCGTGATTTATGGCATAACCGGCGGCAAATATTTCAACGTCGTCCCTAGCGCCCACAGTAAAAACAGCACCAACGGTGTGTGCACCAGCAACTGCACAAACGAAAACCCGATCAAATCCCGTGCCTTCAACCCCAATACCCCCAAGAGCGGCAGCATATAGAACGGGTTGATCAAGTTAGGCAGTGCCTCGGCCGCGTTGTAGATCTGCACCGCCCAGCCCAGGTGGTATTGCAGGTCATTGGCCACCTGCATCACATAAGGCGCTTCGATGATCCACTTGCCGCCGCCTGATGGGATGAAGAAACCCAGCACCGCCGAATACACGCCCATCAGCAGCGCGTAGGTGTCATGGGAGGCGATGGAGGTGAAGAACGTCGAGATATGGTGTGCCAAGGTCTGGCCGTCGCCGCCCTTGACCACGGTCATCAACGCGGCAATCGAGCCGTACAGCGGGAACTGGATCAACACGCCGGTGGTGGTCGGCACCGCACGGGCCACGGCATCCAGGAAGCTGCGCGGGCGCCAGTGCAGCAGGGCGCCGACCATGATGAACAGGAAGTTATAAGTGTTGAGCCCCGAAATGGCGCTGATCGCCGGCTTGGTGGAAAACTCATGAAACAGCCAGCCGGCCGCCAGCAAGGCAAGCAGAATCGTCAGCAACGGGCTGTGTTCCAGCCATTCGCCCGGGCGCGTCGGTGCCTGTGGCTTGGGCAGGTTAAAGGCCGGGTCGACACCGCAGGCCTTGGCGTCACGGGCGCTGTTGGGACCAGGCGCGGTGGCGTAGGCGATGACCAGCGACACCACGATCAGCGCCAGCAACAGCACGCCGGATTGCCACAGGAAGATGGTTTCGGTGAACGGGATCATCCCGGTGATCGACAAAATCGACGGCGGCAAGCTGGCCGGGTTGGCCTGTAATTGCGCTGCCGACGACGACAGCCCCAGCGCCCACACGGCACCCAGGCCCAAATACGCTGCAGCGCCGGCGGCGCGGTAGTCCATGCGCAAATCCGTACGCCGGGCCAACGCCCGCACCAGCAAACCGCCGAACACCAGGGACAGCCCCCAGTTGAGCAGGGAGGCCACCATGGAAATCAACGCCACCCAGGCCACCGCCGAGCGGCCGTTCCTGGGGATGCGCGCCAGGCGGTCGATCAACTTCACCGCCGGGGGGGAACTGGCGACCACATAACCGCCGATCACCACAAAGGCCATCTGCATGGTGAACGGGATCAGGCTCCAGAATCCGTCGCCGAAGGCCTTGGTCGCTTCGGCCGGTGCGGCGCCCATGCCCAGGGTCGCCACGGCGACGATGATCACGGCGAGGGCGGCAAACACCCAGGAGTCAGGAAACCAACGCTCTGCAAAGTTGGAGCAGCGCAGGGCAAATCGGGCATAGCGGCTGTCTTCGATAGCATCGGCCACGAGTCTTTCCTCTTGTAGTTATTATGGGGTTTGGCAGTTTTACGGCATGTTCCTCTACACCCATTGATTTGGGAATGTAGTTATCTTCAACGATCCATGAGTAAAACAAATATATCCATCGTGATTGCCATCAATGGGCTCAGCTCATAACCTGCACGCCATTTTGTTTGCCTGCCGAGCCTGCACATGACTGCCACCATTTCCCCACGGGCGCAGCGTTTTTCCCGCTCCGACTATAAAACCCTGGGCCTGGCCGCCCTCGGTGGAGCCCTGGAAATCTATGACTTCATTATCTTCGTGTTCTTCGCGCTGACCCTCAGTCAACTGTTCTTCCCCCCTGAAATGCCCGAGTGGCTGCGCCTGTTGCAGAGCTTCGGCATCTTCGTCACCGGCTACCTCGCCCGCCCGCTGGGCGGCATCCTGATGGCGCACTTTGCCGACCACCTGGGACGCAAGCGCGTATTCAGCTTGAGTATCCTGATGATGGCCTTGCCCTGCCTGCTGATCGGCATCATGCCAACCTACGCGCAAATCGGCTATTTCGCCCCGCTGATCCTGCTGGCGTTGCGCGTACTGCAAGGTGCAGCGGTGGGTGGTGAAGTGCCCAGCGCCTGGACTTTCGTTGCCGAGCACGCACCGCGTCACCACCGCGGCTACGCCCTGGGCTTTTTGCAAGCCGGCCTGACCTTCGGCTACCTGCTCGGCGCATTGACCGCCACCTTGCTGGCACAAGTCTTCACCCCTGCAGAAATCCTCGACTACGCCTGGCGCTTGCCTTTCCTGCTCGGCGGCGTATTCGGTGTGATCGGCGTATGGCTGCGCCGCTGGCTCAGCGAGACCCCGGTATTCCTGGAAATGCAGGCACGTCGCCAAGCGGCCGCCGAAATGCCACTGCGCAGCGTGCTACGCGATCACCGCGCCGTATTGCTGCCGGCGATGATCCTCACCTGCGTGCTCACCTCGGCCGTGGTGGTGCTCGTCGTCATCACCCCGACCATGATGCAGAAAACTTTCGGCATGAGCCCCAGCCATACCTTCGCCTTAAGTGCGCTGGGCATCGTCTTCCTGAATATCGGTTGCGTCCTCGCCGGCCTGCTGGTCGACCGCATCGGCGCCTGGCGCGCAGTGCTGGTCTACAGCCTGTTGCTGCCGGTGGGGATCTTTATCCTGTATGCCAGCCTGATCAGCGGTGGCGTATGGCTGGGCGCGGCGTACGCCGTGGCAGGCTTGAGCTGTGGCGTGGTGGGCGCGGTGCCGTCGGTAATGGTCGGGCTGTTCCCGGCGCAGGTGCGGGTGTCGGGAATTTCCTTTACTTACAACATCGCCTATGCGCTGTGGGCGAGTACCACACCGTTGCTGTTGATCGCACTGATGCCGACCAGCCCGTGGATCTGTGTGGGGTATTGTGTGGTGATGGGGGCGGTGGGGGTGGCGAGTGTGGCGTTGTTTGGCAAGCGCCACACTTTGGCTGCGTGACGATCAAGTCAGGAAGTGCCAGAGCAGCAACGTACCCACTAACCCAACCACCGAAACGATCGTCTGCAACACCGACCACACCCAGATCGTCTGTTTCAACTGCAAGCCAAAGTACTCACGCACCATCCAGAACCCGGCATCGTTGACGTGGCAGAAAAACACCGAGCCAGCGCCAATCGCCAGGGCGACCAGTGAGCTTTGCGTTGCCGCCAACCCGGCCATCATTGGCGCGAGGATGCCCGCTGTCGTGGTGGTGGCGACAGTGGCCGAGCCGGTGGCTTGGCGCAGGGCCACGGCGATCAACCAGGCAAGCAACAGGTAGGGCATGTGTGCGCCTTCGGCGACCTTGCTGATGGTCTGGCTGACACCGGCGTCCAGCAGGGTTTGCTTGAGGCCGCCACCGGCGCCGATAGTCAGCAGCAATACGGCGATGGGGGCGAGGGCTTTGCGCAATGTATTGCCGACGTCGGCGCGTGGCATGCCTGCGGCCCAGCCCAGGCATATCACGGCGGCGATGACCGCCAAACCGAGGGCGATCAGCGGTTCACCGAGGAACTTCAAGGTCAGGCCGAGGGGGCTTTCTGGCGCCAGCGCGACTTTGGCCAGCGTGCTGCCGAGCATCAGTATCACCGGCAACAGAATGATCAGCAACGACACCCCAAAGCTCGGCTGGCGCGGAGCCTTGGGCGGTGCGCTGAACAACGCGCCGATTTCGGCCGGCTCATCCACATGCAGGCGCTTGGACAGCCAGTTGCCGTAGAGCGGCCCGGCCAGGATCACTGCCGGCACCGCCAGGCAAAAGCCCAGCAACATGGTCAGGCCCAAGTCGGCGTGCAACGCGCCCACGGCAATCAGCGGCCCCGGATGTGGCGGCATCAGGGCGTGCAGGGTGGTCATGCCCGCCAGCGCCGGGATGGCGATTTTCAGCAGCGGCTGGTTCGACCGCTTAGCCATCACAAAGATGATCGGCACCATCATCACCAGGCCCACTTCAAAGAACAGCGGCAGGCCGATCACCATGGCGACCAGCGCCATCACCCACGGCAATGACTTGCCCTTGCCCAGCCCGAGCAAAGTGGTGGCGATTCGGTCGGCCGCGCCAGATTCGGCCATCAGCGCGCCGAGCATCGCGCCCAGGGCAATGATGATCCCGGCTTCACCGAGAATCGCTCCAGCACCTTTGCTGAAGGCCTTCGCCACTTCTTCCGGTGGCAGGCCGGCGCCCACGCCGGCGATAAAGGTGCCAATCAGAATCGACAGGAAGGGCGGCAATTTGGTCGCGCTGATCAGCACGATGATGCTGGCGATGGCCAGCAGGACGCAGAGCATGAGACGGGTGTCGTGAACCATCCACGCGGCAGTCGATAAACCCAAGACAGGACTCCTTATCGTGCAGGTTGGCTAATATGTTTCTTTTTGTTTCAGAGCGAAAAGCATACCTGATAGAAACTGCCCAGGGCGCCCATGGGCGATTTTGGTGCGCCCAAAGCTAACGACGCGCTGGCGGATAGATGACAATTCTGCAAACCATGCCAGTGGATCTGGCCTATAGCTCTATGATCCGCCGCACCCCAACCCTCGAGGACATTCCATGAGCGCAGGACACAGCCACGCCCAAGTACGCGCCGGCCACGAACGCAAGTTATGGATCGCCCTGGGGCTGACCGGCAGCTTCATGATTGCCGAAGTCATCGGCGCTTTTGTCACCGGCAGCCTGGCGCTGTTGTCTGACGCTGCGCACATGATGACCGACGCCCTGGCGCTGGCGATTTCCCTGGTGGCGATCCAGGTCGCCAAGCGCCCGGCGGATCGCAAGCGCACTTTCGGCTATGCGCGGTTCGAGATTCTCGCGGCGGCCTTCAATGCACTGCTGCTGTTCGCGGTGGCGTTCTACATCTTGTACGAGGCTTACCAGCGGCTGCAGGCGCCCGCCGCGATCCAGTCCACCGGCATGCTGGTCATTGCAGTGTTGGGGCTGATCGTCAACCTGATCTCCATGCGCCTGCTCAGCGCGGCCAGCGGCGAGAGCCTCAACGTCAAGGGCGCTTACCTGGAGGTCTGGAGCGACATGCTCGGCTCCATCGGCGTGATCATTGCGGCAGTGGTGATCATGTTCACTGGCTGGGGTTGGGTCGATTCCGTGGTCGCGGCCGCCATTGGTTTCTGGGTGGTGCCGCGCACCTGGGCACTGCTCAAGGCGAGCATGAACATACTGCTGCAAGGTGTGCCGGAGGGTGTCGATATCGAGCAGGTGGAGCAGGGCATCCGCAGTGTGCCCGGGGTCAAGGACGTGCACGACCTGCACATCTGGGCCCTCACCAGCGGTAAGAACGTGCTGAGTACGCATTTGGTCGCGGATGCCTCCCAGGGCAGCGAGCAAGAGATCCTCAGTCGAGTGACGGAGTTGCTGCACGAACAATTCGATATTGCCCACGCCACGATCCAGGTCGAAGGCGAGGGTTTCCAGCATGACGACCACGACGAAGTGCATGCCTGAGCCTGGCTAACGGATTTGTAATCTTCCACCCACGGCCCTGATAAGTACCGAAAGCTACATTGCCCCTCGCTGGGAAACCTCAGCGACTTCATGGGCGTGGAACTCTCGTTATGGCAATTTCCGTTAGAACACTGTTAGGGGCGGCGGCGTTGTGGCTAGGCGCAAATGCCGTCCAGGCACAGACCCTCACCCTCGATGCAGCCTTGCAAACCGCCTTCGCCAACAACCCGGACCTGGCGGCCGCACAGTGGGAAATCGATATCGCCCAAAGCGGCCGCCAGCAGGCCGGCTTGATTCCCAACCCGGTGGCCTCCTGGGACGCCGAAGACACCCGCCGCAACAGTCGCATCACCAGCATCAAACTCAGCCAGACCCTGGAGCTGGGCGGCAAGCGCGGTGCGCGCATCGAGCTGGCCACCCGCGCCCAGGATGCCGCCGCATTGACCCTGGAGCAGCGCCGTAACCTGTTGCGCGCCGAGGTCATCGACAGCTATTACGGCGCCCTGCGCGCCCAGGAACGCCTCGACCTGGCGCAACGTTCAATGGCCCTGGCCGAACGCGGTCTGGTGGTCGCCAACGGGCGTGTCAGCGCTGGCAAATCGTCACCAGTGGAGGCCACCCGTGCCCAGGTGCAGCTGTCGGAAATTCGCCTGGAGTTGAATCGCGCCCGGATTGGCCTGAGTGACGCCTACCGGCGCCTGGCCGCCAGCACCGGCAGTGCTGCCACCGACTTCGAAGCGGTCGCCACACAAAACACCTCCGCACCGGCGTTACCTGCCGCCGCACAATTGTTGGCGCGCCTTGAGCAGACCGCTGAGCTGCGCCTGGCCGAACTGAATATTGTGCAGAACGAAGCCAGCGTGGGCCTGGAAAAAGCCCAGCGCATTCCGGACCTGGATGTGTCCATCGGCAGCCAATACGACGCCAGCGTGCGCGAGCGGGTCAACCTGTTGGGCGTGTCGATGCCGATCCCGTTGTTCAACCGCAACCAGGGCAACATCCTCGCTGCCAGCCGCCGCACCGACCAGGCCCGCGACCTGCGCAACGCCACCGAGCTGCGCCTGCGCACCGAGACCCGTCAGGCCCTGGACCTGTGGCAAACGGCGAATACCGAGGTGCGTGCATTCAACCAGCAGATCCTGCCCGCCGCACAAAGCGCGGTCGACAGCGCCACCCGTGGTTTCGAGATGGGCAAGTTCAACTTCCTCGACGTGCTCGACGCCCAGCGCACCTTGATCGCGGCCCGCACCCAATACCTCACCGCGACTGCCCAGGCCACCGACGCCTGGGTACGCATCGAACGCATTTACGGCGACCTCGCCCGGCTTTGAATTTTCCTGGAGTCATCCTGATGAGTAAAAAACATGGCATGGCGTTCGCCGTCGCCTTGGGCCTGATGCTATCGGGCTTCGCACACGCCGAGGAAGAAGGAATGCTCGAACTCACCGAGCAGCAGATCCAAGCTGCCGGAATTCAACTGGCCCAGGCTCAACCGCGCTCGATCAGCACCGTGCTGACGCTGCCGGGCGAGGTGCGCTTCGATGAAGACCGCACCTCTCACATCGTGCCCCGCGCGGCCGGTGTGGTGGAGGCGGTGGAGGTCAATCTCGGCCAGTCGGTGAAGAAGGGTGAGCTACTGGCGGTGATCGCCAGCCAGCAGATTTCCGACCAGCGCAGCGAGTTGGCGGCAAGCCAGCGCCGAGTCGAGCTGGCGCGCACCACCTTCCAGCGTGAGCGCCAATTGTGGCAGGACAAAATCTCCGCCGAGCAGGATTACCTGTTGGCGCGGCAAACCCTGCAAGAAGCTGAAATCGCCCTGAACAATGCCCGGCAGAAGATGACCGCCCTCAGCGGCAGCGCGGTCTTGGCCGGTGGCAATCGCTATGAACTGCGTGCGCCGTTCGCTGGGATAGTAGTGGAAAAGCATCTGGGCGTGGGCGAGGTGGTCAGTGAAACCAGCAACGCATTCACGCTCTCGGATTTGTCCCAGGTGTGGGTCACCTTCGGGGTATTTCCCAAAGACTTGAACAAAGTGCGCGTGGGCAAGCCGGTGAAAGTCAGCTCCACGGAAATGGGCACCGAAGTGCTCGGCACCGTGGCCTATGTCGGCAATTTGCTCGGTGAGCAGACACGTACCGCCACCGTCCGCGTGACGGTGCCCAACCCCGACGACGCCTGGCGCCCAGGCTTGTTCGTGGCCGTAGAGCTCGCCACCGACACCTACCAGGCCAAGGTCACCGTGCCGCAAGCCGCGATCCAGACCGTCGAGGACAAACCCTCGGTGTTCGTACGCACCGCAGATGGTTTTATCACCCGCCATCTTGAACTGGGCGTCAGTCAAAACGGCTACGTCGAAGTGCGCCAGGGCCTGGAGGCCGGCGCGCAGGTGGCGACGGTTGGCAGCTTCATCCTCAAGTCCGAACTGGGCAAAGGCTCGGCCGAACACGCCCATTGATCTGCGAGTGATTCCCCATGTTTGAGCGCCTTATTCAATTTGCCATCGAGCAGCGCATCATCGTGCTGCTGGCGGTGCTGCTGATGGCCGGTGTCGGCATCGCCAGCTATCAGAAACTGCCCATCGACGCGGTGCCTGATATCACCAACGTGCAAGTGCAGATCAACTCGGCAGCGGCGGGGTTTTCACCGCTGGAAACCGAGCAGCGCATCACCTTCCCTATCGAAACCGCCATGGCCGGCCTGCCCGGTCTGCAGCAGACGCGTTCGCTGTCGCGTTCCGGATTGTCCCAGGTAACGGTGATTTTCAAGGACGGCACCGACCTGTTCTTCGCCCGCCAACTGGTCAACGAGCGCCTGCAAGTGGCACGTGGGCAATTGCCCGATGGCATTGATACCGCGATGGGGCCGATTTCCACCGGGCTCGGGGAAATTTTCCTGTGGACCGTGGAGGCCGAGGACGGTGCGCGCAAGGACGACGGTACGCCGTATACCCCGACTGATCTACGGGTGATCCAGGACTGGATCATCAAGCCGCAACTGCGCAACGTACCGGGCGTGGCCGAGATCAATACGATCGGCGGTTTCGCCAAGGAGTACCAGATTGCGCCAGACCCCAAGCGCCTGGCCGCCTACAACCTGACGCTCAATGACCTGGTCACGGCGCTGGAGCGCAACAACGCCAACGTCGGTGCCGGTTATATCGAGCGCAGTGGCGAGCAGTTGCTGATTCGCGCACCGGGGCAAGTGGCGTCCATCGACGACATCGCCAACATCGTCATCACCACCTCGGATGGCACGCCGATCCGCGTGCGTAATGTGGCTCAGGTGGATATAGGCCGCGAACTGCGCACCGGCGCGGCCACGGAAAATGGCCGCGAGGTGGTGCTGGGCACGGTGTTCATGTTGATCGGCGAGAACAGCCGCAGCGTGTCCCAGGCGGTGGCGAAAAAACTCGAGGAGATCAACCGCTCGCTGCCCGAAGGGGTGGTGGCGGTCACCGTGTATGACCGCACCAACCTGGTAGAGAAAGCCATCGCCACGGTGAAGAAAAACCTTTTCGAAGGTGCGTTGCTGGTGGTCGCGGTGTTGTTCCTGTTCCTCGGCAATATCCGTGCGGCGCTGATCACAGCGATGGTGATTCCGCTGGCGATGCTGTTCACCTTTACCGGCATGTTCACCAACAAAGTCAGCGCCAACCTGATGAGCCTCGGCGCATTGGACTTCGGCATTATCGTCGACGGCGCGGTGGTGATCGTCGAGAACGCCATCCGCCGTCTGGCTCACGCGCAGCAGCGCCATGGCCGTTTGCTGACCCGCAGTGAACGTCTGCACGAAGTGTTTGCCGCCGCCAAGGAAGCGCGACGGGCGCTGATCTTCGGGCAGTTGATCATCATGGTGGTGTACCTGCCGATCTTTGCCCTCACAGGAGTGGCCGGCAAGATGTTCCACCCCATGGCCTTCACCGTGGTGATTGCCTTGCTCGGCGCGATGATTCTGTCGGTGACCTTCGTACCGGCGGCGATTGCGTTGTTCGTCACCGGCAAGGTCAAAGAGGAAGAAAACTGGGTCATGCGCAGCGCACGTCGGGTGTACGACCCGGTGCTCAATTGGGTGATGACGCGTCGCCCGCTGGTGTTCGGCCTGGCGCTGCTGACCATCGTCGTGTCGGGCCTGGTGGCCAGCCGCATGGGCAGCGAATTTATCCCCAGCCTGAGTGAAGGCGACTTTGCCCAGCAGGCGCTGCGTGTACCCGGCACCAGCCTGACGCAATCGGTGCAGATGCAGCAGCAATTGGAAAAAACCTTGCTGGCTGAAGTGCCGGAAATCGAGCGGGTATTTGCGCGTACCGGTACCGCGGAAATCGCTTCCGACCCGATGCCACCGAATATTTCCGACAGCTACGTGATGCTCAAACCCAAGGCCCAATGGCCCGATCCGAACAAGTCCCGCGAGGCGATCATTGCCGATATTCAGCGGGCAAGCGCGATTGTGCCTGGCAGCGCGTACGAGTTGTCGCAACCGATCCAACTGCGCTTCAACGAACTGATTTCCGGGGTGCGCAGCGATGTGGCGGTGAAGGTGTTTGGTGACGACATGGCGGTACTCAACAGCACCGCCGGGGAAATCGCCGAGACCTTGCAGAAGCTCAATGGCGCCTCGGAAGTGAAGGTGGAACAGACCTCCGGCCTGCCGGTACTGACCATCAATATCGACCGCGACAAGGCCGCGCGCTTTGGCCTGAATGTGGGTGATGTGCAGGACACCATCGCCGTCGCCGTCGGTGGGCGCCAGGCCGGTACGTTGTACGAAGGGGATCGGCGCTTCGACATGGTCGTGCGTTTGTCCGACGCGCTGCGCACGGATATCGAAGGCTTGTCACGGCTGTTGATTCCGGTGCCGACGCTGGCCAGCAACACGTCTGGGCAACTGGGCTTTATCGCCTTGTCCCAGGTCGCCAGCCTCGACCTGGTGCTGGGTCCCAACCAGATCAGCCGCGAGAACGGCAAACGTCTGGTGATCGTCAGCGCCAACGTGCGCGGGCGTGATATCGGTTCGTTTGTCGAGGAAGCCGAAGCCGCCCTCATCGCCCAGGTGAAAGTGCCCGCCGGTTACTGGACCACCTGGGGCGGGCAATTCGAGCAGTTGAAAGAAGCCTCCGATCGCCTGCGCATCGTGGTGCCGGTGGCGTTGCTGCTGGTGTTCGGCCTGCTGTTCATGATGTTCAACAACCTCAAGGATGGATTGCTGGTGTTCACCGGGATTCCGTTCGCGCTGACCGGTGGGATCATGGCGCTGTGGCTGCGGGATATTCCGCTGTCGATTTCGGCGGGGGTGGGTTTTATTGCGTTGTCGGGTGTGGCGGTGCTGAACGGCCTGGTAATGATCGCCTTTATCCGCAACCTGCGCGAAGAAGGGCGCCCGTTGGCGGTGGCGATCCACGAAGGCGCGCTGACCCGCCTGCGCCCGGTATTGATGACTGCATTGGTGGCGTCCCTCGGGTTCATCCCCATGGCACTCGCCACTGGCACCGGCGCCGAAGTGCAACGCCCGTTGGCGACGGTGGTGATTGGCGGGATTATTTCCTCGACCTTGCTGACGCTGCTGGTGTTGCCGGCGCTTTACCAGTGGGCCCATCGCCGCGAAGAAGAGGCTGCCTAAAACCTTGAACGCACCACATAGACCAATGTGGGAGGGGGCTTGCTCCCGATAGCGGAGTGTCAGCCAGCACATGCATTAGCTGACCCGCCGCCATCGGGAGCAAGCCCCCTCCCACACTGGACCTGTGTTGTTTTCAGATTCAGGGGAAACACCAGGCTAAACCGTGTGAAACGCCCCGGCTGGCTGGTGACATGAGCATGCCCCTGGTGCAAATGCATGATCGACTTGACGATCGCCAACCCCAGCCCGTTGCCACCCTCGGCGCGGGTACGGCTGCTGTCGGCGCGGTAGAAGCGTTCGAACAGGTGCGGCAGGTGGTGCGCTTCGATACCACGCCCCGGGTTGCCCACCGACAGCGACACGCCCTGGCAGTAGGTTTCCACCAACAGCAACACGGTTGAGGCCTCAGGTGTATGGCGAATGGCATTGGAGAGCAAATTGGATATGGCCCGCTGGATCATCAGCCGATCACCAGTCACCAGGGCATCGCCGCGCAGGCTCAGGGTGACCTGCTTGTCTTCGGCACTCAGGGCAAACAGCTCCATCACCCGCTGGGCTTCTTGGGCCAGGGAGACTTCGGTGAATGACGCCCGCGCTGCCGGATGGCTGACCTGGGCCAGGAACAGCATGTCGCTGACGATACGCCCCAGGCGTTCAAGCTCTTCGGTGCTCGATTCCAGCACTGCCTTGTATTCCTCGGGCGGGCGCTGGCGCGACAGGGTCAGTTGGGCCTTGCCCATCAGGTTGGTCAGCGGCGCGCGTAGTTCGTGGGCCAGGTCATCGGAGAATTGCGAGAGTTGCTGTACGCCCGCATCCAGGCGGTCGAGCATCACATTGATGCCTTGGGCCAGTTCACCCAGTTCGTGGGGCAAGTTGTCCACGGACAAACGATGGGTCAGGTCCTGGGTGGTAACTTTCGCCGCTACTTGGCTGAACTGCTTCAACGGTGCCAGGCCGCGTTGCACCAGCCACCAGGCGCCCATGCCGATCAGGATCAACAGCAGCGGCAGCGCAATCAGTGTGGCGCGCAGGTAGGCGCTGAGCAACGCCTGGTCGTCCATGCGGTCCAGGGACAGCAGCACCCGCACGCGTTCGCCGCTGGCCAGGCGCATCAGGCTGGAGGCGCTGAGCACCTGGCTGCCATAGTTGTCGGTCCAGTTCAGGTAGCCGAGGGTTTCCCGGGGCTTGAAGTCAGTGAGCAAGGGCTCCTGGGGCTTGGCACCGATGTTGAGTAACACGCTGTTATTGGGCGCGGTGCCGACGATGGTCAGGTAGAAATTGTCGTGGCCGATGACCAGGTCCAACAGCGAATGGGGGCGGGCACGGATGGCCTGGGCATCGAGCCCCAGGGCCAGGCTGTGCTGGATCTGTTCCATCTTGCTTTCCAGGTTCTTGCGCGCCAGTTTTTCCAACTCATGGGTGAGGGCCAGGTAGGCCAGGGTGGCCAGCAGCAACACCAGCCCCGCGCCCATCAGGCTGACGGTCAGGCCCAGGCGCATCGACAGGCTGCCGGTCTTCATGGACGCGCTTCCAGCACATAGCCCACGCCACGAATGGTGTGGATCAGCTTGACCTCGCTCTGGTCATCCACCTTGGCCCGCAGGCGGCTGATGGAGACTTCCACCACGTTGGTGTCGCAGTCGAAATTCATGTCCCACACCAGGGAAATAATCTGTGTGCGGGTCAGCACTTCACCGCTCTGGCGCATCAGTACGTGGAGCAGGGTGAACTCCTTGGTGGTCAGGTCGATACGCCGAGTGCCGCGATAAGCGCGATGGCGGCGCGGGTCCAGTTCGAGGTCCGACACGCGGAACACTTCCGGCTGTGGAATGTGTTCGCTGCGCCGCAACAAGGTGCGCACCCGGGCCAGCAGCTCGGGAAACTCGAAGGGCTTGACCAGGTAGTCGTCGGCGCCCATGTCCAGGCCCTTGATCTTGTCAGCCAGCCGGCCCCGGGCGGTCAGCATCATTACTCGCTGGGTGCTATTGCGCCGCAGCTCTTGCAGAACTTGCCAGCCGTCCTTGCCGGGCAGGTTGACGTCGAGAATCACCAGCTCATACGCGTGCTGCCCGGCCAAGTGCAGGCCATCGATGCCATTGGCGGCGCAGTCGACCACATAGCCGCTTTCGTTCAAGCCTTGCTGCAGGTAGTCGGCGGTCTTTTGCTCGTCCTCAACCACAAGGATACGCATGGGGGGTTACCTCTAATGTCTGGGGAGAGAAAGCGCCCATTTCCGTTTGGCAGCTGTTTTCAGGGGAGTAGGAAAAGTCTGAACGCTGAAGTAACTTCAGGGTCAACTGCGACCATCAGTCGCATAACCCTGCGGGCAAAAAAAACGCCCCAAGCGGGGCGTTAAAAACTCATCTCTTTCCAAAGGAGCTACACAAAAGCTTCAGAGATGAATGTGCTCGGTGAATAAGTTGAAGCCAGTATAGAAATTTCAACTTAACGAGAAGCTGGAGCCAATATTACAATTTTGATAGACGGCTATTTGTGAACAGATGTTAGTTAATCGCGAGCGAATGTAAGCTTACAGCGCGAGCACTGTGTATATCGGGTAGCCATTTGCTGCAGCTGCTGTGCGGCGGCACGCTGATGAAGGTTACGATTCTGCAAACTGGCGGCCTTCTAACAAATAAGTAATGTTCTGGTGAACATGCCGTCAGGGTTCGCTGGTTAATCTCGACACTGAACTTTTCAGTCGAGGAACCCGTGATGAACTTTTATAAAGTGGCCTTAGGTGTTTTAACCGCCGTCTTATCCTTGGCTGCACTGGCCGAAGGCGGAGGGGATCGAACTTTCGCCCAGATGATGGAGCGCAACGAGAAAGCCATGGCCGCCTACGCGCTCAAAAACGGCAAGCCAGTGCCTGAGGTGCAGGCCTATCGCTATGGCATGGAGTTGGACATTGCCAAGGTGGTCAACGTGACGCCGCCGGTCCGTTCGTGCAATACCGTGCCCTCGCGCATGACCTATGAGGACTCCAGCGGCAAGCTCAATACCCTGGAGTATCAGGTGATGGGTGTGTGCCGAAACACGGGCGGTTGAAGGATCAAAAAATATAGTGGGGCGGTGGGCTAAAGCGCTATTCAGAAAATGCCGGCAGCGCCGATGCAGCATTAATCGTCCCGCCCATTTGCCCATCGGTGCCCTATGTTCAATACCCGCCTGAAACAGGAGCTGGCCGCTCTTCGCGAAGACTTGTCGAGCTTGCTGCAGGTCAAGGAGAGCCTGGAGAACGAAATGCTATGCCTGACGCTGGATGCCGAGGGCCGGGTGGAGTGGGCCAATGCCAACTTCCTGCGAGAGCTGGTTTATTCGCTGGGTGAAGTTGTAGGGCGGGCGATTGAAGACTTGGTGCCGGCCCATGTGCGCCAAGACGAGTTCCAGTTGCGCTTCAAGCATGCGCTGGCGCGCGGCGTACATTTTGCCGGTGCCGTACGCCTGATGCGGGGCAATGGCAAGGAGGCGTGGCTGCGCTCGATTGTGCAGCCGGTGCGCAATTCGCAGGGGCGTCTCAAGCATTTTTCAATGTTCTCCAGCGACCTCACCCGCACCATCGAGAATTCGCGTGAACATGACAACCTGATCACCGCGCTGATGCGCTCCACGGCATTGATCGAGTTTGACCTGGACGGGCACGTGCTCACCGCCAATGACCGCTTCCTCAGCAGCATGGGTTACAGCCTGGCGCAGATCCAGGGTAAACATCACCGTATGTTCTGTGAGCCGCAGGAATACAACAGCCCCGAGTACCAGCAGTTCTGGAAACGCCTGAATGCCGGCGAGTTCGTCGCGGCACGCTTCAAGCGCGTGGACAGCCATGGCCGCCTGGTGTGGTTGGAAGCCACCTACAACCCGGTGCTGGACGCCAACGAGCGACTGTACAAAGTGGTCAAGTTCGCCACGGTGATCACCGATCAGGTCAACCGCGAGCAGGCGGTGGCCGACGCCGCCAGCATTGCCTACAGCACCTCCTTGCAAACTGATGATAGCGCCCAACGCGGCACCACCGTGGTGACCCAGGCGGTGGATGTGATGCGTGACCTGGCCCAGCACATGCAACAGGCCGGCGAAGGTATTGAGGCGCTCAACGCTCAGTCCCAAGTGATCGGCACTATCGTCAAGACCATCAGCGGCATCGCCGAACAGACCAACTTGCTGGCGCTGAACGCAGCCATCGAAGCGGCGCGTGCCGGTGAACAAGGGCGTGGCTTTGCGGTGGTGGCTGATGAGGTGCGGCAACTGGCTTCGCGCACCAGCAAAGCCACTGAAGAAATTGTCGGCGTGGTGCGCCAGAACCAGGACATGGCCCGCGACGCGGTCGCCCTGATGGCTGATGGTCGCCTGCAAGCCGAACAAGGCCTGGCCCTGGCGGCCGAGGCGGGCACGGTGATTGTGGAAATTCAGGACGGCGCGCAAAAAGTGGTGAGCGCGGTCGGGCAGTTTGCCAATCAGCTGTCGAGCTGACGGGCTGGCTCATGAGCATGTTCCAGCGCTGCACTCGGTTTTGAACCCGGCAGAGCTCAATGTGGGAGGGGGCTTGCTCCCGATGAGGGTATGTCAGTCATACATCTGTGACTGACCCACCGCCATCGGGGGCAAGCCCCCTCCCACATTGGTTTTGTAGTGTTTTCAGGTACGTGGCATGCAGTCGATAGTGCGGTTTACCACGGTCTTGGCCATTTCCAGCAAGTGCCACGCGGCATGGATTCGGGCGCGGTCGTGGGGTTGCAGGTGATCGCAACAGTCCCACACGGTGGCTGAGGCGCTGTGGATCAAGTGGGAGATATAGAGTTGGGCGTCTTCGAAGCTGAGATTTTCGTTAACGGCGAGGCAGTCCATGGGTGGGTCGGGAAGTGCTTTGGTCATGGTGTAACTCCTATTGAGCAAGGGAGCGACCACCAACGCTGCTAAACGTAAGGTGGCAGCTGTACGCGGGTTAGCAGACCGGTCAATAGGAAAACCAGCGCACCCGGAGGTGCCCCGCGCACAGCCACCATAAACGCGGATGTGGACCGTGTGCCTATTGAGTTCGGGCTGCTAAACCCGATCACTGAACTCCAGTGACGGACCGAAGACTAGCCATCGATTCCAACAGGCACAAGGCGGCGGGGATTGTCTCGGAAACTTCCTGCAATTTAAAGAGACACGGCTTGCTGGCCCTTTACAAACCATGACCAAATGCCAGCAACACCACCCTTCCCACATTTGGATCAGCGGCCGAGCATCTTTACCCAGCGCGATGGCGGCATGCCGTAGGTGCTGCGAAATTGACGGGTCATGTGGCTTTGGTCGGTGAAGCCGGCGGTCATTGCTGCATCCACCAAGGGTTGGCCCTGGGCCAACAAGTGGCGCACCAGGTCCAGCCGGCGCATGGTCAGGTAACGGTAGGGGCTGGTGCCGAACAACAAGCGAAAATCCCGCGATAGCGCCCAGCGGTCGCGGCCGGCATGGTCGGCCATTTCATCCAGGGTGATGCTGCGGCCCAGGGCGCTGTGGATAAATTCCCGAGCACGCTCGGCGGCGATGTAGTCGAAGGATTTGCGGCTGACGATGGCGCCGGACGCCATGCTCAGCGCCTGGGCCAGGTCGTACATGGCGTCCTGTTCTTGCATCGGGTCAATCGAGCACTCCAGGTTCTGCAGCAACACTTCGCTGGCGCGGTGCAGCCGCGGATCGGTGGACAAGCCGCCGGGGATGAACGGCAACGGTTTGCCGCCGAGGATCTGCTGGATCAGCGCCGGCTCCACATAAATCATCCGGTACTTGAAGCCTTCATCGCTGCCCGCGCGGCCGTCATGGAGTTCATCCGGGTGAATCACCATGGTGGTACCAGGCAGGCTGTGGGTCATGCCGCCGCGGTAATGAAAACTCTGTACGCCGAACAAGGTGCGCCCGATGGCGTAGGTGTCATGGCGATGGGGGTCGAACGCGAAGCCGGCAAAGTACGCCTCGATGCGGTCCAGGCCACTGGCGTGCGGGGCGCGGTGCAGCCAATCGAGGGTGTGGGTGGGTTTGCCCATAGTGACTTGTCACAGGAGGAGGTTGGAATACGTTAACCGAGTCTGCTGCGGTTGTCTGCCCGGGGTCTTGTACGATTGTGCAGGCGTCGGCCGAGGCCTATGATCGCAGTTCGCCTACTGCACTGGTGGAGCCTTCCATGGATTTTTTCAACCCTGCCTATGTGACGCCCTTGGTGGCGCTCGCGCTGCTGTGGACGGTCGCCGTGGTGACGCCCGGCCCCAACTTCTTCAACACGGCGCAGTTGGCCGCCAGCTGTTCGCGACGTCACGGCGTGGTGGCATCGGCGGGCGTGGCGACCGGCACGATTATCTGGGGGCTCGCGGGTGGCCTGGGCATCAAGTCGCTGTTTACTGCCGCACCCATGCTGTACCTGGCGTTCAAGATCATCGGCGGCTGCTACCTGATCTACCTTGGGCTGAAACTGTTCAAGCGCTCGGCGCCGGCATCGGTGCAGTTGCCCGACGAGCCGCGACGCTCATTGTTTTCCGCCTGGCGCTTCGGCTTGCTGGGCAATCTGTCCAACCCCAAGGCCGCGCTGTTCGTCGCTACGGCTTTTGCTTCGACCATGCCGCCGTCCCCATCGCCTGCGCTGCTGACCCTGGCGGTCATCACCATGGCGACCTTGTCGTTCAGTTGGTACACCAGCGTCGCCCTGGTGTTTTCCAGCGAGCGCATGGCCAGCCTCTACAGCCGTTCGCGCAAGTGGCTCGACCGCTTTGCCGGCAGTTGCTACCTGTTGTTCGGTGCACATCTGGTAGCGAATCGCTGACCGGCCGTGGTAAGAAGCCTTACTTTCAACAGTGAGGCCGAGTCATGAGCAAGGTGCGGGTAGGGATTATTTTTGGTGGTCGTTCGGCCGAGCATGAGGTGTCGCTGCAATCGGCGCGCAACATCGTCGATGCCCTCGACCGTTCGCGCTTCGAGCCCATCCTGATCGGGATCGACAAGGCCGGCCACTGGCACCTCAACGACACGTCGAACTTCCTGATCAACCAGGAAAACCCGGCGCTGATCGCCCTCAACCAATCCAACCGTGAATTGGCGGTAGTGCCGGGCAAGGCCAGCCAGCAGGTGGTGGAAACCTCCGGCCAGGGGCTGCTGGAGCACATCGATGTGATCTTCCCCATCGTCCACGGCACCCTTGGCGAAGACGGTTGCCTGCAAGGCTTGCTGCGCATGGCTGACTTGCCGTTTGTCGGCTCCGACGTGCTTGGCTCGGCCGTGTGCATGGACAAAGACATCAGTAAACGTTTGCTGCGTGACGCCGGTGTTGCGGTTACGCCGTTCATTACCCTTACGCGTCGAAACGCGGCTCGCACCTCTTTTGAGGCGGCTGCGAACACGCTCGGCCTACCGATGTTCGTCAAGCCCGCCAACCAGGGCTCCTCAGTGGGCGTGAGCAAAGTCGGCAACGAAGCCGAGTACTTCGCCGCGGTTGAGCTGGCGCTGGGGTTTGATGAGAAAGTGCTGGTAGAGTCTGCCGTCCAGGGCCGTGAAATCGAATGCGCCGTGCTGGGCAATGAACAACCGATTGCCAGCGGCTGCGGCGAGATCGTGGTAAGCAACGGCTTCTATTCCTACGACAGCAAATACATCGACGACCAGGCCGCCCAGGTGGTCGTGCCTGCGGCTATCAGCCATGAAGCCAGCGAGCGCATTCGCAGCCTGGCCATTGAAGCGTTTGAAGTGCTGGGTTGCGCAGGGCTGGCGCGGGTGGATGTGTTCCTGACCGATAATGGCGAAGTCTTGATCAACGAGATCAACTCACTGCCCGGTTTTACCCGCATCAGCATGTACCCCAAGCTGTGGCAGGCGGCGGGCATGAGCTACAGCGAACTGGTGAGCCGGTTGATTGAACTGGCGCTGGAGCGGCATGCGGGGCGCAAGGGGTTGAAGATCAGTCGCTGATCATAGGCCCGGGTCAGTAACGCCATCAGGCGTTACTGAGAACTTCGCGAAAAACGTCCGGCCTTATGGCCGCAATGTGTAGTAGCGAGCGCGCTGCACCAGAAGGTGCCCGACGCCCTTGCTCCCATTCTTGAAGGGTCCTTACTGACACACCCAGAAGCTCCGCAAATTTTTGTTGCGACAGCCCCGTCTTGCTTCTCGCTTCGGCAGCTTGGGTGACCTCAACGTAGTGCACTGCACCGTAATTTCCCGCTTTGACATCCTGAATGGCTGCCAGTAATTCTTCGCCGATATTGCGTTTGGCGTCACGTGCCTTCAATTTTTTCTCAGTGAGTGGCATGGTTCATTTCCTTTGCGATTTTGTACAGGACATGTGCCGGAATACTCTCAGTGGTGCCCTTGCCATAAATCAGAAGTGCTACTACTGCTCCGCACTGCAATTGAGTGGTGTAGATAATTCGTACCGATCCACTTTTGCCCCGGCCCTCCATGCTCCAGCGTATCTTTCGGCAGCCACCTGAGCGCGGAATAACGTTCCCTGAGTCAGGATGGCTGGCAAGGAAAGCCATGAAAATACCTTTTTCCTCTTCAGTCCAATAGTCGGGCCATAGTCTGCTGAATAAAGGCGATTCTATGATGGTCAACACGCGAAATTCTACGTCTTTGACGTAGCGTCTGGCAAGAAAGGGCGGGCCAGAAAATCGCAGGTGAGAAGGCACTGCTCAAGAGGGTTTTTATCGCAAAAAATGACAGGGCACTTAAGTTTGGGCGATAGGCAGGGGCCTGAGAGGTTGGCTTGTAGGCGTTTTTTTATCGGTATGTACGAGCAATCCACGAATAGATCAACGTCCTGCTCTCCGCTGGGTGATGAGTCCTCCTGCGATAGCTGGCAAACGCCGGCGAGGTGCAGTAGGTGCATACGTCACTCACCTCGATATGTTCGCGCGTGACGCCCGCCGCGTGCAGCAACAGCAGCCCATACCCGCTCAAATCAAACCAGGCACTTCCTGTTTGCCTGGCATGGGGCGGTGTAATGTGCGGGGCTTGTAGCGGTGTCGGTTGCTCAACGCTCCAGGGCCCTTGGCCGTGCTGCCACACGTGGCCTTGATCGGCCTGGAATTCGGCAATAAACGCCGCGCTCACCTCATAGCAGCACGGTTTGATCGACGGCCCAATCGCTACTCGCAGTTGGTCTGCGGTAATGCCTTTATCTATGAAGCGCTGCACGGCATTGTCGATGATTCCGCGCTGCAAGCCCTTCCAGCCGCCATGGATGGCCGCTACCCACTCACCGCCTGCGATCAGAATGGGCAAGCAATCGGCCGTGATAACCGCAATCGGCTGGCGGCTGCGGGTGAACACCCCGTCGGCCTCAACCGTATTGGCCAACTGACCCGGTTGCCACTCGATCACCGACGCGCTGTGCACTTGTTTGCAAATGAACACGTCATCGGGTCGCAGCGGATCATCAATCGAGCAAAAACCGTGATCGACGCCGGGGAGGGCATTGAGGTTATGGGCTTTGTGCACCGTGCATTCTCCTTTGATCAAAACACCCTAGTCGCCCAGCGCCTCGCCTTCGCGCCGAGGGTCGGCGCCGCCGCTCAGCGACACCTTGCCCTGGGCATCCCGCGTGCGCACGATGGCCTGGACGCCGCTGGTCATCTCGATTTCGCTGAGGGCATGGCCTTTGTCTTTGAGCGCCTGTTTCAGCGCGGGGCTGAACAGACCGGTTTCCAATTCAGTGGCCCCGTTGCGGCTGCCGAAATTCGGCAGGCTGATGGCTGCTTGGGGATCAAGTTTCCAGTCGAGCATGGCCACCAGGGATTTGCTCACGTACTCGATGATCTGCGAACCGCCGGGGGAGCCGACGGTGGCCAGCAGCTCACCCGTCTGGCGGTCGAACACCAAGGTCGGTGCCATGGCCGAACGCGGGCGCTTGCCCGGTTGCACGCGGTTGGCGACAGGCTGGCCGTTTTCCTCGGGGATGAACGAGAAGTCGGTCATCTGGTTGTTGAGCAAAAAGCCCTGCACCATCACATGGGAACCGAACGCCGCTTCCACCGTGGTGGTCATCGACACCGCACCGCCATGGTCGTCCACCGCCACCACTTGCGAGGTGGAGATGCGCAGCGGCGAGCGGTCTGGCGCATAGGCCACTTGCACGCCAGCGGGTTGGCCGGGCTTGGCGACGCCCATGCTGCGTTCACCGATCAGCGCGGCACGCTGGGCCAGGTAATTGGGCGCGACGAGGCCGGCAACCGGTACGGGGGTAAAGTCCGCATCGGCCACATACAGTGCACGGTCGGCAAACGCCAGGCGCCCGGCTTCGGCGATCAGGTGCACCGCTTCGGGTGTCGGCTCAAGCCCGGCCGGCGAGGCGGTCTTGACCGGTGTCATTGGCGCAATAGCCAGGCGTGGGTCGCGGGTTTCCAGTGCCTGCAACGTCCCAAGAATCTGCGCCACAGCAATCCCGCCCGAGGAAGGTGGCGGCATGCCGCAGACCTTCCACTGTTTGTAGTCGGTACACAACGGTGCGCGTTCCTTGGCGCTGTAGCTCTTGAGGTCGGCCACGGACAAGCTGCCCGCATTGTGATTGCCCTGCACCTTGCGTGCGATCTCATCGGCAATCGGCCCGTGGTACAGCGCGTCCGGCCCTTCCTTGGCGATGCGTTTGAACACAGAGGCCAGCGCTGGGTTTTTCAGCAGCGTGCCGGTGGCTTTGGGCGAGCCGTCAGCATTCAGGAAGTACGCCGCCATCTCCGGCGATTGTGCGATAAAGCGGTCAGCCGCGATCAAGCTGTGCAGGCGTGGGGAAATAGCGAAGCCTTGTTCCGACAAGCGGATCGCCGGCTCAAACAGCTTGGCCCATTGCAGATGGCCGCTCTGCTTGTGCGCCATCTCAAGCGCGCGCAATACCCCAGGCGTGCCCACCGAGCGCCCGCCAATCTGAGCATCGGTGAAGGCCATCTGCGTGCCGTCGGCGTTCAGGAATAGGCGTTCGGTCGCACCCGCCGGCGCGGTCTCGCGGCCATCGTAGGCATACACCTTTTGCCCATCCCACAGCATGATGAACGCACCGCCGCCGATACCGGAAGACTGCGGTTCCACCAAGGTCAGCACCGCCTGCATGGCAATCGCCGCATCGATGGCCGAACCTCCCTGGCGCAACATCTCACGCCCGGCTTCGGCGGCCAGCGGGTTGGCGGCAGCGGCCATGTGGCGTTCGGCGTGGCGGGTGCTGAGGTCGGTGCGATAGCCCGAACCCAGCTCCGGGGCCGGTGGTTGTTCGGTGACGGCAGTGTGGCAGGCCGCGAGGGCCAGGGCTGTTGCGATGACCGTCAGGTGGCGGCGGGAAATCAAAAACACGCGCTGAACTCCGTTCATTTTGAGAATGATCTGTTGTCCTTGGGGTACTGCTTTCTAAAGGTAGATCGTGCCTTGCATATACAGCACGGCCTTGCCGGAGATAATCACCCGGTCGCCTTGAAGTTCACAGCGCAGCTGGCCCTTGCGCTGGCCGCCTTGCTCGGCAGTCAATTGCGATTTGCCCAGGCGCTCGGCCCAGAACGGTGCCAGTGAGGTGTGCGCCGAGCCGGTGACCGGGTCTTCATTGACCCCTACATTCGGCCCGAACCAGCGCGAGACAAAGTCAAATCGAGTGCTTTTGGCGGTGACCGCAATCCCGCGTTTAGGTAGGCCCCTGAGTCGTGCGAAATCCGGCGTGAGCGCCGCCACCTGCGCTTCATCTTCTACCAGCACGATGTAGTCATCGGTGCCAAACACCTCGGCATTTTCAATTCCCAACGCACTCAACATTCCGCTCGGCGGCTCGCAGCGCTCAGGCTGTTTGGCCGGGAAATCCATCGCCAATTCATCGCCATTGCGTGTCACCCGCAACTCGCCGCTGCGGGTGGCAAAACGAAGCACTTCGGGTGCATCGGCCAGCTTATGGATCAATACCCATGCCGCTGCCAACGTGGCATGGCCGCACAGGTCCACCTCGACTTCGGGAGTGAGCCAGCGCAACTCATAGAAGTCGCCACGGGGTACGAAGAATGCGGTTTCCGAGAGGTTATTTTCCGCCGCGATATTCTGCAGTTGCTCGTCGGGCAGCCATTCGGTGAGCGGGCACACCGCCGCTGGGTTGCCGCCGAAGGGGTGTTGGCTGAAGGCGTCGACCTGGTAGATGTCCAGTTTCACCGTGAAGCACTCCGTGTGTGAAGGGAGGCTGGACACTAACAGCGGGGTAGGGAAGCGTCAAAATACAGTTGGGACGTTTTTTTGCGCGCATAAAAAAACGGCCTACCTTTCGGTAAGCCGTTTTTAGTACTTGGTGGCTACACAGGGACTTGAACCCCGGACCCCAGCATTATGAATGCTATGCTCTAACCAACTGAGCTATGTAGCCAAGTGGCGCGCATTATTCGCCTGGAACGGCAATGCGTCAAGCCTTTTTGTCGAAAATTTTTCTACGCTTTCAACTGTTTAACGGAAAGTGCTGCTTTGGGCGACGGGCGGCAGGGGGATGTACGCCTCTCATGCGTCAACCCGATCCTTTTTAGATGCAGGCTTGATCATCAGAGTGTGGGGCGGGGAGTAGAGCGTGATCGCCGCGACAAGAGTGGATGGTTTTGGATCGGGCGGGACTTGCGAACGATTTCCATCGTGCCACGCTTGACGGTGTTGGGCAGATATCCCTGTCGCCCAACGCTTGACCGGTTAAATCAGATTACTGATGCATTGTATTGTGAGTGACCCGCTTGAGTTGCTCACGTGCCCGAGACAGGCGCGAGCGAACGGTGCCGATAGGTATATCTAAAACGTCGGCAGTGTCTTGATAGCTGCCGTCGGTCTCCAGCGAGGCGTATAAGGTTTTGCGCATCTCTGCTGGTAAGTGATCAATAGCGCTCAGGGTATTTTCCAGGCGCCGGTTGATCTCAAACTCCCAGTCCAGGCTATTGTTTTCTTCCTGGCCATGCCACAGCGATTCATCGAATTCGCAATGCGCAGGCTTGGCATACATACGTCGAAAGTGATTGCGTATCAGGTTCTGCGCGATGCCGCACATCCAGGTGCTGAGCGTTGCAGTGCCACTGAAACGCTCGCGATTACGCCAGGCTTCCAAGTAGGTCAATTGTAGAAGGTCATCCGCATCTTCCGGGTTGAGCACGCGTTTGTGAATGAAGCGACGGAGTTTTTTCTGTTGGTCGTCTGTCAGGTGAAGCATGAATTGAGGCGAGCTGCCAACAAGGTGAGCTATAGCTCCAATAGGGATATTCATGATGTTTTCCTTAAGGTAGACGCTGTCGAAATGATTTCGACGGCTACCTCTTTTGCACCGCCTGTGCCAACGGAGAATCCTCTATTAACTAACTGATTTATATAAATAAATACTTTATCGGCATGGCACTTTTGTGCAGTAGTTTGCAAAAGGCATCAGAGGCTCGTGCAGGTTTTTTCACGCTGTCGGTGGGCCAGATTTCGATGGAACCATCTGCGCGGGCTCTGCCACACAGGGACAATCTCTTCCTGTACTGGCCTGCCCATGAAAGTCGAATCCACCAACGAAGTGCCAACGCCCCCTCGATTGGAACTGAACACCGTCAGCCCGGCCGCCAAGCCTGAGCCGGGCAAAGGTATCGATGATCTTTTTCTGCAATTCAGCCAGGAGATAGAGCCCAATAGCCGCACGTTGGACAAACGCAAAATCGGGGTGCGTGTGCCCCCGGTCCAGGCGTTCGCGCAGCTGTATGAGCAGCTGGGTCATCCGGCCCAGGAAAGTTTTTCGGCGATTGCACGACGGATCAGGCTGCAATTGCTGATGCAGCCCAGCGTAGATAAATTGCTGGAATCCACTGGCGGTGACCCGGCTCGTACCTTTGTGGTACTCAAGTCGGTGTTGGAGCAGGCCGATGCTGAAGCGCGCAAATCCGAAGCCGCCCTGGCGCGGGATGCCATTGCCAAGTTGGAGATCCGCTTCAAAGGCCAGATCCAGGCAGGCCTGAATATTGCCGTGGCCTTGCAGAAGGCCGGTGGCGATCCCCAAGAGCGCCAGGCGCTGCGCGCGCTCTATTACGCCAGTGTGGTGACGCGGCAATCCCTGGCGAGCATGATGCAGGCGCTGTTGGGCGTTTACGGCGACGACCGCTTTGCCCACGGGCTGAACGTGATGTCCAGTGCCTTGACCGCCGACATCGCTGCCCATGTCTCGTCTCTGCCTACGGCAATGTTGCGCACCCTGCTGGTGGGGCTGCGTAGTTGCGGTGCATTGAGCGGGGTGTTGTGCAGCTGCCGTGACTTGACCCAGAACCTGGCGATTGAGCTGCATGCGGTAAACCTGCTGCAGCGCCTGCTGGGCTACGCCAGCACCGGCATTGCCTCAAATGAAGTGATGCGCCTGGCCGAAGACATGGGGGGCAACACGTCCACGCTTGTGTCTCTGAATACGCTTTACCCACTGTTTCAAAGCTTGCCGCTGGCGCTATGGCCGGATAGCCGGTCTCGCCAAGAGGCGCTGCATAATTTCCTGTTGGTGATGGATGAGCTTGCCCGTCAAGAAGGCAAGAACCCTCGCTTTCCCGACTCGAGCATTCTGGCGTGAGCGTGCTTTCCACCATCAACGGCATACTGCTCAAGCTGGCGCAGCGTGCCGAGGTCTTGGGCGCCGTGGTGATCATGGCGATTGTGTTCATTTTCATCGTGCCGCTGCCCACTTGGCTGGTAGACATCCTGATTGCACTGAATATCTGCATTTCCTGTCTGCTAATCATGCTGGCGCTGTACTTGCCCGGGCCTTTGGCATTTTCTTCCTTCCCGTCGATTCTGCTGCTGACCACCATGTTTCGCCTGGCGCTGTCGATCGCCACGACACGACTGATCCTGCTTGAACAGGACGCCGGCGATATCGTCGAGGCCTTCGGCAACTTCGTGGTAGGCGGCAACCTGGCGGTGGGTATGGTCATCTTCCTGATCCTGACCCTGGTCAACTTCCTGGTCATCACCAAGGGCTCCGAGCGGGTTGCCGAAGTGGCAGCACGCTTCAGCCTGGACGCAATGCCTGGCAAGCAGATGTCCATCGACAGTGACTTGCGTGCCGGCTTGATCGACGGCGAGCAAGCGCGCGACAAGCGTGAACAGTTGTCTCGCGAGAGCCAGTTGTTCGGTGCGATGGATGGCGCCATGAAATTCGTCAAGGGCGACGCCATCGCTGGGTTGATCATTGTGGTGGTCAACCTGCTGGGCGGGTTTTCCACGGGGATGTTCCAGCACGGATTGAGCGCTGCCGATTCAATGGCGCTGTATTCGGTACTGACCATCGGTGACGGCTTGATTGCGCAGATCCCCGCGCTGCTGATCTCCCTGACCGCCGGCATGATCATTACCCGTGTGGCACCGGACAGGCACAAGGGCGTCACGAACATGGGGGCTGAAATCGCCCGGCAGATGACCAGCGAACCCAGGAGCTGGATGATCGCATCGGTGGCGATGCTGGTGTTTGCGATCGTGCCTGGCATGCCGACCCTGGTGTTTATCCTGATCTCGATAATGACAGGCGCCCTGGGTTATTACCTTGACCGTCGGCGTCGTAGGCAAGCGCAGCCAGAAGCCGAAGCCGTCGAGGCCCCGCGGCCCGAAGAAAACGGCAAGGAGGACTTGCGCGGGTTCGATCCGTCCCGGCCCTACCTGTTGCAGTTTCCCTCGGCCTTGCGAGGAACGCCTGAGGTGACGGATCTCATTCATGGAATCCGTCAGGTGCGAAACTCCCTGGTTGCCAATATCGGCCTGACATTGCCGCCGTTTGAGGTCGAGATCGATGACTCACTGGCCGCCGATGAGATGCGCTTCTGCGTGCATGAAGTGCCTATGGTCAAGGCGTCGGTGGTCCAGCGAGTGGCCGTGGCTCGCGCTGCGCTTACGGTTGAGCCTGAGCATGGCATACCGGGATTGGCCGAGCGCAATGAACAGGATTGGCTCTGGCTGCCACCTGATGACCCATTGCTTGATGACTCGCAGCTGGAGCGCTTCAGTGCGACGAGCTTGATCGTCGAGCGCATGAAGCAGGCGATGATGCTCAGCGGGCCGCAGTTCCTGGGGATCCAGGAGAGCAAGGCAATCCTCAGTTGGCTTGAACACAATCAACCTGAACTGGTGCAGGAACTGCAACGCATCATGCCGATATCGCGCTTTTCGGCGGTGTTGCAACGCCTGGCCAGCGAAGGGGTTCAGCTGCGCGCCGTGAGGCTGATTGTCGAGTCGCTGATCGAGTATGGCCAGCATGAGCGCGAGCCGGAAGCGCTGGCCGACTATGCGCGCATTGCCCTCAAGTCGCAGATATTCCACCAGTACAGCGAGGCCGATGGCCTGCATGCCTGGTTGTTATCACCGCATACCGAAAACACCCTGCGTGAGGCTCTGCGCCAGACCCAGACGGGAGTGTTCTTTGCACTCGACAGCGATGACAGCGCAGCGATGGTCAACCTGCTTAACAGGGCCTTCAGTGCCCGGGCCAAAACTAAAAGCGTGATGTTGGTGGCGCAAGACTTGCGTAGCCCTTTACGGACCTTGTTGCTTGAGGAGTTCAACCATGTGCCGGTGCTGTCCTTCGCCGAGCTGGGGAGCAATTCCAAGGTGAAGGTGCTGGGGCGTTTTGATCTTAGCCAGGATGAGTTGATGCACGGGACGTTGGCATGAACACATCGCTACTTGAGTATGGGGGGACGCACTGATGTTCGAACTCCGGGTGTTGGACGGTTTGCACCAAGGGGCCGCGCTGCCTTTGTTTGGCGAGCAATGGAGCCTTGGCGCCCACGGGGATGCCGATCTTTTGCTGGATGATCCAGGTATCGCCGAGCATCACGCGCGCCTGCTGTTGGCCGATGGCCGGTGGTCGGTGCAGGCTGAGGCTGGGCTGTTGAAAAACAGCGATGGGCAAATGTTGGCGCAAATCAGCGATCTGGCGCTCAACACTGCGTTCGTAATTGGCAGTGTCAGCTTGTGTGTCAGCCCGGCTGATCAGCCTTGGCTGCAAGCGTCGGCGCCCAAGCAAGACAGGCAGGTAGCGCAACCTGAGCCCCAGACGTTGCCATTGACCCTGTCGTCCATTTCGTCGACGCAGCAAAAAGGCCTGGTAAGCCTGCTTCTGTTATGCGCCGCAATCATCATGGCGGTTGGTATTATCTTCAGTGGCGAGCGCGAGGCCCAGGCATCGCTGATGCCGCTAGTGATTCAGAAGCCCGGGCTGGATTCGCCCTCCGAGGTGCGCCAGCAACTGATGAAGATGCTCACCGAGCGCGAGCTGCTCCAGCGTGTCAGCTTGCAGATCGTCAATGACCAGATAGCCCTCAATGGTGTCGTTTCCCAGGAAGAAGTGGAACTGATCGCGCGTATGCTCGACCGTTTTGCCGAGCAGTTCGATACCGGCGTGCCGGTGATCAGCCGCGTACGGGTTCGCGACGTCAGGTTGCCGTTCAGGATCTTGCAGATTGTCGGTGGCCCGAACGGCCATGTGGTGCTCGAGGAGGGAACCCGGCTGTTCGTGGGCGATGAAGTGGATGGGCTGCGCCTGGTATTGATCGACAACAGCAAAGTGGTGTTCGACGGCGAGCAACGTTATGAGGTGGGCTGGTGAGGGGGTCGTTGCAGGAGCGCCTGGAGGCTTGGCAACTGAACCAGTCCCAGGCGCTGAGCAGCTTCGCCCCGGTCACGATGCGCGGACGCATTCAGCGCGTGAACGGCATGCTGCTGCAATGCCGATTGCCCCAGGCCCGTATCGGCGACCTGTGCCAAGTCGAGAAAGCACCAGGTGACTACATGCTGGCGGAGATCATCGGGTTCGACCAGCGCGATGCAGTGCTGAGCGCCCTGGGCAATCTGGAAGGCGTGCGCGTGGGTGCCAGCGTTGAGCGGCTGGGGGTGCCACACCAGGTACGGGTCGGTGATGAGTTGCTGGGGCAGGTGCTGGATGGTTTTGGTCGCCCGATTGCGGGTGACGGTGCCGGCGCATTCGTCGAAGCGGACGCACCTGATGCGACCCCGGTGTTGTGCGAGGCGCCCCTGCCTACGGAACGGCCGCGGATCAACCGCGCACTGGCGACGGGCGTGCGCTCGATTGATGGGCTGATGACGCTGGGGGAGGGCCAGCGTGTCGGGCTGTTTGCCGGTGCCGGTTGCGGCAAGACCACCTTGTTGGCCGAGATCGCCCGGAACGTGGAATGCGATGTGATCGTGTTCGGTCTGATTGGTGAGCGGGGCCGGGAATTGCGCGAGTTTCTCGATCACGAGCTGGATGAACAGTTGCGGGCCAAGGCGGTGTTGGTGTGCGCCACCTCTGACCGTTCAAGCATGGAGCGCGCGCGCGCCGCGTTCACGGCGACCGCGCTGGCCGAGGGTTTCCGGCACAAGGGCCAGCGGGTGTTGTTGCTGATCGACTCCCTGACCCGCTTCGCCAGGGCGCAACGCGAAATCGGCCTGGCTGCCGGTGAACCCTTGGGGCGCGGTGGTTTGCCGCCGTCGGTCTATAGCTTGTTGCCGCGGTTGGTGGAGCGCGCCGGGTTGACCCGCGAAGGTGTGATCACGGCTATTTACACGGTGCTGATCGAGCAGGACTCCATGAACGATCCCGTGGCGGATGAAGTGCGCTCTCTGCTCGATGGTCATATCGTCCTGTCACGCAAGCTGGCCGAGCGCGGTCACTACCCGGCGGTCGACGTCCTGGCCAGTCTTTCGCGGATTTTAAGCAATGTCGCTGAGCCCGCGCATATCCGTGCCGGTACGGCGTTGCGGCGCCTGCTGTCGGCTTACCAGCAGATCGAGCTGATGCTCAAGTTGGGAGAGTATCAACCCGGCAACGATGCCCTCACCGACATCGCAGTCGACAGTCGGCAGGCGGTAGACGGGTTTCTGCGCCAGGACTTGCGGGAACCTTCGCCGCTAGCCGTCACCATGAACCAACTGACGGAGCTGACTGCCCATGTCCCATTCTGAAATGTTATCGGGTGAAATCGATACCTTGCGACGCCTGCGCCGGCATCGTGCCGATCGTGCGGAGCGTGCGTTGCGTGAGGCAAAACGGGCTCAGCAAGCGCTGGTCGCGCACATCCGCGAGATGCAGGAGGTGCTCGAGCGGACTCGCCAGGAAGAGGCCCGGCAATGTGCGCAACTATTGAGCGAGCACCAGGGGCAGGTGGTGACGTTCAAGGCGCTGAAGAACTGGAGTGCCAAGGAGCAGGAATTGTCGGCGGGCACGCAGCGCGAAGAACACCAATTGCTGCGGCTGCAAGGGCGGCAGCAAGAGCAGGTGGTGCAGGTCAACCAGGCGCAAAAGCAGGTCACTTTATGCTTGCGCCAAGTGGAAAAAATTCAAGAGTTGTCTGATTTACTGCGGCAGGAGCCGATATGAAACAGGTTGCAGTTACGACACCTGAACGTCAGCGCCCGCGCGATGAGCGTGCCCCCGAGTTCAGTGCCTTGGTGCCTTGGGAGCAACGGCGACTGTTTAGCCAGTTGTTTGACGATGATGGTCAGGGCGGGGGCGGATACGGAGCTTCTCTGAACGGAATCAAAGCGTCGGGCGATGTCGCCATGATCGAGGCGCTGACCGAGCAGTTGGCGCCGCGAATGCTCGTCGGTCCGCAATGGCCGTTGATGGCGGTCTTTCACCTCGGACGCCTTGGGCGGATCAATGCCGATATTCGTCGAGAGCAGGGCAGTTGGAGCGTTGAGCTGGACGCGGAGCAAGACGCTTCGGCGCGCTGGCTCAGTGGGGTACGCCAACAATGTGAACAACGTCTGGCTGCGAGCATGGGTCAGCCCGTGAGTTTGTACTTGGCCAGATCGGCGCAGGCATGATGCTGCCACCTCTTATATTTCCTACGTTCAAGGCTGACATCGCGGTTGCCCGACAGCGGTTGGGGCACGGGATGCGTATGCCGTTTGAAGTCGCCGGCTCAAGTGGCGAGTTGAAAATGGAGCCTGGTGCTGCCCCCGTGGGTATCCAGCCGCTCTGTTTCGAAACGGCCTGCGGGGTATTGGCCCTCAGTGAGCCGGGACCGCAATTGAGCTTGATGGGTGAATGCCCGGTGACACTGGCGCAGGCCGGCAACGATCCGGATGCCTGGTTCTGGTCCTTGTTCCAGCATCATCTGAGCCCCCAGGTGCAGGCGCTGTTTGGTCATTTGCGTTTGCTGCCGGGCACCCGCCCCTTGAACTTTGGTTGCCGATTCTGCGTGACGCTCGGTGCGTCCCGTGTTGTCGGCTACCTGTGGCTATCTGTCGATAGCTTTCTGGCGTTATGCCAGGCGGGGCCTTGGCGTTCCATGGCTAAGCCAATGCCGACGCAGTTTCAACTGGCGATTGATGTGACGCTGGGGCGCCTGCAATTGCCCATGCACCAGTTGCGCAGTGTGCGGGCCGGTGACGTGCTGGTGCTTGAACAGGCCTTTTTCAGTGCGTCGGGAACTGGTCATGTACAGGTTGGCAAACGGCGCCTGGTGGGCTGGATTGACGCCGAATCCGGGCCGATGCGCCTGACCCTTACTTCTATCGAGGACATGCTTGTGGACGAGGATTTTGCAGCACAGCCCTACTCAGGGCATGAGGATGAGACGGCGGTAACAGATGTGTTCGGGCATGAACCCTTCGATGAATTGAGCATGGCGCTCAATGTGCGTTGCGGTACGTTGAATCTGACGCTCGGCGAATTACGCAATCTTGCACCAGGCGCGGTGTTGGGCGTCTCCGGGTACGCCCCTGGCACAGCCGGACTCTATTACGGAGACCGCCCTCTCGGCCTGGGCCAGTTGGTTGAAGTGGACGGGCGGCTGGGGCTGCAGATGTCTCGCGTGATTTTTTCTCGATGAGTAGTTTCCAGGGAATAGATCCGGTCGTCCTGGCAATATTTCTCGGGGCGTTGTCGTTGATGCCCATGTTGTTGGTCGTCTGCACCGCGTTCCTGAAGATCGTGATTGTGTTGATGATCACCCGTAACGCCATCGGTGTGCAGCAGGTGCCTCCGGGGATGGCGATCAACGGCATTGCGCTGGCGGCCACCCTGTTCATCATGGCGCCTGTCGGTTACGAGATGGCCGAGATCGTCAAGGTTTCCCCCCTGGACCTGACCAGCGTGAGCGCCCTTCAACAGACGGGGACGGAGGCGATCAAACCGTTGCGCACGTTCATGTTGCGCAATATTGACCCGGATATTCTGACCCACCTGCTGGAGAACTCCGCACGCATGTGGCCGGCGCAGATGGCGCAGGAAGTCCAGCGTGAGGACCTGATCCTGCTGGTGCCGGCCTTTGTACTGTCACAGTTGCAGGCGGGGTTTGAAATTGGCTTTCTGATCTATATCCCTTTTATCGTGATTGACCTGATCGTCTCCAATCTCCTGCTCGCGCTGGGTATGCAAATGGTATCGCCGATGACCATTTCCCTGCCGCTCAAATTGCTCTTGTTCGTGATGGTTTCCGGGTGGTCGCGATTGCTCGACAGCCTGTTCCTTTCCTATCTCTGAGTGGCCTATGGAACCGATCGTACTGTTCAAGCAGGGCATGCTGCTGGTGGTTATGTTGACCGCACCGCCGCTGATTGTGGCGGTGGTGGTAGGGGTCATGACATCCCTGGTCCAGGCGCTGATGCAAGTGCAGGACCAGACGCTGCCTTTCGGTATCAAGCTGGTGGCAGTGGGTATCACTTTGATCATGACGGGGCGCTGGATCGGTGTGGAATTGGTCCAGTTGATGAACGTGACCTTCGACATGATCGGTCGCTCGGCCCTGCACTGAGGTTTCGCCTGTGCTGCTTTATCTTGAGTATTTGCCCAGCTTGCTGGTCGCCATGGCGCGTATCTACCCCTGTGCCTTTCTCGTGGCGGCATTCTGTTTCCAACATATACGAGGCATGCCCCGGCACACCATCGTGATGGTCATGGCACTACTGCCGGCGCCGGCTGTTCATGCGATGCTGGAGGGCCAGGAACTCTCTGCGCTGCTGCTTGGTGGGCTGGTTCTGAAAGAGCTGGCCCTGGGGATTTTGCTCGGCGTATTGCTGTCGATGCCGTTTTGGATGTTCGAGTCGGTTGGTGCGCTGTTGGATAACCAGCGTGGCGCCTTGGCCGGCGGCCAGCTCAACCCCTCGTTGGGGCCGGACGCAACGCCGGTCGGGCACTTGTTCAAGCAACTGGCGATTTTTCTGTTGATGGCCAGCCTGGGGCTGGGAGCGTTGACCCAAGTGATCTGGGACAGCTACCTGGTGTGGCCACCGACGGTGTGGTTTCCGCTGCCCGCTGCCGATGGGTTCAGTACATTTGTCGACCTGCTCGGGGACACCTTTACGCACATGGTGCTCTATGCCGCCCCCTTCGTTGCGGTACTGCTGTTGTTGGAATTCGGCATTGCGCTGCTTGGGGTCTACAGTCAGCAATTACAGGTGAGTACGTTGGCGCCGCCCCTCAAGTGCCTGGCGGGTATTGGTATCCTGTTGCTGTATTTTGCGTTGTTACAGGACCTGATCGTCGGGCGCATGGGCTCGCTCACCGACCTCAAGCACTCCCTGGGAGTAATGTTCAAGGTCTCGGTACCATGAGTGATTCAGGGGAAAAAAAGCACCCCGCGTCAGCCAAGAAACTGCGTGATCAGCGTAAGAAAGGGCAGGTCGCCCAAAGTCAGGATGTGGGTAAGCTGCTAGTGCTGACGGCCATCACTGAGATCGCCTTGTTCACCGCCGAGACCAGCCTGCAACGTTTCCAGCAGTTGATGTTGTTGCCGATTTCACGCTCGACCCTGCCTTTCCCGCAGGCGCTGGAAGAAGTGATGGTTGAAGGCGTGATGATGTTTTTTTCATTCGCGCTGCTGATGGCCGGGGTGGCGATTATTACGAAGCTGGTCAGCAGTTGGATGCAGTTTGGGATCCTGTTCGCCCCGGACACCCTGAAACTCGATTTCAACCGTCTCAATCCGCTCAGTCAACTCAAGCAAATGTTCTCTGTACAGTCACTGATGAACCTGTTGATGAGTGTGATCAAGGCGACGCTCCTGGGCCTGATCCTGTACGTGGTGATCTGGCCTTCACTGGGAGTATTGATCAACCTGGCCACCAGCGACCTGCAAAGCTATATCCTGGCGTTGATCGCTTTATTCCGCCATTTGCTGCATGCCTGCCTGGGGTTATTGCTGGTGCTGGCACTTATTGACCTGACCATGCAGAAGCACTTCTTTGCCAAGCGAATGCGCATGACTCAAGTGGAAGTTGTCAAAGAGTACAAGGATATGGAAGGCGACCCGCATGTGAAGGGACAACGCCGCGCCTTGGCACAGCAATTGGCCCAGGAGGAGCCGAAGGTCAAGCTGCCCAAGCTGGAGGAGTCCGACATGCTGGTGGTCAACCCGACGCACTTTGCCGTGGCTTTGTATTACCGTGCCGGCGAAACGCCGTTGCCTCTATTGGTGGAGAAAGGTACCGATGATGACGCCCGTGCGTTGATCGCCCGGGCCAAGAGGGCGGATGTGCCGGTGATCCAGTGCGTCTGGCTGGCGCGTACGCTGTATACGAAGAAGCTGGGGGCGAATATTCCTCGCGAAACCTTGCAAGCCGTGGCGTTGATCTACCGTACCTTGCGCGAGCTTGATGATGAAGCCAAGCGTGAGACCCTGGAGTTGCCAGAGCTTGATCTACGTTGACTAGCGCGGGGTGCGTGCATCCAGGGTTGCAAGGCTGGCCAGCGACAACATTCGGCTGAGGGTCCTGTCGAACAGGGTGCGCTGCGGGGGCAGCGCATGCCAGATCACCAGGGCGTCCTGCGCGTCGATGTAGATGAAGCAACCATCGAATGCCACGGCTTGCTCGAAACGGCGCTCCAGCACCTGCTGTAATTGTAACGGTCGCAATGTTTCGCGTGTCACGTGCAGGGCCAGTCCTTGGCAGGCTCCGGCCTGCATGCCACTGACTGTCACGCCCGGAGCGAGTGTCAGGTGAGCGGCAGAGCCGCCCACCAGGCTGTCGAGGAAGACCTGACGCTGATCGTCCGGCATTCCTTGAGCGCTCATCGTTCCAGTGACACTGTCTGATAGTCCGCCCGTTCCCCCGCGGGGCCGGGTTCGACGCGCATTTGCGGCGGCCACCAGATCACCAGCTTATCCATGGTCGATTGGGGGCGTGAGCAGGAGTCGCCCTTGCAGGTGGGCGTACAGCCGACGACGAGCAGTGCCGCGCCGATCAGTGAGGCGTATAGCAAGCGGTGTTTCATGGCTTGGCCTTCTGGGTTGGAGTGATCAGAGAGGGGCGCGGCACGCTGAGGTGTTCATCCTTCACCACCGGGCGCATGGCGATGAACACTTCTGCTTCTTCGCCTGGCTTGAGCCAGGCCCGTGGCCAGACACTGACGGCCAGGGTTTGTGCATTACTGCATTCCTTTTCGTCGATACGCACATTGCGATTGAACTGGTTGCGCAGCACGACCACTGCCACGTTGTACTGCGAGCCCGCATACCACTGGCTGCGTTCGGTGTTCAGCGCCAGCAGGTTGCGAGTGCTGCACAGGGTGTTCAGCCCCAGGGGCATCGGCGCTGCCTTGAAGGCCTTGGGCACTTCACCGCTGACCAGGTGCGCCAGGGTGCTGATAATGTCACTGCGCTTGATCACCGGCTGGTGAGGGTCATAGCGCCTGACCAGTGGCGCGAGAGCGGCCTGCAATTCGACCTGGTCGGCCTGCGGCAAGTAGCGTGACGGGTCGGCCTGGTCGCCAATGACGCGGGGCGTGAGGATGAACAAGCGTTCACGCCGATTGTTCTGTCGTTCAGTCGAGGAAAACAGTGCCTTGCCTAATAGCGGGATATCACCCAGCAGCGGTACCTTGCTGAGTCTGTCCGTGCTTTCGGTGACATGGAAACCGCCGACTACCAGTGAGCGTTTTTCCGCCATGATGGCCTGGGTGCTGACCTTGCCTCGGCGCACATCGAAGCTGTCGGGGGTGGGGTTGGCTTCTTCGAAGTTACCGTCCTCGATATCTACCAGCAGCTGGATTTGGTGGCCTCCACGGCTAGTAATCACGCGTGGCACTACCTGGAAGCTGGTCCCTACGGTAATCGGTAGAATCGTTGCGTTTTCCCTACCGCGAGACAGGTATTGGGTTCGGTTGAAATCGATCACTGCTGGCTGGTTTTCCAGCGTCAGCACTGACGGATTGGACACCATGGTTGCCAGGCCCTTGGCCTCCAGCGCGCGTATGTCAGCCTCGAAGCGGTCACGGTTTCTAATGGTCAACTGAGTGTTGCCGGGAGCCACATCCGCTCCACCACTGAAGCGACTGTTCTGAAAGCCCCACTTCACACCGAATTCGCGTAGTTGCGTGCGCTCGATATCGAGGATGATCGCATCGATTTCCACCAGTTTACGCGCCACATCGAGTTGGGTAATCAGCTCTCGGTACATCGCCTGCCGTTCCGGCACGTCATAAATCAGGATGGCGTTATTGCGCAAGTCGGCTTCGACGCGGATACGGGCTAGGCTCACTGGGGCTCGCGGGGTGATTGACATGCCTGCATCGGGCGAGCCGTTCACCGCGTTTGCCGCGGACGAACCGAGCATTTGCCCCAACAGCGGATTGCTCAGGCGTGGGGTCATGGAGGTGACGAATGGAGGCTGCGTGCTGGAACGCTGAGTCTGCGCTGAAGGCATCGAGGTTGAGCGCGGCTCCAGCAGCCCACGAAGCATGGTCGCCACACCGGGGATGATGATTTTTTCGTTGCGGTATTCCATCTGGCGATCCGCCGCGCTGGCGAATTTCAGCGGATAGCTCAACACGCTCTGTTTTTCATCCGCGGAACGGCGCTGGCTGCTGAATCGCTTGATCTGTTCGATATAAACCTTGGGGCCGGAGACCAGCACGACACCGTCCTCCGGCAACTCGCCCCAGCCGAACCGACTGTCGAGCAGGCCTATGTCGGTGAGCGCCTGCTTGAGATCGGAAATGGTCTCGGACGAGACCTCCAGGCGCGCGGACTCTTGCTGGTCGAGGGTGCTGACATAGAGTGTGTTGTTGTACATGTACCATTGGAAACGGTGCTCGACCCCAAGCCGGTCGAGCAATGACTGCGGCGTATTGGCGCGTATCTTGCCGTTGACGTTACCTTCGAGCAGACCCTCGACTTGAAGTTGCGTACCAAACGTCTGGGCAAAATCCTCCAGCACTTCGCGTACGGGCTTATGCTGTGCTTCATAAGCGTAGGCAGTGTTTTTCCATTCGGGCGGAATGGCGGCCAACGTGTTGTCCAGCGGCAGCAGCCATCCGGGTAGCATGATGAGCCAGCCCCAGGCGGCGCGACGTGTGGTAGTAGATAGGTGAGGGCGCAAGCATTTGTGCTTGTCGATTTTATCAGGCATGGGAAGGTCTCTTGTTAGTGCGGTATCGAGCGCAGTGACGTGGGAACGAATGCGCGTGCAGGCCGGGCCTGGCGCGCAACGATGGCGCGCCAAGTGTCGCGTTGGTTAAGAAGGGATTCGAGGCACTTCACGGGCTGTTCGCCGTGGCCCATCTCCACACATTGAACAAGCCAAAGCGCACCGGTGAGGGGTGACTGCGCCAGAGCACCGTGAAAATAGCTCAGGCTGGGGCCCCCCAGGCGCATCCAAGTTCGTAGCGAGGCGTTGTCCGCGCCCGCCTTTGTCAACTGGACCTCTATCAGCAGTTTGTTCGAGACACGCCGAAAGTTGATTTCGTCGTCATTCTCGAACAATGTGAGCTGCTCTTCTTGGCCGTTCAACCAGCCGCCAATGAGTGTGTGCAACTTACTGCACACCATCCAGGGCTGTCTTAAGCAGCGTATGCCTGGAGCGGACTTGTTCGTTGAAAGCGATGATGGAGAGTTTCTGTTGTTTCACTAGATCGCTGAAATACTCGATGTCGCCATCGAATGCTTCAGTGTCTTTATAGGCGGTATTCACACGCTTGGTGTCAGATTGAACCTGCTTCAACAGGTGAGTGTTCAGGTTTCCGTAGAAGTCCATGAGTTTTACTCCAGATGTGTCTGAACTGTGTGGCGGGTTGTTTGTCACCAGTTCCATCGGCGGACATGTTTTTTAAAAATATCGCTGCCTTCATCGCTTTTTCGTTGATGTTTCCTACGCGCTCGCAAACAAAATTTCGCGCATTGATGCCCAGTCGATGCGGAAGTCGCCTTCCTCTGTTTCCAACAGCAACGTTTGAGGTTTGACCTGGTCATCAGGACGAAGCCTCCAAAGCGTAGAGTCCAGTTTGGCCAGGGCTTGGGCGATGTGATCGTGCTCAAGGGGGTGGCAAACCAGCGTTGCCTTGATCGGGGGGATTTGCGTCGCTACCAGCTGTTTAATCAATGCCGAAAGGCGTTGGGGCTGAGGCACTTCCTCCAACAGGCAGTGGAAGGCTTGGTTGGCGATGGAGGTGGCGTAGTGCTCAAGGTTGTCGCACATCGCCTGGCGTTGGCGCTCCCAGGCGCTGAGCTGCGCGTTGGCCCGTGACCAGAAGTCGAGACTGGCCTGTTCAAGCAGTTCTTCGCGATGTTCAGCCGCCTGGTGCAAGAGTTCGTCGGCTTGGGCCTGGGCGCTACCCAGTAGCTGCCCGGCCCGCGAGCAGTCGGCAAGCATTTCCCGGGTAATCAAAACCTTTGGCTGGCCGGGGACACCGTTGTGCAACTCAATTCTGCGTAGGGTCAGCATCGACAAGGCTCCGATTTTTTGCAGTTAACGATGGGTGAGTTCGCTATGCGTTGCGGCGATACGCCAGACAATCGCTTGCCAAAGCGTATTGAGCCGGCCATGGGCGTCGTCAAGTGACAGGTATGTCCTTTCAATTGCCTGCACCCGATGGGGGGCCAGGCGCAACCGCAGACGCTGCCAGACAGCAGGTTCGACCCAGGCCCGCAGCAATTGCAGTGGATCGTCGTCCGGTTGCAGCAAGGCACCGGGATGCAGAGCCTTGGCAAGGCGTTCGCACCACTTGCGGTGTTCGTCGCACAAGGGGCTGTCGAGGTTGGGATGGCACGTGAGGTCCAGTAGCGCTATTGCCAGATCAATCTGCTCCGGTGATGCCAGTGCCAAGCCAAGCACCGTTGCACACGGGGCAGGAGGCAGACACGGCTCTATGCCCAAGGCGGCACATGCCAGCCCGGGCCGGCTGCGACACAAGGGCAGCACTGCGTCATAAGTGTGGGCGCTGGTTGCGTCCGGGTGCGAAGACTGCCAGGGATTGGCCCACCATTGTGCCCAAGCCAGGTGATCACTCATTCGACGGTTGAGCCGGGGCTACAGCTGGCGTTGACCGTTGGACTCTGATGCGCCAAAACAGCACAGCGACCAGCGTCAGTATCGCGCCGGCAATCAATAGGCCGACACTGGTGCGCCAAAAACCGACGTCCTCCTCAGGGATCAGGAAAGGGCCGAAATAGATCAATCGTTGTTGTTCCTGATAGACCGAAGCCGGCACGAAAACGACCGTAAGCTTTTGCGCGTTATCCAATGCAGTGCTCATGCCGGGAATGCTGCTGGCTACCATCCTGCGTACACGGGCCCTGATACTGTCGGGCTCCAATCGCGGGTCATGCTTGATGAACACCGAGGCGGAAGCAGGTTGGACGGGCTCACCGGGAGCCACGCGTTCGGGCAGCACGACGTGCACACGAGCGACGATGACGCCATCGATGTTTGACAGGGTCGCCTCCAGCTCCTGGGACAGGGCGTAGATGTACCTGGCACGTTCTTCCAGCGGCGTGGAGATGACGCCTTCCTTGCGGAAAGTATCCCCCATTGTGGCGCGGGCGACCTTGGGCAGCCCTACGGCTTCAAGCGTGCGAACGGCGCGGCTGATATCGGCTACATTGACCCGGATCACCACACCGTCCTTGGCAGGCACTTTTTGTGCGCGTATGTGTTTGTCAGCCAGTTCCGCGATGACTTCATTGGCGTCTTGTTCGGACAGTTGGCGATGCAGTTCGACACTTTCACTGCAGCCGCCCAGTATCAGCGACAGCGAGAGAACGAGTCCGATCGAAAGAAAACGAATCATTTTTTCCTACTGCAGGTTGCTGACTTTTTCGAGGCATTGCGCGCCCTTGCCGACGCACTTCACCAGAGTTTGGGTCAGCAGGACGGAGTCTGAAAGATGGGAGGCATAGTTGAGTCGATTTTTTTCCTTGAACTCATTGTTGAAGTCCTTGAGGCCTTTGCTCATGCCACTTTTCGCCTTGTCCAGATGCTGCAAAGCGTCGGTCAGGGCATTCGATGTCGGCGCGGCGCTAACCCGTTGCATCGAGGGTTCCAATTGCGAGCTGAAAAAGCTCACATCTTCGCCTTGGGGCGTAGGCTGGGTAGGGGACCTACGGGGTGTCAGGCCGCTTTGATATTCGCGTAATACGTCGACTTCTATTTTCATATAGACCTCCTTGGGAAAACCGCCCTTTTAATGAAAAGGGCGGTCAAGCGATTTAACGTATTGCGTCGATGTTCTTTTTCTTCTCAGTGATCTTGAAGGACTCAATACTTTCCTTCAAAGATTCACGAGCTGCTGCTTTCCTTTCCTGCTTGAGGTCTTCGTTTTCTCCGCCGCCGGGGCTTTGGAGAGGGGGTTGGTAGGTGTTTGCGCTGGCGCCAGTAACATTGCCCATAGTTAAACTCCGCTATTTAAGAAATGATATTTGAGCCCGATTTTCTAGTTTCAGTATTGATGCTTCCAATAGGTACTAAATATATCAGGCTCGTACTTATGTGGCTCAGGCTTGACTATGGTTCCAATTTTTACTTGAAGGATGTGTCTGGAGTTTTCTTGGGTGCATATCGGCTGGGCAGTGGGCTACTGTATTTCTAACTGTTTCATCCGATAGTAGAGCGTTCGCTTCGCCATGCCCAACTCTGCCGCCACCTCGTCCACGCAGTAGGAATGGCGTCTCAAAGCCTCTTCAATCAGGGCTTTCTCGATTTGTTGCAGGCGTTCTTTCAGGTTCGTTGGCGCGTTTGTAGCGTTCGAGGGGGAGTCTGAAAGCGGCGCCAGTCCCAGCACGAATCGCTTGGCAGTGGAGCGCAGTTCACGCACATTCCCCAGCCAAGGATGGCACAGCAACTGTTGGACCAGCTCGCTGCAAGGGGCTGGGGCCAGGCACTTATAGTGCTCGGCTTCCTCTTGAATCATATTCAGGAACAACGGGACGATTCGGTCACGGCGGTTACGCAGCGGAGGAAGATTGATGTTCACCACGCTCAGGCGGAAATACAAGTCGCGCCTGAATTTCCCTTGCTCGACCATCTCATGCAGCGATTGCTGTGCAGAGGCGATGACTCGCATGTCTACCGGGATGAACCGGGTGGAGCCCAGGCGTTCGACGCCCCGCGACTCCAGCACACGTAGCAGCTTGGCTTGCATGGAAAGTGGCATGCTGTCGATTTCATCCAGATACAAGGTGCCCAAATGTGCGGTTTCGATAAACCCCGCGCGTGACTGCACTGCTCCGGTGTAGGCGCCGCTGTTGACGCCGAATAGTTGGCTCTCTGCAAGGCTTTCCGGGATGGCGGCGCAGTTGACTGCGACAAAATGACCGCGTCGACCCGACAAACGATGGACCCGTTGGGCGAGGGTATCCTTGCCAGTGCCGGTTTCTCCCAGTAACAAAATATCGATATCGAGCGCTGCAGTACTCTTAAGCGTGCGCTCGATTTCCAAGGCTTCAACGGAGGGGAGGTATGTCTCATTTGTTATTGTGTAAGAAGCTGACATAGTCCAGGTGCTCCACTATCGCTATCACTTCACTGTTGATAGAACGCTGTTGGCGTGCAGCCAGTAGAGCCTAAATAATCAAAAAAGTCATCGTGTCTGTTAACGTGAAAAGGCTGAAAAATAACGTGAGAAATATTAACTATTTCAGTGCGCTGTTTTGTTCAAGTGGTTTTTCGGTGGTTATAGCGTGTTTAGCGTAGGAGAAAACTTAAAGGCGGGAGGATTGCGTGGATAAGTTTTTTTAGAGCCCTGGTTAAGTAGTTTTTTCATACGTTGAATTTGCACTTGTTTCAAATGTTGAAACAAACAGCCACAAAAAAGCCGATGCAATGCATCGGCTTTTTTGTTCGGTACAGGGGTTACAGGTTTACTTATACGTTGAAGCGGAAGTGCATGACATCCCCATCCTTGACAATATAGTCCTTGCCTTCAAGGCGCCATTTACCGGCTTCCTTGGTCCCAGCCTCACCCTTGTACTGGATGAAGTCGTTATAGGCGATGACTTCGGCGCGGATGAAGCCTTTTTCGAAGTCGGTGTGGATCACGCCGGCAGCCTGTGGCGCAGTCGCACCGACCTTGACGGTCCAGGCGCGGACTTCTTCGACACCGGCGGTGAAGTAGGTCTGCAGGTTGAGCATCTCGTAGCCGGCACGGATCACACGGTTCAGGCCAGGCTCTTCCAGGCCCAGGGCCTCGAGGAACATGTCTTTTTCTTCGCCGTCATCGAGCTCGGCGATTTCCGCTTCGATCTTGTTGCATACCGGAACGACGATGGCACCTTCTTCCTCGGCGATGGCCTTGACCACGTCGAGGAGCGGGTTGTTCTCGAAGCCGTCTTCGGCAACGTTGGCGATGTACATCACCGGCTTGGTGGTCAGCAGGTGGAAGCCCTTGATCACAGCCTTCTCGTCAGTGCCCATGGTCTTCATCAGGCTGCGTGCCGGCTTGCCTTCGGTGAAGTGAGCGATCAACTGCTCCAGCAGGCCCTTCTGGACCACGGCATCCTTGTCACCACCCTTGGCGTTGCGTGCGACTTTCTGCAGTTGCTTTTCGCAGCTGTCGAGGTCGGCGAAGATCAGTTCCAGATCGATGATCTCGATGTCGCGTTTCGGGTCGACGCTGTTGGAGACGTGGATCACGTTCTCGTCTTCAAAGCAGCGGACCACGTGGGCGATGGCGTCGGTTTCACGGATGTTGGCCAGGAACTTGTTGCCCAGACCTTCGCCTTTCGAGGCACCGGCGACCAGGCCAGCGATGTCGACGAATTCCATGGTGGTCGGCAGGATGCGCTTGGGGTTGACGATTGCCGCCAAAGCTTCCAGGCGTGGGTCCGGCATCGGCACGATACCGCTGTTGGGCTCGATGGTGCAGAAGGGGAAGTTCTCTGCCGCAATACCGGACTTGGTCAGGGCGTTGAACAGGGTGGATTTGCCGACGTTGGGCAGGCCGACGATGCCGCAATTGAATCCCATGGTGTTTCCCCTCGGGTAAGAGTCAGGCCTTCTGGCTGTGCAGGTTTTTCATCGCGCGGTTCCATTCACCGGCGAAGATATCCGGCAGCACGCCGAGGGCAAAATCGATGCTGGCATCGAGTTTTTCCTGTTCGGCGCGTGGCGCACGACCCAGGACGAAATTTGAAACCATACTGGCAACGCCTGGGTGGCCAATGCCGAGCCGCAGACGGTAAAAGGTATTCTGATTGCCCAACTGCGCGATGATGTCACGCAGGCCATTGTGCCCGCCATGCCCGCCGCCTTGCTTGAGCTTGGCAACCCCGGGTGGCAGGTCCAGTTCGTCATGGGCCACCAGGATTTCTTCGGGTTTGATCCGGAAGAAGCCCGCAAGCGCCGCGACAGCCTGGCCGCTGCGGTTCATGTAGGTGGTGGGAATCAGCAGACGAACATCCTGACCCTGGTGCGAAAAGCGCCCGGTCAGGCCGAAATATTTGCGATCGGCCACAAGATTGACGCCTTGGGCGTGGGCGATGCGCTCAACAAAAAGGGCCCCTGCGTTATGCCGGGTCTGTTCGTATTCGGCGCCTGGATTTCCCAGGCCAACGATCAGTTTAATGGCAGTCACGACAGGGGCCCTTCCTTTGGAGTTGTGGATAACATCGCTACACCGGCGTGCGGCGAAAGTGGACGACAGGAGCTCACTTATCCAGAGATAAACTTCGCGTTGTTGCCCGCTTTCTCGCTACGTTCGGTCCGCGATGTTCCCTCAAGCTCCTTCGTTGCAGAGTGTATTACTCGGCAGCGGTTTCGCCGGCTTCATCTTCTGCTACAACACGTGGCGCGTGGACGTTGGCAACAGCCTTGTCGTCGTTGTGAGCCAGTGCAACGAACTCAACGCCTTTAGGGGCCTTGAGGTCGGACAGGTGGATGATGGTGCCGATTTCAGCAGCCGACAGGTCGACTTCGATGAACTCAGGCAGGTCTTTCGGCAGGCAGCTTACTTCCAGCTCGGTAGTGGTGTGGGAAACAACGCCACCTTTCTTGACCGGAGCTTCTTCACCAACAAAGTGCACAGGCACGATAGCGGTCAGTTTCTGGCCGGCTACAACGCGTACGAAGTCAGCGTGCAGTACGTGGCCCTTGGAAGGGTGGCGCTGCAGGGCCTTGATGATAACGTTCTGCTTCTTGCCGCCAACGTTCAGTTCGATAACGTGGCTGTAGGCAGCATCGTTTTCGAGCAGCTTGGCTACTTCTTTAGCCAGCATGCTGATGGACTCAGGGGCTTTTTCGCCACCGTAGACTACAGCTGGAACCAGGCTTGCGAGACGACGCAGGCGGCGGCTCGCACCTTTCCCCAGGTCGGAACGCACTTCAGCATTCAGGGTAAAATCGTTCATGTTGTATCTCCAAAATAACCACATTCGCCCCAGCGTTTGCGACCAGCGCTAAAGGCGATATGGGCAAAAAAGCCCCGCCCCAACAGAATGCTGGGGCGGGGCGCTTTTCGTCAGTGAGGTGCTCCGAAGGTTTGACCCTTAACGGAACATCGCGCTGATCGATTCTTCGTTGCTGATGCGGCGAACCGCCTCGGCAACTACCGGCGCGATATCCAGTTGACGGATACGCGAACAGGCTTGAGCAGCAGCGGACAACGGGATGGTGTTAGTCACCACCAGTTCGTCCAGCATAGAGTTCTCGATGTTCTCGATCGCTCGGCCCGACAGCACAGGGTGTGTGCAGTAGGCGAAGACTTTTGCCGCACCGTGCTCTTTCAAGGCTTTGGCCGCGTGGCACAGGGTGCCGGCGGTGTCGACCATGTCATCAACCAGAATACAGGTACGCCCTTCGACATCACCGATGATATGCATCACTTCAGAGTGATTGGCTTTTTCACGGCGTTTGTCGATGATCCCGAGATCCACGCCCAGGGATTTGGCGACAGCCCGTGCACGCACGACGCCGCCAATGTCCGGGGACACGATCATCAGGTTTTCAAAGCGCTGGTCTTCGATGTCATCCACCAGGACGGGGGAGCCGTAGATGTTATCTACCGGAATATCGAAGAACCCCTGGATTTGGTCAGCGTGCAGGTCAACCGTGAGAACACGGTCGATACCCACCACGGTCAGCATGTCAGCAACGACTTTCGCGCTGATAGCCACACGTGCGGAACGCGGACGGCGATCCTGACGGGCATAACCAAAGTAAGGGATTACAGCTGTGATTCGAGTCGCTGAGGAGCGGCGGAAGGCATCAGCCATCACGACGAGTTCCATCAGGTTATCGTTGGTCGGAGCGCAGGTCGGCTGAATAATGAAGACGTCTTTACCGCGGACATTTTCATTGATCTCGGCTGTAATTTCGCCGTCGGAGAATTTACCGACAGAGATGTCACCGAGAGGGATATGCAGCTGACGTACGACACGCCGAGCCAGATCGGGGTTGGCATTCCCCGTAAAGACCATCATCTTGGACACGCGCAGTACCTAGAGGCTGAGGGTAACCTGGATGAGTATTAGAAAATGGCAGGGGCGGCTGGATTCGAACCAACGCATGGCAGGATCAAAACCTGCTGCCTTACCGCTTGGCGACGCCCCTGTATCTGTTGCAACGAGTGCCCAGCACTCGATTCCTTTTAGAGCAGACTTTGCAGCTTGCGATGCAACATCGAAACGTTGCTTCCCTTTGCTACAAACCCTGTAAGGGTCTCTGTAAGAAGGGCCGAGACTTTATCAGCTTCAGCTTTGCTTGGGAAGCCCCCAAACACACAACTTCCAGTTCCGGTTAATTTTGCTTCGGTAAATTTACCTAACAAATTCAAAGCGTTACGTACTTCTGGATAACGCCTTACTACAACCGGTAAGCAGTCATTTCGACTGTTTCCCTTGGGAACGGGGCGCACTTTAATGGGAGAAGAGTTACGTGTCAACAACGGATCTGAAAAAATTTCTGCTGTACTTACAGATACTTGCGGCACAAGCACGACATACCAAGGTTCTTCGGGCTCTACAGGGGTGAGTTTCTCCCCCACGCCTTCGGCAAACGCGGCGTGCCCACGCACGAAAACCGGGACGTCGGCGCCCAGTGTGAGGCCCAGTGCAGCCAGGCGGTCGTGGTCCCAGCCCAGTTGCCACAGGTGATTGAGGCCCAGCAATGTGGTTGCGGCATTTGAGCTGCCGCCACCGATACCTCCGCCCATGGGCAGGATCTTGTCGATCCAGATATCGATGCCGAGCGAGGTGCCAGATTGTTGCTGAAGTTTTTTCGCAGCCTTCACAATCAGATTGCTATCGTGGGGCACACCTTCGAATTCGGTATGCAGCTGGATCACGCCATCGTCGCGTACGGCGAAGGTCAGCTCATCGCCGTAGTCGAGGAATTGAAACAGCGTCTGCAATTCGTGGTAACCGTCTTCACGGCGCCCGAGGATGTGCAGCATCAGATTGAGTTTGGCTGGCGAGGGCAGGGTCAGGCGTTCAGTCACGTTATTGCCCCAGCTTGCGCGGTTGCCAGTCCTTGATCACCAGCGTGACGTCAAGGTCGGTGCCGTGCAGCTTGATGCGTTCGGGCAGCCAATAACCGCTTTGTTCAACGTAGCTCAAGTACTCCACCTGCCAACCATCCTGCTCCAGCGTGGCCAGGCGGCTATCGCCGTTGAGGCTCAGGCGGCTCTTGCTATCGGGCGCCGGCAAGCCGCGTACCCACCAGACCAGATGCGAGACAGGCAGCTTCCAGCCGATCTGCTGCTCCAGCAGTTCTTCCGGAGAGCTTGCTTCGTAGCGGCCCTGGTTGGCCACTTCCAGGCTCACTTGCCCCGGTCGGCCGGTCAGGCGCGCCGCGCCCCGGCCCAGCGGGCCCGAGAGACGAATATCGTAGTAGTCCTGGCGTTGCAGCCAGAACAGGGTACCGCTGCCAGAGTCTTTCGGCGCACGAACGCCGACTTTGCCCTCGATCTGCCAGCCATCGATACTGCTCAGTTGGTCCTTGTGTTGTTTCCATTGCGCCGGGCTGCCCTGGCCTTCAACGGATTCGCGGCTGCCTATGCCCGCGCAACCGGCGAGCAAGGCGATGAAGCTGAAAACAATAATGTGGCGCAAGAACATAAGCTTAAAGGGTCTCGGATCCGGTCAGGCGCTTGATGGTGCCGCGCAGGATGGGGCTTTCGGGTTGTTCCTTGAGGAATTTTTCCCAGATTTGTCGCGCTTCGCGCTGCTTGCCTTTAGCCCAGAGCACTTCGCCCAGGTGTGCGGCAACTTCTTGATCGGGAAAACGCTCCAGTGCCTGGCGCAGCAAACGCTCGGCTTCGTCGAGGTTGCCCAGGCGATAGTTCACCCAGCCCAGGCTATCGAGCACGGCCGGGTCTTCCGGGTTGAGCTGGTGGGCCTGTTCGATCAACACTTTGGCTTCGGCATAGCGCGTGGTGCGGTCGGACAAGGTGTAACCCAGGGCATTGAGAGCCATGGCGTTGTCCGGGTCGCGCTTGATGATCAGCCGCAGGTCTTTTTCCAGCTGGGCCAGGTCATTGCGTTTTTCCGCCTGCATGGCGCGGGTATACAGCAGGTTCAAATCGTCAGGGTATTGCAGCAATGCTTGTTGCAGCAGCTTCCAGGCGCGTTCGCCCTGCTTGTTGGCCGACAAGGTCTCGGCCTGGATCAGGTACAGCTGGATAGCGTAGTCCGGCTCGGCATCGCGGGCCGCGGCCAGGCGTTTTTCTGCCTCGTCGGTACGGCCGTTGCTCATCAGGATGTCGGCCTGGCGCAGTTGGGCGGGCAGGTAGTCGTTGCCGGGGCCGACCTGGGCGTATTCCAGCAGAGCCGCCTGCGGGTCGTTGCGCTCTTCGGCGATGCGGCCAAGGTTCAGGTGCGCCGAGTCCACGTGGCTGTCACGCTCGATCAGCTCTTCCAGGTAGCCCTTGGCCTCATCCCAGGCCTTGGCTTCCAGGCAGACCAGTGCCAGGGAATAACGCAGTTCGTCGTCGTCCGGGTATTGCTGGACCAGATTGGCGAACTGCACTTTGGCGTCCTCCATGCGGTCCTGCTCCACCAGCATGCGTGCGTAAGTCAGGCGCAGGCGCTTATCGTCCGGGTATTTCTTGATGCTTTTTTCCAGCAGCGGAATCGCTTCCTTGCCGCGGTTGAGGTTTTGCAGCAGGCGTGCGCGCAGCAGGATCGGCGCGATCTCGCCGTCTTCCGGTGGGTTTTGTTCCAGCAACTTGAGTGCGGCGTCGGCTTCGTCATCCTGTTGCAACAACAGGGCCTTGCCGAACACCAGTTGGCTGTTCTTCGGGTGTTTTTGCAGCAGGCGGTCGAAACTTTTCATCAGGCCATTGCGCGTGTCCTGGTCGGTGTCGGCGGCCGACAGCGCAAGGAAGTCGAAATGTGTGTCGCCCTTGCCCTGCAGGACTTTCTCCATATAGACCATAGAGTCGTCATAACGGCCCGCACGTGCCAATTGCACCGCAGCTGCACGTTGGGCTTCCAGGTCGTCCGGGGCGTTTTTTGCCCAGATCAGCGAAGTGTCCAGCGCAGCCTGGTCGGCGCCCAGGTATTCGGCGATGCGAAAGGCTCGTTCGGAGATGCCCGGGTCCTGGGTGTTGATGGCCTGGGTTACATAATTATCCAGCGCAATATCAAAACGATTGCGCTGGCCGGCCAATTCAGCGGTCAGCAGGCTGTAGATCGTTTCTTCACTGAACGAGGAATAAACCTTGGGCTTTTCAGGGGCGGGGGTGCTGTCTTCCGCCGGCGGCGCAGCGTCCGGCGAAACGGGTGCCATGGCCTGGCAGCCGCTGAGGAAGATAAAAGCAAGGAGCAACGCGGAAGATCTATTCATATAGGAAGAGGACGACTAACCTGCGGTCGGATCATCATGACACAAGCCTTCGGCCAAACATAACCGGGGCACTCGGAATACGACTATTGCTGCCTTTGTAGGAGCGAGCTCGCTCGCGAAGATCGTCAACGATAGCGCGGCAAGCCTGGCACTCAGCTGTATTGCTACGTTTTTCGCGAGCAAGCTCGCTCCTGCAGGGTGCATTTATAGGCATAAGGTATAGGGACAATAGACGACGGTGGTTGTTCTGGATCTTTCGAAGTAGGACAATTGTCGGCTTCCCGACATCATCAGCGATATTGAATGGCCTTCCTCGCACTCGGTATTAACCACAAGACTGCCTCCGTAGACGTGCGCGAGCGCGTGGCGTTTACGCCAGAGCAGTTGGTTGAGGCCCTGCAGCAGCTCTGCCGGCTCACCGACAGCCGCGAAGCTGCGATCCTTTCGACCTGCAATCGCAGCGAGCTCTATATAGAGCAGGAACATCTTTGCGCGGATGTCGTACTGCGCTGGCTGGCCGATTATCACCATTTGAGCCTCGATGACCTGCGCGCCAGTGCCTATGTGCATGAAGAGGATGCGGCAGTTCGTCACATGATGCGCGTGGCGGCCGGCCTCGATTCGCTGGTGCTGGGCGAGCCGCAGATTCTTGGCCAGATGAAATCCGCCTATGCCGTGGCGCGTGAGGCCGGCACTGTCGGCCCGTTGCTGGGCCGGCTGTTCCAGGCTACGTTCAATTCCGCCAAGCAGGTGCGCACCGACACGGCTATCGGCGAAAACCCGGTTTCCGTGGCCTTTGCCGCCGTGAGCCTGGCCAAGCAGATTTTCAGCGATTTGCAGCGTAGCCAGGCCTTGCTGATTGGCGCCGGGGAAACTATCACCCTGGTGGCCCGTCACCTGCATGATCTGGGCGTGAAGCGTATTGTGGTCGCCAACCGTACCCTTGAACGAGCGAGTATCCTTGCCGAGCAGTTCGGTGCCCACGCCGTGCTGCTGTCGGATATCCCGGCTGAATTGGTACGCAGTGATATCGTCATCAGCTCCACCGCCAGCCAGTTGCCGATCCTTGGCAAGGGCGCGGTCGAAAGCGCGTTGAAGCTGCGCAAGCACAAGCCGATCTTCATGGTGGACATCGCCGTTCCCCGGGATATCGAACCCGAAGTCGGCGAGTTGGACGACGTTTACCTCTATAGCGTCGACGATCTGCATGAGGTGGTTGCCGAGAACCTCAAGAGCCGCCAGGGCGCCGCCCAGGCCGCCGAGGAAATGGTCAGCGTCGGCGCCGAAGATTTCATGGTGCGCCTGCGTGAATTGGCGGCGGTGGATGTGCTCAAGGCGTATCGTCAGCAGGGCGAACGCCTGCGTGATGAAGAGTTGCTCAAGGCCCAGCGGATGCTGGCCAACGGCAGCGGCGCCGAAGAGGTGTTGATGCAATTGGCCCGTGGCCTGACCAACAAGCTGCTCCACGCTCCCAGCGTCCAGTTGAAAAAGCTTACTGCCGAAGGCCGCCTTGATGCGCTGGCCATGGCCCAGGAACTCTTTGCCCTCGGTGAGGGCGCGTCAGACAGCTCTTCGGATAAAAAACCGCAATGAAAGCGTCACTGCTCAATAAACTGGACGTGCTCCAGGACCGTTTCGAAGAACTGACCGCCTTGCTCGGCGATGGCGAGGTCATTTCTGATCAGGCCAAGTTCCGTGCTTATTCCAAGGAATACGCAGAAGTTGAACCCATTGTAGCTACCTACAAAAGCCTCACCAAAGTGCAGGCGGACCTTGAAGGCGCCCAGGCGCTGCTTAAGGACAGCGACCCTGACATGCGTGAAATGGCCGTGGAAGAAGTCCGCGAAGCCAAGGAAAAGCTCGCCGAGCTGGAAGGCGACCTGCAACGCATGCTGTTGCCCAAGGACCCGAACGACGGGCGCAACGTGTACCTCGAAATCCGCGCCGGCACCGGTGGCGACGAGGCCGCGATTTTCTCCGGCGATCTGTTTCGCATGTACTCGCGCTATGCCGAACGACGCGGCTGGCGGGTCGAGATCCTGTCCGAGAACGAAGGTGAACACGGCGGCTACAAAGAAGTCATTGCACGGGTCGAAGGTGACAACGTCTATGGCAAGCTGAAATTCGAATCCGGCGCCCACCGCGTACAACGTGTACCGGCGACAGAGTCCCAGGGCCGTATCCACACCTCGGCGTGCACCGTGGCGGTGCTGCCCGAGCCGGACGAGCAGGAGGCCATCGAGATCAACCCGGCGGACTTGCGCGTGGATACCTACCGCTCATCCGGTGCGGGTGGCCAGCACGTCAACAAAACCGATTCGGCAATCCGTATCACTCACTTGCCGTCGGGCATCGTGGTGGAGTGCCAGGAAGAACGCTCCCAGCACAAGAACCGTGCGCGGGCCATGTCCTGGCTGTCGGCCAAGCTGAACGACCAGCAGACCAGCGCCGCCGCCAACGCGATTGCCAGCGAGCGCAAGCTGCTGGTGGGCTCGGGCGACCGTTCCGAGCGTATCCGTACCTACAACTTTGCCCAGGGCCGGGTCACCGACCATCGGGTCAACCTGACCCTATACTCCCTGGACGAGATTCTCGCCGGTGGCGTGGATGCGGTGATCAAGCCGTTGCTCGCCGAATACCAGGCCGATCAACTGGCGGCGATAGGTGAATAAATGACCATCATTGCCAGCCTGCTGCGTGCCGCCGACCTGCCCGATTCGCCGACTGCGCGCCTCGACGTGGAGTTGCTGCTGGCCGCTGCCTTGGGCAAGTCGCGCAGCTACCTGCACACCTGGCCGGAAAAGATCGTCAGCAGCGAAGATGCGCTGACCTTTGCCGGCTACCTGCAGCGCCGCCGCAGCGGTGAGCCGGTGGCGTATATCCTCGGCCAGCAGGGCTTCTGGAAGCTCGACCTGGAGGTCGCGCCGCACACGTTGATCCCGCGTCCGGAAACCGAACTGCTGGTGGAGGCCGCCCTGGAGTTGCTGCCCGCCACGCCCGCCAACGTCCTCGACCTGGGCACCGGCAGTGGCGCCATCGCCTTGGCGTTGGCCAGCGAACGCCCGGCCTGGCAGGTCACGGCTGTCGACCGCGTGCTGGAAGCAGTGGCCCTGGCCGAGCGCAACCGCCAGCGCCTGCACCTCAACAACGCCACGGTGCTGAACAGCCATTGGTTCAGCGCCCTGCAAGGCCACAGCTTTGACCTGATCATCAGCAACCCGCCGTACATTGCTGACAATGATCCGCACCTGGTGGCCGGCGATGTGCGTTTCGAACCCGCCACCGCCCTGGTGGCGGGCCCTGATGGGCTGGACGATTTGCGCCTGATCATCCAGCAGTCCCCAGCTCACTTGCGTGCCGGTGGCTGGTTGTTGCTCGAACACGGCTACGACCAGGCCCCGGCGGTGCGCGACCTGCTGCTGAACCAGGGTTTTGAAAGCGTACATAGCCGTATCGACCTCGGTGGTCATGAACGTATCACCCTGGGGCATCGCCCATGCTGACCGACCAGGAGCTGCTGCGTTATAGCCGGCAGATTCTGTTGCAGCATGTCGACGTCGACGGCCAATTGCGCCTGAAACAGAGTCGCGCGCTGATCGTCGGCCTGGGTGGCCTGGGCGCACCGGTTGCGCTGTATCTCGCCGCCGCCGGCGTGGGCGAATTGCACCTGGCCGACTTTGATACCGTCGACCTGACCAACCTGCAACGCCAGATCATCCACGACACCGACAGCGTGGGGCAGACCAAAGTCGATTCGGCCCTGCGTCGCCTGAGTGCGATCAACCCGGAAATCACCTTGGTCGCCCATCGCTCCGCGCTGGATGCCGACTCGCTGGCCGCCGCCGTCGCCGCAGTGGACGTGGTGCTCGATTGCAGCGACAACTTCTCTACCCGCGAGGCGGTCAACGCTGCCTGTATCGCCGCCGGCAAGCCGTTGATCAGTGGCGCGGCGATTCGCCTGGAGGGGCAATTGTCGGTGTTCGATCCACGGCGCGCCGACAGCCCGTGCTACCACTGTTTATATGGGCATGGCAGCGACACCGAACTGACCTGCAGCGAAGCCGGGGTAGTCGGGCCGTTAGTGGGCCTGGTCGGCAGCTTGCAAGCGCTGGAAGCCTTGAAACTGCTGGCGGGTTTTGGCGAGCCACTGGTGGGCCGGTTGTTGCTGATCGATGCCCTGACCACGCGCTTTCGCGAGCTGCGCGTCAAGCGTGACCCTGGTTGCAGCGTCTGCGGGCCCCAGCATGGTTAAGGGTGCGCCCATCGGTGTGTTCGACTCCGGCATTGGTGGCCTGACGGTGCTGGAGGAAATCCAGCAATTATTGCCCCATGAGTCACTGTTGTACGTGGCCGACTGTGGGCATATACCTTATGGCGAGAAAACCCCGGCATTCATTCTCGAGCGTTCCCGTTCCGTCGCTGAGTTTTTCCGCGAGCGCGGCGCGAAGGCGTTTGTGATTGCCTGTAACACGGCCACCGTCGCCGCCGTTGCCGATTTGCGCCGGGACTACCCCGATTGGCCGTTGGTCGGCATGGAGCCTGCGGTCAAGCCCGCCGCTGCCGCCACGCGCAGTGGCGTCGTCGGTGTGCTCGCTACCACCGGCACCCTGCAAAGCGCCAAGTTTGCCGCCTTGCTCGACCGCTTCGCCACCGATGTGCGAGTGGTTACCCAGCCGTGCCCGGGCCTGGTGGAGTTGATCGAAACCGGCGACCTGGACAGCCCTGTCCTGCACAGGTTGTTGCAGGGCTATGTCGAACCACTGGTCGGCGCCGGTTGCGACACCATCATCCTAGGTTGCACCCACTATCCCTTTCTCAAGCCACTGCTGGCGCAGATGCTGCCCCCCAACATTATCCTCATTGATACCGGCGCCGCCGTGGCGCGCCAGCTCAAGCGCTTATTAGGTGAGCGCGACCTGCTGGCCGCTGGCGATCCTGAACCTACACAGTTCTGGACCAGCGGTGATCTGTTTCACTTAAGAAATATCCTACCGACACTATGGAAACAGCCCGGAATTGTGCGAAGCTTTGCTTCGTGAAAATTTCGTGAAATGCGCTGAAAAAAGCTGAACTTCCGTCTATGCCTCAGCTTCTATAGCCAGTTAGCCTGTTTAAAACCATATAACTTCGTTCGGAAAGGATGTTTCTTATGAAGCGCTTGTTCTGTTTGGCTGCGATTGCGGCCGCTGTGTTGGGACACTCTGTTTCAGCCCAGGCCGCTGGCCTGGAGTTCGGGTTGGGGAGCACCAGTGATTCGACGTTGACCTATCGACTGGGCCTGACCTCGGATTGGGATAAGAGCTGGATGCAAAGCAACGTTGGCCGTCTGACCGGCTACTGGAGCGGCGCTTATACCTATTGGGAAGGTGATGACCGTGCAGGGGCAAGCAGCCTGTCGTTCTCGCCGGTGTTTGTGTATGAATTTGCCGGCGAGTCGGTCAAACCCTACATCGAAGCCGGTATCGGGGTGGCACTGTTCTCCCGCACCCGTCTGGAAGACAACAACATCGGCCAATCTTTTCAGTTCGAAGACCGCCTGGGTTTCGGCCTGCGCTTCAACGGCGGGCATGAGGTGGGCATTCGCGCCACGCACTATTCCAACGCCGGTATCAGCAGCAATAACGATGGGGTAGAGAGCTACTCGTTGCACTACACCATGCCGCTGTAAGCAATGTAGGAACGAGCTTGCTCGCGAAGAACGTCAACGATAACGCAGTGAATCTGGGTTGACGTGGTGCGTTCAGATTTTTCGCGAGCAAGCTCGCTCCTACAGGTCAGCGATAGACCGTGGCGATGCCTTCGCGCTCTTCCAGGCATTCCGGCGCACCCATCTCAAACTCCCGGCAGATCAATGGCCGAAGCGCGTAAATCGTGCACATCATCGTGTCCCGGTCCAGCGCGGCGCACCAGCCGTCGTCCAGGCGCAGCATCACTTCACCGCCCCAATCGTCGGTATCGATAAAGCGCTGCGGCACGCCGGTGTCGGTGATCAGCATGACCTCCAACTGGCAGCAGCAGGCCGCACACGTCGAGCAGGTGACGGCAGGTTCGGTGATTTGAATATGGGGGATGTTGGTCATAGGCGCGCAGTGTAAGGCAAGTCGGTCAGGTGCGTATTAAAGCTCGGACGGGCGTCAATTCTCCAATCCACGTGCGACCCTATGCAGCAAGGGAAACAGCATGGCCCATAACAACGCCAGGCCGGTCAATGTGGCTGGGGTTGCGTAGCCAAAACTCACCCCCGCCAACTGGCTGCCTGCGTAATAAGACAGAGGCCCGCCCACCGCGCCCAGCAGGCTGGCAAGCCACCAGGGCCGTGCGCTCCAGGCCAGGCAATGGCGCAAGGTTGTGGCCAGCAATGCCCATAACAACATCAACCAGAATGGAATCATCGGCCCGGGCTCGCTGAAGTGGAAAACTCCCAGGGTGCGTAATAGCGTGTCCAGCAGCGTGCCTGCGAGTGTCACTGTCACGATAAGCACGCCGTCATCAGCCGGCGAACTTATCCACAGCCAATGGATTCCCAGTACCGCCACGCCCACCAGCAGCCACAGGCTATCGCCGCCGAGCACGCAGGCAAACCAGCCGCACTGGAACAGTACAGCGTTGGCCAAGGGTTTAAGCACTGAAGCGCCCGAGCAACGGTGGGTTGATCGCCGCCGGTTTGGCCAGCAGCAATTGCGCCGTACCAATGGTGCGTTCCATGAAGCCGCCCTCGCAGTAGCACAGGTAAAACTCCCACAAACGCAGGAAGTACTCGTCGTAGCCCAATTCGGTGAGGCGGCCATGGGCGCGACGAAAGTTCTCATGCCACAGGCGCAGGGTGCGTGCGTAGTGCAGGCCGAAGTCTTCCATGTGCAACAGGTTCATGTCTGTGTCGCGGCTGACGATCTGCAGCATGTTTTGTACACAGGGCAAGGCGCCGCCAGGGAAGATATAGCGCTGGATAAAGTCGACGCTGCGCTTGGCCTGCTCGAAGCGTTGTTCGCGGATGGTGATGGCTTGTAGCAGCATCAGGCCGTCGGGCTTGAGCAAATGGGCACATTGCTTGAAATAGGTGGGCAGGAAGCGATGGCCCACTGCTTCGATCATTTCGATCGATACCAGCTTGTCGTACGTGCCGGTGAGGTCACGGTAGTCGCTTAGCAGCAAGGTCACTTGATCTTGCAGGCCCAGTGCCTGGATGCGTTGCGCGGTGTAGGCGAACTGCTCCTTGGACAAGGTCGTGGTGGTGACCTTGCAACCGTAGTGCTGCGCCGCATACAGAGCCATGCTGCCCCAGCCGGTGCCGATTTCCAGCAGATGATCGCTGGGCTTGAGCGCCAGCTTCTGGCAGATACGCGCCAACTTGTTCAGTTGCGCCTGTTCCAGGGTGTCATCGGGCGTCAGAAACTGCGCCGCCGAGTACATCATGGTGGGGTCGAGGAACTCTTCGAACAGGTCGTTGCCCAGGTCATAATGGGCGGCAATGTTTTTCTGCGCACCCTTGCGCGTGTTGCGGTTGAGCCAATGCAAGCCTTGGGTGAACGGCCGCGCCAGGCGTGCCAGGCCACCCTCCATGGCGTCGAGAACGTCCAGGTTGCTGACCATCACCCGGACCACGGCGGTAAGGTCCGGGCTGGTCCAGTAACCGTGGATAAACGCTTCGCCGGCACCGATTGAACCATTGGCCGCCACCAGGCCCCAGGCCGCCGAGTCGAGAATCTGGATCTCCCCCAGCAGGTGCGCTTCCCGGGCGCCGAAGACTTGCCGCTCGCCGTCTTCGATGATCACCAACTGACCATGACGCAATTGGCTGAGCTGGCGCAGCACGCCCTTGCGTAACAGGGCGGCGGTCACACCGTTGACGTTCAGGCGGTTGGCTTTGACCGATAAGCTAGGGGATTTCATGGTGGCGATCCTTGGTGTACCCGACTGCGGTGCGAGAGACGCCGTCGGCGGCTCGGTGGGAAAAAATCGGTGTGCGCTTGAGCAACAGGCGCAAGGCTTGCCAGTAGATCGCCAGGCAAGTCTTGGCAGTCATCCAGGGAAAACGCCATAAATAACCATGCAGGCTCGCGCGGCTCAGAGGTTGGCGTTCCAGGCTCAGGGTGGCGTCGAAGAGTTTTTGCGTGCCCTGCCAGTCGGCCATGTGCACGCCGAGCCTGGCGGCGGGCGGGCTGAAACTCATGCGGTATTCAAGGTCGCGAGGCAAAAAGGGCGACACATGAAAAGCCTTGGCCACGGCGAAATGCTGGTGCTCATCGGCGGCGAGCGCCTGGGCCGGCAGCACGTAGTGATAGCGCTCGCGCCAGGGGGTGTTGGTCACTTCACACAGGATCGCGGCCAATCGTCCGTCAGCCTCGAAGCAGTAGAAGAAACTCACAGGATTAAAAGCCAGGCCCCAACTGCGGGCCTGGGTCAGTAGGCAGATAACGCCCTGGGGTGTACGCCCCAGTGCCTTGCCGACTTCGTGGCGCACGGCATCGCTCAAGCTCATGCCGTGGCGGGTGAATTCACGCAGGTAGTCCTGCTGGCGGAAACCGAAGGGCGCCAAGCGACTTCGGCCGGCCAGGGGCGACAGCCCAAGCACTTCATTCTCTTCACTGAGGTCCAGGTACAGCAGGCCGATGCGGTAGCGAAAGGCGTGGGCCTTGGGCGCAAACCGGCGATGGGCGATCCAGCCGCTGTACAGGGCGCTGTTCACAGGGTTTCCCCAAAGGCTTGGGCTACGCGCAGGGCGCTGACCACACCGTCTTCGTGAAAGCCGTTGGCCCAGTAGGCACCGCAGTAGAAGGTGTTGCGCGCACCGTGCAGTTCTTCCCAGCGGGCTTGAGCGGCCACGGCGGCCAGGCTGTACTGCGGATGGGCATAGGTGTAGCGCGCAAGGATCTTCAACGGGTTGATCATCTGCGTCTGGTTGAGGCTGACGCAAAAGGTGGTGGCGCTGTCGATACCTTGCAGAATGTTCATGTCGTAGGTCACAGCGGCCTGGGGCTGCTGGTTGCCGGTCAGCCGGTAATTCCAGCTGGCCCAGGCCAATTTGCGCTCGGGTAGCAGGCGCGTATCGGTGTGCAGCACCACGTCGTTGTTGGCGTAGGGCAGGGCGCCGAGGATCTCCTGTTCAGCCTGGCTGGGATCGGCGAGCAAGGCCAGGGCCTGATCGCTGTGGCAGGCGAACACCACACGGTCGAAGGTTTCGCTGCCGGCGGGACTGTGGATAACCACGCCATCGTCCGTGCGTTGCACCTTATGCACAGGGCAATTGAGTCGTATCTGTTCGATAAAGCTGCGGGTCAGCGGTTCGATATAGCAGCTGGAGCCGCCTTCGATCACGCACCATTGCGGGCGGTTGCTCACCGAGAGCAAGCCGTGGTTCTTGAAGAAGCGCACAAAGAACTGCAGCGGAAAGTTGAGCATGTCGGCCAGGGACATCGACCAGATCGCCGCGCCCATCGGCACGATGTAGTGCCGGATAAACCTGGGGCCATAACCGCCGGCTGCAAGGTAGTCGCCGAGGGTCATCTCGGCGCTGATGCGCTGCGCTTGCAGGTCCAGGGGGGCCTGGCGGTTGAAGCGCAGGATATCGCGCAACATGCCCCAGAAGCCCGGCGACAGAAGATTGCGGCGCTGGGCAAACAGGCTGTTAAGGTTGTTGCCGTTGTACTCGAAACCGGTGCTTTGGTCGCACACCGAAAAACTCATCTCGGTGGGTTTGAATTGGACGCCAATCTGACCCAGCAGGCGGATGAAATTAGGGTAGGTCCAGTCATTGAACACGATGAAGCCTGTATCTACCGCATAGCTTTTTCCCTCAACCGTCACGTTGGCCGTATGGGTATGCCCGCCGATGCAATCACCCGCTTCGAACAACGTAATGTCGTGGCGGCGGCTGAGCAGATAGGCGCTGGTCAGCCCGGCGATACCGCTGCCGATGATGGCGATCTTCACAGATCGTCCTTGTGCGGCGGTGGGCTGCGCAGCATGCGCTTGCCGATGATCAATTGCGCCCGGTTGGGCAGCTTGGACAACGGCCACAGGGTGGCGATGAACATCGCCGGGAAAGCGATCTCCAGCGGGCGCTTTTCCAGTTTTGCAAAGATATGCCGCGCTGCCTTGTTGGCGGACCAACTCAGGGGCATCGGGAAATCATTGCGCTCGGTCAGCGGCGTGTCCACAAAGCCAGGGCTGATCACCGTGACGTCGATGTTTTCCGGCGACAGGCTGATGCGCAGGGATTCGAACAGGTAGCGCAGCCCGGCCTTGGACGCGCCATAGGCTTCGGCGCGGGGCATTGGCAGGTAAGTCACGGCGCTGGCTACGCCCACCAGGTGCGGGGTAAGCCCGGCACGCAACAGCGGCAGCGCGGCCTCGATGCAATAACTGCTGGCCAGCAGATTGGTGCGCACTACGTGCTCGATGATCGAGGAGTCAAATTGCCGGGCGTCGACATATTCACAGGTGCCGGCATTAAGGATCACCGTGTCCAGGGCACCCCAGGCCTCGCCGATACGTTCACCGATCTCGCGCACGGTCTGGCTGTTGGTCAGGTCGCCGGCCACCACCAGCACTTGCCCCGGATAGCGATGGGCGAGCGCTTCCAGCGGGCCTTTGGTGCGGGAGCTGAGTGCCACGTGGGCGCCGCTGTTGAGCAACTCCACGGCCAGCGCGGCACCGATGCCGCTGCTGGCGCCGGTCAGCCAATAACGTCGGGGTGCAAGGCTCATCCCATTCTCCTTTTCAACCAACTGACGATACGTCCGAGTACCGGTACGTGTTCATAGAGCAGGGCACCGGCATCGAAATAGTCACGATGACGATAGACCTTGTCGTGCCACATCAAATGGGAACAGCCCTGCACTTGAATCACCTTGCCGCCCGAGAGGCGCGGGTGGCGAAACTTCATGGTCCAGCGCAGGTAACCTTCGCCTTCGGCCACGGCATCGAAGCCGTGGAAGTCGAACTGCAGTTGGCTGACGTTGCTGTACAACTCGGTGAAGTAGCGCCGCAGCGCAGGCAGACCATGGACTTCATGCAGTGGGTCGGTAAACGCGATGTCCTCGCTGTACAGGCTGTCGAGCAGATGCAGGTTTTGCTTGTCCAGCGTGGCGAAGCTGTGGGCGAAGCGGCGCAGGAAGTCACTCATGATCGGCCATCTCCTGGCGTGAAGGCAGGCTGCGAAAGGCCGCCAAGGCACGCTCCCGGGACTGCTTCAGGTCGACGATGGCCGGCGGGTAGTCTGCCGCGCCAAACAAGCCGGCCGCTGCGGGGTTATGCACCTCTTTTTTGTTCAGAGCGGCGAGCTCCGGCAGCCAGCGCTTGATGAAGAGGCCGTCGCCGTCGAATTTTTCCGATTGGCTCAGCGGGCTGAAAATCCGGAAGTACGGTGCCGAGTCGGTGCCGGTCGATGAACTCCACTGCCAGCCGCCGTTGTTGGCCGCCAGGTCGCCGTCGATCAGGTGCCGCATGAAGAAGCGCTCACCTTCGCGCCAGTCGATCAGCAGGTTCTTGGTCAGGAACATCGCCACGACCATGCGCAGACGATTGTGCATCCAACCGGTTTCCAGCAGTTGGCGCATGGCCGCGTCGATGATCGGCAGGCCGGTGCGCGCCTGTTGCCAGGCGGCCAAATCCTCAGGTGCGTCGCGCCAGACTAGCGCTTCGGTTTCCGGGCGAAAGGCGCGGTGCCGGGATACCCGGGGGTAGCCGACCAGGATATGTTTGTAGAACTCGCGCCACAGCAACTCATTGATCCAAGTGATGGCGCCGATGTCGCCGCTCTCGAACTCGCCCTGGTTGGTTTGTAGCGCGGCGTGCAGGCACTGGCGCGGCGACACCACCCCGGCGGCGAGGTAGGCGGACAACTGGCTGGTGCCGGGTTTGGCTGGGAAGTCGCGCTCGTCCTTGTAATAGCTGATCTGCTGGTCGGCGAAGGCGTCGAGACGGCGACGCGCTTCGTCTTCACCGGCGGGCCAGAGGGCGCGCAAGCTGTCGCTGGGCGGCTCGAAACCTGCCACCGTTGTCGGCACAGGATCGCTTTGCAACTCAAGCCTGGCCTGTGCCTTGGGCGTTGCCACCAGGCGGGGCAGGGCAGTGTGCAGGCGGTTGTAGCAGACTTTGCGGAACTGGCTGAACACCTGGAAGTAGGTTCCGGTCTTGGTCAGTACGCTGCCCGGCTGGAACAACAGCTGGTCCAGATAGCTGTGAAAGGTCACCCCGCTCGCTTCCAGGGCCTTGGCCACGGCAGCATCGCGCTGGCTTTCGTGGATGCCGTATTCCTCGTTGAAGTGCACCGATTCAACCGACAGTTGCCGGCATACTTCGCTCAGCACTTTCGGTGCCTGGTCCCAGGTCGCCGCGTGGCGGATCAGCAGCGGGATGTTCAGTTTGTCCAGCGCCTGGCCCAACTGCCGCAGGTTGCGCAGCCAGAAGTCAACTTTGCACGGCGCGTCATCATGGGCCAGCCACTGCTCGGGCGTGACCAGGTAAATGGCCGCGACCGGGCCGCGCTGGCTCGCGGCAGCCAGGGCTGTATTGTCGTGCAGGCGCAGGTCGGTGCGCAGCCAGATCAAATGCATTTAGACAATTCCACGCTGGATCAGTAACTGGTGGGCCGACAACGGATCTTCGGCCACGGACAATTCAGGGATCTCAAGGGTTAATGCGGCCAACTCGGCGTGGTGGATGCACACCGTTGAGCCGGCAATCAATATTGGGCAACTGACGCCGCCCAATAGTTTTGTGAGTGCCGACAAATGGAGGGCCTTGCTTGAGTACAGCAGCACGGCACGCGGTTGCAGATGCTCGACCGCCAGTGCCAATTCGCCGGCCAGCAGCGGCCAGTCAAATACTTCCACTGGGCAATCGGCACTGCTGGCCAGCCAGGCGCTGAGCCACAAGTGCGGTTCCAGTGGCAAGTCGGAATGGTTGATCAGCAGCAGCGGTGCGCCGTGAAGCTGGCGATTGTTGTGATAAATCCGCGCGCCGAACTTGCTGCGCAGCCAGGACAGGAAAAACACCCGCTCCATCTGCGCGCCGAACTGGCCCTGCCAACGCTGCTCCAGCTCCCTGAGCAGCGGCAACATCAATTGTTCGCACAAGGTACGCGGCGGGTAGAGCGCCATGGCTTGGTTGAAAGCATCGTCGACCCGGCGTTCCGCCAGCTCGCTGATGGCACTGAGCAGATGCTGGCGCAGGCTGTGCCATTCGTTTTCCATCGGCTCGGCATTGGGTTGGGCCGAATCGATCAAATCCTTGACCTGGCTGACCGGCACGCCGCGATTGAGCCATGTGAGGATGGTATGGATGCGTTGCACGTGTCCGGCGCTGAACAGCCGATGCCCCTTGGGCGTGCGCTGGGGCACGATCAGGCCGTAGCGGCGTTCCCAGGCGCGCAGGGTCACGGCGTTGACGCCGGTCTGGCGTGCCACTTCGCGGATCGGCAACCAGCCGTTTTCCAGGGCCAGGGCAATGTCTTCGCCGGGTTCGTCGAGCAAGGCAGGGTTCATGGGTTAGATCGCATTACGCAGGCTGAGGTTTTCCGGGTGCGGTTGCAGGTAGGCCTGTTGCGCGATGTAACGGTCCGGATGTTGGCGAAAGTGATGCTTGAGCAGGGTCAGCGGTACCACCAGCGGCACAATGCCGTGGCGGTATTGGCCGATGACGGTCTGCATTTCCTGTTTGTCATCGTCGCTGATGGCCTGCTTGAGGTAGCCGCTGATGTGTTGCAGTACGTTGGTATGAGTGCCGCGGGTGGCGCACTTTTTCAGGCCTGCCATCAGCTCGCTGAAGTAGCCGTGGGCCAGTGCCTGCAGATCGACTTCCTTGCCCATGCTGCCGAGCAAATGCCCCAGGCTTTTGTAATGCGCGGGGCTGTGGGCCATCAGCAGGTATTTATAGCGCGAGTGGAACGTCAGCAGGCGGTGGCGGGTGAGGCCCTCGGCCAGCAATTGCTGCCAACTGGCGTACACGAAAACGCGGCTCAGGAAGTTTTCGCGCAGTACCGGATCATTCAGGCGGCCGTCTTCTTCCACCGGCAGGTTGGGGTGGCGTGCGCAGAATGCCCGGGCGTAGATACCGCGCCCGCCACCGTCGACAGGCGTGCCGTTGTCGCGGTACACCTTGACCCGTTCAAGGCCGCAGGACGGCGACTTCTGCATGAAGATGTAGCCGCACAGGTCGGTGTGTTCGCGGGCCATTCGCTGGCCGTAGTCGTCCAGAGGCTGCGTGACGTTGAGTTCACGGTTTACTGTGCCAACGGCCTGCGGCGCGGCAGGATCGCCCACCAGGCGGATCGGCTCCCGAGGGATGCCCAGGCCGATGGCGACTTCCGGGCAAAGCGGCACAAAATCGAAATAGTCGCTGAGGGTCTGGGTGCACAGCAGGGATTGCTTATGCCCACCGTTGAAGCGCACGTTTTCACCCAAGAGGCAGGCACTGATGGCGATCTTCGGTTTTGCATTGCTGGACATAAGCAAACCTCTGCAAGAATCCTGTACAAGTCGAATAATCCGTACAACTAATCTCATCATAGATTCGATGTTGTACAAGTCAATTAATTTGTATAGGTTTTTACAGGCGAGCTATTTCCAGCCCATATGCCAGGCCTCAGGGTCCTTCAACGTTTGCCAAGGCAAGCGCTCAGCGCGTCGGGTCAGGATGGCTTGCAGTTCGATCTCCAGCACAGTGCCTTCTTCATCACGAAATATTTCAGTGACCAGAAAGTGTTTTTCCTTGTGGCGGGGCTGTGCTGCCGTCCATTTCGACAGCAGCAGTTTGGCGGGGTTGATACGATTCATTGCGAGTGTTCGATCAAGCGCCGCGCCGCTTCCTGACCGCTGAGCCAGGCACCCTCCACGCGGCCGGAGAGGCACCAGTCACCGCAGACGAACAAGCCCAGATCGGCGTCGGCCAGCACCCCGAATTCATGGCTGCTGGACGGCCGGGCGTAGAGCCATCGGTGTGCCAGGCTGAATGACGGCGCGGGCATGGCGCAGTGCAGTAACTCAGCGAACGCACCGTGCAAGTGTTCGATCACCGCTTCCTTGGGCAGGTCCAGATGGGCCTTGCTCCAGGCGCTGGTGGCGTGCAGCACCCAGGTGTCGAGGGTGGTGTCACGCCCGGGTTTGCTGCGGTTGCGCGCCAGCCAGTCGAGGGGGCTGTCTTGCACGAAACAGCCTTCCATCGGCGTATCCAGGGGGTGATCGAAGGCCAGGGCAATGGCCCAGGTCGGGTCCATCTTCACCCCGGCCGCAGCACTCGCCAGCTTGGGCGCGGCGGCCAGCAGGGCAGTGGCCTGGGGCGCCGGTGTGGCGATGATCACGTGGCTGAAGGGGCCGTAGCTGTCACCATCGGCGTCGAGCAGGTTCCAGTGATGCGTGCCCTGGAACACCTCAGTGATACGGCAACCGAATTCCACCGGCAAGTCATCAAGCAACGCGCGCGTAATGGCGCTCATGCGCGGTGTGCCGACCCAGCGGATCTGTTCATCGGGAGAGGGCGTCAGCTGGCCGGACTTGAAGTTGTACAGTTGGGGCTTCCACTGCTCAGCCCAGCCGTTGCTTTGCCAGCGCTGCACTTCGTTGACGAAGCGCCGGTCACGGGCGGTGAAGTATTGCGCGCCCATGTCCAGCGCACCGGCGTCACTGCGCTTGCTGGACATGCGGCCACCGCTGCCGCGGCTTTTATCGAAGAGTTGTACAGCGTGCCCCGCGTCTTGTAACGCTCGGGCGGCGGAGAGACCGGCGATGCCGGTACCAATGATCGCGATGGGAACAGTCATGGGAGGCCTCGTTTTACCGTTGGGTACAGACTACGCCGACACCAATAGCTGTACAATATTGTTTTTTGGTATAAGTTTTGGCGTGCCTGAATGTGTGGCGTGACCTATGGTTAAAGTTAAGGCTTAAACATCCGTCACGCTCGATTATCAAATTGATCCCTGCTTATAAAATAGACCAGTGAGCGGCGGCGAAGGTTACATGAGGAGAGTCCCATGCATATTTTGCTGACCGGCGGTACCGGCCTGATTGGCCGTCAACTCTGCAAGCACTGGCTTGCCCAGGGCCATCGACTGACGGTGTGGAGCCGACAACCAGAAACGGTTGCCCGGGTGTGCGGTGCGCAGGTGCTTGGGGTTGCTCACCTGCAGGAGGTGATCGGCACGGTGGACGCGGTGGTCAACCTGGCGGGTGCCCCCATTGCCGATCGGCCTTGGACCCACAAGCGCAAGGCGTTGCTGTGGAGCAGTCGCATCAATCTCACCGAAACCCTGCTGGCGTGGATGGAAAGCCTGGAGCAAAAACCTGCGGTACTGATCTCCGGTTCCGCCGTGGGTTGGTATGGCGACGGCGGCGAGCGCGAATTGACTGAGGCCAGCGGCCCGGTATTGGATGATTTCCCCAGCCAGCTGTGTATTGCCTGGGAAGAAACCGCCCAGCGTGCCGAAGCCCTGGGCATACGTGTGGTGTTGGTGCGCACCGGCCTGGTGCTGGCGGCCGAGGGCGGCTTTTTGTCGCGCCTGTTGCTACCGTTCAAACTGGCGCTGGGCGGGCCGATCGGCAAGGGTCGGCAGTGGATGCCCTGGGTGCATATCAAGGATCAAATCGCCCTGATTGATTTTCTTCTGCACAAGGAGGACGCCAGCGGTCCTTATAATGCCTGCGCGCCTCACCCGGTGCGTAACCGCGAGTTTGCCAAGACCCTGGGCCAGGTGTTGCACCGCCCGGCATTCATGCCGATGCCGGCCTTCGCGTTGAAGGTTGGTCTGGGAGAGTTGTCCGGCCTGTTGCTGGGCGGGCAAAAGGCACTGCCCGAGCGGCTGTTGGCGGCGGGTTTCACTTTCCAGTTCACTGAATTGCGTGCGGCTCTGGACGACTTGTCCAGCCGCCTCTAGAGATAGGATGTTGCATGACGGATCACGCGTTGTTACTGGTCAACCTGGGCTCGCCAAAGTCCACTTCGGTGGCCGATGTGCGCAGCTACCTCAATCAATTCCTGATGGATCCCTACGTGATCGACTTGCCTTGGCCGGTAAGGCGCTTGCTGGTGTCGCTGATCCTGATCAAGCGTCCCGAGCAATCGGCCCATGCCTACGCATCGATCTGGTGGGACGAGGGTTCGCCGCTGGTGGTGCTGAGCCGTCGCCTGCAACAGCAGATGACCGCGCAGTGGACCCATGGCCCGGTGGAGCTGGCGATGCGATATGGCGAGCCGTCCCTGGAAACCACCCTGACGCGCTTGGCCGCCCAGGGCATCCAGAATGTCACGCTGGCGCCGTTGTATCCGCAGTTTGCCGACAGCACCGTGACCACGGTGGTGGAGGAGGCCAAGCGTGTGGTGCGCGACAAGAAACTGAATATCCAGTTTTCGATCCTGCAACCCTTCTACGATCAGCCGGAATATCTGGATGCTCTGGTGACCAGCGCCCGCGCTCACCTGGAGCAGGATTACGATCATTTGTTGCTGAGTTTCCATGGCTTGCCCGAGCGGCATCTGAAAAAGCTCGACCCTACTGGCGGGCATTGCTTCAAGGATGCCGACTGCTGCAAGAATGCGTCACCTCAAGTGCTCGCCACGTGCTATCGCGCGCAATGCTTCAGCGTTGCCCGGGATTTTGCCGAGCGCGCCGGTTTGCCCGATGGCAAATGGTCGGTCGCGTTTCAATCGCGCCTGGGTCGGGCGAAGTGGATCGAGCCCTACACCGAGGCACGCCTGGAGGCGTTGGCCCAGCAAGGCGTGAAAAAGTTGCTGGTCATGTGCCCGGCATTTGTCGCCGACTGCATCGAGACCCTGGAAGAAATTGGTGATCGCGGTCGCGAGCAGTTTCGCGCGGCAGGGGGCGAGGAGTTGGTGCTGGTGCCGTGCCTGAATGATGACCCGCAGTGGGCGGCGGCGCTTAATACCCTGTGCGAACGAGCGCCCGTTGCCTTGTAGTCAAGCCTTGCGGTGACTCAAATGTGGGAGGGGGCTTGCTCCCGATAGCGGTGGATCAGTGACAGATATACTGACTGACACACTGCGATCGGGGGCAAGCCCCCTCCCACATCTAGTCCAATGTTCGTCAGAGATTGAGGGTCAAGCTGACTGTGAGGTTGCGCGGCTCGCCGGGGTTGGCCCAGTACCTGCTGTAGGAGCGCTCGTAATACTTCTCATCGAAGAGGTTATTCAGGTTCAACCCCACGGTGACATTCTCCGTCGCCTTGTAATGGGCCAGCAAATCCACGGTGTGGTAAGCCGGCAGCTCAAAACCTGTACCCGCTTCACCAGAACGATCACCCACGTAGGTTAACGCCGCACCCAGGTCCGAACCGCGCAACGCGCCATCCTGGAATTCATACACCCCCAACAGACTGCCACTGCGCTTGGCCACGCCGAGAATGCGGCTGCCGGTGGGGATTTCTTTGTCGCCCTTGGTCACTTCGGCGTCGATATACGCGAAGGCGCCGATCACACGTATGGCGTCGGTTACTTGCCCGGTCACTTGCAGGTCAAAGCCCTGGCTGCGGGCCTTGCCCATGGCGCGATTGGTGTCGGTCGCCGGGTCCAGGGCCAAAACGTTTTCCTTTTCGATATGAAAGGCGGCCAGGGTGGCGCTGAGTCGCTCGTCAAACAGTTCGCTCTTGATCCCCACCTCATAGCCCACGCCTTCTTCTGGCTTGAAGGATTTGCCACCGGCATCCAGGCCGCTGTTTGGCTTGAACGAGGTGGACGCGTTGGCAAATACCCCGACTTGTGGCGTGAGTTGGTAGAGCAGGCCGGCGCGCTGGGTAAAGGCGTCGTGGGTCTGGCGACTCTTGACGTGGTTGCGGGCGAAGTCGTCGGTGCTTTGTTCGAAATGTTCGAAGCGCGCCCCGATCATGCCACGCAGGCGATCAGTGAAGATGATCTGGTCTTGTAGATTCAGCGCGTGGCTTTGGGTCTGTTCGAAGAAGTCGGTACCAGAACGTTTGCCATTGGGTTTGGGCTGGCCATAGACCGGTTTATAAATATCGATAGGGTAGTCGCCGCCGATCGCTGTCACGCGCTCCTTCTTGCGGTAGTCCTCGTATTCGGTGCCGATCAGCAGTTCATGCTGCCAACTGCCGATATCGAACAGGCCGCGCAGTTCCAACTGGGTGATGCTGTCGTGCCAGCCCGTGGAGCGTTCACGGTAGCGGCGGTTGACGGTGTGGCCATCCGCGTTAAGCGCACGGCTTTCCGACGCGTCACCCCACAGGCTACCTTGCTTGTAGTGGCTGGCCAGGCGCAGCTTCCAGGCGTCGTTGAGGTGGTGTTCCAACGCCATCTGGATGCGGTTGTTGTGGTTATCGATGTTGCCGTCGTTGGGCTCGCCGAGGAAGGTTGAATGGGACATACCCGTGTTGGCGACGATGCCGCGGTCGAAGGTGGAGCTGTGGCGCACAAATTCGCTTTCTACGAGCAGGTGGGTGTCGGGGTTGAGTTGCCAACTGAATGAAGGCGCGACGAACACCCGTTTGCTGTCGACGTGATCGCGAAAGCTGTGGTTGTCTTCCACCGCCAGGTTGACCCGGGACAATACGCGCCCTTCGCTGTCCAGCGGTGTATTCACATCCAAAGCGGTGCGGTAGCGGTCCCAACTACCGGCGCTGGTCTGCAGGGTGGTGAAGGCCTCGGGCTGGGGTTTCTTGGTGACGATATTCACCGTGCCGCCAGGGTCGCCACGCCCATACAGGCTGGCGGCGGGGCCCTTGAGCACTTCAATGCGTTCGATATTGGCGGTATCGGGTGTGCTCGGGTAACCGCGGTTGGCGCTGAAACCATCCTGGTAGAACTCGGACGTGGTGAAGCCGCGCACGCTGTATTCGTAGAGGGTCAGGCCGCCGAAGTTGTTCTGCTTGGACACGCCGCCGGCAAATTCCAGTGCGCGTTCCACACTGGTGCTGCCCAGGTCCTTGAGCACTGTGGCGGGAATCACGCTGATCGATTGCGGGATATCGCGCAGGGCGGTGTCGGTCTTGGTGGCACTGGCTGTGCGAGTGGCGCGGTAACCTGTGACCGGCCCGATGGCGGATTCATAGGCCTCGGAGGTCACGCTGATGGTGTCCAGTTCCAGGGTATTTTCTTCGGCGTAGGCGGGGTCGAGCAGCAAACCCAGGGCCAGGCCGGCCGAGGGCACAAACTTGCGAGGCGGCATGATAGAACGTTCCAATGACGATATTGAAACAATATAACATGACTAATGAGAGTGAATGCTATGAAACCTGCCCATCAAGCGCCCTCGAACGGGCGCCTGATGTGCGTAGGCTATTGTTCTTCTTTCACCGGTGCCGTTGCCGGCGGTGGGCGCAGGCCGATTTCCGCCGAGAGCTTGATCTCCTTGCCGTTGCGCATGACCTGGATCGCCACCTTGTCGGTCGGCTTGATCCGTGCCACCTGGTTCATTGACTTGCGGCCATCACCGGCCGGGGCCCCGTCGATACTTAGAATCACATCGCCCAGTTGCAGGCCGGCCTTCTGCGCCGGGCCGTCGCGGAAGATCCCGGCAACCACGATGCCCGGGCGCCCGGTCAAGCCGAACGACTCGGCCAGTTCCTTGGTCAGTGGCTGCACTTCAATGCCCAGCCAGCCACGAATCACCTGGCCGTGTTCGATGATCGACTTCATCACTTCCATCGCCAGCTTCACCGGGATCGCGAAACCAATGCCCTGTGAGCCGCCGGACTTGGAAAAAATCGCGGTATTGATGCCCGTCAGGTTGCCATTGGCATCTACCAGCGCTCCGCCGGAGTTGCCCGGGTTGATGGCCGCGTCGGTCTGGATGAAGTCTTCGTAGCTGTTAAGGCCCAACTGGTTACGCCCAGTGGCGCTGATGATGCCCATGGTGACCGTCTGGCCAACGCCGAACGGGTTGCCAATGGCCAGTGCCACATCACCCACGCGCAAACCGTCGGAGCGACCGAGGGTAATGGACGGCAGGTTCTTCAAATCGATCTTCAGTACCGCAAGGTCGGTTTCCGGGTCACTGCCCACCACGCGGGCCAAGGTCTCGCGACCGTCACGCAGGGCCACCACGATCTGGTCGGCGCCGCTGGTCACGTGGTTATTGGTGAGGATGTAGCCTTCGGGGCTCATGATCACCCCGGAACCCAGGCTGGACTCCATGCGGCGTTGCTTGGGGCCGTTGTCACCGAAATAGCGGCGGAACTGCGGGTCTTCGAACAACGGATGCGCGGGTTTGTTGATGACCTTGGTGGTGTAAAGGTTAACCACCGCAGGTGCTGCAATGGTGACCGCGTCGGCATAGGTCACCGGGCCTTGGACCACCGTGCTGGTCTGCGGGGCCTGTTGCAGGTTCACATCCAGGGTAGGCAGGCCCACCCATTGGGGATAACGCTGGATAATCAGCATCGCGATCAGCACGCCAGCCAACAATGGCCATCCAAAAAAACGCAGTGCCTTGAGCATCAAGTAAGTCCTGACAGGTTGCAGGGGGCGCAAGAGCGCCCATAATGTCGCGCATTATACGAGGCTGCGAGGCCTGCGAACGGGATATTTAGGAGTCTTTTATGGCCGTCCCCCTTACCACCCTCGTCGAGGAAGCGGACCGCTACCTCGGCAGTGCAAAAATTGCTGATTACTGCCCTAACGGCCTGCAGGTCGAGGGGCGCCCGCAGGTGATGCGCATCGTCAGCGGCGTGACCGCCAGCCAAGCATTGCTGGACGCAGCCGTCGAAGCCAAGGCCGATCTGGTGCTGGTGCACCATGGCTATTTCTGGAAGGGCGAGAACCCGTGCATCACCGGCATGAAGCAGCGCCGCCTGAAGACCCTGCTCAAGCATGACATCAGCCTGTTGGCCTACCACTTGCCTTTGGACCTGCACGCCGATGTCGGCAACAACGTGCAACTGGCGCGTCACTTGGACATCACCGTCGAAGGCCCGCTGGACCCGAGTAACCCCAAGATCGTCGGCCTGGTTGGCTCCCTGGCTGAGCCTCTATCGCCCCGGGACTTCGCTCGCCGCGTGCAGGACGTGATGGGCCGCGAGCCACTGCTGATCGAAGGCAGCCAGATGATCCGTCGCGTCGGTTGGTGCACCGGGGGTGGCCAGGGCTATATCGACCAGGCAATTGCCGCGGGTGTCGACCTCTACCTGAGCGGTGAGGCGTCCGAACAGACCTTCCACAGCGCACGGGAAAACGACATCAGCTTCATCGCCGCCGGCCATCACGCCACTGAGCGCTACGGCGTCCAGGCGTTGGGCGACTACCTGGCGCGACGCTTTGCCCTGGAGCATCTGTTCATCGATTGTCCGAACCCGATCTGAATGTGGGAGGGGGCTTGTCCCCTCCCACACTAGCCCCCCATTTCAGGCCAAACTCGGCGGCATATTCATATACCGTTTCGATCTAGTTGGCGCCCTGAATAGAAGCAGGTGCTGTGCTAGCATGCCTCGCTCGAACACGGCCCGCTGGCCGTCCATAAGATCGTTTTTCCGTGAGTAACCATGGTCGACAAACTGACGCATCTGAAACAGCTGGAGGCGGAAAGCATCCACATCATCCGCGAGGTCGCCGCCGAGTTCGACAACCCGGTGATGCTCTACTCGATCGGTAAAGACTCCGCCGTGATGCTGCATCTGGCACGCAAGGCCTTCTTCCCAGGCAAGCTGCCGTTCCCGGTGATGCACGTCGACACCCGCTGGAAATTCCAGGAGATGTACAAGTTCCGCGACCGCATGGTTGAAGAGCTGGGCCTGGACCTGATCACCCACGTCAACCCCGATGGCGTGGCGCAGGGCATCAACCCGTTCACCCACGGCAGCGCCAAGCACACCGATATCATGAAGACCGAGGGCCTCAAGCAGGCCCTGGACAAGCATGGTTTCGACGCAGCGTTCGGCGGCGCCCGTCGCGATGAAGAGAAATCCCGTGCCAAAGAGCGCGTGTACTCGTTCCGCGACAGCAAGCACCGCTGGGACCCGAAGAACCAGCGTCCGGAGCTGTGGAACGTCTACAACGGCAACGTCAACAAGGGCGAGTCGATCCGCGTGTTCCCGCTGTCCAACTGGACCGAGCTGGACATCTGGCAGTACATCTACCTGGAAGGCATCCCGATCGTGCCGCTGTACTTCGCCGCCGAGCGCGACGTGATCGAAAAGAACGGCACGTTGATCATGATCGACGACGACCGCATCCTCGAGCACCTGTCCGACGAAGACAAAGCCCGCATCGTCAAAAAGAAAGTCCGTTTCCGCACCCTTGGCTGCTACCCGTTGACGGGTGCGGTGGAGTCCGAAGCCGAAACGCTGACGGACATCATTCAGGAAATGCTCCTGACGCGAACTTCCGAACGCCAGGGCCGGGTCATCGATCACGATGGCGCCGGCTCCATGGAAGACAAAAAACGTCAGGGTTATTTCTAAGGGGTTGTCATGTCGCACGTATCTGATTTGATCAGCGAGGACATCCTCGCCTACCTGGCCCAGCACGAGCGCAAGGAAATGTTGCGCTTCCTGACCTGCGGCAACGTCGATGACGGCAAGAGCACCCTGATCGGGCGCCTGCTGCACGACTCCAAGATGATCTACGAAGATCACCTGGAAGCCATCACCCGCGATTCGAAGAAATCCGGCACCACGGGCGACGATATCGACCTGGCCTTGCTGGTCGACGGCCTGCAGGCCGAGCGTGAGCAGGGCATCACCATCGATGTTGCCTATCGCTACTTCTCTACCGCCAAGCGCAAGTTCATCATCGCCGACACCCCCGGCCATGAGCAGTACACCCGCAACATGGCCACTGGCGCGTCTACCTGCGACCTGGCGATCATCCTGATCGACGCCCGTTACGGCGTGCAGACCCAGACCCGTCGCCACAGCTTCATCGCCTCGTTGCTGGGGATCAAACACATCGTGGTGGCCGTCAACAAGATGGACATCAATGGCTTTGATCAAAGCGTCTTCGAGTCGATCAAGGCCGATTACCTGAAGTTCGCCGAAGGTATTGCGTTCAAGCCGAGCACCTTGGCCTTTGTACCGATGTCGGCGCTCAAGGGCGACAACGTGGTGAACAAGAGCGAGCGTTCGCCCTGGTACACCGGCCAGTCGCTGATGGAGATCCTCGAGACCGTCGAGATCGCCAACGACCGCAACTACACCGACTTGCGTTTCCCGGTGCAGTACGTCAACCGCCCGAACCTGAATTTCCGTGGTTTCGCCGGCACCCTGGCCAGCGGCATCGTGCACAAGGGCGACGAAGTGGTAGTGCTGCCGTCGGGCAAGAGCAGCCGGGTCAAATCCATTGTCACCTTCGAAGGTGAGCTGGAAAACGCTGGCCCAGGCCAGGCCGTGACCTTGACCATGGAAGACGAGATCGACATCTCCCGTGGCGACCTGCTGGTGCATGCCGATAACGTGCCGCAAGTGACCGACGCCTTCGACGCTATGCTGGTGTGGATGGCCGAAGAACCGATGCTGCCGGGCAAGAAATACGATATCAAGCGCGCCACCAGCTACGTGCCGGGCTCCATCACCAGCATCGTGCACCGCGTGGATGTGAACACCCTGGCCGAGGGCCCGGCGAGTTCGCTGCAACTCAACGAAATCGGTCGGGTCAAGGTCAGCCTCGACGCCGCCATCGCGTTGGATGGCTATGACAGCAATCGCACCACCGGCGCCTTTATCGTCATCGACCGTTTGACCAACGGCACCGTGGCTGCGGGCATGATCATCGCGCCGCCGGTCAATCATGGCGGTTCTGCGCAGCACGGCAGTCTCGCGCACGTCGCCACCGAAGAACGCACCCTGCGTTTCGGCCAGCAGCCGGCCACGGTGTTGTTCAGCGGGCTGTCCGGCGCTGGCAAAAGCACCTTGGCCTACGCGGTTGAGCGCAAGCTGTTCGATATGGGGCGTGCAGTGTTTGTACTGGACGGCCAGAACCTGCGTCACGACCTGAACAAGGGCTTGCCTCAGGACCGTGCCGGGCGTACCGAGAACTGGCGCCGTGCAGCTCACGTAGCACGCCAGTTCAACGAGGCTGGCTTGCTGACCCTGGCCGCATTCGTCGCGCCGGATGCCGAAGGCCGTGAGCAGGCGAAGGCGCTGATCGGCGCTGACCGTCTGCTGACGGTCTATGTGCAGGCCTCGCCGCTGGTGTGCGCCGAGCGTGATCCGCAAGGTTTGTACGCGGCGGGTGGGGATAACATCCCGGGTGAGTCTTTCCCGTACGACGTGCCGTTGAACGCCGACCTGGTGCTCGATACCCAGGCCTTGTCGCTGGAAGACAGTGTCAAGCAAGTGCTGGAGTTGTTGCGCCAGCGCGGCGCGATCTAAGGGTTGGCGCTACAAAAAAGCCCGCCACCGATGACTCGGTGGCGGGCTTTTTTACATCTTCAAGATCGAGCGCGGTCAAATGTGGGAGGGGGCTTGCCCCCGATAGCGGCGGGTCAGCTACGGCTGCATCAACTGATACTCCCTCATCGGGGGCAAGCCCCCTCCCACAGGTTGATCATCGCTTGCTTGGGAATTCGGTGTGAAGCTGATCCAGCAACGCATCCTTGTCTTCCCACAGTTGGTTGATCCAGCCCTGGAACGCCAACCGATACTCTCCATCCTGCTCATAATTCTTGCCAATGAATTCGGCCGGAATCTGCACCTCTTCAAACTGCACCACTACGTCCTTCACATTTCCGCACAGCAAATCCCAATACCCTGGGCGTCCGCCAGGGTAGTGAATGGTCACATTCACCAGTGACTTCAACTGCTCCCCCATGGCATCCAGCACAAACGCAATGCCGCCGGCCTTGGGCTTGAGCAAATAGCGAAATGGGGAGTTTTGTTGCGCATGCTTGCCCGGCGTAAACCGCGTGCCCTCGGCGAAGTTGAAAATGCCCACCGGGTTGTCGCGAAACTTCGCACAGGTTTTGCGGGTGGTCGCCAAGTCCTTGCCTTTCTTTTCCGGGTGCTTCTCCAAGTAAGCCTTGCTGTAGCGCTTCATAAAGGGAAAGCCCAGTGCCCACCACGCCAGGCCGATCACCGGCACCCAGATCAATTCCTGCTTGAGGAAGAATTTCAACGGGCGAATACGTCGATTGAGCACGTATTGCAGCACCATGATGTCGACCCAGCTCTGGTGGTTGCTGGTCACCAGATAGGAGTGCTGATAGTCCAACCCCTCGAGACCAGTCAGGTGCCAGCGCGTGCGCCTTACCAGGTTCATCCAGCCCTTGTTGTTGGTCACCCAGGCTTCATGGGTATGGTTCATCAGCCACTCGCTGAAGCGCTTGGCGAACGGCAACGCCTTGAACAGCGCGACGATAAACAGGAACGAGCACAGCAGGATCGTGTTCAGTGCCAGCAACAGCGAAGCGATCACCCCGCGCACGGCGGCAGGTAGAAAATCCAGCATTTAGATATCCATAGGTCGGTTAGCGGCTTGGATCGCCGTCAGGGCGATGGTGTACACGATGTCATCAACCTGGGCGCCACGCGGCAGATCGTTCACCGGCTTGCGCAGGCCCTGGAGCATTGGCCCCAGGCTTACGCAATCGGCGCTGCGTTGTACGGCTTTGTAGGTGGTGTTGCCGGTGTTGAGGTCCGGGAACACAAATACCGTGGCCTTGCCCGCGACCTGGCTGTTGGGGGCCAGTTGCCGGGCGACGTTTTCGTTGGCGGCGGCGTCGTATTGCAACGGGCCATCGATCAGCAGCGAACTTTGCTGCTCGTGGGCGAGCAGGGTGGCTTCACGGACTTTTTCCACTTCTTCGCCACTGGCCGAATCACCACTGGAATAGCTGATCATTGCCACTCGTGGCGTGATGCCGAACGCGGCGGCGGAATCGGCGCTTTGCAAGGCGATTTCCGCCAGTTCCACGGCGCTTGGGTGTGGGTTCATCACACAGTCGCCGTACACCAGCACCTGCTCGGGGAACAGCATGAAGAACACCGACGATACCAGGGTGCATCCGGGCGCGGTCTTGATCAGTTGCAGGGCAGGGCGAATGGTATTGGCGGTGGAGTGAACAACCCCGGAGACCAGGCCGTCCACTTCGTCCAGGGCGAGCATCATGGTGGCGATCACCACGGTATCTTCCAGCTGTTGCTCGGCCATGGGCGCGTTGAGGCTCTTGGTTTTGCGCAAGGCAACCATCGGCTCGACATAGCGCTGACGAATCAGGTCCGGGTCGAGAATCTCCAGGCCCTCAGGCAGCTCGATACCCTGGGCGCGGGCGACTGCTTCTACATCCTCCGGCTTGGCCAGCAGGACGCAACGGGCAATGCCCCGGGCCTGACAGATGGCGGCGGCTTGCACGGTCAGCGGCTCGCTGCCTTCGGGCAACACGATGCGCTTGTTGGCGGCCTGGGCGCGTTGGATCAACTGGTAGCGGAACACGGCCGGCGACAGGCGCATCTCCCGTGGCGTACCGCAACGCTGGTGCAGCCAGCGCGCATCGAGGTGGCTGGCGACGAAGTCAGTGATGATCTCCGCACGCTCGCGGTCATCGATGGGGATTTCCTTGTTGAGGCTATTGAGCTGGTTGGCAGTGTCATAGGAGCCGGTGCTCACCGACAGCACTGGCAGCCCGGCCTGGAAGGCGCCGCGGCACAGGTCCATGATGCGTGGGTCGGGCAGCGTGTCGCTGGTCAGCAGCAGGCCGGCCAGCGGCACGCCGTTGATCGCGGCCAAGCTGACGGCGAGGATGATGTCGTCGCGATCCCCCGGGGTTACCACCAGCACGCCGGGCTTGAGCAACTCCACGGTGTTGCGCATGGTGCGCGCGCAGATGATGATCTTGGTCATGCGCCGGCTTTCGTAGTCGCCGGCGTTGAGGATCTGCGCGCCCATCAGGTCGGCCACGTCACGGGTGCGCGGGGCGTTGAGCTCGGGCTGGTAGGGGATGCAGCCGAGCAGGCGAAAGTCACCGCTGCGCAACAGCGGCGAGTGCTCTTTCAGGCGCGCCGAGAAAGCCTCCATGCTTTCGTCGGTGCGTACCTTGTTGAGGATCACGCCCAGCACTTTCGGGTCTTTCGGGCCGCCGAACAATTGCGCCTGCAATTCCACCCGGCCAGAAAGTTCGGTGAGTACCTCGTTTTCTGGTGCCGAGACCAGGATCACTTCGGCATCCAGGCTCTTGGCCAGGTGCAGGTTGACCCGTGCGGCGTAGCTGGCGCTGCGGGTCGGCACCATACCTTCGACGATCAGCACGTCCTTTCCCACGGCGGCCTGCTGGTAGAGGGTGATGATTTCTTCGAGCAGCTCATCGAGCTGGCCGTCACCGAGCATGCGTTCTACGTGGGCAAGGCCCAAGGGTTGGGGCGGTTTGAGCCCGTGGGTGCGTGCCACCAGTTCAGTGGAGCGCTCCGGGCCGGTATCGCCCGGGTGTGGCTGGGCAATCGGTTTGAAAAAGCCGACTTTAAGGCCGGCCCGTTCCAGGGTGCGCACCAGCCCAAGGCTGATGGAGGTCAGGCCCACACCAAAATCGGTGGGCGCGATAAAAAAAGTCTGCATGCGGATTCTCTGGAGGTGCATGGCTTGGGTGGCGCTCTATGTTTGAGTGCCTACCGCGGATCAGGCGCCAAGGTTAGCGTTATTCGCGCGCTTGCGCACACCAGCCGCACGCAAAGGGTTGGCCTATTTTTTCAAGGCGTTGCGCAGGGTCAAGTACCCAGGCGCATGACTGCCATGGCGGCTGGTGGCGCAAGTGCTGGGTGTGGCCGCAGGACAGTTCGGCGACCCAATGCCGATCGTCGTCCTGATGGAAACCGGTGATGAGGGATGCCGTTGATCGGCCCCGTCCGTCCGGGTTCTGTTCGCTTTCAGGCAAATCCTTGTTTAGACTTGTCCGTTCTTCATTCTTATGCAAAAGGTCTCGCCCCATGACGATCGCCGCTAACAAGGCTGTCTCCATCGACTATACCCTGACCAACGACGCTGGTGAGGTCATCGACAGCTCAGCCGGCGGCGCGCCGCTGGTCTACCTGCAAGGCGCAGGTAACATCATCCCCGGCCTGGAAAAGGCCCTGGAAGGCAAGAGCGTCGGTGACGAGCTGACTGTCGCCGTAGAACCTGAAGATGCCTACGGCGAATACTCCGCCGAGCTGGTCAGCACCCTGAGCCGCAGCATGTTCGAAGGCGTTGATGAGCTGGAAGTGGGCATGCAGTTCCACGCTTCCGCGCCGGACGGCCAAATGCAGATCGTCACCATCCGTGACCTGGACGGCGACGACGTGACTGTCGACGGTAACCACCCTCTGGCAGGCCAGCGCCTGAACTTTCAAGTGAAGATCGTTGCCATTCGCGACGCTTCCCAGGAAGAAGTAGCTCACGGCCACGTCCACGGTGAAGGCGGTCATCACCATTGATTGTGGTTTGATCAATAGGTAGCAAAAACGCCCCGACTGGTTCGGGGCGTTTTTTTTTGCGTTTTAATGTGGGAGGGGGCTTGCTCCCGATAGCGGTGTATCAGTACCAGATATTCTGACTGACACACCGCTATCGGGAGCAAGCCCCCTCCCACAAGGGAAGTTGTGATGAATCTTTGGGCAAACAAAAATGCCCCGGACCTTTCGGTACGGGGCATTTCTTAACTGTTTCGCAACCAGGGCTGCGTGGCAGTTGTTACCACTTAGGCAGCAGCAGGAACGCTCAGAGCCTTGATGTGGCCATTCAGGCGGCTCTTATGACGAGCGGCCTTGTTCTTGTGGATGATGCCTTTATCGGCCATACGGTCGATAACTGGCACGGCCAGAACGTAAGCAGCTTGGGCTTTTTCAGCGTCTTTGGTGTCGATGGCTTTAACTACATTCTTGATGTAGGTACGAACCATGGAACGCAGGCTGGCGTTGTGGCTGCGACGCTTCTCAGCCTGTTTTGCACGTTTTTTGGCGGAAGGTGTGTTGGCCACCGTCGAGCTCCTCGAAAGACTTTTTAGGAAATAGCAAACAAAATAGGCCGCGAATCATGCCGATGACTTGATGGGTTGTCAAGGGCGGCTGATGCGAACTGCTGAGTGGTCGATCTGAAGAGGCGGGTGATTTATTTCCGGCGCTTGACCTGTAAACTCGCGAGCTTTGGCTCTGTGCTGTTGCAGGCGCGCAGTATCGCATAAGTGGGCGCTTTGTTCGCCTGCTCTTTATCTATAGGCGCAAACTCTTTCAATGAATCTGCTCAAATCGTTGGCTGCCGTCAGCTCTATCACCATGATCTCCCGGGTTTTAGGGTTTGTGCGTGACACCCTGCTGGCGCGCATCTTTGGCGCCAGCATGGCCACGGATGCTTTCTTTATTGCCTTTAAACTCCCCAACCTGTTGCGGCGGATCTTCGCCGAGGGTGCGTTTTCCCAGGCCTTCGTGCCGATCCTGGCCGAATACAAGACCCAGCAGGGCGAGGAGGCGACCCGTACCTTTATTGCCTACGTCTCGGGCCTGCTGACCCTGGTGCTGATGCTGGTGACGTTGATCGGCATGCTCGCCGCACCCTGGGTGATCTGGGCCACAGCCCCGGGATTTGCCAATACTCCGGAAAAATTCGCACTGACCACTGATCTGTTGCGAGTGACCTTTCCTTATATATTGCTGATCTCACTGTCATCCCTGGCCGGGGCGATCCTCAATACGTGGAACCGTTTCTCGGTGCCCGCCTTCGTGCCGACCCTGCTTAACGTCAGCATGATTATTTTTGCGCTGTTCCTGACGCCGTATTTTGATCCGCCGGTCATGGCCCTGGGCTGGGCGGTCCTGGCCGGAGGCCTGGCGCAGCTGCTGTACCAGCTGCCGCACTTGAAGAAAATCGGCATGCTCGTGTTGCCGCGCCTGAATCTCAAGGACACCGGTGTCTGGCGCGTGATGCGCAATATGCTGCCGGCGATCCTCGGGGTGTCGGTGAGCCAGATTTCGCTGATCATCAACACCGCGTTCGCTTCGCTGCTGGTCTCGGGCTCGGTGTCGTGGATGTATTACGCTGATCGCCTGATGGAGTTGCCGTCCGGCGTGCTTGGCGTGGCGTTGGGCACGATCCTGCTGCCGACCCTGGCGCGCACCTACGCCAGCAAGGACCGCCAGGAGTATTCGCGAATCCTCGATTGGGGCCTGCGCCTGTGCTTCCTGCTGGTATTGCCATGCGCCCTGGCCCTGGGGATCCTCGCCGAACCGCTCACGGTCTCGCTGTTTCAATACGGAGAATTCGATGCGCATGACGCCTTGATGACCCAGCACGCGCTGGTTGCCTACTCCGTCGGCCTGCTCGGCATTATTGTGATCAAGGTGCTGGCACCTGGTTTTTACGCGCAGCAAAACATCCGCACCCCGGTGAAAATCGCAATTTTCACGCTGATCGTCACGCAGCTGCTCAACCTGGTCTTTATCGGGCCTTTGGCCCATGCCGGGCTGGCGTTGGCGATCAGTGCCGGCGCCTGCATCAATGCCGGCCTGCTGTTTTACCAACTGCGCAAACAGCAGATGTACCAGCCACAGCCGGGTTGGGGAGTGTTCTCCCTCAAGTTGCTCGTGGCAGTCGCCGCGATGTCCGCCGTGCTCATTGGTCTGATGCACTTAATGCCGGCCTGGGGCCATGGCGATATGCTGGAGCGCTTCATGCGCCTGGGGATATTGGTGGTTGCAGGGGCGGCGGTGTACTTCGGCATGTTGCTGTTGCAAGGTTTCCGCCTGCGGCATTTCAATCGCAAGTCGCTGGGATAGAGAGTTTGCCGCGATAAAACGGGTGTTTTATCGAATCGACCCATTTGGCCTGCGCTGTTGCCTGTCGTCCGGGGCTGGGTGTGGTTATAATCGACCACTTTATGAGCAAGAAGCGCGTTATGCAGCTGGTTCGAGGTCTTCACAACCTGCGCCCCGAGCATCGGGGCTGCGTCGCCACTATTGGCAACTTTGACGGTGTTCACCGTGGTCACCAGGCTATCCTGGCCCGGCTACGCGAGCGTGCGGTCGAGTTGGGCGTGCCCAGCTGCGTGGTGATTTTCGAGCCACAACCGCGGGAGTTCTTTACCCCGGAAACGGCGCCGGCCCGTCTGACGCGCCTGCGCGACAAGCTGCAACTGCTGGCCGAAGAGGGTGTGGACCGCGTCCTTTGCCTGGCTTTCAACCAGCGCTTGCGTAGCCTCAGCGCCACCGAGTTCGTTGACCGTATCCTGGTGGACGGCCTGGGGGTGCAACACCTGGAAGTCGGCGACGACTTCCGTTTCGGGTGTGACCGGGTCGGGGATTTCGATTTCCTGCAACATGCCGGCGTCAATCAGGGGTTTACCGTCGAAGCCGCGCAAACCGTCGAACTGGACGGCCTGCGTGTGAGCAGCACCCAGGTGCGTAACGCCCTGGCTGCTGCCGACTTCGGCCTGGCCGAGCGTTTGCTCGGTCGCCCGTTCCGCATTGCCGGGCGGGTATTGCACGGCCAGAAGCTGGCGCGCCAATTGGGCACGCCAACTGCCAACGTGCAACTAAAGCGCCGTCGTGTACCCTTGACCGGGGTTTACCTGGTGAGCGTCGATATCGACGGCCAATCGTGGCCGGGAGTCGCCAATATAGGCGTCAGGCCCACGGTTGCAGGTGATGGCAAGGCCCACCTGGAAGTTCACCTTTTGGATTTTGCCGGTGATTTATACGACCGGCGTTTGACGGTGGTTTTCCACCAGAAGCTGCGTGAAGAGCAGCGTTTCGCCTCCCTGGAGGCGTTGAAAACGGCGATCAATGCGGATGTCGCCGCCGCCCGTGCACTAGCCGCACCTAGCGCCCATCGCTAACCGAAGAGCCTTAAATGACCGACTATAAAGCCACGTTAAACCTTCCGGACACCGCCTTCCCAATGAAGGCCGGCCTGCCACAGCGCGAACCGCAGATCCTGCAGCGCTGGGACAGTATTGGCCTGTACGGAAAGTTGCGCGAAATTGGCAAGGATCGTCCGAAATTCGTCCTGCACGACGGCCCTCCTTACGCCAACGGCACGATTCACATCGGTCATGCGCTGAACAAGATTCTCAAGGACATGATCATCCGCTCGAAGACCCTTTCGGGCTTCGACGCGCCGTATGTCCCGGGCTGGGACTGCCACGGCCTGCCGATCGAACACAAAGTCGAAGTGACCTACGGCAAGAACCTGGGCGCGGATAAAACCCGCGAGCTGTGCCGTGCCTACGCCACCGAGCAGATCGAAGGGCAGAAGTCCGAATTCATCCGCCTGGGCGTGCTGGGCGAGTGGGACAACCCGTACAAGACCATGAATTTCAAGAACGAGGCCGGTGAAATCCGTGCCTTGGCCGAAATCGTCAAGGGCGGTTTCGTGTTCAAGGGCCTCAAGCCCGTGAACTGGTGCTTCGATTGCGGTTCGGCCCTGGCCGAAGCGGAAGTCGAGTACGAAGACAAGAAGTCCTCGACCATCGACGTGGCGTTCCCGATTGCCGACGACGCCAAGCTGGCCGAGGCCTTTGGCCTGGCGAGCCTGAGCAAACCGGCTGCCATCGTGATCTGGACCACCACCCCGTGGACCATCCCGGCCAACCAGGCGCTGAACGTGCACCCGGAATTCATCTACGCCCTGGTGGACGTCGGTGATCGCCTGCTGGTGCTGGCCGAGGAAATGGTCGAATCGTGCCTGGCGCGCTACGAGCTGCAAGGCTCGGTGATCGCCACCACCACCGGTTCCGCGCTGGAACTGATCAACTTCCGTCATCCGTTCTATGACCGTCTGTCGCCGGTGTACCTGGCGGACTACGTAGAACTGGGCGCCGGCACCGGCATTGTTCACTCCGCGCCAGCCTATGGCGTAGACGACTTCGTGACCTGCAAAGCCTATGGCATGGTCAACGACGACATCTTGAACCCGGTGCAGAGCAATGGTGTGTACGTGCCGTCCCTGGAATTCTTCGGCGGCCAGTTCATCTTCAAGGCCAACCAGCCGATCATCGACAAGCTGTCGGAAGTTGGCGCGCTGCTGCACACCGAAACCATCAAGCACAGCTACATGCACTGCTGGCGCCACAAGACCCCGCTGATCTACCGCGCCACCGCGCAGTGGTTTATCGGCATGGATAAAGAGCCGGTCCAGGGCCAGACCCTGCGCAATCGTGCGATCAAGGCGATCGAAGACACCCGGTTCGTCCCGGCCTGGGGCCAGGCGCGCCTGCACTCGATGATCGCCAACCGTCCGGACTGGTGCATCTCCCGCCAGCGCAACTGGGGCGTGCCGATCCCGTTCTTCCTGAACAAGGAAAGCGGCGAGTTGCACCCGCGTACCGTCGAACTGATGGAGGTCGTGGCCCAGCGTGTCGAACAGGAAGGCATCGAAGCCTGGTTCAAGCTGGACGCCGCCGAACTGTTGGGCGACGAAGCGCCGCTGTATGACAAGATCAGCGACACCCTCGACGTGTGGTTCGATTCGGGTACCACCCACTGGCACGTGCTGCGCGGCTCGCACCCTATGGGCCACGAGACCGGCCCGCGTGCTGACCTGTACCTGGAAGGCTCGGACCAACACCGTGGCTGGTTCCATTCTTCGTTGCTGACTGGATGTGCCATCGACGACCACGCTCCGTACCGCGAGCTGCTGACCCACGGTTTCACCGTTGACGAAAACGGCCGCAAGATGTCCAAGTCCCTGGGCAACGTGATCGCGCCGCAAAAGGTCAACGACACCCTGGGCGCCGATATCATGCGTCTGTGGGTGGCCTCGACCGACTATTCGGGCGAGATGGCCGTCTCGGAGCAGATCCTGCAGCGCAGCGCCGATGCCTACCGTCGCATTCGTAATACCGCACGCTTCATGCTGTCGAACCTGACCGGTTTCAACCCGGCTACCGACCTCCTGCCGGCCGAGGACATGCTCGCCCTGGACCGTTGGGCCGTGGACCGCACCTTGTTGCTGCAGCGTGAGCTGCAGGAGCACTACGGCGAGTACCGCTTCTGGAATGTTTACTCGAAGATCCACAACTTCTGCGTGCAGGAGCTGGGCGGTTTCTACCTCGACATCATCAAGGATCGCCAGTACACCACCGGCGCTAACAGCAAGGCGCGCCGCTCGGCGCAGACCGCGCTGTACCACATCAGCGAAGCGCTGGTGCGCTGGATCGCACCGATCCTGGCGTTCACCGCCGACGAGCTATGGGAATACCTGCCGGGCGAGCGTAACGAGTCCGTCATGCTCAATACCTGGTACGAAGGCCTGACCGAACTGCCGGCCGACTTCGAACTGGGCCGTGAGTACTGGGAAGGCGTCATGGCGGTCAAGGTTGCGGTGAACAAGGAGCTGGAAGTCCAGCGTGCGGCCAAGGCCGTGGGCGGCAACCTGCAAGCCGAAGTCACCTTGTTTGCCGAGGAAGGCCTGACCGCCGACCTCGCCAAGCTGAGCAACGAACTGCGCTTCGTGCTGATCACCTCCACCGCGAGCCTGGCACCTTTCGCCCAGGCCCCGGCGGATGCCGTAGCTACTGAAGTGCCGGGCCTCAAGCTCAAAGTGGTCAAGTCGGCCTTCCCCAAGTGCGCCCGTTGCTGGCACTGCCGTGAAGATGTCGGTGTGAACCCTGAGCATCCGGAAATCTGTGGTCGTTGCGTAGACAACATCAGCGGTGCTGGCGAGGTTCGCCACTATGCCTAACTCAGCCAGTCGTTTTGGACGTCTGGGCTGGCTCGTACTGAGCCTGCTGGTCCTGGTCATTGACCAGGTCAGCAAGGCTCATTTCGAGGGCTCCCTGGAAATGTTCCAGCAAATCGTGGTGATCCCGGATTACTTCAGCTGGACCCTGGCCTACAACACCGGCGCCGCCTTCAGCTTCCTGGCTGACGGCGGTGGCTGGCAGCGCTGGTTGTTTGCCCTGATTGCCGTGGTGGTGAGTTCAGTGCTGGTGGTCTGGCTCAAGCGCCTGGGTCGCGACGACACCTGGCTGGCTATCGCCTTGGCCCTGGTGCTGGGCGGTGCGCTGGGCAACCTGTATGACCGCATCGCCTTGGGCCATGTGATCGACTTCATCCTGGTGCATTGGCAGAACCGCCATTATTTCCCGGCGTTCAACTTTGCCGATAGCGCTATTACCGTCGGTGCAATCATGCTGGCGCTGGATATGTTCAAGAGCAAGAAAACCGGAGAGACCGTCAATGACTGATCAGGTATTGGCTGAGCAACGCATCGGCCAGAACACGGAAGTCACTTTGCATTTCGCATTGCGCCTGGAGAATGGCGACACGGTCGATAGCACCTTCGACAAAGCGCCGGCGACTTTCAAGGTGGGCGACGGTAACCTGTTGCCGGGTTTTGAAGCCGCCCTGTTCGGCTTCAAGGCTGGCGACAAGCGTAAGCTGCAGATCCTGCCGGAAAACGCATTTGGCCAGCCCAACCCGCAAAACATACAGATCATCCCGCGTTCGCAGTTCGAAGGCATGGATCTGTCGGAAGGCTTGCTGGTGATTTTCAATGATGCGGCGAATACCGAACTGCCTGGCGTGGTGAAAGCTTTCGATGACGCGCAAGTGACCATCGACTTCAACCACCCGTTGGCCGGCAAGACACTGACCTTTGACGTCGAAATCATCAACGTCAAAGCGCTGTAACTGACCGTACACGGTCTAAAATGTGGGAGGGGGCGTGCTCCCGATAGCGATGTATCAGCTAAGTATTTGCAGATTGATATACCGTTATCGGGAGCAAGCCCCCTCCCACCTTTGATCTCCATTGTCGGTTGAGTCGGCGTTAAATTCGACTCAATGTGGCTGCAAGACACGAGGCACAGCATGCAAATCAAACTCGCCAACCCCCGTGGCTTCTGCGCCGGCGTGGACCGGGCGATCGAAATCGTCAACCGCGCCCTGGAAGTCTTCGGGCCGCCGATTTATGTGCGTCATGAAGTCGTCCATAACAAGTTCGTGGTCGAAGACCTGCGTGCACGCGGCGCGATCTTTGTCGAAGAGCTCGACCAGGTGCCCGACGACGTTATCGTCATCTTCAGTGCCCACGGTGTGTCCCAGGCGGTGCGTACCGAAGCGGCAGGCCGTGGCCTGAAAGTGTTCGATGCCACTTGCCCGTTGGTGACCAAGGTGCACATCGAAGTGGCGCGCTACAGCCGTGACGGCCGCGAATGCATCCTGATCGGCCATGCCGGTCACCCGGAGGTCGAAGGCACCATGGGTCAGTACGACGCCAGCAACGGCGGCGCCATCTACCTGGTGGAAGACGAAAAAGATGTTGCCAACTTGCAGGTGCACAACCCGGATCGCCTGGCGTTCGTGACTCAGACTACCTTGTCCATGGACGATACCAGCCGTGTAATCGATGCCCTGCGCACACGATTCCCCGCGATTGGTGGCCCCCGCAAGGACGACATCTGCTACGCCACGCAAAACCGCCAGGATGCGGTCAAGCAACTGGCGGATGAGTGCGATGTGGTGCTGGTGGTCGGCAGCCCGAACAGCTCCAACTCCAATCGCTTGCGTGAGCTGGCCGAACGCATGGCCACACCGGCATACCTGATCGATGGCGCCGAAGACATGCAGCGCAGTTGGTTCGATGGTGTCGAGCGGATTGGCATCACCGCGGGCGCCTCGGCCCCGGAAGTCCTGGTGCGCGGCGTGATCCAGCAGTTGCAGGCCTGGGGCGCCACCGGTGCTGATGAGCTGGCTGGTCGTGAAGAGAACATCACGTTCTCCATGCCCAAGGAACTGCGGGTCCGCTCGCTGCTCTGACGCCCGACGTACTGGTATAGCCTCGGCATAATGCCTGCTCGGTTTTCACACTGCGCAGGCTGATGCGCCCGCTGGGCGCCAGCACTACCTGGTACAGGCTCTGTGCCTGGCTTGTGTCGCACACATGCACGGTGCCGGCACGGAAGCCCCCGCCGGCAAAGACCGGCTCCCCCAAACCGCTGAAACGCACCTGGTTCGTGACCGGGCCATTGCCCGCGATTAGCACATGCCCGCTGTCCTGTCGTTCCAGCAATACCGGGTTATCTTCGTCCAGGTGACCACGCCCACTGATGTCCAGTATCACCCGCCACCCCAGGCTCCAGTCCTCGTCCCGCGCGTGAATGACCACCGCCTGATTGCGTGCGATGGCCTCGGTGCGTGCGTAACGCAGGCCAGCAGCGAGTGATTGGGCCACGCTTTGTCGCTGCTGTGATTCAAGCAACCCTTTGAAGCCTGGCACGGCCAGTTGTGCAAGAAAGCTGGTCACGATCAGCCCAAGCAGCATTTCAATCAGGGTGAACCCTCGTTGTGTCATGTGCGTTCCCTCCGTGGACGCGAGTGGGTCTTCAAGTTGCAGACATAGGTATAGCCCTGGGCTCCTGGCGATGAATGATGGCCTTTATGTCCAAAGTATTTCCCTTTGTTCCTGGAGCAGCGCCGCTTGAAAACCGACGCTAGTCTTGGGTCGTACAGCAGGTTTCGCCTGCTTTTTTCCGGCCTTCGACATGGATGACGACGGTAATGCCCGCCCGCCCGAAACGTTTTTTCCTGCGCGCTTTCCAGCGGCGCCAATCCGGCATGACCTTGATCGAGGTGCTGGTAGCGCTGCTGATCCTGGCCATTGGTCTGATGGGCACTGCAATGCTCCAGCTCAATGCGCTCAAGTACACCGACAGCGCCAGGATGACCAGCCAAGCCAGTTTTATCGCCTACGACATGCTTGATCGCATTCGCGCCAACGCCGGTGCAGATTACTCGTGGGGCAGCGCCGAGCCCGCGCCGCGCAGCACTTCGACTGCCAGTGTGCGTGACTTGGACCTGCACGATTTCGAGGCCAATATCATTGGTTTCGCTGGCGAAGGCGCTAAAGGGGCGGTGGCTTTAAGTGGGCATGAGGTCACCATCAGCATCAGCTGGCAGGACGCTCGGGCGGCAAACAGGCCTGGAGCGCGGGAAACCTTCACCCTGACCAGTCGTATCGCTAATGATCAGGGAGCGTTGCAATGAATCGTCTTGCTCGAGGTTTCAGCCTGGTGGAATTGTTGCTGGCACTCGCCGTAGGGCTAGTGCTGGTGCTGGGTGCGAGCCAGGTGTTAATCAGCTCGCGACTGACCCATGCCAGCCAGCAGGCCGCAATGGTGCTGCAGGATGATGCGCGGTTTGTCCTGAGCAAGATTACCCAGGACATACGCCAGGCAGGCATGCTGGGGTGCCTGGCCACGGCCGTCATCGACAACGCGCCTGCCGCCTTTGATCGGCCGATAAGCTGGGAGGCGTCGGCGAGTACAAAGTCACTGACATTGGTTACGGCGAGCGTCGGTGAGGGTGCTGGCAAGCCCGATTGGACGGTGCTGTCCGACTGCAAGGAGGTGGCCCAGGCTTATGCCGGGGCACCGCCTGCCGCCGCACCTGGCCAGATCCGCTTTGGCATACGCCAGCTTACCTATACCTACGAAACAGGCCAGTTGAAGATCAGTACGCCGGCAACACCTGCGAAAGCCGTACTGATGGATAACGTGCGGGCATTCGACATCAGCTTTGGCATGGCGGCCCAGCCGGCATCAACGGTTGTGGTGCGTTACGACAGCCACCCGGTTGCCGCGTCGTTGATACGCAGCGTGCGCATCCATATGACACTGCAAGACCCGTCTGGACGGGTGAAGGATCAGAGCTACAGCGTCGTGGCCGCGCTGCGAAATCGGCTGGGTTAGGCGTGATGATCATGCTTGGCGGGCTTCATGTGCGGCAGGCCGGGATGGTGTTGCTGATCTGTCTGGTATTCCTGCTGCTGTTATCGCTGGTGGGGTTGTCATCCATGCAGGGGGCGGTATCCCAGCAAAAAGTCGCAAGTAGCCTGTGGCATCGCAATCAATCATTTCAACATGCCGAAAGCGGCCTGAGGTTGGGCGAGTGGGCGGTACAGAGGGCTGGCGGGGCATTGCCCATCTGCCACTCGGTCATCACCTGTGCGCCGCCCGTTGAAGCTTTTTCGTTGGTGCGCGCCGGCCCCAACCCTGTATCCGCGGTCTTCTGGGTTGCGCTGAAGGGTGGATTCTATGGCGTTCAAGCGCTGGGTATGGGGGCCGATGTGGTCCATCTACCAGCTTATGCCCCAGCGGCACTGTTCCGGGTAACCGCGGTCGGGCTCGCAGGCCAATCACGCACGGTGCTGGAGACGGTCTACGCACGTGTGGAGGAGGGCGGCAACGTCAGGTTTCGACGGGTCTTATGGCGGCAACTTCAATAGGGAGTAATAGAATGGGCATGGAGAGCCGGGGCTTTAGCCTGATCGAGTTACTGATCGTGGTGGCGATCATCGCGTTGCTGGCTGGGGTCACCTATCCCGGATATATCGGCCAGATAAAAAAAGTATATCGAGCGCAAATCGTCGCGTTGTTGAGCGAGCAGGCCCAGCACTTGGAGCGTTTTTATACGAAGAACGGCACTTTTATTGACGCAAGCAGCGTCAGTGCGGGCAATGATCATTATAGAATCAGTGTCGTGTTAAACCCCCAGGATTTTGACCTGCTCGCTACGCCTGTTGTGGATTCGGTGATGGCGGGTGACGCGTGTGCAGCTTTCGGCTTGACCAGCACCGGTATGCGAAGTAATCCGGGAGCGGCGCCTGATATGTCGCGCAAGCTCTGCTGGGGGCAATGATGAGCGTGCTTGAAGAGTGGGCGCCGGGCGCGTCCTTCCCTGTTTATCGGCTGGATCAAATAATGGCTAAGCAACAGCAAGTGGTGATTGTCGGCGGCGGAGTCATCGGTCTGTTGACGGCGTACAACCTCGCCAGGGAGGGGCAGACGGTCATACTGCTGGAGCGGGCGGGGCTTGGGCAGGAGTCTTCGTGGGCGGGTGGCGGGATTGTTTCGCCATTGTATCCATGGCGCTATAGCCCGGCGGTCACCGCCTTGGCCCATTGGTCCCAGGATTTTTACCCGCAATTGGCGCAGCGCTTGTTTGCCGCTACCGGCGTGGATCCCGAGGTGCATACCACGGGCCTGTACTGGCTTGACCTGGATGATGAAGGCCAAGCATTGGCCTGGGCTGCGCGTGAAGAACGGCCATTAAGCAAGGTGGATGTGTCGGCGGCCCATGATGCAGTGCCGGTATTGGGAGGCGGCTATTCCCGGGCGATCTACATGGCCGACGTGGCCAATGTACGCAACCCGCGCCTGGTCAAATCCCTGAGGGCTGCGCTGCTGGCATTGCCGGGTGTGACAATACAAGAGCATTGCGAAGTACAAGGATTTGTCCGCGAGGGTGACAGCGTGGTGGGCGTTAACACCGCTGCAGGGCAGGTTCCAGGTGATCAGGTGGTGCTCGCTGCCGGGGCCTGGAGTGGGCAATTGCTGGGCACGTTGGGCTTGGCATTACCCGTAGAGCCGGTCAAAGGTCAGATGATTCTGTACAAATGTGCGTCTGACTTTTTATCCAGCATGGTCCTGGCCAAGGGGCGGTATGCGATCCCACGACGTGATGGGCACATCCTGATCGGAAGCACATTGGAGCATGAGGGGTTCAACAAGACGCCGACCGAAACCGCGTTGGAAAGCCTCAAGGCGTCTGCGGTAGAGCTGATTCCTGCCCTGGCGGCTGCCGAGGTGGTCGGGCATTGGGCAGGGTTGCGGCCTGGCTCGCCGGAGGGTATCCCGTATATCGGTGAGGTTCCTGGGTTCAAGGGGTTGTGGCTCAATTGCGGGCATTACCGCAATGGCCTGGTGCTAGCGCCGGCCTCCTGCCAGTTATTCGCCGACTTGCTGTTGGCGCGGGCCCCGATCATCGATCCCGCGCCTTATTCGCCCGCCGGTCGCCTTAACGCTCGATAGATTTCGGCCCTTGTTCCAGGTGTGCCTGGGTGCAATACCACGCCTGGCTTGAACTCAGTGCGCGATCCTGCGGCAGATGCACGCCGCAGTGGGCGCAACGCACCATCAGCGCTGCATTCGGCTCAGCAGGCCGTTGCTGGCGCGCTGTAGGGTTTTTGAATTTGCGCCAGAACCATACCGCGGCAGCAATGACGGCAATCCAGAACAGTAGACGAAGCATAATGGGCAGTTTCTCGGCAAGGAATGCGCCAGTTTAGCCAAGGTGGCCACGGGCGCACAGCGCAATAAATACTCGCTCATAAAAAAGGGAGCTCCTCAGAGCTCCCTTTTGCGTTGCGTCGAACAATCAGTCGAACACACCGAAGGTCATGTAGCTGAACCACGAACGGTCTTCGTTGTTGCCAAGGGCCTGCGGCTCCTCTTCTTCGATGACGTCGCCGTTCTCGTCGTGAGGCTTGAGGTCCGAAGGAATGGCATCCTTGGCATCCTGGTACTGCTTGATCACGTCCTGATTGGCGCGGGTTTCGCCCGGCGGCAACGGTGGGCGGGATTCGATCAGGCCCAGGGTGTATTTGCTCAGCCAGGAACGGTTGTCCGCTTCGGCCACCTGAGGCACGAACTGGCCGTCTTTCAGGCTTGGGTGGTCAGGGTAGTTGAGTTTCAAGGTTTCCAGGCTGGTGGTCGCCAGTGTATCGAGATGCAGACGCTGGTAAGCCTCGGTCATGACTGCCAGGCCGTCACCCACGGAGGGGGTTTCCTGGAAGTTCTCCACTACATAGCGGCCACGGTTGGCGGCTGCGACGTACGCCTGGCGGGTCAGGTAGTAGTGGGCTACGTGGATCTCGTAGGACGCCAGCAGGTTGCGCAGGTAGATCATGCGCTGCTTGGCGTCCGGCGCGTAGCGGCTGTTCGGGTAGCGGCTGGTCAGCTGGGCGAACTCATTGTAGGAGTCGCGGGCAGCACCCGGGTCGCGCTTGGTCATGTCCAGCGGCAGGAAACGCGCCAGCAGGCCAACGTCCTGGTCGAACGAGGTCAGGCCCTTCATGTAGTAGGCGTAGTCGACGTTCGGGTGCTGCGGGTGCAGGCGGATAAAACGCTCGGCAGCGGACTTGGCAGCTTCCGGCTCGGCGTTCTTGTAGTTGGCGTAGATCAGCTCCAACTGTGCCTGGTCGGCATAGCGACCGAACGGGTAACGCGACTCCAAGGCCTTCAGCTTTGCTGTGGCGCTGGTGAAGCTATTATTGTCCAGGTCTGTCTGAGCTTGCTGGTACAGCTCGACTTCGCTCAGGTTTTCGTCGACGACGTCCTTTGTTGACGAGCAAGCAGCAGTCATGGCGAGGATGGCGATCAGCAGCAGGTGTTTCACTTGCATGGCGGCTTGCGTCCCTATGACGGCCGCTGTCTTGGGCGGGGCCGTCCTGTTATGATGAGCGCCCCGTTGAAAGCCTCGGGGCAAAAGACGCCGTATTTAACCACAAGCGCGCAGCCGAAACCAAAGGCTGTGCCACGCCTAGTCTGAGCATGTCCGATAAAATTGAACTTCGCGCAGAGGTGCCGTCCGAATTGGGCGGCCAACGCCTCGATCAAGTCGCCGCACAATTATTCGCTGAGCACTCGCGCTCGCGCCTATCCGCCTGGATCAAAGACGGCCGCCTGACTGTGGATGGAGCGGTTATCCGCCCGCGAGACATAGTCCATGGCGGTGCGATTCTTGAGCTGACTGCCGAGCAGGAAGCCCAGGGAGAATGGGTCGCCCAGGACATCGAGCTGGATATCGTCTATGAAGACGACGACATCCTGGTCATCAACAAACCCGCGGGCCTGGTGGTTCACCCGGCCGCCGGGCACGCTGATGGCACCTTGCTCAATGCTCTGTTGCACCACGTGCCGGACATTATCAATGTCCCGCGCTGCGGCATCGTGCACCGCCTGGACAAGGACACCACCGGTCTGATGGTGGTGGCCAAGACCATCCAGGCGCAGACGCAGCTTGTTACTCAATTGCAGAGCCGCAGCGTCAGTCGTATCTACGAGTGCATCGTGATCGGCGTGGTGGTGGCCGGTGGCAAGATCAACGCCCCCATTGGTCGCCACGGCCAGCAGCGCCAGCGTATGGCGGTGATGGAAGGCGGCAAGCAGGCCGTCAGCCACTACCGTGTGCTGGAGCGTTTCCGTTCCCACACCCATGTGCGGGTCAAGCTGGAAACCGGGCGTACCCACCAGATTCGCGTGCACATGGCGCATATCAACTTCCCGTTGGTCGGAGATCCTGCCTACGGCGGTCGTTTCCGAATTCCGCCGGCGGCGAGCCAAACCATGGTTGAATCGCTGAAATCCTTCCCGCGTCAGGCACTGCATGCCCGTTTCCTGGAGCTGGATCATCCGACGAGCGGTAAGCGAATGAGCTGGGAATCGCCGCTGCCAGACGATCTGGTCTGGTTGCTGTCGCTGCTCAAGCAGGATCGCGAGGCGTTTGTCGGATGAATGACTGGCTGATTCCTGACTGGCCCGCGCCGGCCGGGGTGAAAGCCTGCGTCACCACCCGAGCGGGCGGCGTCAGTCTGGCGCCGTTCGACAGCCTTAACCTGGGTGATCACGTTGAGGACAGCCTGGAGGCCGTCCTTGAAAATCGCCGCCGTCTGACCGACGCGTTCAATATTCAGCCTGCCTGGTTGCGCCAGGTCCACGGTACCAACGTGGTTGAGGCTGATCCGGGCCGTACTGTCGAGGCAGATGGCAGTTGGACCAGCACCCCTGGCATCGCCTGCACATCCATGACCGCCGATTGCCTGCCTGCGCTGTTCTGTAATCGGGCGGGCACCCGGGTTGCCGCAGCCCATGCCGGTTGGCGTGGCTTAGCGGCTGGCGTGCTTGAGGCCGCGTTCGAAAGCCTGGATACCGCTCCCGAAGACGTCTTGGTCTGGCTCGGTCCTGCCATTGGCCCGCAAGCCTTTGAGGTCGGCCTGGAAGTGCGTGAGGCGTTCATGCAGCAACTGCCGGCCACCGCTGAAGCCTTTGTTCCCAGCCACAACCCCGGCAAGTTCATGGCTGACATCTACCAGCTGGCGCGCCTGCGTCTGGCAGTACGCGGTGTCACCGCCGTGTATGGTGGCGGTTTATGCACCGTGACCGACCCGCGCTTCTTTTCTTATCGCCGCAGCCCGCGTACGGGCCGATTCGCCTCCCTTATCTGGCTTGAACGCTAGACTGTCCTGACCTGTATCAACCATCCGCCGCTTGAAACCCCCAGAATCCACCCCATCTATAAGGGTATCTGGCAGGTTTCTTCATTCAGGATGTGTTTGTTCATAGCTCCGGCCTGCTCAAAAGGAAGGTGACTAATGCGTATTGATCGTTTAACCAGCAAATTGCAGTTGGCCTTATCGGATTCCCAATCCCTGGCGGTCGGCCTCGACCATCCGGCGATTGAGCCTGCGCACCTGATGCAGGCGCTCCTGGAACAGCAAGGTGGTTCCATCAAGCCCTTGCTGATGCAGGTGGGCTTTGACGTCAACAGCCTGCGCAAGGAGTTGAGCAAAGAGCTCGACCAACTGCCGAAAATCCAGAACCCTACCGGCGACGTGAACATGTCCCAGGATCTGGCGCGCCTGCTCAACCAGGCCGACCGCCTGGCCCAGCAGAAAGGTGACCAGTTCATCTCCAGCGAACTGGTGCTGCTCGCCGCCATGGACGACAACAGTAAGCTCGGCAAATTGTTGCTGGGCCAGGGCGTGAGCAAGAAAGCCCTGGAAAACGCCATCAACAACCTGCGTGGGGGCGAGGCGGTGAACGACCCCAACCATGAGGAGTCGCGCCAGGCCCTGGACAAATACACCGTCGACCTGACCAAGCGCGCCGAAGAAGGCAAGCTCGATCCGGTGATCGGTCGTGACGACGAAATCCGCCGCACTATCCAGGTTCTGCAACGCCGCACCAAGAACAACCCGGTGCTGATCGGTGAGCCTGGCGTGGGTAAAACTGCGATTGCCGAGGGCCTGGCCCAGCGCATCATTAATGGTGAAGTGCCGGACGGCCTGAAAGGCAAGCGCCTGTTGTCCCTGGACATGGGCTCGCTGATCGCCGGCGCCAAGTTCCGTGGTGAGTTCGAAGAGCGCCTGAAATCGTTGCTTAATGAATTGTCGAAGCAGGAAGGGCAGATCATTCTGTTTATCGACGAATTGCACACCATGGTCGGCGCCGGTAAAGGCGAAGGTTCCATGGACGCCGGCAACATGCTCAAACCAGCCTTGGCGCGGGGCGAACTGCACTGCGTCGGTGCGACCACGCTCAACGAATACCGCCAGTACATCGAAAAGGACGCAGCGCTGGAGCGTCGCTTCCAGAAAGTCCTGGTGGAAGAGCCAAGCGAAGAGGACACCATTGCCATCCTGCGTGGCCTGAAAGAGCGCTATGAGGTCCACCATAAGGTGGCGATCACCGACGGCGCTATCATTGCGGCGGCCAAGTTGAGCCATCGCTATATCACTGATCGTCAGTTGCCGGACAAGGCTATCGACCTGATCGACGAGGCCGCCAGCCGTATCCGCATGGAGATCGACTCCAAGCCGGAAGTACTCGACCGCCTGGATCGGCGCCTGATTCAACTGAAGGTCGAATCCCAGGCGTTGAAGAAAGAAGAGGACGAGGCGGCTAAGAAGCGCCTGGAAAAACTCCAGGAAGAAATCGTCCGCCTGGAGCGTGAGTATTCGGACCTCGAAGAAATCTGGACCTCGGAAAAAGCCGAAGTACAGGGCTCGGCGCAGATCCAGCAAAAGATCGAGCAGTCCCGCCAGGAGCTGGAAGCGGCGCGCCGCAAAGGCGACCTGAACCGCATGGCCGAGTTGCAGTACGGGGTGATCCCGGACCTGGAGCGCAGCCTGCAAATGGTCGACCAGCATGGCAAGCCTGAGAACCAGTTGCTGCGCAGCAAAGTGACCGAGGAAGAAATTGCCGAAGTGGTCTCCAAGTGGACCGGTATTCCGGTGTCGAAAATGCTCGAAGGCGAGCGCGACAAGCTGCTGAAGATGGAAAGCCTGTTGCATCAGCGCGTCATCGGCCAGGAAGAGGCCGTGGTCGCGGTGTCCAATGCTGTACGACGTTCCCGGGCTGGTTTGTCCGACCCGAACCGCCCGAGCGGCTCGTTCATGTTCCTCGGCCCGACCGGTGTGGGTAAGACCGAGTTGTGCAAGGCCCTGGCCGAGTTCCTCTTTGATACTGAAGAGGCCATGGTACGGATCGATATGTCCGAATTCATGGAGAAGCACTCGGTGGCCCGCCTGATCGGCGCACCGCCAGGCTACGTGGGCTACGAGGAGGGCGGTTACCTGACCGAAGCCGTGCGGCGTAAGCCTTACTCGGTGATCCTGCTGGACGAGGTCGAGAAGGCCCACCCGGATGTGTTCAACATCTTGCTGCAGGTACTGGAAGATGGTCGTCTGACCGACAGTCACGGGCGTACCGTGGACTTCCGTAATACGGTGATCGTGATGACCTCCAACCTGGGCTCGACCCAGATCCAGGAGCTGGTGGGGGACCGTGAAGCCCAGCGTGCTGCGGTCATGGATGCGCTGACCTCGCACTTCCGTCCGGAGTTTATCAACCGGGTGGATGAGGTGGTGATCTTCGAGCCTTTGGCGCGGGATCAGATCGCGGGTATCACCGAGATCCAACTGGGTCGCCTGCGCAGCCGCCTGGCTGAACGCGAGCTGGACCTGGAGCTGAGCAGCGAGGCGTTGGACAAGCTGATCGCGGTCGGGTACGACCCGGTGTATGGCGCACGGCCTCTGAAACGTGCGATCCAGCGCTGGATCGAGAACCCGCTGGCGCAACTGATCCTGTCGGGCAGCTTTATGCCGGGAACCCGCGTCACGGCCACGGTGAAGGACGACGAAATCGTCTTCCATTAAGGCCTGCATCTGGCGTAATAAGAAGAGGCCCCGCATTGCGGGGCCTTTTTTTTCGCTAGGGCGTTGAACTGTAAGGCAAAGGCTTGTAAAGTGCGCCCCGCAGCAACGTCAGCCCACGGGTTTCTTCTCCCCAAGAAGAAATCAGAAAGAAGCGCAAATCATTGTCTTAAAAGCAATTTAAGGGGTTGACAGGGGTTTTTAAGATTGTAGAATAGCGCGCCTCAGAGACGCTAACGTAGCGATACGGACAGGGTCGAAGAGAAGGTTACACAGCAGTAAATTTGAAATATGTAGTTCCGTGATAGCTCAGTCGGTAGAGCAAATGACTGTTAATCATTGGGTCCCAGGTTCGAGTCCTGGTCACGGAGCCAATTTCAAACCGGGGTATAGCGCAGTCCGGTAGCGCGCCTGCTTTGGGAGCAGGATGTCGGGAGTTCGAATCCCCCTACCCCGACCATATTTGGGTCGTTAGCTCAGTTGGTAGAGCAGTTGGCTTTTAACCAATTGGTCGTAGGTTCGAATCCCACACGACCCACCATTTTTGAGACCAGTCCAGGCTGGAATCGAATCTTAAGATCAGAGGCCAAAAGCACTGATCGAAGAAGGCGACTGAAAGGTCGCCTTTTTTTTACCGGGGTATAGCGCAGTCCGGTAGCGCGCCTGCTTTGGGAGCAGGATGTCAGGAGTTCGAATCCCCTTACCCCGACCATATTAAAAATCCTCGTATCGAAAGATACGGGGATTTTTTTTGCGCGCGAATCCTGAGCTCACCGCAAAGCAAATGTGGGAGGGGGCTTGCTCCCGATAGCGGTGTGTCAGTTAATGAATACTTAGCTGATCCACCGCTATCGGGAGCAAGCCCCCTCCCACAGGTATTATGCGTTGTTAGTGGAGTTTGAGGCGCGGTTCGGTGCCTCGGCCAATCTTGCTCCCCAACATCAGCATCGCCGTACGGAAGAACCCGTACAGCGCCATCTGGTGCATGCGGTACAGCGACACATAGAACATCCGCGCCAGCCAGCCCTCCAGCATCACACTGCCGGTCAGGTTGCCCATCAGGTTGCCCACCGCTGAGAAGCGCGACAGCGAAATCAGCGAACCGTAGTCGGTGTACTTATAGGTCGGCAGATCCTTGCCTTCGATGCGCAATTTCAGCGATTTAGCCAACAGCGAAGCTTGCTGATGTGCAGCCTGGGCCCGTGGCGGCACATTGCGGTCGGTGCCGGGTTGTGGGCAGGCAGCGCAATCACCAAAGGCGAAGATGTTTTCGTCACGGGTGGTTTGCAGGGTTTGCAGCACTTGCAGCTGATTGATGCGGTTGGTTTCCAGGCCATCGATGTCTTTGAGGAAACCCGGTGCGCGAATCCCGGCCGCCCATACCTTGAGGCTGGCGGGAATCACTTGGCCGCTGCTGGTGATCAGGGCGTCGGCAGTCACTTCACTGACCGCCGAGTTGGTCAGCACGGTCACCCCGAGTTTCTCCAGGGTTTTATGCACCGGCCCGCCGATGCGTTCCGGCAGCGCAGGCAATACCCGCGGGCCGGCTTCGATCAGGGTGATGTGCATGTTCTCTGGCTTGATACGGTCCAGGCCATAGGCGGCCAGCTCATGGGCGGCGTTATGCAGCTCGGCGGCCAGCTCGACGCCGGTGGCGCCAGCGCCAACGATGGCAACGCTGATTTGTTCAATGGCATCGGTCTGCCCGGCATGGGCGCGCAGGTAGTGGTTGAGCAATTGCTGGTGAAAACGCTCGGCCTGCTTGCGGGTGTCGAGGAACAGGCAATGTTGCGCCGCACCCTCGGTGCCGAAGTCGTTGGTGGTGCTGCCCACGGCAATCACCAGGCTGTCATAGCCCAGTACGCGTGCAGGCACCAGTTCGCGACCTTCTTCGTCGAGAGTGGCAGCCAGCTGGATTTTCTTCTGTTCGCGGTCAAGCCCGCTCATGCGCCCCAGCTGGAACTCGAAGTGGTTCCATTTCGCTTGGGCAACATAGTTGAGTTCATCTTCAGAAGAGTTCAGCGAGCCGGCAGCTACTTCGTGCAGCAGGGGCTTCCAGATGTGGGTCAGGTTGGCGTCCACCAGCGTGATGCTGGCCTTGCCGCGCTTGCCCAGGGTCTTACCCAGGCGGGTAGCCAACTCCAGGCCGCCGGCGCCGCCGCCGACGATAATAATACGATGGGTCATGGGGATATCTCGCAAGGCTAAAAGAAATCGGAGCAGTTACCCTCGCGAGCGCCAGGCAGCTCATAGCGTCAGGTAACTCAATAGGCGGCTCAGCACACCGAGCCCGATCACCACTACCAGCACCACGCAGAGGAGCAGCCACGGCCGGAAAGGCTTGCGCTCGACTCTATTCTGGGAGAGTTGCAGGTACTCTTCGACATGCTGTTGGTCATCGGGGTTCAGGCGGCTGGTCATAAAGGCCTCGTCAGGTAGACGTTGCAAAAGGGCGCCACGTTACAGCCAGGGGTTGGCGCTATCGCCATAAGCGTAGCCGGTGCCTGTGTCACAGGCTGATGCCAACGTCGAATACTATGCTGCGCCCCAGGTTGTTGCGCAAGAAATCCGGTGCATCCGGGTGGGCGAACAGCACCCGGGCGAAGGTTGGGCCCACCAACGACAGCGAGCGCCAGCCTTGGCGCAAATACTCGGTGGGGGGCGGGAAGTGGCTGTTGAGGTCCAGCACTTCGCGTTTGAGGCTGGCAAAGGCGATGAGATCCAACTCTCCCAGGTCCATGCCGCGCTCTTTGTAGTTGTGGGCTTTTTTACGCAGTGTCGGCGCCAGGCGCAGCAGGAACTCATGGGCCGGGATGCGCCGTGGCTTGGCTTCGCGCCGCACCAGCTGGCTCAAGGAGAAAGCGCTGCGCCTGCGCAGCAACTCGTCGCGCCATTCGTCGTTCAGGCGCCGGCCTTCGTCCAGCACGAAAAACACCTCGAAGCTGGCGTCGCGAAACAATACATCCGGTGGCTCCTGGCCGGCAGCGTGAAATTCTTCGACGCGGTAGGGCACATTCAGGCCTTGCAGCAGACGCTGGCAGACCCAACGCTCACGCTCCCACTTGCGGGCATTGGACAGGAACGCATTGGCTTGTTCGGCTGCCACGGTGAGCAGGCGCAAATAATCTGAGTCATCCATATTCGCAGCTTAGCGTTCAAATGATGACCACAGGAAGTCTTGCTTTAAACGCAGGTGTAGACTGGTCACCTGGCAGCAGGCCCAAGGATGAGGTGTGTGGTGAGGCTTATTATAAAGGTAGCGCATCCGTGATCAGTGCAGCTGTTCTGGCGCCATCGACCCTCGGCATCGGCTGGCTGTTGTATGCGCCTGTGCTGATGTGGGCGATGTTGCGCTCGCCGTGGGTCGAATTGTTCGCCGACCGACGGCGCCAGCATTTGCTGTTCGGCACGGTGTTCGCGCTGTTCACGCTGTGGCTGGTGCGACGGGATTTCGATACCGGGGTCTCTTACCACTTTATCGGCATGACCGCCGTCACCTTGCTGCTGGATTGGCCGCTGGCAATCGTCGGTGGGTTTGCCGCTCAGATCGGCCTCATGCTGCTGGGGCGCCAGGACCTGGCCGCGCTCGGCGTCAATGGCCTGCTCCTGATCGGGTTGCCGGTGCTGGTCACCGAAGGCTGTGCGCTGCTGGTCGAGCGGGCGCAACCGCGAAACCCCTTTGTGTATATCTTCTGTTCCGGTTTTTTTGCCGCAGCGCTGTCGGCCTTGCTATGCCTGTTGGCCGGGCTGGGTTTATTGTGGTTTGACGGCCGCTTTGCGATGCCGCAATGGCTGGAAGACTTTGTGGGCTACCTGTGGCTGATCATCTTTCCCGAAGCCTTTATCAACGGCATGGTCATCAGCGCATTGGTGGTGTTCTGCCCGGAATGGCTGGAGACCTTCAACCGTACCCGCTACCTCTCGGCGCCTTGGAAGGACGACGATTCACGGCGTTGATCCAGGTCAAATGCCGGGCAACGGCGCAGGTCCATGCTCTGCAAAATTTTCAGGAGCACGGATCATGAGTGTGTATGAGTGGGCACGACAGGAGTTGCGCAGAAGCCAGGATGCGGCGCAGGAGATCGGTTTTGACCCAGGCTTGACCTTGCGCGCCATGCTCAGTGCGGTAGTGCAGCAAAGCAAGGGCGTACGCAGTTTTGAAGACCTGGCCGACGAGCTGCAATACCTCGCAGAAAACCTCGACGACCAGCAGGAATATGCCTTTATGCGGCCTTAGTGGCGCGGTGGCAGGTCTTCGGAAAACAGCTCGTCTTCGGCATCCGGGGCCACGGGGATCTTGTGTTCCTCGGCGGCCCAGGCGCCCAGGTCGATGAGTTTGCAACGGTCCGAGCAGAACGGCCGGTTGAGGTTTTCCGTTTTCCATTCCACGGGGGCACCGCAGGTTGGGCAATCGACGGTCAAGGGTTGGCTCATGGTCGGCCTCCACGCAAAGTAAGGTAAAAGTGGTGCAGTCGCTCGACCTCGCCATGCAGCCAGGCAAGGTCCTGGTCATTGACCAGTACATCATCGGCATGGTTCAGGCGGTCTTCGCGGCTGGACTGGGCCTTGAGAATCGCCTGCACCTGTTGTTCGCTGATGCCATCGCGCTGCAGGGTACGCTGAATCTGCAGCGATTGCGGCACGTCGATCACCAGGATGCGCTGGGTCATGCTGTATTGGCCTGACTCGATCAGCAGCGGTGACACCAGGATCGCGTAAGGCGAACGGGCGCGTGCCAGGTGACTGCGAATTTCCTCGGCAATCAACGGGTGCAGCAGTGCTTCCAGCCACAGGCGTTCTTCAGGGACCTCAAAGATCAGTTTACGCAGCGCGGCGCGGTCCAGCTGGCCGTCGGGGTGCAGCACGCCGCTGCCGAAATGCTCGGCGATGCGTGCCAGTGCCGGTCGGCCAGGCTCCACGACCCAGCGAGCAGCATGATCGGCATCCACCAGGTCGATGCCCAGGTGGATAAAGTGTTCGGCCGCAGCGCTTTTGCCGCTGCCAATGCCGCCCGTGAGGCCAAGAATCCAGGGTGTTGCGACAGAAGTGGTCATCTGAAACCGACAGACTGCAAATAGAAGTCGGTTATTTGACCACCCCAGAGCAATGCAATCCAGCCGGCAATTGCCAGGCAGGGACCAAAGGGCAGCGGTGCTGACGCTTGGGTCTTGCGCAAACGCAGCAGGATCAACCCGACGATCAGGCCCAGCAATGAGGCCATCAGTAATGTCATCGGCAGTATCTGCCACCCACCCCAGGCTCCCAGCAATGCCAATAACTTGAAGTCGCCATGGCCCATGCCATCTTTACCGGTGAGCAGCTTGAACAGCCAGAACACGCTCCACAGGCTCATGTAGCCAATGACCGCGCCCCACAGCGCATCGGGCAAGGTCGCCAGCAGGTCGGCGCTGTTGAGGATGAGTCCCAGCCATAGCAGCGGCAGCACCAGCGCATCCGGCAACAATTGATGGTCGAGGTCAATCAGGCTCAGGCCCAGTAAGCCCCAGCTCAGCAGCAGCACCGCGCCGGCCTGCCAGCCAAGGCCGAAGTGCCAGGCAACGGTGGCCGAGACCAACGCGCAGGCCAGCTCGGTTAAGGGATAACGAAGGCTGATGCGCTCACGGCAATGGGCACAACGCCCCCTGAGCAACAGGTAGCTGAGCAGTGGGATATTTTCCCAGGGCCGAATCGGCTGTTCGCAACGGGTGCAGCAGGAATTCGGGCACATCAGGTTATAGGGCGGCCCGCCGGGTGCGGCAGGCAAGCCGAGGATCTCACGGGCTTGGGCACGCCATTCGCGCTCGAGCATTTTTGGCAGTCGCCACACCAGCACATTGAGGAAACTGCCGACGATCAGGCCTAGCACCAGTGCCATGGCAACAAAAAACCAGGGCCGTTCGGTCAGCAGCAGGATCAAAATGCCGTACCCAGTTGAAAGACCGGCAGGTACAGGGCGATCACCAACGCCCCGACAATGCCCCCCAGTACCACCATGATCAGCGGTTCCATCAGGCTGGTGAGGTTATCGACCAAGGTGTCCACGTCCGCCTCGTAGTGGTTCGCGACTTTTTCCAACATTCGGTCCAGCGTGCCGGATTCTTCACCGATGGCCGTCATCTGGATCGCCATGCCTGGAAACAGGCCACTGCTGGCCATGGACTGGTTCAATTGCATGCCTGTGGATACATCGTGGCGCATACGATCAATTGCCTGTTTGAATGGTCCATTGCCGACGGCGCCGGCCACCGAGCCCAATGCCTGCACGAGGGGCACGCCCGCTGCGAACGTGGTTGAAAGCGTGCGGGCGTAACGAGCGACGGCAGAGTTGTGCAGCAGTTTGCCTGCCAGGGGCATTTTCAACAAACCCGCTTCCAGCCGATGGCGAAAGCCTGGGTAAGCACGGTAAGCCTGGCGAAGCCCTGCCAGCGACGCACCCAAGCCCAGCGCCAGCACCCACCACGCCTGTTGCAGGAATTCGGACAGGGCAATGACCGCCAAGGTAAACCCGGGCAATTGGCCGTTGACCCCGGCGAACAGGTTCTGGAATTGCGGCACTACGTGTATCAACAGCACCGCGCTGACCAGCGTGGCAACCACCAGTACCGCAACAGGGTAGGTCATGGCCTTTTTGATCCTGGCTTTGAGCCGTTGGCTTTTCTCCAGGTGAGTCGCTATTCGCTCCAGCAGCAATTCCAGGGCGCCGGCCTGTTCCCCGGTGGACACCAAGTTGCAGTACAGGTCATCGAAATAACGGGGATGTAGGCGCAGCGCATCGGCCAAGCTGTTGCCACTGGCGATCTGCTGTTTCAAGGCTTCGACCAGGTCACGCACCTGCCGGTTCTCGACGCCCTCTCTGATGATGTCGAAGGCATGTAGCAGCGGGATACCGGCCTTGAGCAATGTGGCCAACTGGCGGGTGAACAGGGCGATATCCGCAGGCAATATACGTGGGGCGAACGTCGGCCGAGGCGCAGGCTTTTTACGCACACGCTCGGGACAGATCCCTTGCTGGCGCAATTGTGCCTTGATCAGCGCAAGGTCATTGCCTGCAATTTGCCCGGACACCCTGCGTCCCTTGCGGTTGATGCCTTCCCAGGCGTAGATCGTTGATGTGTCATTCATGTCGGGTTCGTGCACGCAGGTAGTGAAGAATTTACAGCTTAGTCAGGGAGCGTGTTCGGGCAGGCTGGCGTTCAGGAATAAAATGTCAGAATGTGCGTCCTGTACGCGATTGGCCGCTTGGGCATGAGTACACTGGCGCCGTTGCACACTACGGGGCGCAGGACGCGCCTTGTCATGGTTCTATTCTGGAGAGTGAAAGAGATGCGTCAAAAAGGCTTTACTTTGATCGAGTTGTTGATCGTCGTGGCAATCATCGGCATTTTGGCCACCATCGGTTTGCCCATGTACACCAAGCACCAGGCCAAGGCCAAGTTTACGGCGGGGCTGGCGGAAATCAGCGCGTTGAAGGCTGGCTACGAAGATACGATCAACCAGGGCACTGTGCCCACTCTGGAGTTGATCGGTGGCACCAGCCCGACGGCCAACTGCAAGATCGAGGTGACAGGCGATGTGGCCTCGGGTGCAGGTTCCATCCGTTGTGAAATTCTCGATGCGCCGGCTCCCGTGCTGGGCAAGACCATTACCCTGACCCGCAGCGCCACCACCGGCTGGACCTGCGCCACCACGGTTGAGGCGCAGTACGCTGCCAAAGGCTGTGGCATCAACGGCGCGTGACGCCGCCGGGCGGTGAGCGAGTCAGTTGCTGCATGTCCGATGCAGTGCTAGCTTTAGCCCACTGCCCGTGTAGCTCAGCCGGTAGAGCAGCGCACTCGTAACGCGAAGGTCGCAGGTTCGATTCCTGTCTCGGGCACCAAGGCACCACCGCTTCAAAGGCAATGTTTTCAGATGATCCCAGAATGGTTCTGAAGGCCAGACGAGCTGGCATTCGTGCCCGCTCTTTTGTATCTGCGCAACCTTGATGACCCAGATGCATCCCCATTCCTCGATCTAAGAGAACGACATGACCACGACTGAGATGACCCAGGAAGTTCGGCACCAAGCAGCTCTCGAAAAATATCTCGAGGAGTCGCCGCAGCTTAAAGAAGAGATCAAGGAACTGAGCGCTGACGACCAGCGTGACCAGATCCAGTGGGCATTTGAGGACGAGGCCGAGAGCCAGGGCTACCAGCCTTGGGAACTGACCCTCAAGTACACCTCGACGCCTGAAGAGTTTGAAACTGCACGGCTGGCCTTGCACAAAGAGGCGGCCGAAGTGCTGGGTGTCGAGTGGGACGAGTACTGCGAGATGAATAACCTTGTAGTTTAAAGCAGCCTGTAGGCGCGAGCTTGATCGCGAAAAACGTTAACGATAACGCGTGAACTTTGATTGCACGCGGTGCCCTTGAGGTTTTCGCGAGCAAGCTCGCTCCTACAGTCAAGGCACTTTAGATACTCAGACGCATCGACAGATCCACCGCCTTCAGATCCTTGGTCATCGCGCCGATGGAAATGTAGTCCACTCCGGTTTCAGCGACAGGCAGCAGCGTGGTTTCGTTGATCCCGCCGCTGGCTTCCAGCTTGGCCTTGCCGGCGTTCAGGCGCACGGCTTCGCGCATGTCGTCCAGGCTCAGTTCATCCAGCATGATGATGTCGGCACCCGCCGCCAGGGCTTCGCGCAATTCTTCCAGGCTTTCCACTTCGATTTCTACCGGCTTACCCGGGGCGATCTTGTGGGCAGCCGCGATGGCCTGGGCAATACCTCCACAGGCGGCAATGTGGTTTTCCTTGATCAGGAACGCGTCATACAGCCCGATGCGGTGATTATGGCAACCGCCGCAGGTGACTGCGTACTTCTGCGCCAGGCGCAGGCCCGGCAATGTCTTGCGGGTGTCCAGCAGCTTGACTTGGGTACTGGCAACAAAGTCCGCCAGGAACTGCGCACGGGTGGCGACGCCTGACAGCATCTGCAGGAAGTTCAGCGCACAGCGTTCACCGCTGAGCAGCGAGCGTGCCGGGCCTTCAAGGTGGAACAGCACCTGGTTGGAGTTGACCCGTTCACCGTCGGCCACCTGCCAATGTACGGCTACCCGTGGGTCCAGTTGGCGGAACACTGCATCCACCCACGCCGTACCAGCGATAACGGCCGCCTCGCGGGTAATGATCGTCGCCTTGGCCAGCCGTTCGACCGGGATCAACTGCGCGGTGATGTCACCACTGCCGATGTCTTCCAGGAGTGCGCGGCGCACGTTGGCTTCAATTTCGGCGGTGAGGTCGGCGAGACGGAGATTCGGCATAACAGGCTCCACAAACAAAGTGCCTCGATTATAGGGGCTGCATGCGTTTGAACCCAGGCTCGCCACTCAATTACAGCGCAAAGGCATAGTTTGCTGGCGCAACTACCCTCATTTGCAAGATAATCTCGCGCCTTGCGATTGGCGTCATAGCTTTGACGTCCTGGTGGTAGCCGGGTGTTTGCAGTGCCTCCTGGGCCTGCCCCCGTTCTTCCCACCTCTCAACACCGCCGTTTCAGGAGGCCAGGATGCACAATGACGGAAAGGTGGTGCCTTTCAACAGGGCGCAGGCCACGACATCGCCGCTCGCGCGCCTGCCGGTGGTGGTGTTGCAGGTGCGTGACAAGGCGGCGCAACAGTTGCAACAGGGTTTGCAGGAGTTGTTCGATAACGCCGACGACACCCTGTTCGAAATGGCTGACAAGGCCCGCAGCACCGTCGACCATCATATTTTCTTCGAGGCCATGCGTGACCTGCGCCTCAAGCGCAAGAACTTCGAGCGCGTATTCATGGAGCAGCTGTTTGCCGCCTTTGGCGACCTGGGCTTGGCCGGGCGCGGCGACATGCACCTGGTGCCGGTGGTGTCTTACGAAGGCGTGTCCGGTACAAGCGCTGATGAGGCGGAAAAAGCCGTGGCCCTTGAAGCGATGCTCAGTCGAGTACGGCATCGCGATGGGGTGGCACTGGGGCAGTTGAGTGCGCGATTCAGTGAATTGCTTGGCAGGCGCCTGGATGACCATGAGAACCCACTGGGGCCGGCCTTGCTTTGCGAGTTCTTCCTGCAGGCCGGACGCAGCCTGGGGGTGGAGATCCGGGTTAAGCTGATCATACTCAAGCTGTTTGAAAAATACGTGCTCAGCGACGCTGACCTGCTGTACGCCGAAGCCAATCAGCTACTGGTCGCCACTGGGGTACTGCCCGAACTCAAGGCCGTTCCGTCCCGTCGTCCCGGTGGGCCTGCGACCCGTGAACAGCACCACCCCAGCCAGTCGATCGCCGAGCCGCCGTTCGAGCCAAGCGGACAAGAGGCCTTCAGTGCCTTGCAAAAGTGGCTCGTGGCCGTGCGTGGCAGCGTAGCGCCGACCCTCGAGGCCAGTACCGAGCCGCAACCCATCGCCACCCGCGACCTGCTGCGCCTGCTGTCGCATTTGCAACAGTACGTCCCGGAGCCCGACGCCGAGGACGATTTTGACCTGCGCAATCAGCTTGAGCAGCTACTGACTCGGGTCAGCGTCAAGAGTGGCAGGTCGCGGGTGCTGGAAGAGGCTGACGAAGATGTAATCAACCTGGTTGCCTTGCTGTTTGAGTTCATTCTCGATGACCGCAGCGTGCCGGATGCTTTCAAGGGTTTGATTGCCCGCTTGCAGATTCCGATGCTGAAAGTCGCGGTGCTGGACAAAAGCCTGTTCAGCTGTGCGAACCATCCGGTGCGCCGCTTGCTCAATGAAATCGCGAGCGCCGTCATAGGATGGAGCCCGCCGGGGAACAACCCGCACGATTACCTCTACCTGCGTATCGAGCAGGTCGTACAGCGGTTACTGAATGAATTTGTCGAAGACACGGCAATTTTTTCCCAGCTGCTGGCGCAGTTCAGCGCGTTTACCGCCGATGAGCGCAGGCGTAGTGAGTTGCTGGAGCGGCACACCCATGAAGCCGAGCAAGAGCGCCTGCGTACCGAGGCTGCTCGCCGGCGTGTGGCGCAAGCGATCAATCGACGGATTATGGGTAAAACCTTGCCGCAGTTTTTGCTGCGGTTCCTGCAGCAGGCCTGGAGCCAGGTGCTGTTGTTGACCACGCTCAAGCACGGCGAACAACCCCTGCCATGGCAAACGGCGCTGCGCACCATGGATGAGCTGATCTGGAGCGTTGGCCTGCAGGGAGACACCGAAGCAGGTCGGCGTTTGCTCGAGCAATTACCTGGGTTGCTCAAGGCGCTGCGTGACGGCCTGGCCAGTGCGGCGTTCGATTCGTTCAGCACCCGTGAATTTTTCCAGCAGTTGCAGGCCATGCATGTACAGTCGTCAGAGGGCGAGGGCGTCGATGTGCTGGTCGAAGTCCGCGAACCTTTCGTCTTCAGCTCGAGTTTGCCGCCACCCCAAGAGCCTCTGCCCGATGATGATTCCGATTTGCTCAAGGTCCAGCAGTTGCGTATAGACACCTGGATTGAGCTGCAGCAAAACGACGCCCCCATCCTGCGCTGCAAGTTGACGGCGATCATGCCGCCTGCCAATACCTATGTTTTTGTTAGTCGCGCAGGGCTCAAGGTTCTGGAGCAAACCGCCGGGCAATTAGCCCTGGCCTTCAAGCGTGGCGCGCTGCGCACGTTGGATAATGGCTTGCTGTTCGAACGTGCGCTGGCTGCGGTGGTGGGTAACCTGCGTCAACTCAATCGCGGCAAGTGATCGCAACCGCGGGGCGGAACGCGGCATACTGGTAACACTTAGTCTCATTCAAGGAGCCTGTATGCAGTTGGACCCCGCCAGCGGCTGGTGCCAGGGCATCCGCCACTGCCCTTCGCCCAACTTCAACGAGCGCCCTGAAGGCGAAATCTCGCTGTTGGTGGTGCACAACATCAGCTTGCCCCCAGCGCAGTTCGCGACTGGCAAGGTGCAGGAGTTTTTCCAGAATCATCTGGACGTCTCGGAACATCCCTACTTTGAGGGTATCGCGCACCTACGTGTGTCTGCGCATTTTCTGATTGAGCGTGACGGCATTGTGACGCAATTTGTTTCCTGTCGGGACCGAGCCTGGCATGCAGGTGTTTCCAGCTTCGAGGGCCGCGAAGTGTGCAACGATTTTGCCCTTGGGATCGAGCTGGAAGGTACGGACGAACTGCCGTATACCGAGGCCCAGTACAGGTCGCTGATCGACCTGACACGCCAGCTGCTGGCGGCCTACCCGAAAATTACCCAACAACGTATTTGTGGTCACAGCGACATCGCCCCGGGGCGCAAGACCGACCCGGGCCCCGCTTTTGATTGGACGCGCTTTCGTAGCGCCCTGCAGGATGGAGGACACGAAGAATGAGTTTCCTGGTGTTGGTGCTGGCGGTCTGGATTGAGAAGTTCTCGGCCTTGCGCCTGCGGCTGCAGCGCGACGGCGGATGGCTGCGTGAGCTGGCCAGGCTGGAGGCGAGCCCGCGCATGGGCAAGCGCCCCTGGCTGATCCTGCTGATCATGGTGCTGCTGCCCGTGGCGTTGCTGGCGCTGTTGCTGCTGGTGCTGGAGCCGGTGGCCTATGGCCTGCTGGCATTGCCGGTGCACTTGCTGGTGGTGATCTATAGCCTGGGCCGTGGTGATCTGTTGGCAGGGCTGGGACCGTTTCGTGACGCCTGGCGACGCGGTGACCTGCAAGCTGCCGAACACGTGGCCGAGCGCGATCTGAATCTTGGCGCGGACAGTGGCGAGCAATTGCTGGAGCGCGTCCAGGGCTACTTGCTGTGGCAGGCGTATCAAAGCTTTTTCGCGGTGATCTTCTGGTATTTCCTGCTAGGTCCGGTAGCCGCCTTGGCCTATCGCCTGTTAGCCCTAGCCAGCGAACATAGCCAGAACCCCTTGGTGGCCGAGCGCGCCACGCAGCTGCGCCACGCGTTTGACTGGTTGCCGGTACGCCTGCTGGCGGCGAGTTTTGCCTTGGTGGGCAATTTCGTCGGGGTCAGCCGTGTGATGCTCCACGAACTGCTGAGCTGGGACATCAGCGCTGCACAGCTGATGGAAAAAGTCGGGCTGGCCGCCGCCGAAATCCCGCCGCCGGTGGTGGGCGCCGATGGCATCAACAGCCTGGATCGCCTGTGGGAGCTGCTGCTGCGTGCGGCGGTGCTGTGGTATGCCGGTTTTGCCATCTGGACTGTATTGCCCTAAACATTGTGGGAGGGGGGCTAGCCCCCGATGGCGGCTAAACCGGCATCCCTGCCGGTTTACCCCCCAAATCCCTGTCGAATTCCGGCCAGCGTGGTTTAACGGGGCGCCTAAGATCAAAGGCATATCAAGATCAAGAGCGGCTCGCTTCGCATCGTGGTTACTGGCGGTCGCTATGTCAGGGTTGTGTAGATATCCGTGGCTATCAGGGGCAAGCCCCCTCCCACATTGGGTCCCCGGACACGCCGTTAACCTTACGTTACAAAACTCCCTTTCAAATTGAGCTATACAGACAGAGCGCCAAATAGTGGCTATCTGCCGCCGCCCTGCGCCTCAATAAAAATAAAAGAAGGGGAGGTCACCTGTGAAGAGCTTGCTCTATCCCGCCGTAGCGCTGATGAACCGCCTGAGCTTCGGCATGAAGTTCAGCCTGATCAGTGTGCTATTCCTGCTGCCGATGCTGGCAACCAACTACTATCTGGTGCGTGATTCCTGGCGCGAATTCCAGGGCACTCGCATCGAACTCCAGAGCCTTGACCTGCTTGGCAGCAGCCTGGTGTTGCGTCGCGACCTGGAAACCCTCAACAACCAGGTGCAGATCAACGCCACACTTGGCCAGTCCGGCAAGGCCGCTGATCTTGAGGCCAGGATCAGCGCCTTGGAGCAGAGTGTGCTGGACCGTTTGCAAGGCTTGAGCGCCGTGGCGAGCGAGCCCGAGCACGTCACCGTTTTTGAAAGCAAGCGCGACGAGTTGATCGCCGCGTTCAAGGCGCAGCAACAGGAAAGTTCGTTGCTCAACAAAACGGCGCTGATCGGCAAATTACTTAACCAGGCCCAGATGCTCAGCCAGATTATTGCCAGCCAAGCCGGCTTGAGCCGTGACGCGCAAAGTGATCTTCGCCAGCTCTCCGATCTGGTCACTACTGTCACCCCGCAAGTCACCCAGGCCCTTGGGGAGGGGCGTGCGATGGGCGCGTACTCTCTGGGCCAAGGGTTTATCAACTCTTCTTCCAGCACACGCTTTGACGAATTGCTGCAGCAGTTGGAAAAACTCCAGGGCGAATATGGCTTGAAACTGCAGGACGCACTGGGCGCCAGCCATGCCGCACATGCGACCCTCGACACCCTGGCGCAAGCCAGCCAGGCCAGCCTCAAGCAAGGCAGCGAATTGTTCGAAGAACGGGTGGTGATGGCCGAGACCCTCGACACAGCGTGGCAGGGGTTTTACGACAGCGTCAGCCAACTGATGGCCAAGACATATCAACTGGATGAAGCCACCTTGGCGTTCATCGGGCAGCAACTGGAGCAACGCCTGGCACAAAACCGACTGCACATGGTGCTGCTGATCGCGGCACTGGCGGCGGTATTTGCGCTGATTTTCTACTTATATGCAGGCTTCTTCGTATCCACCCGTACCACCTTGCGTCGCCTGGGGGTAATGATGGACAAAGTGGCGGCAGGTGACATGACGGTCACCTTCGTGGCCCAAAGCCGCGATGAGCTGGGGGACTTGGGCCAGGTGTTCAATGGCACCGTGGCCAAGATCCACGACTTGATCGAGCGCGTCGGGCATACGGTCAGCCAGGTCGAGCTGCAGGCCGGCCAGGTCCAGGCGGTTTCGGCACAGAGCAACCAGGCGGTATCCGGTCAGCGCAGCCAGATCGAACAAGTGGCGACGGCGATGAACCAAATGTCGGCCACTGCCCAGGAGGTGGCGCGTAGCGCGGCGGCGGCAGTCAACAGCGCCCAGAGCGTCAATGATGAAACCGTCAGTGGGCGGGCGCTGGTGCAATCACAGCAAGGCGGCATCGCACGCCTGGCTTCGGAGCTTGATGAGTCGGTGCGGGTGATCAACCAGTTGGCCGCCGACAGCCAGGACATCAGCAGGGTCTTGGAAGTGATCAAGAGCATCGCTGAGCAGACCAACCTGTTGGCGCTCAACGCGGCCATCGAAGCCGCCCGCGCCGGTGAACAGGGCCGAGGTTTTGCCGTGGTGGCCGACGAGGTGCGCACCCTGGCCCGACGCACCCAGCACTCCACCGAAGAAATCGAACAAATGATCAGTCGCTTGCACAGTGGCGTCGGCGCGGCGGTGAAGGCCATGGGCAGCAGCCATGAAATGGCGAGTGGCACGGTGGGGCAGTCGGAAAAAGTCCAGCAAGCCCTGGAGAATATCCTCGGCGCCGTAGGGATGATCGTTGACCAGAACCAGCAGATTGCCGCTGCCGTCGAGCAGCAAACGGCGGTCGCCCAAGACATCGACCAGAATATTGTCGAAATCAATCGCGCTGGCGAGCATGCGGCGCAAGGTGCCCAACAGACCGAAGCGGCCAGCAGGCAATTGTCGGCGCAGGTCATTGAGTTGAAGCAATTGATCGGGGCGTTTCGAGTGTAGGAATTTTCTGTGGGATTGAGCTTCGGATTGCGTGGCGCATATCCTGATTTGTCGGACTGTGTTTTATCGCGGCGTGGTTAGGTGAGAATTTATTTCATCCGTCACGGTCACGAGGAGACACGACGATGGCCGCTGCAATCGGTATCAAGGGGCATTGCGCCCAGTGCGACATGACGTTTGAACTCAAGCCTTGGCAATTGAATGCCATTGCTGTTGATATACCTTTTGACTGTACGTATTGCCACTGCGGCTTGCAGCTGTGTTGCCTCAAACAGTTGCGTCGGTTTCGCGCTCTCGACCAGTGGGCGTTGGTGCGCCCGAGCATGATCATGCTGACGTGCGCGACCTTGGTGGTGGCCCTGGTTGCAGAGTGGTTGGGGCTGCTCAGCATGATTGCGCAGTTCAACCTTTCGCTGGTTACGGTGTTGATTCATTTCCTGGTGGTGCGCTACGCCCGTCATCGACAGCGGATGACCTTGAAGTTGCAGGTCATCAGCCCGCTACCAGTTGAACAACTCGCACGCATTGCGTGTGCTCGTCTCAGCCAGCAATGAAGGGCTGATTGCCATGCGCTGCGCCAGCGCTACGCAGATGTCCGGCAGGTGCTGCGGGCTGTTGCGCTGGTCGGGATACATGGCCGGGGCCATATCCGGCGAATCGGTTTCCAGCACAACAGCGTCAAGGGGCAACTGGGCAAGTACCTTGTGCATGCGCAGGGCTTGGGGCCAGGTGGCGGCGCCGCCCAGACCAAGCTTGAAACCGAGCTTGATGTACTCGCGGGCCTCCTCGACGCTGCCGGCGAACGCATGGATGATCCCGCCCCGCGGCAGGCGGATGCGCTTGAGGGTGGCAATCACGGCGGCGTGGCTGCGGCGTACGTGCAGCAAGGCCGGCAGTTGGAAATCCGCCGCAAGTTTCAACTGGGCTTCAAACAGGCTTTGCTGGTGCTCGCGGTCGAGGTGCTCAAGAAAGTAATCCAGGCCAATTTCGCCCACGGCGCATAGTTGCCGGTGGCCTTGCAGGCGGGTCAACCAGTCCCCCAGCTCCAGCAGGTCGGCAGGGCGATGTTCATCGAGATACACCGGGTGCAAGCCGAGGGCCGCGAACAAGCCGTCGTCCTCCTGCACCAAATCCCACAGCCGCTGCCAATTTCTCTTGTATACGCCCAACACCACCATGCGCTGTACGCCGAGTTGACGGCTATAGGCGAGGACTTGCGGGCGATCGTGGTCGAAATCCGCGAAGTCCAGGTGGGTGTGGGTGTCGATCAGCTCCACGCTCAGGCCTCGTGAATACGCTGCTTGAAGGTCCGCCCAATGGCGTGCACGCCCGGTTGGTACTGTTCTTCCTCAATGGCGGCCAGGGCCAGGCGCAGGGCGGTCTCGGCGATCAACTGGTGTTGCTGGGCCATGGCGTTGACCGGCAGTGGCAGGAAATCCAGCAGTTGGGTATCGCCGAAGGTGCCCAGGCGCAGGGGGCGCGACCTGAGGGGGAAGTCATGCAGTGCGTCGAACACGCCTTGCAGCAGTACGTAGGAGGTGGTCACCAGCGCGTCGGGCAAATGCCCCAAGCGTTGCAGCAGTTGTTCCATCAACTGTCGGCCGCAGTCACGGCTGAAAGCTTCGCCCTGTTCGATGATCACTTCGCCGTTGAAGCCTTGCAGCGCTTGACGGAAACCGGCGGTACGCTCCTGGCTGATGCTCAGTTCGGGGTGTGCGCCGATCAGCGCGATCTGCTTGGGCAGCGGTTGCAGCAGGCTGCTGGTGAGTTGCTGGCAGGCCTGGCGGTCATCGCTGACCACCGAGCAGAATTGGCCAGGCTCCATGACCCGGTCGATGGCGATCACCGGCAACCCCTTGGCTTGCAGCTCGCGATAGCTGTCATCCGTGGCTGGCAGGCAACTGGCGACGAACAACGCATCGCAACGCCGCGCACGGAACAGTTGCAGCAGTTGGCGTTCACTGGCGGCTTCGTCATCGGAACTGGCAATCAACAACTGGTAGCCCCGCGCCCGTGCACCTTGTTCCAGCAGCTTGGCGATGCGTGCGTAACTGGGGTTTTCCAGGTCGGGCAAGATGAACCCCAAGGTGCGCGTATGCCGGCTGCGCAGCCCGGCGGCTTGGGGATTGGGCGTAAAGCCATGGGCCTGGACCACGGCGCGCACACGCTCAACGGTTGCATTGCTGATGCGTTGCTGTTCGGCCTTGCCATTGATGACATAGCTGGCGGTGGTCACGGACACACCGGCCAGACGTGCGATATCACTGAGTTTCAAACCGGGATTTCCTTGTTTTTTAGAGCGTGCCCCGACATTTTGTCCAATCGTAACCGATTCCAGCCCACGACCAATGTCCCAGAGCAAGCGCCGAGTGGCCCTTCTAGCTTGCGCAATTAACGCGTAATCTGCCATAAATTCTAGATTAAACGTTTCAGCAGGCGTATTTTTACGATGTTCGCCACTGAGTGACCACTGCCAATTGACCACTCAGTCAGTTATTTTTGAACGTCTCGCGCTGATCAATTCAAAACAATACCTAGTGCGCACATCGCACTAACTAGGAGAACGGCATGCTTGAGCTCACCGTAGAGCAGATATCCATGGGCCAGGTGGCTGTGGATAAGTCTGCTGCCTTGCACCTGCTCGCTGATAAATTGGTGGCCGATGGCCTGGTTGCCGAGGGTTATCTCAGTGGCTTGCAAGCCCGTGAGGCCCAGGGTTCGACTTTTCTCGGCCAGGGCATCGCCATTCCCCACGGCACGCCAGAAACCCGCGACCAGGTATTTTCCACCGGTGTGCGTTTGCTGCAGTTCCCCGAAGGGGTGGACTGGGGCGACGGCCAGGTGGTCTACCTGGCGATTGGTATCGCGGCTAAATCCGATGAGCACCTGCGCCTGCTGCAACTGCTGACCCGCGCCCTCGGTGAAACCGACTTGGGCCAGGCACTGCGTCGGGCCGGCAGCGCCGAAGCCTTGTTGAAGCTGTTGCAAGGCGCCCCCCAGGAGCTGGCGCTGGATGCGCAGATGATCAGCCTGGGCGTATCTGCCGATGATTTTGAAGAGCTGGTATGGCGCGGCGCACGCCTGCTGCGTCAGGCCGACTGCGTGAGCAATGGTTTTGCTGCAGTGCTGCAACAAGTTGACGCGCTGCCCCTGGGCGATGGCTTGTGGTGGTTGCACAGCGAGCAGACGGTCAAGCGCCCGGGCCTGGCGTTTGTCACGCCGGACAAGCCCATGCGCTACCTCGGCCAGCCCCTGCACGGCCTGTTCTGCCTGGCGAGCCTCGGTGAAGCCCACCAAGCCCTGCTTGAACGCCTGTGTGCCTTGTTGATTGAAGGGCGCGGCCAGGAACTGGGGCGTGCCACCAGCAGCCGTGCGGTGCTGGAAGTGCTGGGCGGCGAACTGCCTGCGGATTGGCCCAGCGCCCGCATCACCCTGGCCAACGCCCATGGCCTGCATGCGCGCCCGGCCAAGATCCTCGCGCAATTGGCGAAGAGTTTCGACGGCGATATCCGTGTGCGTATCATCGATGGCCCGGTGGGCGCCGTGTCGGTCAAAAGCCTGAGCAAGTTGCTCAGCCTTGGTGCGCGTCGCGGCCAGGTACTGGAATTCGTTGCCGAGCCGACGATTGCCGGCGACGCATTGCCCGCGCTGTTGGCCGCGATCGAAGAGGGGCTTGGCGAAGAAGTCGAGCCATTGCCGAGCGTGAGCGCCCAACCTGCCCAGGTCGATGTCGAGCCGGTACTCAGTGCGCCACTGAGTGGTAGCCAGCTCCAGGCCATCGCCGCCGCGCCGGGCATCGCCATCGGCCCGGCCCATATCCAGATTCCACAGCTGTTTGATTACCCCATGCGCGGTGAGTCTGCCGCGATTGAGCGCCAGCGCCTGCACACGGCCTTGAACGAGGTGCGCCAGGATATCCAGGGCCTGATCGAACGCAGCCTGGCCAAGGCCATCCGCGAGATTTTCATCACCCACCAGGAAATGCTCGACGACCCGGAACTGACCGACGAAGTCGACACCCGCCTCAAGCAGGGCGAAAGCGCCGAAGCCGCCTGGATGAGCGTGATCGAGGCCGCCGCCAAGCAGCAGGAAGCGTTGCAGGACGCGTTGCTGGCCGAGCGCGCCGCCGACCTGCGCGATATCGGCCGTCGAGTGCTGGCGCAACTGTGCGGTGTCGAAACCATTCAGGCGCCCAGCGAGCCCTACATCCTGGTGATGGATGAAGTCGGCCCTTCAGACGTGGCACGCCTGGACCCGGCCCGCGTCGCCGGTATCCTTACCGCTCGCGGCGGTGCCACCGCCCACAGCGCCATCGTCGCTCGCGCCTTGGGCATTCCTGCCTTGGTCGGCGCAGGCGCTGCAGTGTTGCTGCTGAACGCCGGCACACCGCTGTTGCTCGACGGTCAGCGCGGTCGCCTGCATGTCGACCCGGACGCTGCCACTCTGCAGCGGGCCGTGGTCGAGCGCGATACCCGCGAACAACGCTTGCAGGCGGCGTCGGCCCAGCGCCATGAACCGGCGCTGACCCGTGACGGTCACGCCGTGGAAGTGTTCGCCAATATCGGCGAAAGCGCCGGGGTGGCCAGTGCAGTGGAGCAGGGCGCCGAAGGCATTGGCCTGCTGCGCACCGAACTGATTTTCATGGCCCACCCCCAGGCACCGGACGAAGCCACCCAGGAGGCCGAATACCGTCGCGTGCTCGACGGCCTCGACGGGCGCCCGCTGGTGGTACGCACCCTCGATGTGGGCGGCGATAAACCTTTACCGTATTGGCCTATCGCCGAAGAAGAAAACCCCTTTCTTGGCGTACGCGGCATTCGCCTGACCTTGCAGCGCCCCAAGATCATGGAAGCGCAACTGCGTGCGCTGCTGCGTTCGGCGGATAACCGACCGTTGCGCATCATGTTCCCCATGGTCGGCAGCGTGGATGAGTGGCGCGCAGCCCGGGACATGACCGAGCGCCTGCGCCTGGAAATCCCGGTGGCTGATTTGCAGTTGGGCATCATGATCGAAGTGCCGTCAGCCGCCTTGCTGGCGCCGGTACTGGCCAAGGAAGTGGACTTCTTCAGCGTCGGCACCAATGACCTGACCCAGTACACCCTGGCCATCGACCGTGGTCACCCGACCCTGTCGGCCCAGGCCGACGGCCTGCACCCGGCGGTGTTGCAACTGATTGACATCACTGTGCGTGCCGCCCATGCCCACGGCAAATGGGTCGGCGTCTGCGGCGAGTTGGCGGCGGATCCATTGGCCGTGCCGGTGCTGGTCGGCCTGGGGGTGGATGAGTTGAGCGTGTCGGCCCGCAGCATTCCTGAAGTAAAGGCGCGTGTACGTGAATTCAGTCTGAGCGAGGCCCGGGGCCTGGCGCAACAAGCACTGTTGGTTGGTTCGCCTGCCGAAGTGCGTGCCCTTGTGGAGGCCGTGTAAATGGCGAAGATTCTGACCCTGACGCTGAACCCGGCGTTGGACCTCACGGTGCGCCTGGCGCGCCTGGAACCGGGTGCAGTCAATCGCAGTGAAGCGATGCTCACCCATGCGGCGGGCAAGGGCGTGAACGTGGCGCAAGTGCTGGCGGACCTGGGCCATGACGTCAGCGTCGGCGGGTTTCTCGGTGAGGCGAACCCCCAGGCTTTCGATGCGCTGATCAGCCGCCGTGGGTTTGGCGATGCGTTCGTTCGCGTGCCCGGCGAAACCCGCAGCAATATCAAGATTGCCGAACAGGACGGGCGTGTCACCGACATCAATGCGCCGGGGCCGCTGGTGAGTGAAGAGGCGCAACACGCACTGCTCGATAAGGTCGCAATGATCGGCGCGCAATTTGACGCAGTGGTGGTGGCCGGCAGCTTGCCGCGTGGCGTCAGCCCGCAGTGGTTTCAGGGGCTGCTGCAGCAGTTGAAAGGCCTCGGTTTGAAAGTCGCCCTGGACACCAGTGGAGAAGCGTTGCGCACCGGTTTGCAGGCCGGCCCGTGGCTGGTCAAGCCCAATACCGAAGAGCTGGCCGAAGCCTTGGATAATGCCACCGATGCCATCGGCCAACTGCATCAGCAGGGCGTCGAACATGTGGTGGTCTCCGACGGTGCTGCGGGTGTGACCTGGTACCGCCCGGGTGCAGCGCTGCACGCCACGCCGCCCAAGGTGACGGTGGCCAGCACCGTGGGCGCCGGCGACTCGCTGCTGGCCGGCATGCTTCATGGCTTGCTCAGCGACGAAGCAGCCGAACAGACATTGCGCCGCGCCACGGCGATTGCCGCGATGGCCGTAACGCAGATCGGCTTTGGCATCAGCGATGACGCGCAGTTGGCGCACCTAGAAAGCGGCGTCGATGTACGCACGCTGACAGAACAATAAGAGGGTTTGTGATGAAGTTAGCCATTGTTACCGCCTGCCCCAACGGCATGGTCACCAGTGTGCTGTGCGCCCGCTTGTTGGACGCCGCCGCCCAGCGCATGGGCTTGCACACCAGTGTCGAAGTCGTCGACGTGCAGCGCCCGGAGCGCCAGTTGTCCCAGGCCACCCTCGATGACGCTGAATGGGTGTTGTTGGTCAGCAGCACACCGGTGGACATGCAGCGGTTTGTCGGCAAGCGCGTGTTCCAGACCACCCCGGCCCAGGCCCTGGCGGATGTCGAGGCCGTATTGCGTCGCGGCGCCGAAGAAGCCCAGGTATATGTCACCAGCGGCGCCCCGGTGGCGGCGAAAGATGCGCCGCGTATCGTCGCGATTACCGCCTGCCCGACGGGCGTGGCCCACACCTTCATGGCCGCCGAAGCCTTGCAGCAGGCCGCCAAACGCCTGGGTTATGACTTGCAGGTCGAGACCCAGGGCTCGGTGGGCGCCCGCACGCCGTTGAGCCCGGAGGCCATCGCCAATGCCGACGTGGTGTTGCTGGCGGCCGATATCGAAGTCGCCACCGAGCGTTTTGCCGGCAAGAAAATCTACCGCTGTGGCACCGGTATTGCCCTCAAGCAATCCGAAGCCATCCTCAACAAGGCCCTGGCCGAAGGCACAGTGGAAAGCGCAGCCAGCGGCGCGCCGGCCAAATCGGAGAAAACCGGCGTCTACAAACACTTGCTCACCGGCGTGTCGTACATGTTGCCGATGGTGGTGGCGGGGGGCTTGCTGATCGCCTTGTCATTCGTGTTCGGCATCCATGCCTTCGAACAGCCCGGCACCTTGGCGGCAGCGCTGAAAAGCGTCGGTGACCAGGCATTCCTGCTGATGGTGCCGCTGCTGGCAGGCTACATTGCCTATTCGATTGCCGACCGCCCTGGCCTGGCGCCGGGCATGATCGGCGGCTTGCTGGCGGGTACGCTGGGCGCGGGCTTTATCGGCGGCATCCTGGCGGGTTTCGTCGCGGGATACTGCGTCAAGTTGATAAGCCGTGCGGTGCGACTGCCCCAGAGCCTGGAGGCGCTCAAGCCGATCCTGATCATCCCGTTGCTGGCGAGCTTGTTCACCGGTCTGGTGATGATCTACCTGGTCGGCCCGCCTGTCGCCCGGTTGCTGTCCGGCCTGACCGATTTTCTCAGCACCATGGGCACCACCAACGCGGTGCTGCTGGGTATTTTGCTCGGCGGCATGATGTGCGTGGACTTGGGTGGGCCGATCAACAAGGCGGCGTATGCGTTTTCCGTGGGCCTGTTGGCGGCGTCGAGTGGTGCGCCGATGGCCGCGACCATGGCTGCCGGCATGGTGCCGCCGATTGGCATGGGCATCGCGACCTTGCTCGCCCGACGCAAATTCGCCCAGACCGAGCGCGAAGCCGGCAAGGCGGCGATGGTCCTGGGCCTGTGCTTTATCTCCGAGGGCGCGATCCCGTTCGCGGCCAAAGACCCGCTGCGGGTGATCCCGGCCAGCATTGCCGGTGGCGCCTTGACCGGTGCGCTGTCGATGTACTTTGGCTGCAAACTCGCCGCGCCCCACGGCGGCTTGTTTGTTCTGGTGATCCCGAATGCGATGAACCATGCATTGATGTATTTGCTGGCGATTGTGGCGGGCAGCGTGTTGACGGGGTTGGTGTATGCGCTGCTTAAGCGACCGGAAGCTGTGGAACTGACGGTCACTGCTGCCAAGGGCTGATGGGATTCAAAATATGGGAGGGGCTTGCCCCCTCCCACATTTGGATTTTCCTTGGCTGTAAGGGTGGTGTCATATCTGCTTCATCCCCGCATGCTTTAGTGACCCTTTTGATACTCAAGAGGGCACCTGCATGAGCGACTTCGATCTCGGCCGCCGCCGTGTGATGCAAGCCGTCGGCGCTGGTCTGTTGTTGCCGGGCCTGGCCCCGGCGGTGATCGCTTCGGTGAAGGACCGGCCGCAACTCACTGACGGGGTGCAGTCCGGCGACCTGCTCGGCGACCGTGCGATGATCTGGAGCCGCAGCGACCGCCCGGCGAAGATGGTGGTGGAGTGGGACACCCGCAGTGTGTTCAGTAACCCACGCAAGTTCATCTCGCCCCTGGCCGACAGCCGCACCGACTTCACCGCCCGCGTGGAACTCACCGGTTTGCCGGTGGACCAGGCGATTTTCTATCGTGTGCATTTCGAAGATGCCCAGACCGGTGTCGCCAGCGAACCCTGGTTCGGCCACTTGCGCAGCGTGCCGCAACAGCGCCGCGACATCCGCTTTGTGTGGAGCGGCGACACCGTCGGCCAAGGCTTTGGTATCAACCCGGACATCGGCGGCATGCGCATCTACGAAGCCATGCGCCTGCGCCTGCCAGACTTCTTTATCCACAGCGGCGACACCATCTACGCCGACGGCCCGGTGCCCGCGCAACTGGTCACCGAAGGCGGGCGCATCTGGCGCAACATCACCACCCAAGCCAAGAGCAAAGTCGCCGAAACCCTGGATGAATATCGCGGCAATTACCGTTACAACCTGATGGATGAAAACGTGCGTCGTTTCAATGCCCAAGTGCCGCAGATCTGGCAGTGGGACGATCACGAGGTGATCAATAACTGGTCTTCCAGCAAGCAGTTGGACGAGCGTTACCAGACCCGCGACATCAATACCCTTGTCGGTCGCGCGCGCCAGGCCTGGCTGGAATATTCACCCATGCGGCGGCAGAGTGCCGACGGCGGCGGGCGTATTTATCGCAAGCTCAGCTATGGGCCGCTGCTGGATGTATTTGTGCTGGATATGCGCAGCTACCGTGGGCCGAATGACGACAACCTGGGCGGCGAGAAACCGTTCCTGGGTCGCGAACAGTTGGATTGGCTCAAGCGAGAACTCAAGGGGTCGCAAGCGCAGTGGAAGGTCGTTGCCGCCGATATGCCCATCGGCCTGGGCGTGCCTGACGGTGAGGTAAGCCCTGGCGTGCCACGTTGGGAGGCTATTGCCAATGGCGACCCTGGTCAGGCGCAAGGGCGTGAGTTGGAAATCGCCGAGCTGCTGGGCTTTTTAAGAGCGCAACAGGTGCGCAACCATGTGTGGCTGACGGCCGATGTGCACTATTGCGCAGCGCACCACTATCACCCGGACCGGGCGGCGTTCCAGGATTTCGAGCCGTTCTGGGAGTTTGTGGCCGGGCCGTTGAATGCCGGGAGTTTCGGGCCTAATCCGCTGGATAAAACCTTTGGCCCGCAGGTAGTGTTCGAGAAAGCTCCGCCTGCGCAAAACACTTCGCCGTTTGCTGGCTTTCAGTTTTTTGGTGAAGTGCAGATTGATGGGCAGACGGCAGAATTGACCGTGATTTTGCGCGACCTGGACGGGCTGTCAGTGTTCGAACAAAAGCTGCAACCCGTCTAGGCGATCGTTCCCACGCTCCGCGTGGGAACGATCAGGGCCAACAAAATCTCAGTACACATCCCGGCGATAGCGGCCCTGTTCAATCAAGCGCTCCACCGCCTCATTACCCAGGATATCCACCAACGCCTGATCCACCCCCGTCGCCATCCCCTGCAGACTGCCGCATACATAAATCGCCGCGCCATCCGCCAGCCATTTGCGCAGCACATCGGCCGATTCGCGCAGGCGATCCTGTACGTAGATCTTCTCTTCCTGATCCCGGGAGAACGCCAGGTCGAGCAAGGCCAGGTCGCCACTGGCGAGCCAGCCTTGCAGTTCGCCCTGGCACAGGTAGTCATGGGCGATCTGGCGTTCGCCAAACAGCAGCCAGTTGCGCTGCTGGCCATCGGCGATGCGTGCCTTGAGCAAGCTGCGCAGGCCCGCCAGGCCGGTGCCGTTGCCCAGCAGGATCAGCGGCACCGGCGCATCCGGCAGGTGGAAGCCGCTGTTGCGGCGCAGGCGCAGACTGATGCCCGAACCGATGGCCGCATGTTCCGTCAGCCAGCCAGAGCCAAGGCCCAGGCTCCCGTCGGGATGGCGTTCCTGGCGCACGATCAGCTCGAGCACACCGTCGCTGGCGATCGAGGCGATGGAGTATTCGCGCATGCCCAGGGGGACCAGTGCGTTCACCAAGGCTTGGGCATGCAGGCCGACCAGGTGCGCGCGGTTGTCCGGCAATTGGCGGGTGGCCAGGGCTTGGTCGAGGGTGTGCGCCAAGCCGTCGATCAACACGCCGTCGCTGCCGGCCAGGCCCAGGCCGTGGAGGAAGTGATCAATGGCCCAGGGGCAGTTTCGCGGCAGGATTTCCACCAGGTCACCGGCCTGCCAGCTTTGCGCCGTGGGCGGTGTGAGGCCCAGCAGATAGACGTCGGCGCCGACGCTGCCAGGGTTGAGCAGGGTGCGTAGGCTCAGTGTCCATGTTTCATATTGGGCGGGTTGCCAAGCCGCCGCTGGCGCGTGACCGGTGAGTTGGCCGAGTTGCTGTTGCCAGGTCAGCAAGGCCTCAGTGTCGCCGCTGTCGACTTCCACCGGGGCGAACAGTGCATTGCCACCCTGGTTGGTCAGCCAGAAATGCAGGCGCCGGGCAAAGCCGCAGAAGTGTTCATACTGACGATCACCCAGGGCCAATACCGAGTAGTTCAAGCCTTTGAGCGGTAAATCCTGACCGAGCACTCTGCGCTCAAAACCCCGCGCGTTGTCGGGGGCTTCACCGTCGCCGAAAGTGCTGACCACGAATAACGCATGTTCCGACTGGCTCAGGTCGTCTTGGCTGAGGCTGCCCAGGGGCTGCACCTTCACCGGCAGGCCCGCGGCTTGCAACTGGCCTGCCGTTTGCCATGCAAGTTGTTCGGCAAAACCGCTCTGGCTGGCAAAGCCGATCAGCCAGGCCGGCGCATCGCTGTGATTGGTCGTCAGGCCCTGGCGGGCATCGCGCACCTGGCGCTTCTTGCGGCGGCGGTCGAGGTACAGCAGCCAGCCGGTGATAAAGAACAATGGCATTAGCAACGAGCTGACGGTGAGGATGATGCGTCCGATCAGGCCGAAATAGCTGCCGGTGTGCAGCGCATAGACACTGGTCAGTAATTGCGATTTGAGGCTCTTGCTGGCGTAGCGCTCGTGGGATTTGACCTCGCCGGTGGCCGGGTCCAGGTTGATCTGGTTCAGCGCACGGTCATGGGGCGAGTCTTTGAGCAGGTAATACACGGTGGCCGGTTGCCCGGCGACGGCTGGCATGCGGATGTTGTAGGCACTCAGGTCGGGGCCGGCACTGCTGTAGATGCTGCTCCAGATCGCGTCATAGTTGGCTACCGGAGCAGGGCCGGCAGGTGGCGGGCCGCGTTTGCGCATGCGCTCGTTTTGCGGCGCGTCGGAGAGCAGTTTGGTCATGCCCTGGTTGTACCAGTCGTAGGACCAATACAGTCCGGTCAGTGCCGCCAACAGATAAAACAGCAGACACCAGGTGCCGAATACCGAATGCAGGTCCCAGTTGAAACTGCGGCCCTTCTTGCGCCAGTCCAGGGTCAACCATACCCGCCAGTTTTTTACCTGGCGCGGCCAGCGCAGATATAAACCGGAGAGGCAGAAAAACACCAGGATCAGAGTGCAGGCGCCGGTGATGTTGCGCCCGGTTTCGCCGACGGCGAGGAAGCGGTGCAGTTGCAAAATAAAACCAAACACATCCTGGCCGACGGCGTCGCCCAGGTAGTCGCCGGTATAGGGGTCGAAGTAGCGCATCTGGCCACGACGCTCCCCCGGCGGCGGGGTGAAGGATACCCGGGCGGCGTTGCCGCTGTCGCTTTCCACCCACAGCATCGCAACGCTCTTGCCTTCGGCGGCCTCCAGCTTGCGCACCAGTTCGGCAGGCGGCAGCACGCCGGCTTCGCGCTTCTGTACGCTGAGTACCGTAGGGTTGAGTGCTCGCAGGATTTCATCCTGGAACGAGTACGCGGCCCCGGTGACCCCCATCAAGGCCAGCACCAGCCCGGCAGTGATGCCGAAAAACCAGTGCAACTGGAACAGGGTTTTCTTCAACACGTCGGGCCGCCTCGCTCATCTGGATATCTATTTCACGGCGCGCATTATGCCGTGGGTTAACGAGAAAAATTCTGTTTTACACACAAAAGCCCCACGCATCCGATGCGTGGGGCCTTGGGTCGGAGCATTGACCGCTTTTAGAAGTGGAAGCTGGTGGTCAACAGCGCGGTGCGCCCGGCCGCCTGGTTGGCGAAGTGCGCCGAGTAGGCCTTGTCGTAGTAGGTCTTGTCGGTGAGGTTCTGCACGTTCAGTTGCAGGTCGACGTTCTTAGTCAGCTTGTAGCTGGCCATGGCGTCATAGCGGGTGTAGGACGGCACGTACACGGTGTTGCCGGCATCGCCGTAAACCTCATCGACGTAGAACGCGCCGCCGCCGACGGTCAGCTTCGGCGAGATGTCGTAGGTGGTCCACAGGCTGAAGGAGTTCTTCGGCGTGTTGGGCATCTGGTTGCCTTTGTTGGAACCGGCAGCGACTACGTTTTGACGGTTGCCGATTCTGCCAGGATCTACCAGCTCGCTTTTCAGGTAGCTGTAGCCAGCGAATACTTGCCATTGGTCAGTGATTTTGCCGCTGGCAGACAGCTCCAAGCCATCGACTCGGGATTCACCGCCGTTTTCGAAGGTGTTGGAACTCACCAGAATCCGTGTGTTTTTCTTCTCTGTGCGGAACACGGCAGCAGTTAGGGACAGGCGATCATGAAACAGATCCCACTTAGTGCCGAGTTCGTAGTTGACTGTTTCTTCGGGTTCCAGATCGCTGGTGTTGATGCCGGTAACGAAACCATTGGGTTCCTGACCTTCACCTACCAAGCCGCCGACTGGTGAGGCTGAGGTGGCATAAGAGGTGTAGATGCTGCCGTTTTCCGTGGGCTTCCACACAAGCCCGGCTTGCCAGTTGAAAAACTGGCTGTCGTCTTTGAGCTTGGTACGCCCTGTAGCGGCATTGGTGTTGGCTTGAGTGTCGAAGGTGTCGTAGCGCAGGCCTACATTAAGCAGCAATTTAGGATCAAGTTCGATGGTGTCGAATACATAGGCAGCGCGACTGGTAGCTTTTGTGTTGGTGCCGTTGTAGTTGCGCGCAACGTTGCCGTTCCAGGCATCGTTCGGATTTGGATTGCTCAGCGAGGTGCAATTGCCGCCCACGCTTCCTTTGCCAACGGTGCATATCGGATTGCTGTTGGGGCTGACGGTGTAGCCACTTACGCGGGTTTCTTCGCCCGTGAATTCCAGACCGGTGGAGTAAGAGTGCTTCATCCCCGCCAATTGGAAATTACCAAACAGATCGGTCTGGTTAGTGGTCGTCGTAGTGGTGGACACGCGACTGTTGGCGCGACGCCACACAGTGCCGAACTGGTTGACGTTGTGCTGGCTATCGTCAGGCTGCGTCAACACATAGTCCTGGCCGGTGCTGCCATGGCGCAGGGTATTTTTCAGCGTCATGTTGTCGTTCAGGTCGTGCTCGATGGAGATCGTGCTGATGTCTGCGCGGGTCTTGCGGAAGTCACGGCTTTTTAAGCCGTAAAAGTTGCTGCTGTCGCCGCCATCGGTAGGTTTGTCATGTACATGCACGGCGTTCGAGGCAGTGCTGCCATAGCCATACGGAACCCCCGAATCCGGCAAGTCATCGCTTTCCATATGGTAGTAGCTGAGGTTGACGCGGGTCGGCGTACCCAGGCCAAACGTCAGCGACGGGGCCACGCCCCAACGGTCGTAGTTCACCGCATCGCGGCCGGCAACGTTTTGTTCGTGGCTCATCAGGTTCAGGCGGAAGGCGGCGCTGTCATCGAGGAACTGGCGGTTGACGTCGAGCACGTAGCGGCGGGTCTGGTCGGAACCGTAGGTGAAGCCGCCGTTGGTGAAGTCCCGCGCTTGTGGGGTCTTGCTTACCAGGTTGAGGCTGCCACCGGCCGAGCCACGGCCGCCGAACGAGGAGTTCGGTCCTTTGCTGACTTCGATCGACTCGATGTCGAAGATCTCGCGGCTCTGGCCGCCGGTGTCGCGCACGCCATCCAGGTAAGTGTCGCCCTGGGCATCAAAACCACGAATGAACGGGCGGTCGCCCTGGGGGTTGCCACCTTCACCGGCACCAAAGGTAATGCCCGGTACGGTGCGCAAGGCATCCTGCAACGAGGTAGCGGCGGTGTCCTTGAGCACTTGTTGCGGCACCACGGTGACCGAACGCGGTGTGTCCACCAGCGGCGCGGTGTATTTCTGAGAAGAGGCTTTTTCCACCTGGTAGGAGGTGTTGTCCTGGTCCTGGCCGGTAATGTTGGTGGCGCCAAGTGAGATAGGGTTGCGCTCGCCTTTCTGCTCGGTGTTTTCCGCTGCCTGCGCCAGGTGGGCGGCAGAGCTGGCACTCAAGGCTACACCGATGGCCGAGGCCAGCATGCGTGGTGAACTGGCTGGTGTTTTTATAAGAATGCGCGACATGACGTGTCCCTTCCCCAAGGATGTGAGGCCGCGGAATATAGGGCCAACAAGACTTTGTATCAATTGCGAGATATTGCTATTCGCATCGAATTTACATTCTTTACACTTTTTTCTTACGGTTTTTGCAATCTCGTTCGTCCCCGAGTTTTACAGGGTAGATAAGAATCAATACTATTGGCACCTCTCTGATTGCAGGTATTGCCTCATGTTGCTGCACATTCCCGGCCTGTTTTCTCGCGAGGAGGTGCTGCGCATTCGCCAAGCCCTGGAAGAAACCGAGTGGGCTGACGGCAAAATCACTGCCGGGCATCAGTCGGCCAAGGCCAAGCACAACCTGCAATTGCCCGAAGGCCACCCCCTGGCCAAGGAAATCGGCGCGGCCATGTTGGAGCGGTTGTGGAACAACCCATTGTTCATGTCGGCGGCGCTGCCGCACAAAGTCTTCCCGCCGTTGCTCAACTGCTACACCGCTGGCGGCAGTTTCGACTTTCATATCGACAACGCCGTACGCCAACCCAAAGGCAGCCCTGAACGTGTGCGTACCGATCTGTCGTCCACGCTGTTCTTCAGCGACCCGGACGAATACGACGGCGGCGAACTGGAAATCCAGGACACCTTCGGCCTGCAGCGGGTCAAGCTGCCCGCCGGCGACATGGTGCTGTACCCCGGCTCCAGCCTGCACAAGGTCAACGCCGTGACCCGTGGCGCCCGCTATGCTTCGTTCTTCTGGACACAAAGCCTGGTGCGCGAAGACAGCCAGCGCACCTTGCTGTTCGAAATGGACGGCGCGATCCAGCAACTGACCCGCGACGTCCCTGACCACCCGGCGCTGATTCAACTCACCGGCACCTATCACAACCTGCTGCGCCGCTGGGTCGAGGTCTGAGATGGGCTTCTTGTTGCGCCGTGAAGAGGTGCTCACCGTTGAGCAATTGCAGTCCATGCTCGACGACTCCCCGGTGCGCGCTGCCCAGGCGATCCTGATCGCCGCCAAGGCAGGCGTGGTCGAGGCCCAGGCCTTGCTGGGGCAAATCCTGCTGCAAGGGCGTGGCATTGCACGCGATGAAGCGCTAGCGCTGCGCTGGTTCCAGATTGCGGCGCAGGGCGGGCATTTGATGGCGCGCAATATGGCCGGGCGCTGTCTGGAGCATGGTTGGGGTTGCGCCGTCGATGAAGCGGCGGCTGCGCGCCAATACCGCCTGGCAGCAGAGGCCGGCCTGGATTGGGGCCAGTACAACTATGCCAACCTGCTGGCGACCGGCCGTGGCGTTGTGCAAAACCAGGCCCAAGCGCTGACGCTTTATCGCCAGGCGGCAGAGCAGGGCCACGCCAAGTCGATGAACCTGGTGGGGCGTTATCTGGAGGACGGCCAGGTGTGTACGCAGGACCTGGACGCGGCCGTGGAGTGGTATCGACGTTCGGCTGAAGGCGGGGATTTTCGTGGGCAGTTCAGCTACGCGGCGGTGCTGGCGGATAGAGGCCAGGTCGAGGCGGCGCTGGAATGGTTGCGCAAGGCGTTGGTGGACGGGAATCTCAAGTTCCTGAGCACGGCGCAGAAGGCTTTGGCGTTGGCGAATGACCCGCAGATACGAGCAATGTCCGCGGCGTACCAGCAGCGTGCCCAACACCTGCAAACCTTGTAGGAGCGAGCTTGCTCGCGAAAAACCCGAGGACGATGCGTGCATTCAGCATGTACGCAGTATCGTTGGCGTTCTTCGCGAGCAAGCTCGCTCCTACAGTGGGTTTGGCCAGGGTTAAATGTAGAACGACTTCAATGGCGGAAACCCATTGAACTCAACCGCGCTATAGCTGGTGGTGTACGCACCGGTCGACAACCAGTACAAACGATCACCAATCGCCAGGTTCAGCGGCAGGCCGTACTTGTAGTTCTCGTACATGATGTCGGCGCTGTCGCAGGTGGGGCCGGCGATGACCACTTCTTCCATCTCGCCTTTCTTCTCGGTCCAGATCGGAAACTTGATGGCTTCGTCCATGGTTTCGATCAGGCCGGAGAACTTGCCCACATCCGTGTACACCCAACGCTCGACGGCGGTACGCGATTTACGTGCAACCAGCACCACTTCACTGACCAGGATGCCGGCGTTGGCGATCAGCGAGCGGCCTGGCTCCAGGATGATTTCCGGCAGGTCGTCGCCGAAATCTTCCTTGAGGAAACGGATGATTTCTTCGGCGTAGGTCTCCAGGCTGTTGGTGCGGGTGATGTAGTTGGCTGGGAAGCCGCCGCCCATGTTGATCAGCTTCAGTTCAATGCCGTCTTCTTCCTTCAGACGCTCGAAGATCACTTTGACCTTGGCGATCGCCGCGTCCCACACGCTGATGTCGCGCTGTTGCGAGCCGACGTGGAACGAGATGCCGTACGGCACCAGGCCCAGGTCGCGGGCGAGGATCAGCAGGTCCATGGCCATGTCGGTCTGGCAGCCGAATTTGCGCGACAAAGGCCAGTCGGCCGTGGTCGAGCCTTCGGTGAGGATGCGCACATACACTTTCGAACCCGGCGCGGCCTTGGCGATGTTGCGCAGGTCGGCTTCGGAGTCGGTGGAGAACAGGCGCACGCCCTTCTCATAGAAGTAGCGGATGTCCTTGGATTTCTTGATGGTGTTGCCGTAGCTGATACGGTCGGCGCTGACGCCGCGGTCCATGACCTTGTCCAGCTCGTAGATCGAGGCGATGTCGAAGCTCGAACCCTTGTCTTTCAACAGGTCGATGATCTCCACGGCCGGGTTGGCCTTGACCGCGTAATACACCTTGGCGAATTCGAAACCGGCACGCAGGTCATCGTAGGCCTGGCTGATCATCGCGGTGTCGATCACCACGAACGGGGTTTCTTGCTTGTCGGCGAACGCCTTCATTTTGTCAAAGGTGGCGCGCGCGAAATAGTCTTCGACGTTGATCGACATGCTGGGGACTCCTAGGGGCAAACTGTATTAATCAATGGGTACAACTGAACGTCCTCCGTATCCCCACTTTGGTTCGCCTACTTCCCAAGGCATGTCGCCGAAAGCAAAAAAGGCCACGGGGTAAGCTTCCCTTGGCCTTGCTGTCTCGTCGTCAGTACTTGAGCCGGATGGATCGTTTCCAGCATGGACGTTCGGCGCGAACTTTAGGGCTTGACGGGCGTGGGATCAACTAAAAATGTCGCGTTTTTGCACGCGTTCGTCGTACGGCCGCGTGCAGCTACTTATGTAACCGACCGGTGTGACGGATTGATGTTCCCCGCTGAGTGGGAATTGAGGACATTTCCTTGACTCACCGAGGGGCAAATGTGGGAGGGGGCTTGCTCCCGATAGCGGTGTGTCAGTCACTTCTCAGTCACTGATTCACCGCTATCGGGAGCAAGCCCCCTCCCACATTTTTTATCCCTGTTGTGTCAGGTCAGGCCAGGGCGGTCTCGGCCGGCGAGACAATACTGGTCTTGCCGCCACGGGACTTGCCGGAACTCAGGTACTCGGCAATCGACTCCTGGGTCACTTCACCCAGGAACACCCGCTCCGCATCCATCACCGGCAACCACGAGCGGTTGAACTCATACATGCGCGACAGCAGGATGCGCAAATGCTCGTCGTACGCGGCGGTGGCGTTGAACTCGCGCAGGTACTGGCCGCAGGTACCGGCTTGACGGTGCAAGTCGCGACGGCGTACATAACCCAGCGCCTTGTTCTCGGCACAGGTGACCACCACGTAGCGGCGGTCGTGCTCGTCCATCAGCTCCAGGGCATCGGCCACCGGGGTTTCCGGGCTGACCGACGGGGCGTTGTCCGCCGCGTCTTCGGCCTTCACCAACAGCAGGCGCTTGAGGGTGCTGTCCTGGCCCACGAAGTTGCTGACAAACTCGTCGGCCGGGTGCGCCAGCAGCGTGTCCGGGTGGTCGATCTGCAACAACTTGCCGGCGCGGAAGATGGCGATCTTGTCACCCAGCTTGATCGCTTCGTCGATGTCGTGGCTGACCATGATCACGGTCTTGTTCAGCGCGCGCTGCATCTCGAAGAACTCGTTCTGGATCATCTCGCGGTTGATCGGGTCGACCGCGCCGAACGGCTCATCCATCAGCAACAGCGGCGCATCGGCCGCCAGCGCACGGATCACGCCGATACGCTGTTGCTGGCCACCGGATAGCTCACGCGGGTAGCGATGCAGGTACTGCTTGGGTTCCAGCTTGATCATGCTCATCAGTTCGCGGGCGCGGTCGTGGCATTTTTGCTTGTCCCAACCGAGCAGCTTGGGCACGACCACGATGTTTTCCTCGATGGTCATGTTGGGAAACAGGCCGATCTGCTGGATCACGTAGCCGATGTTGCGGCGCAGGGTCACTTCGTCCAGGTCAGTGGTGTCTTCACCGTTGATCAGGATCTTGCCCGAGGAGGGCTTGATCAGGCGGTTGATCATCTTCAGCGTGGTGCTCTTGCCGCAGCCCGACGGGCCGAGGAATACACAAATCTCGCCTTCGTTGACGGTCAGGCTTACATCGTTGACGGCGGTAATGGTCTTGCCGTTGCTTTGAAAAGTCTTGGACAGGTTTTGAAGTTCGATCATTTGAGCAATCCTTTTGGAGTCAGCGAGCGTTGCAACCATTGCAGGAGCAGGTCGGCGAAGATGGCCAAGAGACTGACCAGCACGGCGCCGACAATCAGCATCGACATATCGCTGCGGCTGATGGAAGCCAGAATAAGTACACCCAGGCCACCGGCACCGATGGTGGCGGCGATGGTCATCACACCGATGTTCATCACCACGGCGGTGCGCACCCCGGCGAGGATCACCGGCACGGCGATGGGCAGCTCGACCATGCGCAGGCGCTGGCCGAAGGTCATGCCGATGCCTTTGGCGGCCTCGCGAATGCCTGGCTCAACGCCGGTGAGGGCCAGGTAGGTGTTACGCATGATTGGCAGCAGGGAGTACAGGAACACGGCGGTGATCGCCGGCATCGGCCCCAGGCCCTGGCCGAACTTGGAGTAGAACGGCAACAGCAGCCCGAACAGGGCGATGGACGGCACGGTCAGCAGCACCGTAGCGCTAGCCTGCAACGGACCGGCCAGGGTCGGGAAACGAGTCATCAGTACACCCAGGGGCACGCCGACGACGATCGCCAGGATCACTGCGATACCGACCAGGGTGATGTGCTGCCAGGTCAGGTGCAGGACTTGGGCCCAATCAAGATGGGAAAAGGCGTTCAGGAATTCCATGTCTTCTCCTTCTTAGTTGATCGGATGTTGGCGCAGGAAATCGGCGGCGACAGCGGACGGGCTTTCGTGGTCGACGTCGACCCGCGCATTCAGCTCGCGCATGGTTGCGTCGTCGAACAGCTCGGCCAAGGGCTTAAGCTCTGCGGCCAATTGAGGATGCTGGTCGAGATATTCCTGACGGATCACCGGAGCTGCGGTGTAGTCCGGGAAGTAATGCTTGTCGTCGGCCAGCAGCTTCAATTTGAACGCGTTCAGGCGGCCATCGGTGGTGTAGACCAGACCGGCAAACACCTGGCCATTACGCAGGGCGGTGTAGACCAGGCCAGCGTCCATTTGCCGAGTGTTTTTGCGCGTGAGGTTCATGTCATACAACTTGACCATGCCGCCCATGCCGTCGGAACGGTTGGCGAACTCGGTGTCCAGGGCCACCAGGCGGTTTTCCTTGGTGTCCTCGGCCAGGGCTTTGGTCAGGTCGCTGATGCTGTTGATCTGCGGAAATTCCTTGGCCACGTTTTCCGGCAGTGCCAGCGCGTAGGTGTTGCTGAATTTCGACGGCGAGAGCCAGACCAAGCCTTTTTTCGCGTCGAGTTCTTTCACCCGGGCGTAGGACTGTTCGCTGTCGAGTTTCTCGTCCACGTGGTTGTAGGCCACCAGGGACACGCCGGTGTATTCCCAGATCAGGTCCAGTTGTCCGCTTTCCTGGGCACTGCGCGCCAGGTTGCTGCCCAGGCCACCCGTCACACGGGCGTCGTAACCCTTGGTGCGCAGGTACTGGGAGGTGATTTCGGCAAGCAGGGTCTGCTCGGTAAACACCCGGGCGCCAATGCGAATCACCGGTTTTTCAGCGGCTTGCGCAATACCTGCAAACAGCAGGACGCAGCCTAATATCAAGCTTAGTTTTTTCATGTCGATTCCTTTCCTGGCGTTAAGACGGGCGCAACCCGCGTTCCAGCCAGAGGCGGCTGGCCATGGTCACCAGGCCGTCAAGCAGCAATGCCAGCAGCGCGGTGCACGCGGCGCCGAGCAACAGTTGCGGCTGGTTGTTCAGGGCGATGCCGGGGAAGATCAGGCTGCCGAGGCTGTTGGCGCCAATCAGGAACGCCAGTGGGGCGGTGCCGACGTTGATCGCCAGGGCCACACGTACACCGCCGATGATGATCGGCACTGCGTTGGGCAGTTCCACGCGAAACAGCACCTGACGCGGCGTCATGCCGATGCCGGTGGCGGCTTCCTTGAGGGAACCCTGGACGTTTTTCAAGCCTTCGTAGGTGTTACGCACGATGGGCAGGAGGGAGGCGAGAAACAGCGCGAAGATGGCCGGGCCGCTGCCGATGCCGAGGACGCCGAGGGCGATGGCCAGTACGGCCAGGGGAGGGACGGTGTTGCCGATGTTGAAGATCTGCATGAAACGTTCTGCACGCCCGACCATGTTGGGTCGGCTGAGCAGGATACCAGCGGGGATGCCCACAATCAGGGCTGCCAGCATGGAGACTAGGACAAGAATCAGGTGAGCTTGCAGGTAAAACAACAAATCGTCGCGGTACAGTTCGATCGTGTTGATGCCGATCCAGTGGACCAGCAGGGCCAGGAGCGCGACGACAACCGCGCCTCCTATCAGCCCTTTGCCATAGCGAATAGCCACAGGCGGACTCCTTTTTTTCTTTTGTCGGCGAACACATTCTCCGGCGGCAATGCCATTCCTGGCTGTCGGCGAATAGGTTCGCGAAAAGCAGCTCGCCGATACTGGCAATGCAGTATGCGATCAAGCCATGAGCGCAGCCTCGTCAGGCTAACTTGCTGATATTTCAGCCCCTGTTCCGAGTGCGGTAGCAGGGGAGTGGACGTCTCGACCTTTTAAAAGGTTCCACACTTGGGCGCATTTAGCCACCCCCAATGGGCTCAACGGTGGTCCGTACCCCCTCGTTTGCGCTATACTCGCCGCCCTTTTTTGACTCACCTGCCAGGCGATTTCCCATGACCCACCAGGCCGCCGAAGTCGCGAAACGCCGCACTTTCGCCATTATTTCCCACCCCGATGCCGGTAAAACCACCATCACCGAAAAGCTGTTGCTGATGGGCAAGGCGATCGCGGTAGCCGGCACGGTGAAATCGCGCAAATCCGACCGCCATGCCACATCCGACTGGATGGAGATGGAAAAACAACGGGGTATTTCCATTACCACGTCGGTCATGCAATTCCCGTATCGCGACCACATGGTCAACCTGCTCGACACCCCCGGCCACGAAGACTTCTCCGAAGATACCTACCGCACTCTGACCGCGGTGGACTCGGCGCTGATGGTCCTCGACGGCGGTAAGGGTGTCGAGCCACGTACCATTGCGCTGATGGACGTTTGCCGCCTGCGTGACACGCCGATCGTCAGCTTCATCAACAAACTCGACCGTGATATCCGCGACCCGATCGAGTTGCTGGATGAAATCGAAGCCGTCCTGAAGATCAAGGCCGCGCCGATCACTTGGCCGATTGGTTGCTACCGCGACTTCAAGGGCGTGTACCACCTGGCCGACGACTACATCATTGTCTACACCGCCGGCCACGGTCATGAGCGCACCGAAACCAAGATCATCGAAAAGCTCGATTCGGACGAAGCCCGCGCTCACCTGGGTGACGAGTACGACCGTTTCGTCGACCAGTTGGAGCTGGTGCAGGGCGCCTGCCATGAGTTCAACCAGCAGGAGTTCCTCGACGGCCAGCTGACCCCGGTGTTCTTCGGAACTGCCTTGGGCAACTTCGGCGTCGACCATGTGCTTGACGCTGTTGTGAACTGGGCGCCGAAACCTCTGGCCCGGGTCGCAAACGAGCGCACCGTGGAACCGGTCGAAGAGAAATTTACCGGCTTCGTGTTCAAGATCCAGGCGAACATGGACCCCAAGCACCGCGACCGTATCGCCTTCATGCGTATCTGCTCCGGCCGCTACGAAAAAGGCATGAAGATGCGCCACGTGCGCACCGGCAAGGACGTGCGCATCGGCGACGCCCTGACGTTCTTCTCCTCCGAGCGTGAACAGCTCGAAGAAGCCTACGCCGGCGACATCATCGGCCTGCACAACCACGGCACCATCCAGATCGGTGACACCTTCACCGAAGGCGAAGCGCTGGGCTTTACCGGTATCCCGCACTTCGCCCCGGAACTGTTCCGCCGCGTGCGCCTGCGCGACCCGCTCAAGTCCAAGCAACTGCGCCAAGGCTTGCAGCAGTTGGCCGAAGAAGGCGCCACCCAGGTGTTCTTCCCCGAGCGCAGCAACGACATCATCCTCGGCGCCGTCGGTGTGCTGCAGTTCGATGTGGTCGCCAGCCGCTTGAAAGAGGAATACAAAGTGGAGTGCTCCTACGAGCCGATCACCGTGTATTCGGCGCGCTGGATTGATTGCAGCGATAAGAAGAAGTTGGAAGAGTTCTCCAACAAGGCCGTGGAAAACCTGGCGATCGACGGCGGTGGTCACCTGACCTACCTGGCCCCGACCCGGGTGAATCTGGCGTTGATGGAAGAGCGCTGGCCGGATGTGAAATTCCGCGCGACCCGCGAACACCACTAAGGTCTGAGCGGTTCAGAGAGTGTGGGAGGGGGCTTGCTCCCGATAGCGGTGTGTCAGCCAGTGTATTGGGCTCTGACACTCCGCAATCGGGAGCAAACCCCCTCCCGCATTTTGATCTCCAAAAGGTTGGAGATTGGCGGTAATCCGGCATCGCGACTAGCGTAAACGCTGGTGGCAGTTAATGACTGCCGTGCGGGTCCCATATACTGACTGGACGGAATCAACCATGAGTATTTTTCAACGCGTAGTGCTGTTGATGAAGGTGCTGGTGCTGTTGTCGTTGGGGATGTCGACGGCCTGGGCGCATAACCCGGTGCAGAGCGTAGGGGTGGTGACGAGTGGCCAGGCATCGGACTTGCAGTTGGCCAAGTCCGAAGCCGAACCAGGCGATCAAGGCCAGGGCGGCAGCGAGGGTGATGATGACTCGACTACCGACGAGCCTGACAGCGACGACGCAGACGAAGGCGACAGCCAGACGTAGTCTTGCTGAAAAGAGCGCGCCTCCCGTCAGGCTATAGCTGGCGGAAGGCGCTTTTCAGACCTCAGGCGGTGACTTAGAACGAGGTGGTCACCGACGCGAAGTAAGCCCGGCCCGGCTCGTTATAGGTCTGGGCACCGGCGTCCTCGGCATTGCCTTTGCGTGACAGGCGCTTGTCCAGCAGGTTGTTGATACCGACACGCACGCTCAAGTTTTTGCTGAACTCATAACCACTGCTCAGTCCCATCAGCCCATACGGGTCGACATCCTGCTGGGCGCTGCGGTCATAGCTGTTAGCGCTGCGTGAGTTGAGTGTCGGCGCTTCCTGCTTGCCGTAGTAGGTGCCGCTGACCTGGAAGGACAGCTTGTCGGTGGCTTGCCAGTCCAGCGTGGTGTTGACGGTGTACTTGGGGATGATGCTCAACGGCTCGCCGGTGTCTTTGTCCTTGGAGTCGATCATGTAGGTCAGGTTGGTGTTCCAGTCCAGATCGCTGCGCAGGCTTACGAACAGGTTGCCTTCAACCCCCTGGACCAACGCGGGCCCGCTGTTTTCCCACTCCAGCACGCGGCGACCATTGCCCAGGCGGAACGCCGCCTCGTTGCTGGCATTGATCTTGTTCTTGTAGTCATTACGGAAGTACGTCGCGCTGGTGCGCCAGTTGCCCTTGTCGTAGGCCAGGCCGATTTCTTTATTGACGCTGATTTCCGGTTTCAAGTCCCGATTACCCACCAGGTAGCAACCGCCCATATTGGCTTCGCTGGCGTTGCAGCCATTGCCACGGCTGTACAGCAAGTAGTTCGGGTTGGACTGGTACAGGTTGGGAGTCTTGTAGGCACGGGCGATACCGCCCTTGAGGCTCAGTTCATCGGTCAACTGATGGGAGGCGTTGAGGCTGGGGCTCCAGTTGCCGCCGTATTCTTCATGATCGTCGTAGCGCAGGCCCGGGGTGATGATGGTCTTGCTGCCCAGTTCGATGTTGTCCTCGGCAAACAATGCGTAGCTCGATGCGGTGGTCTTGGTGCTGTTGCGGCTGACCCCAGGAATGGCGGGGACGCCGCCGGTGCCCGGGTCATAGCTTTGCGGGCGCAACGAGCCGGGATCGTTCATCGATTCGTAGAGGTATTCGCTGCCCAGGGTCAGCACCTGTTCGGTGCCCAGGCTCAGTGGCAGGTTGACCTCGGCGGTGGCCCGGGTATTGCGCAAGCGTGATTCGAAACGACCTGCGCTTGCCGAAGGCGCACCCTCGCCGGCACCGGCCAGGCCTTCGTTGAGACGCTCGTTGCGGGTCAGGTCGTGGGTCAGCGAGGCCAGGGTCGAGCCCCAGTCAAATTCACCACGGTGGGTTGCAGAGAAGCTGCTGCGTTGAATCACACTGGTTTCCTTGCCCACCAGGCTTTCAACGAATGCGCCACCGCCGTTGAGCATGGTGTCGCCGGCAAAAATATTACCCTGGCGGCTATAGCTGGCTTCCAGGTCGAGGGTTTGCTCTGGGGTGAATTGCCAGCTCAGCAAGCCGTTGACGTCTTTATTGCGTACGCCTTCGCGGCCAGCGACCAAAGAATCAGGCGTCGCTTGGGCTGCGCGGTTGATGTCGGCGTCATCGGCGTCGGTCTTGTTCAGGCCGCCATAGACGCGGAATGCGAGACTGTCGGTCAGCGGGCCGCTGAGATTGAAGTTGGTACGTTTGCTCGCGCCTTCGGCGTCATTTTCGGGGAAGGCGGTGTAGGCGGTCAGCGAACCGTGCAATTGGTCGGTCGGGCGTTTGGTGATGATGTTGATCACCCCGCCCATGGCCCCGGAGCCATAACGAGCGGCGGCCGGGCCGCGCAGGATTTCAATGCGCTCGACTTCTTCGGCCGGCACCCAGTTGGTTTCGCCACGGGTATCACGGTCACCGCTCCAGCCATAACGCACGGCGTTGCGTGAGGTGGAGGGTTTGCCATCGATCAGGATCAGGGTGTTTTCCGGGCCCATGCCGCGCAGGTCGATCTGACGGTTATTACCGCGGCTGCCGCTGGAGCTGTTGCCAGTCAGGTTGACGCCTGGCTCGCGGCGGATGATCTCCGACAGGTCGTTGGTGGGCGGGCGCTTCTTGATGTCCTCGGCGGTGATGATCGATACGCCAGGGGCTTGCTTGAGTTCTTCGGCAGCGGTGCCTAGTACTCGCGTTTCTTCCAGCACCAAGGCTTGAGGTTGGCCGTCTACAGGCAGGTCTGTCGCTTCGATCGGCACTTTATCGCGCTGTTTTTCCACACTCTCCGCCAACAGCGCGGGGGACGAAAGGGTAGCGATAAACGCCAGCGATAGATGGCTGAGCCTGAATTGAGACGACATGTCCACAAAGTCCTTTACGAGGGGCGATTGAACGAGAGGCGTCTGAATTTTTCGCGTAGCCAACCGTGGCTTGGCAGCCAGTATCCAGCGCCCTCTTTGTGTCGTGATGGTATTGATTCTCAAATAAAAGTAAATTGCATTTACAATCTATACACTTTCCAGAGGGCTCTGACGCAATGTTTTCAAGGCCGGAGGCATTGAAAGGCGCAGGGCCATCTGTATTTTCTTTGCTACAAACGCGCAAAAAAAAGCCCTCCGGCCAGACTGATGCGCAATCTGGCGGGAAGGGCGATGGAACTCATTGAAGCCGCAGCCCCTGTAGGAGCGAGCTTGCTCGCGAAGACCGCATGCACACCGCGTTAAATCAGAATGCGCGCGTTATCGTTGACGTCTTTCGCGAGCAAGCTCGCTCCTACAGTGGGAGGCTGTGTTGCTTCAGGCCACGAATTGCTCCGCGTAGTGGCAAGCCACCTGCCGGTTATCCAATGGTCGCAACAGCGGCTCCTCGCTGCTGCAGCGCTCGGTCGCATACGGGCAGCGCTTGTGGAACGCGCACCCAGGTGGCGGGTTCAGCGGGTTGGGCAGTTCGCCGACGATTTTGATCTTCGGCTTGTTCGGGTCCGGGTGGATGGTCGGGGTGGCCGACAGCAGCGCCTGGGTGTAGGGGTGCAGGGGGCGTGCATAGATGTCTTCCTTGGGGCCCACTTCCACCGGGCGGCCGAGGTACATCACCATCACATCGTCAGCAACGTGCTGCACCACTGCCAGGTTGTGGGAGATGAACACGTAGGCAGTGTTGAACTCCTGCTGCAGGTCCATGAACAGGTTGAGCACCTGGGCCTGGATCGACACGTCCAGCGCCGAGGTCGGCTCATCCGCCACCAGCACTTTGGGTTGCAGCATCATTGCCCGGGCCAGGGCGATACGCTGGCGCTGGCCGCCGGAGAACATGTGCGGGTAGCGCTGATAATGCTCGGGGCGCAGGCCCACTTGCTTCATCATCGCCTGCACTTTTTCGCGGCGCTCGGCGGCGGACAGGTTGGTGTTGATCAGCAACGGCTCCGCCAGTTGATCACCGACTTTCTGGCGTGGGTTCAACGATGCATAGGGGCTTTGGAACACCATTTGCACGTCTTTGCGCAATTGCTTGCGCTGGGCCTTGTCGGCACCGGCCACTTCCTGACCGGCAATTTTCAAGGAGCCCGAGGACGGCTCTTCAATCAACGTAAGGGCACGGGCCAGTGTGGATTTGCCGCAACCCGATTCGCCCACAACCGCGAGGGTCTTGCCGGCTTCCAGCTCGAAGGACACACCATTGAGGGCACGCACGGTGGCGTGGCCCTTGAACAGGCCACGGGACACTTCGTAGTGACGGGTGAGGTCGCGGGCGGTAAGAACGACGGCCATTACGCCACCTCCTGGTTCAAGGGGTAGAAGCAGCGCGCAAGGCTGTTGGTTTTCGGATCAAGGCTCGGGCGCTGGGTGCGGCAGTTTTCCTGCACGTACGGGCAACGTGGCGACAGCAGGCAACCCTGCGGGCGGTCATAGCGGCCCGGCACGATGCCCGGCAGCGTGGCTAGGCGCGTGGCGCCCAGGCTGTGTTCAGGAATCGCCTTGAGCAATGCTTCGCTGTAGGGATGCGCCGGAATATCGAACAACTGCGGCACCTGGCCAACTTCCACGGCCTGGCCGGCATACATCACGCACACGCGCTGGGCGGTTTCGGCCACGACAGCAAGGTCGTGGGTGATCAGCACCAGGCCCATGTTCTGTTCTTTCTGCAGGGCCAGCAGCAGTTCCATGATCTGCGCCTGGATGGTTACGTCCAATGCGGTGGTCGGTTCATCGGCAATTAGCAGTTTCGGCTCGCCGGCAATTGCCATGGCGATTGCCACGCGCTGGCTCATACCGCCGGACAACTGGTGCGGGTAGGCATCCATGCGGCTGGCGGCGCCCGGGATTTCGACTTTTTCCAGCAGCTCGATGGCACGCTTGCGCGCTTGCTTGCCGGACATTTTCAAATGCAGGCGCAGCACTTCTTCGATCTGGAAACCCACGGTGTAGCTGGGGTTCAGCGCGGTCATCGGGTCTTGGAACACCATCGCCAGGTCTTTGCCGACGATCTGGCGGCGCTGGCGGTTGCTCAGCTTGAGCATGTCCTTGCCGTCGAAGTTCAGGGCGTCGGCGGTGACAATACCGGGGTGCTCGATCAGGCCCATCAGCGCCATCATGGTCACGGATTTACCCGAACCCGACTCGCCAACAATCGCCAGTACTTCGCCTTTGTCGACGGAGATGTCGAGGCCATCGACCACCGGCACGGCGGTCTTATCGCCGAAGCGTACGTTGAGATTCTTGATTTCTAACAGTGACATGGGAATCTCCTCAGGCGGCGTTCTTGAGTTTCGGGTCCAGCGCGTCGCGCAGGCCGTCACCCATCAAGTTGATTGCCAGCACGCTGAGCAAAATGGTCAAACCAGGCAGGCTCACGACCCACCAGGCGCGTTCGATGTAGTCCCGAGCCGAGGCCAGCATGGTGCCCCACTCCGGGGTTGGCGGTTGTACGCCAAGGCCGAGGAAGCCCAGGGCGGCGGCATCGAGGATCGCCGACGAGAAGCTCAGGGTGGCCTGGACGATCAGCGGCGCCATGCAGTTAGGCAGCACGGTGATGAACATCAGGCGTGGCAGGCCGGCGCCGGCAAGGCGGGCGGCGGTCACGTAGTCGCGGTTCAGTTCGCCCATTACCGCCGCGCGGGTCAGACGTACGTAGGACGGCAACGACACGATAGCAATGGCGATTACGGTGTTGATCAGGCCAGGGCCGAGGATGGCGACAATCGCCACGGCCAACAGCAGCGATGGCAGGGCCAGCATGATGTCCATCAGGCGCATGATGGTCGGGCCAAGCAAGCGCGGGAAGAACCCGGCGAACAGGCCCAGCAGGATGCCCGGGATCAGCGACATCACCACTGACGACAAGCCGATCAGCAACGACAGGCGCGAACCCTGGATCAGGCGCGAGAGCAGGTCACGGCCCAGTTCGTCGGTGCCGAGCAGGAACTGCATCTGCCCACCTTCCAGCCAGGCTGGCGGGGTCAGAAGGAAGTCGCGGTATTGCTCGCTGGGGTTATGCGGTGCAACCCACGGGGCAAAAATCGCGCAGAACACGATCAGCAGCATGAACAGTAGGCCGGCAACCGCGCCTTTGTTCTTGGAGAAGGCTTGCCAGAATTCTTTGTACGGGGACGGGTACAGCAGGCTCTGATCGACTGCTGACACTTGAGTAGGTGTGGTCATGGTCATGATCTCAGCGCTGGTGACGGATGCGTGGGTTGGCGAAGCCGTAGAGGATATCCACCACGAAGTTCACCAGGATCACCAGGCAGGCGATCAGCAGAATGCCGTTTTGCACCACCGGGTAGTCCCGTGCGCCAATGGCTTCGATCAGCCATTTGCCGATGCCGGGCCACGAGAAGATGGTTTCGGTCAGTACCGCACCGGCCAGCAGCGTGCCGACTTGCAGGCCGACCACGGTAAGTACCGGAATCAGCGCGTTGCGCAGGCCGTGCACGAATACCACGCGTGCCGGCGAGAGGCCCTTGGCCTTGGCGGTACGGATGTAGTCCTCACGCAGAACTTCGAGCATCGACGAACGGGTCATCCGCGCGATCACCGCCAGCGGGATGGTGCCCAGCACGATGGCCGGCAGGATCAGGTGGTGCAGGGCGTCCCAGAACGCGTCCGGCTCGTCGGCCAGCAGGGTGTCGATCAGCATGAAGCCGGTGCGCGGCTCGATGTCGTAGAGCAGGTCGATACGCCCGGAAACCGGGGTCCAGCCCAGGCTTACCGAGAAGAACATGATCAGGATCAGGCCCCACCAGAAGATCGGCATCGAATAGCCCGCCAGGGAGATGCCCATCACCCCGTGGTCGAACAGGGATCCTCGTTTCAAGGCCGCGATCACCCCGGCTAACAGCCCTAGGATGCCGGCGAACAACAGGGCGGCCATGGACAGTTCCAGGGTCGCAGGGAAAAGGGCGGTGAACTCGGTCCACACGCTGGTGCGGGTGCGCAGCGATTCGCCAAGGTCGCCCTGGGCGAGCTTGCCGACGTAATCCAGGTATTGCGCATACAGCGGCTTGTTAAGGCCAAGGCGCTCCATTGCCTGAGCGTGCATTTCGGGGTCAACCCGCCGCTCGCCCATCATGACTTCTACGGGGTCGCCTGGAATCATGCGAATCAACGCAAAGGTCAGCAACGTGATGCCGAAGAACGTGGGGATCAATAACCCCAGTCGGCGGGCAATAAAACTAAACATCTTGGTGTATACCTCAATCAGCCGGTTAGGCAGGTTCGGCACCGTCAATATCGACGGCGCCGAGCGTTTTTCTTATTTACTTCACCTGGGTGGTGGCGAAGTTATTGTTCGTCAGCGGGCTTTGGGTATAACCCTCGACGTTCTTGCGCATGGCGGTAAACATTTTTGGATAAGCCATGGGTATCCACGGCTGGTCCTTCTCGAAAACATCCAGGGCTTGTTCATAGAGTGCGGCCCGTTGCTGGGGTTCAGCGATGGCGCGCGCCTTGTCGATCAAGTCCTGAAACTCCTTGTTACACCAACGGGCGTAGTTTTCGCCGTTTTTCGCTGCATCGCAACTCAGGTTGGGGGTCAGGAAGTTGTCCGGGTCGCCGTTATCCCCGGCCCAGCCGGCGGAAACCATATCGTGCTCACCGTTTTTAGCACGCTTGAGCATCTCGCCCCATTCCATAACTTTGATGTTGACCTTCAGGCCAATCTGAGCCAAATCCGCCTGCATGCGCTGGGCGCCAAGCATCGGGTTAGGGTTGGTCGGGCCGCCGCCGTTACGGGTGAACAGACTGAACTCGGTGCCTTCCGGCACGCCGGCTTCCTTGAGCAGGGCGCGGGCTTTGTCGAGGTCGCGAGGTGGGTTCTTGAGCTTGTCGTTGAAGCCCAGCAGGGTCGGTGGATACGGACCGGTGCCGACCACTGCATTGCCTTTGCCGTACAAGGCATCGGTGTAGCCTGCCTTGTCGAACGCAATGTTGATCGCGTGACGTACCCGTGGGTCGCTCATGTACTTGCGGGTAGTGTTCAGGGCGGTGTAGCTGGTAGTCATGGCCGCCAGCTCATCGACTTTCAGGTTCGGATCTTTCTTGATGCTCGGCAGATCATCCGGCTTGGGATAAAGCGCGATTTGACATTCATTGGCCTTGAGCTTTTGCAAGCGCACGTTGTTATCGACCGCAATGGCCAGGATCAACGGGTCGGCGGGCGGCTTGCCACGGAAGTATTCCGGGTTGGCCTTGAAGCGCACCTGAGCGTCTTTCTGATAGCGGATGAAAATGAACGGGCCGGTGCCGATCGGCTTGCTGTTGAGTTCGTCGGTCTTGCCGGCGGCGAGCAGCTTGTCGGCGTACTCGGCGGAGTGGATGGCGGTGAACGGCATTGCGACATCGGCCAGGAACGGTGCTTCAGGGCGCGTCAGGGTGAAGACGACGGTGTGGTCGTCAACCTTCTCGACACTCTTGAGCAGTTCCTTGAAACCCATGCTTTCAAAATAAGGGAAACCGGTGGTGGACTTGTTATGCCACGGGTGTTTCGGGTCCAACTGGCGCTGGAAGCTCCACAGCACATCGTCGGCATTCAAGTTGCGCGTGGGCTTGAAGTAATCGGTCGTGTGGAACTTGACGTCTTCGCGCAGGTGGAACGTGTAGGTCAGGCCGTCATCACTGATTTCCCAGGACTTGGCCAGCGCGGGAACCACCTCGGTCGTACCCGGCTTGAAATCCACTAGACGGTTGAACATGGTTTCAGCAGCGGCATCAGCGGTCACGGCGGTGGTGTACAGCACCGGGTCGAAACCTTCCGGGCTGGCTTCGGTGCAGACCACCAGCGGTTTGGCCGAAACGCCGATCGCCACGCTCAACAGCGCGGCAGCCATGGCGGCTTGTAGTGGGAGCATTTTCATTCAGAGCCCTCTGCAATCGATGGAACCAGAAAAGCGTAGACGGCGAGGCTCGTCCTGAGCCCGCCGTCTACCTGGCGCTAATTAAAGGATGTTGAATGGGATGGTGGTAACCAGACGGAATTCCTTGATGCTGCCATCGGACTGGAACTCGCTGCCACGGTGTTCAACGTAGGTGGCGCGAATCGCGGTGGCCTTGAGCGGGCCACTCTGCACCGCGTAGGAAGCGCCTACACCGTATTCCTGGTGCTTCTCGCCGTCCTGGGACTGGATGCCGTCGTAGGCGAACTTGGCGCGGCCATTGTTGCCGGTGTAGTGGGTACCGTCGATGCCCCAGCCGCGGGCCGAGTAGGCATTGAACTTCAGGCCTGGTACGCCGTATTCAGCCATGTTGATGGCATAGGCGATCTGGAAGGATTTCTCGTTCGGGCCGTTGAAGTCCGAGGTCAGGGAGTTGGCCAGGTAGATGCCGTTGGTTTCGTGCAGGTAGTCGAAGTACTCGTTACCGTTCACTTGCTGGTAACCGAAGGTCAGGCTGTGTGCCTGGTGAGTCAGGCCCAGGGACAGGGAGAAGGTATCGTTGTCGATTTCCCCCATCTCTTTTTTGCCTTCGTCGACAGTCTTGTAGTAGTTGAAGCCGGTGGTCAGGCCCAGTTGCTGAGCGTCGCCCAATTCGTGGGTAGCGCCGAAGTAGTACTGGTTCCAGAAGTCCTTCACGTTGGCGGCGAAGAAGCTGGTCTTCAGGCTTTTCAGCGGCTGGTAGTTCACGCCCAGGGTGGACACTTTGTCGGTTTCTGCGCCATTGCCGTATTCGGTACGGAATTTCGACAGGCTCTGCTCGCTACGTGGCGAAACGCGGTCAAACACGCCGCCCTGGAACGACAGGTTGCTGAACTCTTCGCTGTTGAAGCTCACACCCTGGAAGCTTGAAGGCAGGGCACGGTTGCCGATGGTGTCGACGATGCCGCTGCTGAAGTTCTGGCGACCGGCGGTCAAGGTGGTGTTGGACACGCGGAACTGCACGTTGGCCAGGCCCAGTTTGCTCCACTGGTCGACGGCGTCGCCGTTGGAGTCCGCCAGGGTACGGTTGGAGCCACCCTTGATGTCACGCTTGCTGCGGTCCAGTACCAGGGCGTTGTAGACCGCTACTTCGGTCTTGACCCCAACGGTGCCCTGGGTGAAACCCGAGCTGGCGTTGAGGATGGTGCCCTGCACCCAGTTGGTACGGTTGCGATCAGTCAGCGTCTGGCCGTGTTTCTGGTAGGCGAAGGTGCCCCCACGGTATTTGCTTTCATGGGAGTACCAGTTACGCGTGGTGCCGCCCAGGCTGAAATCTTCAATGAAGCCCTTGGCCTCGCCTTGGGCGCTGGTGCCGGCCAATGTGGTAGGAACGAAGTCCTGGCTGGCGGGTTCAGCATAGGCGGTCGCCGTGATGCTGCTGATGGCCAGGGCCAGAAGCGCTTTGCTGCTCAGTTTCATGGGTGAAGCTCCTTTGGTTCTCTTTTTTATGCCGGTCTTTTTAGGTGAACCGGCTATTGGGTGTGGAACTCGTTCAAGCCTTTGCAAACGTTTGGCGTAGGAATTTTCCTGACAAAAGCCTGCACGTTTGCCGAGGAGCCGACTTGGCTCCCCGCAATCCGGTTATTTTCTTATGGGGTAATGCTGACGCCCGAGAACACGTTGCGGCCGAAGGGGCTCACCTTGAAACCTTCGACTTTGGCGCTTAACGGCTGGTTGACCGTCGAGTGGGCGATAGGCGTGATCGGCACCTGCTGCTTGAGCAGTTGCTGCGCCTGTTTGTACAGAACAGTCCTTTGTTCGCGGTCGGTCACGACCTTGGCTTGCTTGATCAGCTTGTCGTACGCCGGGTCACACCACATGGAGTAGTTGTTCCCGCCGATGGCGTCGCAGCTGTAGAGGGTGCCGAGCCAGTTGTCCGGGTCACCGTTGTCGCCGGTCCAGCCGATCAGGCTGACATCGTGCTCACCGTTCTTGGTGCGCTTGATGTATTCGCCCCATTCGTAGCTGACGATCTTGACCTTCAGGCCGATCTTGGCCCAGTCGTTCTGCAGCATCTCGGCCATCAGCTTGGCATTGGGGTTGTAGGGACGCTGCACCGGCATGGCCCACAGGGTGATCTCGGTGCCTTCCTTGACGCCGGCAGCCTTGAGCAATTCCTTGGCTTTTTCCGGGTTGTAGGCGGCGTCCTTGATGCTGTCGTCATAAGACCACTGCGTCGGCGGCATGCCATTGACTGCCAGTTGCCCGGCACCCTGGTACACGGCGTTAAGGATGCTCTGCTTGTTCACCGCCATGTCCAGCGCCTGGCGCACTTCAAGCTGATCGAAGGGCTTGTGGCGCACGTTGTAGGAGATATAGCCGAGGTTGAAGCCGGGTTTGGTCAGCAGTTGCAGGTTCGGGTCAGTCTTGAGCGCTTCGACATCGGCGGGGCGTGGGTGCAGGGTGACCTGGCATTCGCCGGCCTTGAGCTTCTGTACCCGCACCGAGGCATCGGTATTGATGGCAAAGATCAATTGGTCCAGCTTGACCCGGCTCGGGTCCCAGTACTGTTTGTTGCCTACATAACGGATCTGCGAGTCTTTCTGGTAGCGCTGGAACACGAAAGGGCCAGTGCCGATCGGCTTCTGGTTGATGTCGCTGGGCCGTCCTTGTTTGAGTAGCTGTTCGGCGTATTCGGCCGAGAGGATGGCGGCAAAGCTCATGGCAATGTTCTGCACGAACGCGGCGTCGACCGTGTTCAAGGTCATCACCACGGTGTAGGGGCCGGTTTTTTCGACCTTGGCAATATTCTTGTTCAGGCTCATCCCGTTGAAGTACGGAAACTCCGTGGGGTAGGCCTTACGGAACGGGTGGTCGGGATCAAGCATGCGGTTGAAGGTAAACAGCACGTCGTCGGCGTTGAAGTCCCGCGTCGGCTTGAATTCCTTGTTGCTGTGAAACTTCACCCCTTCACGCAGATGAAACGTATAGGTCAGCCCGTCTTCGGAGATATCCCACTTGGTTGCCAGCCCTGGCACCACGTCGGTGGCGCCTTTTTCGAACTCGACCAGGCGGTTGTACAACGGCTCTGCGGCATCGTTGTCGGTGGCGGTGGTGTATTGCGCAGTATCAAAGCCTGCCGGGCTGCCTTCGGAGCAGAACACCAGGCTCTTCTTCTCGGCGGCTTGGCCCATGGTGGCCACGGCCAGCAGGCTGGAGGCAAACATCGCGGATAGAACGGTGGTATGGCGCATGACAATCCCGATCCTTGTTTGTAGTTATCAACAGCGAACCACCTCTCTGGCGTACGGCCAGGGAGACATCACTGATCCCACACACAGCAAGTGCCCTTTCCCAGAATGATGCCTCTGCTGTCCTACGACGTTATGGGGCGCGGACACTGCAGTAAATGCGTCAATTCTGACTGGCCTTGTAGGTAACGGAGACACGGGACGCAGTTCGTTGCTGTAGGACGGCAACGCTTTCAATCGTGGTCTGTTTCCTATAGCCCGGGCAGATGGAATAACGGCGACGTTATGAAACGTCGCCGCTATTGATCCTTACTTGCCGCTGACGCTAACGCCGTAGAAGGAGTTCAAGCCAAACGGGCTGATCTTGAAGTCCTGTACGGTATTACGCATGGGTTGATACACCGTCGAGTGCGCGATAGGTGTCATCGGGACTGCATCTTTGAGGATATGTTGCGCCTGCTTGTACAGCTCGGTGCGTTTGGCGACATCCGACGTGGCTTTGGCCTCTTTTACGATGCCGTCGAATTTTTTGTCGCACCACTTGGAGAAGTTGTTACCAGACAGCGAGTCGCAGCCGAACAGTACGTTCAGCCAGTTGTCCGGGTCACCATTGTCGCCGCTCCAGCCAATGATCATGGCCTGGTTCTCGCCGCCTTTGGAGCGCTTGATGTACTCGCCCCACTCGTAGCTGGTGATCTTGACCTTCAGGCCGATCTTGGACCAGTCGTTCTGCAGCATCTCGGCCATCAGCTTGGCGTTCGGGTTGTACGGACGCTGGACCGGCATGGCCCACAGGACGATTTCAGTGCCTTCCTTGACGCCAGCTTCCTTGAGCAGCGCCTTGGCTTTTTCAGGGTCGTACTTGGCGTCTTTGATGCTGGTGTCGTAGGACCATTGGGTCGGCGGCATGGCGTTGACGGCCAGTTGGCCGGCGCCCTGGTACACGGAGTCAATGATCTGCTGCTTGTTCACCGCCATGTCCAGCGCCTGGCGTACGCGCAGGTCAGCCAGCGGGTTTGGCTGGTCGCTGCCCTTGACCTTGTCCATGACGTTGTAGGCAACGTAGCCCAGGTTGAAACCGGCCTGGTGCGGCAGTTTCAGGTCCTTGTCTTCGCCCAGGGCCTTGAGGTCGGCCGGACGCGGGAACAGGGTGATCTGGCATTCGTTTTTCTTGAGCTTCTGGATACGCACCGATGGGTCAGTCGTGATCGCGAAGATCAGGTTGTCGATCTTCACATCTTCAGGTTTCCAGTAGTCCTTGTTGCCGGTGTAGCGAATGTTCGAATCTTTCTGGTAGCTCTTGAACACGAACGGGCCAGTGCCGACCGGCTTCTGGTTGATGTCGGCGGGCTTGCCTTCCTTGAGCAACTGCGCGGCATATTCGGCGGATTGGATCGACGCGAAGCTCATGGCCAGGTTCTGGATGAAAGCCGCGTCCACGGTGCCAAGGGTGAACTTTACGGTGTGGTCATCGACTTTCTCGATGTTCTTGATGTTGGTGTCCATCCCCATGTCCGTGAAGTACGGGAACTCGGTGGGGTAGGCCTTACGGAATGGATCGTCTTTATTGATCATCCGGTTGAAGGTGAACAGCACGTCGTCTGCCGAAAATTCACGAGTCGGCTTGAAGTACGGGGTGGTATGGAACTTGACGCCTTCGCGAAGGTGGAAGGTATACGTCAGGCCATCCGGGGACACGTCCCAACTGGTGGCCAGGCCAGGAACTACGGCGGTGCCGCCACGTTCGAACTGGCTCAGGCGGTTGAACATGGTTTCGGCCGAGGCATCGAAGTCTGTTCCGGTGGTGTACTGGCCTGGGTCGAAACCGGCCGGGCTCCCTTCGGAGCAGAACACCAGGTTAGTTGCCGCAAGGGCTGCAGGGGCGGCGGCCATAAGGCCCGCGCTCACTAATAACGGAAGGACTGCGTGTTTAAGCATGTTGGCCTCATGATTTGTTGTCATTTTTGGTGGTGAGGGCGACCTCGTGAGTCGGCCTGCGGATACTTATGCAGGCGCCATACCCAATGCAAGATGCAGAGCGGCCAGGAGCGGCAAACAGTGGTACGAACGTACAGGAATGTCGCAATTATGAAAGTTTCGACACAAATATGCCTGTTTGGAGGGTTTTTTCGGTGCAACAGGTGCACCAAAAAAGCCCAGCCGAGGCGTCTAGCGCACTCGGTTGGGGCGCTGTTGTTACTTATCTAGACCCACACCATAGAACGGCGTGAGCCCGAAGGGGCTGATCTTGAAGTCGCGTACTTCCTTGCGCAAAGGCTGGAAAACCGTCGAGTTCGCAATAGGCGTTATAGGTACTTGTTCCTTAAGGATTTGTTGTGCCTGTTGATACCACTTGATGCGCTGCTCGCGGTCGTTGCTGACCTTGGCCTGCTGCACCAGTTTGTCGTAGGCCGGGTTACACCATTTGGCGTAGTTGCTGCCCTTGACCGCGGCACAACTGTAGAGCACGCCTAGCCAGTTATCCGGGTCGCCATTGTCGCCAGTCCAGCCATAAATCATCGCATCGTGTTCACCATTCTTGGCGCGTTTTATGTACTCGCCCCACTCATAGCTGACGATGTTGGCCTTGATGCCGACCTTGGCCCAATCCTGTTGGATCATTTGCGCGGACATTCGCGCATTCGGGTTGGAGGCGCGCTGCACGGTCATCGCCCAAAGATTGATGGTGGTACCTGGTGCAACCCCTGCTTCTTTTAGTAGCAACCGCGCCTTGGACGGATCGTAGGGCGCGTCTTGGATTTTCGGGTCATAAGACCACTGCGCCGGTGGCAATGCGTTCTGCGCCAATTGTCCGGCGCTCTGGTACACGGCCTTGATGATCGCAGGCTTGTCGATGGCCATGTCCAGGGCCTGGCGCACCTTGAGCTGGTCCAACGGCGGATGGGTCACGTTGTAGGCCAGGAAGCCCAGGTTGAATCCGGCTTGCTGCAGCACGCGCAGGTTGGGGTCTTGCTTCATCACCTCGATATCGGCGGGGCGCGGGTAACCGCTGACCTGGCATTCGCCGGCCTTGAGCTTCTGCAGGCGCGCGGCGGCGTCCGGGGTGATGGCGAACACCAGATTGTCGAGCTTCACGTCCTCGGGTTTCCAATACTGTTTATTGGCCCCATAGCGAATCTGCGAGTCTTTCTGGTAACGCTTGAACACAAATGGCCCGGTGCCGACCGGTTTCTGATTGATCTGCTCGGGCTTGCCTTCTTTCAGGAGCTGCGCGGCATATTCGGCCGATTGCACCGAGGCAAAACTCATGGCCAGGTTCTGCACGAACGAGGCATCCACATTGTTGAGGTTGAAACGCACGGTGTGTTCGTCGAGTTTTTCGAGGTTTTTGATTGTGGTGTTCAATCCCATGTCAGTGAAGTACGGCGACTCGGACGGGTAGGCCTTGCGAAACGGACTATCGGCATCGAGCAGGCGGTTGAAGGTGAACAACACATCATCGGCGTTGAAGTCGCGGGTCGGGGTGAAGAAATCGGTGGTGTGGAACTTGACGCCCTCGCGCAGGTGGAAGGTGTAGGTCAGGCCGTCTTTGGATATGTCCCAACTGGTTGCCAGGCCGGGTTCGACTTCGGTGCCTCCACGCTTGAACTGGGTCAGACGGTTGAACACGGTTTCGGCGGATGCATCGAAGTCAGTGCCGCTGGTGTACTGGCTGGGATCGAAGCCGGCGGGGCTGGCTTCGGAGCAGTAGACCAGGGTTGTGGCGGCCTGGGCCATTGGTATAAAGGCCAGGAGGCTGGCGGCGAGGAACAGTGGCTTGACGGCGATTCTTTCCATGGAGACCCCTGAAATGGCAGGCATATAAAAGCTGCCCAAACGAAAACGGCGGTCATCGAGGTTACCGCCGTTCAAGCGAGTTAGGTAGGGGAGACTTCTATGCGGGTAGGCGCAGATTTGTCGATTATAACGGGCGTTCCATCCACTGCATTACTCTCACGAAGGGTGAACGTCCTGCTGGCTGTGATGCTCAAGTCTGAAGCGGGAATGGGCTCATCTCCGCCTGCATAAACGAGTTTCCATTGCGAGGTCACCGTGACTTTGGTCTCATTTTCCAAAGGCGAATAGTCGATGAAAAAGTGTCGGTCGCCAGCGCTGCTCACGTAGTCGTCTTTTACTCGGGGGGGCTGCAATTCACGCCACGCCGTAGCGGCCGATCCTTGATGCGCTACCTCTGAAATCGCCGCCCGCATGTCGGGGTCGGGGACCGCATTTTCAAAGGTTTCGATTCCGTCATGGATAAAACCATCGACGACTGACTGCTCTGCATTATTGCCCGGAATATGAAGTTCTTCTATCTGCTGGGGTATGTTGATTTCAACGTCCTGCAAGCCCGGTCGCCTTATTGTGTAAGGGTTTCTGTTGATATCTGTGGTGAATTGGCCAGCGTAGTTGCTGGTGCCGAACTTTGAAGGGGATGCCGCTTCCGAAGCGGAGACCGTGAAGTTTCTATCGTCTACTTCCCATGAAAGCACAGGGCGACTTTTAACCGTACCGTTTTCCTCATAAACGCTGACGCCAAATCTATACTGCGTCTGCTCCTCAAAGTTGAGGTATTTGTCGAGTGTGTCGGCGCCCTCCATTTTTGATCCGTCTAACTCAATAAAGTTGTCCGAAAAGCGGGAGGGTGACTTCAAGTCGTTACTCGGGGCCGGCGAAATCGGACGTTGCCACGGCCACTTCACCCCGCCATCGCCAGGTGCGCGAGCCCACTCTCCGTCACGCCCTGGCGTGATGACCATCACTGCTGATTGTTTATCGGGATTAATGATGGTGGCGAACCTGTCGCCGGTCCTGTAGCGACCGGATATCTCGAATACCTTGCTCGTACCTGTCTCATCGGTAAACCGCACAAATTGGCGCTGTATTCCCTCACTGTCGGTTATTCGATAGACGCCCAGTGCATCGCGGGGAGCATTCATTATCAATTCATCACCGTCAGGTACTGCATGGGGTGCCATTGGGAGCAGTGGTTGTGATTTTGGCAGGGCAGCCCCAGGCTCGTTGACAACGCGTATGCCACTGGATGGCCCGGGTGTGGGTTCCTCGGTGGCATTGATTTCGGGTTGAACACGGGGCTCTACATTCGGCAGTTCTTTCTCAGGCGGTAGCGCAAAAGGATCCTCCGGGACTGCGCTTGCCCCGGCTGAGAACAGCGTATTCAGCAAACCATCGAATGCCTTGGACACCCCATCGCTGCGCTCTGCCTCGGTGTCACCGGACGCTGCTTTTTCTGCGCCCAACCCCAGCTCGGTCAACCCTGCAAGTGCCGCAGCGCCCGCAACCGGAGCTGCGATGGGCGCAAGCTTGGCCAGCAGACCCGCAGCCACGGTTATGTCGTTCAGCCAGGTGTCGCGAGTCACTTCGCTGTTGGATTTGATGACCACGTCGGTATCGTTGGTCATGCGTTGTTTCGCGGCGGTCGCCAATGTGGAAAATACGTCTCCCTCGATTTTTGCGCGGCTGTCATTGAGCACCGGGGTATTCAGATCACCGGCAGCCATTTTTTTGAACAGGCCGTCCAGGCCATCTTGCTTGTCGCCTATTCCCGTAAAGTTCAAGCCAGGGATAAGGCCGATTCCCAGTTGCGGCAGGATGCCGGGCTTATGGTCCTGGCGATCAATCAATGAAAAATGTGCCAGCAGCGCCTGGCTTTTTTTCGGATCCTGACTTTGCTCAACCACCCACTGATTGAGTTTTTCCAGGGAGTCGAAGCGCAGGAATGCCGGCTTTGCTCCCGGTATATAAAGTACCTGGCGACCTCCATCGTCATCGCTGAACCGCACAATGTCGCTGGACTTAAAACCGTGGATGCTAAGGGCATGCACTTGAGTGTCGCCGTTTACCGGCGCTTGTGTCTTGAGCTGCTCCATGCTCAACGCAGCGTTCTCGTCGAGCGGGAGGTTGCCGGCAGCCTCCATCACCAAGCGGTAGTCACCTCGATTGAATCGATGCTCGGGTGCTTGTAAGGCTCGCTCGGCGGGTGATCGGGCTTCGGCCGTCTTCAATTGTTCGCGGGCCTGGAAGACGAACTCGCCTTTAATTGCAGTCTGGTAGCTATCGGTATGGGTGTTCCAGAAGGTGTCGATTTTCTGGGTCATCTGGGCCTGGAAGTCGGTCTTCCAGCTTTCGTGCATCACTTGCGACGGCTTAAGGTCGATTTGATTATGCTTGCCGTAGCCGCCTTTTTCGCTTTGCCCACTGGGTTGGGTATACAGACCCGCGTCGAGATCCAGGTTTCCGGGTACCCAGTCGTGCTCGGAGAAATTCTTCAGCAAGGCATCGGGCAGGCGCAGCGAAGACCAGGGTTCTTGGAACTTGTGCTCCCAGCCGGTCACAGTATCTGCGCTTTCGCCGCCCTTGAAGCGGTTCAAATAAACGGTATCTGAATCGATCGGTTTGCCCGTGAGCTTGAGCAGCAACTCGTCCGCCCATTTCTTGGCTTCTGCCCGTGTGTCGGGCAGGTTGGTGGCAACGTCGACCGCCAAGCGCTTGTAGGCCAATGCCTGCGGCGCGGTGCTGTAGTACGTGGCCGCATTTTGTCTTTGCACTTGCAGCGCATTTGCCGAGCGGCTGCTGGCAGGACGCAAGTGATCATCGGCGGAAATAGGGTCGAAGGTGTCTTTATGCTCCAGGTGCCTTATTTGTGCTCGGGCCTGGGACAACGTTGGGGGAAGTGCCACCCCTTCAAAATTTGCTACTACTTTTGCGCTGACTTGTATGGAGTTTTCACCCAGCCTCACGCGCAAATCACCATTATTGCCTGGGGCGATGATCCTGGCGGCCGCCAACAGAGGCCCCGAAATTTGTCCCCAGCCCGATGTGTCCGTGAGGCGGAAGGTTTTCGTTTCGCCCCTCACCTCGGCGGACAACGTACCTGTAGACGGGTTGATTGAGAGGAGAGTGTTCGGTTCGATCTGCTGTTCGCGCAGCCAACCCTGGACAACAGGGTGTTCCAAATGTGCTCGATACAGTCCAAGCCATTGACCCAGGTTGCTCTGGGGCGGGACCGTGATAAGCCCGGCATTGTTGTGCAATACCTTGCGTTGCACAGCCTCAAGGTAAGCCTTGAGCAGTTCCGTTTCGGCGGGCTGGGCCGGGTTTCCAATGGACGTTTGAGGCGCTTGTGAGGTTTGTGCTTCAGTTATCGACTTTGGGGCGCCGAGTACCGACGCCAGCGATACGGGCGATGTTGCATTGACTGATAGGGACATAAGTTTGGCTCTCACTGTATGAATAAATGCCAGCACAGCCCTCCCTGGTAGCTATGGCAGTATTGAGTCGTGAAGACCTTGAACGTAATTCCAGCGAGATATGCTGCTGGATATGACGTGGCGGCAGCGAACGCAAAAAAAAGCGCAAGCCCTTGGGTTTGCGCCTTTGTCTTGTCTAAAAAAGTTACTGTAAAACTTCGATCACGCCATCTGCACTCATATTGACCTGGCGGGCCTGGCTCAGGGCCTGGTTCATGGTGGTGGGGGGCGGCAGCGAGCTTGGTCGGGTCGGCATTTTGCAACTCGGTGTAGAGGGTCATGATCGTCTTGTCGCGAGCCAATTCCTGGCTGCCGTCAGCGCGCAGCGATACCTGTTTGTAATATCAGTGCATCGGCGGCCATGGCCGGGAGGCTGGCAATTGCACTGGCGCTGAGGGCGATTTGACGACTACTCTTTCGATGGCTAGCATATTCTCGGTGTTACGGTTTTGGGAAGGTCTCGGGTTTATAAGTAAACGCCCACCACTTCAACGGATTCCAATAGGGATTTTTCTTTGCCGGTTTGAAGTTTGTTTTTTTCGCCAGTTCTTTGGCGGCGTATTTTTCAGCTTCGGATCTAGCCAATGCCCTATCGGCGGCAGTCAGGGGGGTGGCCTGATTTTTTTTCAGGGCTTCCAAATAAGCACTTTCTACTTTTACAACCGCTGCATTTACATCTTCTGGTGTGAGGTTAGCGCTGAGGGTGCCACTATAGCCTTTGACCGGGCGCCCTATGAGCTTCTGAAATTCAGCTGCGAAGGAGGCATCTCCACCACTTGCAGAGTCACATGAGAGCAGTCTTACATTGGCAAACGTCTCGGGGTGAATACCTTCGTTGTGAAGTGTCTGAAGTAACTCTTGTGGCGTATTGAGTTTTCCATTATATGAAACTTTCGAGATGCCAGTATCAGGGTCGACACTGCCGTGTACCAGTATGTTGAGTCGTTCTTGAGTGCCTTTTTTGTTGAAATCGGTAAATGTGTAGAGTTTTTCGTTAAGGGTGTTTAGCTCATTGAGTTCTCCACTCAGGATTACGTTTTTTTCAAGCGTGGAAAAAAGATCTTCGCCGGTGGGTAAGTTCTCTATGGAATTTAGAAAATCACGTTTACTATTTGGTGGTTCGATTGTCGGATGGGCACCTTCCGTTTCACTGGCGTGTGGCGTACTCGGTTCGTTTGACGCGGTGTTGGAGACGGGGGTTATATCGCTTTCATTGGAGGCGTTTACTTTTTTCACGAAATCAAAACGGTTGGCCTGCTCATTGTATCTCCAGCCGTAATGTTGGCTGTCGGCGGTGTTGAAACTCAAGGCCGGTTCACCCAGTCCTGCCTCTACCCCAGCCGGTATAATTTCATGCGCCAGCAGCAGGCCTGATATCACTACCCCGGCCCTGCCTCCAACGCGATCGCTGGCCGTCATGCCATGGGCGGCGTCATGCTTGCCGAAAACAATATTGCCCGCGTTGCCAAGGACGGGTACGTAGCCAAAGGTATCGCCCCATACTTCTTTTGCGGCCTTCCAGCCTTGCTCCATGGCGCCAAAAACCTTGGTTTGATCGTCCCATAGCGCGTTCTTGGCGTTCATCTCGTGATAATGCGAGGCAATACCCTTATTCAGATTGCCAAATTTCAGTTCATAGTCACCGCCTCGCGATTGGGTATAATTAAACAATTCCCGAACGGGTACGGACTTGTCGCTTACCAACGTGTCCCGCCCTGGGTAGTGGGATGTATTATCCAGGATCAGACTGTCGAGTACGGTCGCGGCCGGTGGCCAATGCGCGTCCCTTCCTCCTTGTAGGTCACTGGCATTGAAACGGCTTATCAGTTGGTTACGATTGTCTTTGGCCCACGCCGCAAACTCGTCATCGCCCTTTATCTCGCTGACAGCACCACTTCTCAAATCAAGCATGACACCCTGATTGGGCCGGTTGTTGTAATTGCCATTATAGGGCGTATAGGGAATGAACGCGTACCCACTCAGGGGGTAACCGTAGATATTGGGAATAATCACTTGCCCATTCTTATCCAGCGTGCGGCTAATCGCTTCTTGACCGAAAGAGCTTAACTTTTCAAAGGCCTCCTTATCGCTATGAAGACTCTGCAAAGCGCCCCGCGCGACATAGGCGTCTGCTTTGCCCGAGCGTTCAGGTATTACTGTTGATATTTTGGGTCTAGGTAGGAATGGGAGGTGGGGTATGAGAGGAAAGTCATCCGTAATCTCAATAAGGGTGTTGACCCTGGCGCTGCCACGCATTGGCGTGGCTATATCCTGCTCCCAGTGGTTTTGAAGTTGTTTGCCTAACGATTGCAGATCATTAATCTTGCTCCGGTCTTTTGGATCAATGACCATTCCATGGAAATTGACAATCCCGCCCCGTGCGGGTTTGTCGTGATCAAGCACACCCGCTGCGATTTCCCATGCAGAGTAGGTACGGGTTTCGGTATCGGACAGATTTTCTCCGGTCCCCATACCGACGTAAGTGTCGAACGTCACAGTGATTTTTTCATGCGGATCGAACCCAGCAGCTAATAGACCCCCACTGAAGTAACCGGAAGGTTCCATGAACAGGCGAACGTTCTGGAACTTAATGTTTCTCTCGCCGTCACTGCCACTTTCGATATTTTTTATCTGCGTATTTACACGCGTGGCGTAGGCATCAATGCGATCTTCGCGCTGCTTTAACGTATATCTGTTTCCGGGCGCTTGGACAGGGTCTGAGCCATAAATGATTGCCTTGTAGTCATCGGAGTGGCGCTGGGCCGTAGAGACAGTGTTGTCGGCTGTATAGGCTTCGTTATTATTAAGCGACACATCCGGTTTCTGTTCCTGCGCCTGGGTGCGTTCAGTAGACCCAGGTGCCGGATAACGGATAATAGTAAACTGATTTAAGTTTTCCACTTTTGATTACCTGGTTGGGATGATGAAGTGATTTAGTGTGAAGTGTGTGGCTGCTTACACAGGAAAGTTCCACATCCTAATCAGACAGTGTGAGTCTGGTACTTTGTTTATATAAGCTTCAGGTGTACGACGCCTGTTAAGGCGTTGCCAGACGACTTAAGTTGCGGTGACGCTGAAACAGTGTGCAAAAAAAATGGCGCAGGCTGTTAAGGCTGCGCCATTGTCTTTTTTTAATGTTTATTGCTGTACTTCAATCACGCCATCGGCACTCATGTTGACCTGGCTGGTACCGGCTTCCACTTCAGGTGTTGGCGCCGAATCGGCCATGGCCGCTTTCATCATCATCCCGCCACGGGCATAAGGCATTGGATAGCCGTTGGTGTTGAAGTTCAGATTGACGATCTTGTAACCCTTGCCACCCAATGCGTCAGTCGCCAGCTGGGCACGAGCCTTGAACGCGGCAACTGCATCCTTGAGCAGCGCATCTTCGCTGGCCTTGCGCGTAGCGTCGGCGATGGCGAAGTCCATGTTTTCCATTTTCAGCGTGTTCAGCAGTTCGCCGGTGAGCTTGGACAACGCCGGGAAGTCCGCGCTTTCCAGGCGCAGTTCGGCGCGTTCACGCCAGCCGGTGATCTTCTGGTTCTTGTTGTCGTAGATCGGGTAGCTGTTGCGGCTGCCCTGGCGCAGGGTCACGCCTTTGACCTCGCGGGCCTGGCCCAGGGCCTGGTTCATGGTGGTGGTGATTTCGGCAGCGAGCTTGGCCGGGTCGGCATTTTGCGACTCGGTATAGAGGGTGACGATCATCTTGTCGCGGGCCACTTCCTGGCTGACTTCGGCGCGCAGGGAAATCTGGTTGTAATGCAGTTCATCGGCGGCCATGGCCTGGAAGCTGGCCAGGGCACTGGCGCTCAGGGTGAGGACAGCGGCACTGCGAGTGAAACGAGACATGGAAGCTCCTTGAGATAGTCGTGTCGGTATGACTGTAGACGCTGGCATCGGGTTCTTCGGGTTTACACAATAGCTACAAGTTATGGCAGGCCCGACGAACGGTCATTTTTTTTCGCCCTGCGTCAAAGAGCCACACACGCCGTGCCAGCCGGCCTGCTTCGTTTATACTCGTGCCGATCCGCCTGCAGCGCTCATCGGGAGAGCTCATGCTCGCCGCCGTAAAACTGACTTCCGCCACTCGCCAGAACCTCTGGCGCCTGACGTTCATTCGCACCCTGGTATTGGCCGCACAGGCCGGTTCCGTCGGGCTTGCCTATTGGTTCGACCTGCTACCGCTGCCGTGGCTGCAATTGGCTGTGACCCTCGGCTTTTCCTCCGTGCTCTGTGCTTTCACTGCTATCCGGCTGCGCACCACCTGGCCGGTCACCGAGCTGGAGTACGCACTGCAACTGGCCTGCGACCTGTTTATCCACAGTGTGTTGCTGTATTTCTCCGGCGGCTCCACCAATCCGTTTGTTTCTTATTACCTTGTGCCGTTGACCATTGCCGCAGTGACCTTGCCATGGCGCTACTCGGTGGTGCTTTCGGGCATTGCCCTGACGCTCTATACCTTGCTGCTGGCGCAGTTCTATCCGTTGCAAACCTTTCCGATTGCCCGGGAAAACCTGCAGATCTACGGGATGTGGTTAAGTTTCGCCCTATCGGCCGCGGTCATCACCTTCTTCGCCGCACGCATGGCCGAAGAGCTGCGCCGCCAGGAAGAACTGCGCGCCATTCGCCGTGAGGAGGGCTTGCGTGATCAGCAGTTGCTGGCCGTCGCCACCCAGGCGGCCGGCGCCGCCCATGAGCTGGGCACGCCGCTGGCAACCATGAGCGTATTGCTCAAAGAGATGACCCAGGACCATCACGACCCGGCCCTGCAGGATGACCTCAGTGTGCTGCAGGAACAGGTCAAGCAGTGCAAGCTGACGCTGCAGCAACTGGTGCGCGCCGCCGAGGCCAATCGCCGCCTGGCAGTAGAAATGCAGGACGTGACCCACTGGCTCGACGAAGCCTTGAACCGTTGGCACCTGATGCGCCCCGAGGCCAGTTACCGTTTCAATCTGCTGGGCCAAGGCAGCGTGCCGCGCATGGCGCCACCGCCGGACCTGACCCAGGCGTTGCTTAATCTTTTGAATAACGCCGCCGACGCTTGCCCCGAAGGATTGGGCGTGCAGTTGGACTGGGACGCAGAAAACATCACCATCAGCATTCGTGATCACGGCGCGGGCGTGCCGCTGGCCATTGCCGAGCAGATCGGCAAACCATTCTTTACCACCAAGGGCAAAGGCTTCGGCCTGGGCCTGTTTTTGAGCAAGGCCAGCGTGACCCGCGCGGGCGGCTCAGTGAAGCTCTATAGTCATGAGGAAGGCGGCACGCTCACCGAGCTGCGCCTGCCCCGTGTCGCACGAGGAGATATCGATGAGTGACGAGATCCAAGTCGAAGGCGAAGAACTGCCGCACCTGTTGCTGGTAGATGACGATGCGACCTTTACCCGCGTGATGGCACGCGCCATGAGCCGGCGCGGTTTTCGCGTCAGCACCGCAGGCTCCGCCGAAGAGGGCTTGACCATCGCCCAGGCCGACCTGCCGGACTATGCCGCCCTCGACCTGAAAATGGACGGCGACTCCGGCCTGGTGCTGCTGCCGAGGCTGCTGGAACTCGACCCGGAAATGCGCGTGGTGATTCTCACCGGTTACTCCAGCATCGCCACCGCCGTCGAGGCGATCAAGCGCGGCGCCTGCAACTACCTGTGCAAGCCGGCGGACGCCGACGACGTGCTGGCTGCACTGCTTTCCGAGCACGCCGACCTCGACACCCTGGTACCGGAAAACCCGATGTCGGTGGACCGCCTGCAGTGGGAGCACATCCAGCGCGTGCTCACCGAACACGAAGGCAATATTTCCGCCACAGCCCGGGCCCTGGGCATGCACCGTCGTACCTTGCAGCGCAAGCTACAGAAGCGCCCGGTACGACGCTGAACGAACACTGAACAACCTGCTTCAGGCTGCACGGATGCGCGAACCGATCACCTATGATCGGTTCAAACGCCTGTGATGTTTTTCCTGCCGAGCCTGAACAATGAACCAGAACGCTGAGTACTCCGCGGTCAACGACGCGGTGCGGGGGCAATTCTTCCGCCGAACCTGGGCCATGATCACACCGTATTGGCGTAGCGAAGAGAAGGGCAGGGCCTGGCTGTTGCTGGCTGCGGTGATTGGCCTGTCGCTGTTCAGCGTGGCGATCTCCGTATGGATCAACCACTGGTACAAGGACTTCTACAACGCTCTGGAGAAGAAGGACACCGCTGCCTTCTGGCAACTGATCGGTTATTTCGGCGGTATTGCGGCGGTGGCGATTCTCGGCGCGGTCTACCGTCTCTACCTGACCCAGATGCTGACCATCCGTTGGCGCGCCTGGCTCACCGAAAAGCACTTCACCCGTTGGCTTGCGCACAAGAACTACTACCAACTGGAACAGGGCGGCTATACCGATAACCCGGACCAGCGGATTTCCGAAGACCTGAATAACTTCACCTCCGGCACCTTGAGCCTTGGCCTCGGATTGCTGCGTAATGTGGTCAGCCTGGTGTCGTTCTCGATCATCCTGTGGGGCGTGTCGGGCAGCATCGAAGTGTTCGGCATCACCATCCCGGGGTACATGTTCTGGTGTGCGCTGCTATACGCCGCGGTGGGCAGTTGGTTGACGCACCTGATCGGCCGTCGCTTGATCGGCCTGAGCAACCAGCAGCAGCGCTTCGAAGCGGACTTGCGTTTCTCCATGGTGCGGGTACGTGAGAATGCCGAGAGCATTGCCCTGTACAACGGCGAACCGAATGAAAGACAACGCCTGAGCACACGTTTCGGCAAGGTCTGGCACAACTTCTGGGACATCATGAAGGTGTCCAAGCGCCTGACCTTTTTCACTGCCGGCTATAGCCAGATCGCAATCATCTTTCCGTTTATCGTGGCGGCACCACGCTACTTCGCTGGCAAGATCGAGTTGGGCGAGCTGATGCAAATCAACTCGGCGTTCGGCAACGTGCAAGAGAATTTCAGCTGGTTTATCAACGCTTATTCGGAACTGGCCACATGGCGTGCCACCAGTGACCGTCTGCTGAGCTTCCAGCAGGCCATGAACGACAACGAGCAACGCGTCCCGGCCATCGATGTACGCCCTGAAGGCGAGCGCCTGGTGATAAAGGATCTTGGAATGGACTTGGCTGACGGGCGTCATTTGCTCAGCGACGCCGACATGATGGTGGAGCCTGGCCAGCGCGTTATGCTCAGTGGGCGTTCCGGCAGCGGCAAGAGCACCTTGCTGCGAGCGATGGGCCATCTGTGGCCGGCCGGTCATGGCAGCATTCGCCTGCCAGCGACACGCTACCTGTTCCTGCCGCAGAAGCCTTACCTGCCGATCGGTACGCTCAAGGCCGTGTTGAGTTATCCACAGGACGACGGAGTCTATTCGCCAGAACGTTATGCACAGGTCCTGGAAACCTGTCGTCTACCCCATCTGGTCGCACGGCTGGATGAAGCCAACCACTGGCAACGCATGCTCTCACCGGGTGAGCAGCAGCGCCTGGCCTTTGCCCGTGCACTGTTGTTTGCGCCGCAGTGGCTGTACATGGATGAAGCGACCTCGGCGATGGATGAAGAGGATGAGGCGACGCTGTACCAGGCGCTGATCGATGAGTTGCCGGGCTTGAGCATTGTCAGCATTGGTCATCGCAGCAGCCTCAAGCGCTTCCATGGGCGGCATGTGCGGATTGAGGGTGGGCGGTTGCAGGAGCAACAACTTACTTAAGCTCATGCTCGGTAAGTGTGGGAGGGGCCTTGCTCCCGATGGCGACCTGTCAGTAACAGATGCATTGGCTGATCCACCGCTATCGGGGGCAAGCCCCCTCCCACATTGAATCTCGATTGTTCTCTGGACAGTGTCCACAAAAAACCCGGCTGATTGATGATCAGCCGGGCTTTTTTATTGCTTGAGGAAGACTTACTTCTTCAAACCGTAATGCTCATCCAGCATGCCTGGGGCGTTCGGCGTCTTTGGCGCGTAGTCCCGTGGTGGCTCCTGGTTTTCCCGCGGCGGTGTCAGGCGTTCCCGTGGGGTTTGCGGTGCATCGGAATGCAGCGCGGCCAGCAGGCGCTGGCGGGTAATGTCGTCGAGGGCCAGGCGATTAGCGCCATCGGCGAGGTGATCTTGTACTTCCTGGTAGCTCTGGGTGAGCTTCTTGACCAGGGTCGCGGTGCTGTTGAAGTGGGTAACAACCTCGTTCTGATAACTGTCAAAACGTTCCTGGATGTCATCCAGCTGACGCTGCGTGCGGTTAGGCGCGGCATTCGGCAGCAAGCGAGCAACCAGGAATCCAATGGCGACACCGGCAACCAGGGCAAGAGTCGGCAACAACCAAACTAAGAGCGAGTGTTCCACGAGTCCTTCCTCTATAAACGGCTTTGCTTTACGTTAACGGCTCGGACCTGCGCTGTATACCGCGATTAAGCTCGCAATGATGCCATGCACAGACTTTTAGCTAGACGAGTCGACCCCTTGAGAGGTCACGGAGTTCATCCTTGCTCATGCGTGAAACCCCCGTTTTGATCGACGGCCCGGTGGGCCAATTGGAAGCCTTGTATCTGGATCACCCCGAACCACGTGGCCTGGCGCTGGTTTGCCACCCTAACCCGGTGCAGGGTGGGACCATGCTCAATAAAGTCGTATCGACCCTGCAACGCACTGCCCGCGATGCCGGTTTGATTACTTTGCGTTTCAATTACCGTGGCGTCGGTGCCAGTGCCGGCACCCACGATATGGCCGCCGGTGAAGTGGACGATGCTGAAGCGGCCGCCACCTGGCTGCGGGAAAAACACCCGGACCTGCCGATCACCTTGCTGGGTTTTTCCTTCGGCGGCTACGTCGCGGCCAGTCTCGGCGGGCGTTTGGAAGCCAAGGGCGAGAAGCTCGCGCACCTGTTCATGGTCGCTGCGGCGGTGATGCGCCTGGGCGAGTCGGACGTGCTGCCCCAAGGCTGCCCGTTGACCCTGATCCAGCCGGAAAGCGATGAAGTGGTCGACCCGCAAGTGGTCTACGCCTGGTCCGCCGCCCTGAAACGCCCCCATGAGTTGCTGAAAGTGGCAGAATGCGGACACTTTTTTCACGGCAAGCTGACCGATCTCAAGGATCTGGTGCTGCCACGCCTTTCGAATTGATGACAAGCGATCACCCATGACGACCCGTACCCGTATCCTCACCGGCATCACCACCACCGGCACGCCGCACCTGGGCAACTACGCCGGTGCGATTCGTCCGGCGATCCTCGCCAGCGAAGATGCCAATGCCGATTCCTTCTACTTCCTGGCCGACTACCACGCCCTGATCAAATGCGATGACCCACAGCGCATCCAGCGCTCGCGTATGGAAATCGCCGCGACCTGGCTGGCCGGTGGCCTGGATGTGAACCGGGTGACCTTCTACCGCCAGTCCGACATCCCGGAAATCCCCGAGCTGACCTGGCTGCTGACCTGCGTTGCCGCCAAGGGCCTGCTCAACCGCGCCCATGCCTACAAGGCCTCGGTGGACAAGAACGTGGAAAACGGCGAGGACCCGGATGCGGGCATCAGCATGGGCCTGTACAGCTACCCGGTGCTGATGGCGGCGGACATCCTGATGTTCAACGCACACAAAGTGCCGGTCGGCCGCGACCAGATCCAGCACGTGGAAATGGCCCGCGACATCGGCCAGCGTTTCAACCACTTGTTCGGCAACGGTAAAGAATTCTTCACCATGCCCGAGGCGCTGATCGAAGAAAGCGTCGCCACCTTGCCGGGCCTGGATGGCCGCAAGATGTCCAAGAGCTACGACAACACCATCCCGTTGTTCACCAGCGCCAAGGACATGAAAGACGCGATCTCGCGGATCGTCACCGACTCGCGTGCACCGGGCGAAGCCAAGGACCCGGACAATTCGCACCTGTTCACCCTGTACCAGGCGTTTGCGACCAAGGCGCAGGAAGAAGAATTTCGTGGCGAGTTGCTCCAAGGCCTGGGCTGGGGCGAGGCGAAGAATCGTCTGTTCCAACTGCTCGACGGCCAACTCGGTGAAGCGCGAGAGCGTTACCACCAACTGATGTCGCGCCCCTCCGATATGGAAGACCTGCTGCTGATCGGCGCCAAGAAAGCCCGTGCCGTGGCCGCGCCATTCCTCGCCGAGTTGCGTGAGGCGGTGGGCCTGCGTTCGTTCGTCAACCAGGCTGCGGCGCCGGTCGCAACCAAGAAAAAAGCGGCGAAGGCTGCGCGTTTTGTGAGTTTTCGTGAAGACGATGGCAGCTTCCGCTTCCGCCTGCTGGCCGCTGATGGTGAGCAACTGTTGCTGTCGCGCAACTTTGCCGATGGCAAAGCAGCTGGCGCTGTGACCAAACAATTGCAAAGTGGTGATGCGCTGGACGTGCGTGCGCAGGCTCTGGGCTTCAGCGTATGGCTGGACGGCGCCGCCGTGGCTGACAGTGCCGAGTTCGCCGATCAAGCATCGCGTGACGCGGCCATCGAAGCCTTGCGCTCTGCGTTGACCCCAACCGAGGATTAACCCGACCAAGGGTTGATTGCCATTATCCAGGGCCGTCGTTACAGTGACGGCCCGTTTTTGTTGCCTTGCTAACGAAATTATGACGCCCCTAGAACGATATCAAGCTGATCTGAAACGCCCTGAATTCTTCCATGACGCGGCCCAGGAAAATGCCGTGCGTCATTTGCAGCGCCTGTACGACGACCTCGTCGCGGCCTCGCAAAGCAAGCCGGGGATGTTCAGCAAGCTGTTTGGCAAGAAAGACCACACGCCGGTCAAGGGCCTGTACTTCTGGGGTGGCGTCGGCCGGGGCAAGACTTACCTGGTGGACACCTTCTTCGAAGCACTGCCATTCAAGGAAAAGGTCCGGACCCACTTCCACCGCTTCATGAAGCGCGTGCACGAAGAGATGAAGACCCTGCCGGGCGAGAAAAACCCGCTGACCATCATCGCCAAGCGCTTCTCCCAGGAAGCGCGGGTGATCTGCTTCGATGAATTCTTCGTCTCCGACATCACCGACGCCATGATCCTTGGCACCCTGATGGAAGAGCTGTTCAAGAACGGCGTGACCCTGGTCGCCACCTCGAACATCGTGCCCGACGGTTTGTATAAGGATGGCTTGCAGCGTGCACGCTTCCTGCCGGCCATCGCGCTGATCAAGCAGAACACCGATATCGTCAATGTCGACAGCGGCGTCGACTATCGTCTGCGTCACCTGGAGCAAGCCGAGCTATTCCACTTCCCGCTGAACGAAGCGGCCCACGAAAGCCTGAAAAAGAGCTTTCGCGCCCTGACCCCTGAATGCACCCAGGCGGTGGAAAACGACAAGCTGATGATCGAGAACCGCGAAATCATCGCGCTGCGTACCTGCGATGACGTGGCCTGGTTCGAGTTCCGCCAGCTGTGCGACGGCCCGCGTAGCCAGAACGACTACATCGAGCTGGGCAAGATCTTCCACGCGGTGATCTTGAGCGGCGTCGAGCAGATGGGCGTCACCACGGACGACATCGCCCGCCGTTTTATCAACATGGTCGACGAGTTCTACGACCGTAACGTCAAGTTGATCATCTCGGCGGAAGTCGAGCTCAAGGACCTGTATACCGGTGGTCGCTTGAACTTCGAGTTTCAGCGCACCTTGAGCCGCCTGCTTGAAATGCAGTCCCACGAATTCCTGTCGCGCGGACACAAGCCGTAAGCTGATGTGATCCCTATAAAGGCCCGCAGCGATTGCGGACCTTTATATTTCGGGTGCTGGTTAAAAAGTGATGTGGTCTTCAGCGTCCGGCGCCGCTTCTATGAGGGACTTTTGGCCGCCCTCCATCTTGTAGGTCGCGCCGTCCGTCCCTTTAAAAATCACCGGCGACTTATCCTCCGTTTCATCTTCCTCCTGTTTCCGCTTTCTGTTTACCTCTTCAGCCTGATTTTCCTTTGATTCACATGCGCCTGTCTCGCTCGCCTGCATAGCCGGGCTGAAAGAGCTGCTGCCTATGGATAACATGATTGAGTTTCCGTCCTAGTTTGAGCCAAATGGATTTAGAAAAAGCCCTTTAGGATCTGCAACGCAGTCCGGCAGAAATAGACGACTTTTTCCTCGCTTAAAATGCCAGACGCCCAGCGCGCAGTAGGTTCGTCTTTGTCCTGTCTAGCTGTAGGAGTTGGAGGTCTCGCAGGCAAGCATTGCTTAAGGCGGCAGAGGGTTTTCAGTTTGACCCTGCACCATTGCGGTATGGCAGGGTCGCTTTGCCTCGTAAGGGGCCGTATCTACGCGGCCTGTTGGAATTGTTGCCGGTATTGGTTCGGCGACAACTCCGTGTGCTGCCTGAACAAGCGCGCAAAGAAACTCGCATCGTCGTAACCCACCTCATAACTGATGGTCTTGATGCTCTTGCGGCTGCCCGAGAGCAGGCCTTTTGCCGTCTCGATACGCAGCCGTTGCAGGTAATGCAACGGCTTGTCTCCGGTAGCGGTCTGGAAGCGCCGCATGAAGTTGCGAATGCTCATGCCGTGTTCCCGAGCGACGTCTTCGAAGCGGAACTTGTCGGCAAAGTGTTCTTCGAGCCAGTGCTGGATCTGCAGGATGATCACGTCCTGGTGCAGCTTCTGCCCCCCAAAGCCGATACGTCCCGGTGAATAGCTGCGCTGCACCTCATAGAGGATGTCGCGGGCCACGGCCTGGGCAATGCTGGCGCCGCAGAAGCGTTCGATCAGATAGATGTAGAGGTCGCAGGCCGAAGTGGTGCCGCCGGCGCAATACAGGTTGTCGGCATCGGTGAGGTGCTTGTCCTGGTTGAGCTGCACCTTGGGGAAGCGCTCGCTGAAGGCAGTGAAGAACCGCCAGTAGGTGGTCGCCTCCTTGCCATCGAGCAGCCCGGCTTCTGCCAGCCAGAACACCCCGGTGGCTTCGCCGCAGAGCACGGCGCCGCGGGCATGTTGTTCGCGCAGCCACGGCAATACTTGCGGGTAGCGGGCGCACAGGCCGTCGAAGTCGTCCCAGAAGGCCGGCAGCACGATGATGTCGGCATCTTCCAGGCCGCCGTCCACTGGCATGATCACATCACTGAAGCTGCGCACTGATTGCCCGTCGGGGCTGACCAGGCGCGTATCGAACCCTGGGGTCAGGCCCAGGCCCTGCTGTTTGCCGTAACGCAGGCTGGCGAGATGGAAGAAATCCTTGGCTTGCATCAGGGTTGAAGCGAATACCCGATCAATGGCCAAAATGCTGACGCGCCGCAAGGGCGTGGAGATTTGGTTAGACATAATTTCATTTATTCTTATAGGGGAAAGTGGTCACCAGACGGCTGGATCGTCTTATTTTTTGTCGCATGTGTCCAGTGTCCCGTGACGCCATCACGGCATAGGCTCTGTGGGCTCGCCCTTGTCCGACAATCCACGCAGGTGACCCATGATCCCCAGAACCTTGTTCAGCCAGGAGCACGAACTCTTTCGCGAGAGCGTGCGCACCTTCCTCGACAAACACGCCGCGCCTTTCCACGGGCAATGGGAAAAGCAGGGCTACATCGACCGTAGCCTGTGGAGCAAGGCCGGGGAGGCGGGCATGCTGTGCTCCCACCTGCCGGAGGAATATGGTGGCCTGGGCGCGGACTTTCTCTACAGCGCGGTGGTGATCGAAGAGATCAGCCGTCTTGGTTTGACCGGCATCGGCTTTTCCCTGCATTCGGATATCGTTGCGCCCTACATCCTGCACTACGGCAATGAAGCGCTGAAGCACAAGTACCTGCCCAAACTGATTTCCGGGGAGATGGTCACGGCTATTGCCATGACCGAGCCGGGCGCCGGTTCCGACCTGCAAGGGGTCAAGACCACGGCAGTGCTGGACGGTGATGAGTATGTGATCAATGGCTCCAAGACCTTTATCACCAACGGCTACCTGGCCGACCTGGTGGTCGTGGTGGCCAAGACCGACCCCAAGGCCGGCGCCAAGGGCACCAGCCTGTTCTTGGTGGAAGCCGGCACGCCCGGCTTCGACAAGGGCAAGCGCCTGGAGAAAGTCGGCATGAAGGCCCAGGACACCTCGGAGCTGTTTTTTCAGGACGTGCGGGTGCCCAAGGAAAACCTGCTGGGCCAGGCCGGCATGGGCTTTGCGTACCTGATGCAGGAGCTGCCCCAGGAGCGTTTGACCGTGGCGATAGGTGCACTGTCTTCAGCCGAAGCGGCATTGCAGTGGACCCTGGACTACACCCGCGAGCGCAAAGCGTTCGGCAAGGCGATTGCCGACTTCCAGAACACCCGCTTCAAACTGGCGGAGATGGCCACCGAGATTCAGATCGGCCGCGTGTTTGTCGACAAGTGCATGGCGCTGCACCTGGAAGGCAAGCTGGATGTACCTACCGCGGCGATGGCCAAGTATTGGGCCACGGACCTGCAATGCAAGGTGCTCGATGAGTGCGTGCAGCTGCACGGCGGCTACGGCTTCATGTGGGAATACCCGATTGCCCGGGCCTGGGCGGACGCGCGGGTGCAGCGCATTTATGCGGGAACCAATGAGATCATGAAGGAGATTATTGCGCGGGCGCTTTGATCTTGCGGTGTTGCTGATGGCCTCATCGGGAGCAAGTCGAATCGTCGCACCGCCCTTCCCACATTTGACTGGGTTTATAAGTCCAAATGTGGGAGGGGGCTTGCTCCCGATAGCGGCCTAAAGGTCAATCAAGGCGCCGGATTCGGATGATCCTTCTGAATCGCCTCAATCCCCTCCAATACTTCTTTCGACAGTCTCAGATCAGCACTGGCAATATTGCTATCCAACTGCTCCAGCGTCGTGGCCCCAATAATATTGCTGGTCACAAACGGCTGCTGCGTCACAAACGCCAGTGCCATCTGCGCCGGGTCCAGGCCATGTTCGCGCGCCAATGCCACATAGCGGCTGCACGCCGCCTCCGACTGCGGGTTGAAGTAACGGCTGAACCGGCTGTACTCAGTCAGGCGTGCCTTAGCCGGCCGTGCGCCATTTTCGTATTTGCCGCTGAGCATGCCGAACGCCAGTGGGGAATACGCCAGCAAGCCGCACTGTTCGCGAATGGCGATTTCCGCCAGGCCCACCTCGAAGCTGCGGTTGAGCAGGTTATAGGGGTTCTGGATCGACACCGCCCGTGGCCAGCCGCGGGCTTCGGCCAGGGCGAGGAACTTCATGGTGCCCCACGGGGTTTCGTTGGACAGGCCGATGTGGCGGATCTTGCCGGCCTTGACCTGCTCATCCAGGGCTTCGAGGGTTTCCTCCAGGGGAGTGAGGTCGTCTTCGTCCTTGTGCTTGTAGCTCAACTGGCCGAAGAAGTTGGTGCTGCGCTCCGGCCAATGCAGTTGGTAGAGGTCGATCCAGTCGGTCTGCAGGCGCTTGAGGCTGGCGTCCAGGGCCTGGGCAATGTGCTTGCGGTTGTGGCGCAGGTAGCCATCGCGAATGTAGTCGATGGTGTTGCCGGGACCTGCGATCTTGCTGGCGAGAACCCAGTCGGCGCGGTCGCCACGGCTTTTGAAGTAATTGCCGATGTAGCGCTCGGTGGTGGCGTAGGTATCGGCCTTGGGCGGTACCGGGTACATTTCCGCGGTATCGAGGAAGTTGATCCCTGCGGCCTTGGCCCGTTCGATCTGCGCGAAGGCCTCTGCCTCGCTGTTCTGCTCGCCCCAGGTCATGGTGCCCAAGGCAATCGCGCTGACGTTCAGATCGGTGCGGCCCAGCTGTCGGTAATCCATCGGGTACTCCTTCGGGGAAAACAATCATAAAAGCAGGTTGAATTTTTTTTCGCAATCTGCATAATTGCCCACCTCTTTCTGCAGTGGAAGTGATGCGCCGTCTGCCGAAGAATCTTGCCGTTGAACGGACGCGCCGACCCGAGCCCCCGATAGCGTCTGTATCCGGCTGCCTTTGACTTGTCAAAGTAAGCACTATTCAGTAAGATCCGCCGTCTAATTTACAGGGCGGCCCCTGAGGCTATTAAAGAATGACAACTTTTACTGCAAAACCGGAAACAGTTCAGCGCGACTGGTTTGTCGTCGACGCCGCTGGTCAGACCCTGGGTCGTCTGGCCACTGAAGTCGCCAGCCGTCTGCGTGGCAAGCACAAGCCTGAGTACACCCCTCACGTTGACACCGGTGACTACATCGTGATCATCAACGCTGAGCAGGTACGTGTTACCGGCAACAAAGCGCAAGACAAAATGTACTACCGTCACTCCGGTTTCCCAGGCGGTATCAAGTCTTCCAACTTTGAAGGCCTGATCTCCAAGAAGCCTGAAGCCCCGATCGAAATCGCGGTCAAAGGCATGCTGCCGAAGGGCCCACTGGGTCGCGATATGTTTCGCAAGCTGAAAGTCTATGCGGGCGCTGTACACCCTCATGCTGCTCAGCAGCCCCAAGAACTGAAGTTTTAACGGAATAGTTCATTATGTCGGCGACTCAAAATTACGGCACTGGCCGTCGCAAAACCGCAACCGCACGCGTTTTCCTGCGTCCGGGCACTGGTAACATCTCGATCAACAACCGCTCCCTGGACAACTTCTTCGGTCGCGAAACTGCCCGCATGGTAGTTCGTCAGCCGCTGGAATTGACCGAGACCGTTGAAAAGTTCGACATCTACGTCACCGTTATCGGTGGCGGTGTAAGTGGTCAAGCTGGCGCAATCCGCCACGGTATCACTCGCGCTCTGATGCAGTACGACGAAACCCTGCGTGGCGCTCTGCGCAAAGCTGGCTTCGTGACTCGCGATGCTCGTGAAGTTGAACGTAAGAAAGTCGGTCTGCGTAAAGCGCGTAAGCGTCCGCAGTACTCGAAGCGTTAATTCGCTTTACGTTCCACAAAAACGCCCAGCCTCCTCACGGAGCTGGGCGTTTTTTATTGCCTGCGATTTATACATAAATTTGTGCGTGACAACTTGCCACATCCGTAGACCCCCTATACTACAAGGCCTGGGGGCGGAGGCCCGGGCAATTCCCTTGTCATACGTGGGGCTTTTCATTACCATCCGTCAAAATTTTTATAAGTAAAGTTTCAACACTTAGTAGACGCCTGATTTAACAGGCCAAAAAAGCTGATGGGAGAGGACTGAATGAGCAATGACGGCGTGAATGCAGGCCGGCGTCGCTTCTTGGTAGCAGCCACATCCGTGGTGGGTGCTGCAGGAGCGGTGGGGGCTGCGGTCCCGTTCGTGGGGTCATGGTTTCCCAGTGCCAAGGCGAAAGCCGCAGGTGCACCGGTGAAGGTGAATGTCAGCAAGATCGAGCCAGGCCAGCAGATGATTGCTGAGTGGCGCGGCCAACCGGTATTCATCGTTCGTCGTACCGAGGAAATCCTGGGGAATCTGAAGAAGATCGAGGGCCAGTTGTCCGACCCGCAATCCGAGAATTCCGACCAGCCCGCCTACGCCAAGAACGAAGTGCGTTCGATCAAGCCAGAGATTCTGCTGCTGGTCGGTCTGTGTACCCACCTGGGTTGCTCGCCTACCTTCCGCCCGGAAGTGGCCCCTGTCGATCTGGGCAAGGACTGGGTCGGCGGTTATTTCTGCCCGTGCCACGGTTCCCACTACGACCTCGCCGGCCGAGTCTACAAGTCCCAGCCCGCGCCCTTGAACCTGCCCGTGCCTCCGCATACCTACGAAACTGACGACCTCATAGTCATTGGCCTCGACAAGGAGAACGCGTGATGAGCAAGTTCATGGATTGGGTGGATGCGCGCTTCCCCGCCACTAAAATGTGGGAAGACCATCTCAGCAAGTATTACGCGCCAAAGAACTTCAACTTCTTCTACTTCTTCGGCTCCCTCGCCCTGTTAGTGCTGGTCAACCAGATCGTCACCGGCGTGTGGCTGACGATGAGCTACACCCCGTCGGCGGAGGAGGCGTTCGCTTCCGTTGAATACATCATGCGTGACGTCGAGTACGGCTCGATCCTGCGCCTGCTGCACTCCACCGGCGCGTCAGCGTTCTTTATCGTCGTCTACCTGCACATGTTCCGTGGCCTGCTCTACGGGTCGTACCAGAAGCCTCGCGAGCTGGTGTGGGTGTTCGGCATGCTGATCTACCTGGCGCTGATGGCCGAAGCCTTCATGGGTTACCTGCTGCCGTGGGGCCAGATGTCGTACTGGGGCGCCCAGGTGATCATTTCGCTGTTCGGTGCGATCCCGGTGATCGGCAACGACCTGACCCAGTGGATCCGCGGTGACTACCTGATCTCGGGCATTACCCTGAACCGCTTCTTCGCCCTGCACGTGGTGGCCTTGCCGATCGTGATCCTCGGCCTGGTTGTGCTGCACATCCTGGCGCTGCACGAAGTGGGCTCCAACAACCCCGATGGCGTGGACATCAAGAAGCATAAGGACGAGAACGGCATTCCGCTGGATGGTATTCCATTCCACCCGTACTACACCGTCAAAGACATTGTCGGCGTGGTGGTGTTCCTGTTCGTGTTCTGCTCGATCGTGTTCTTTTTCCCGGAGATGGGCGGTTATTTCCTCGAGAAGCCTAACTTCGAGCAGGCCAACGCCTTCAAGACTCCCGAGCACATTGCGCCGGTATGGTACTTCACGCCGTTCTACGCGATCCTGCGCGCCATCCCTGACAAGCTGATGGGCGTGATCGCCATGGGCGCAGCCATCGCGGTGCTGTTCGTGCTGCCATGGCTGGACCGCAGTCCGGTCAAGTCGATGCGCTACAAAGGCTGGCTGAGCAAGATCTGGTTGTGGGTGTTCTGCATTTCGTTCGTGATCCTGGGCGTACTCGGCGTATTGGCGCCAACCCCTGAGCGTACGTTGCTGTCGCAGGTCTGCACCTTCCTGTACTTCGCCTACTTCATTCTGATGCCGTTCTATACCCGGCTCGAGAAGACCAAACCGGTTCCGGAAAGGGTGACTGGCTGATGAAAAAGTTATTCGTTGCATTCGTGCTTGCGGCCTTGCCGCTACTGTCCTTCGCCGCTGAACATGGCGCGCAGCTGGAAAAAGTCGATATCGATGTGTCTGACAAAGCCGCCATGCAGGATGGGCTGCGTACATTCACCAACTACTGCATGGGTTGCCACAGCGCCAAGTTCCAACGTTACGAGCGTGTCGCCGATGACTTGGGCATCCCCCATGAAGTGATGCTCAGCCACGCGGTGTTCACTGGCGCGAAGATCGGCGACCACATGAACACCGGCATGCAACCGGCCGATGCCAAGGCCTGGTTCGGCGCCGCACCGCCCGACCTGACCCTGGTGGCCCGCGTGCGCGGCACCGACTGGCTCTACGGCTACCTGAAATCCTTCTACGAAGACCCTGCGCGCCCGTATGGCGTGAACAACAAAGTCTTCCCGAACGTCGGCATGCCGAACGTTCTGGTCGGCCTGCAGGGTCGTCAAGTGGTAGGATGCAAGCAGGTTCAGGTCGTTGAAGACGGCAAGAAGCAATATGATCCGTTGACCGGTACGCCTCTGACCCATGAAGCGTGCGATCAACTGACCATCGTGCCCAAGACCGGTACGCTGAATGAAGAGCAGTTCGACGAGAAGGTCAAGAACCTGGTGACCTTCCTGGCTTACTCGGCCAACCCGGTCAAACTGCAGCACCAGCGCATCGGTACGTACGTCTTGCTGTACCTGGCTTTCTTCTTCGTATTCGCTTATCTGCTCAAGCGCGAATACTGGAAGGATGTGCATTGATCCAACCGTAAGCAATTGCTGTTAATCTTGCGCGCCCAGCGGCATCTCTGAACACGTAGCGACCGGTTGAACCGGACGTTACAGGGATGCTCTCTGGGCGCGCTCGTTTTTGAGCTTTCGATAATTTCAACAAGCGAGGAGGACCGCCATGGGCGTGACCAATCGGTTGGCCTGTTACTCCGACCCCGCCGACCACTATTCCCACCGAGTACGCATCGTGCTCGCAGAGAAGGGTGTCAGCGCCGAGATCATCAGTGTGGAGGCGGGCCGTCATCCGCCGAAACTGATCGAAGTGAACCCTTACGGCAGCTTGCCCACCCTGGTCGATCGTGACCTGGCGTTGTGGGAGTCAACCGTGGTGATGGAATACTTGGATGAGCGTTACCCTCATCCGCCTTTGCTGCCGGTATACCCGGTGGCGCGTGCCAATAGCCGCCTGCTGATCCATCGGATCCAGCGCGACTGGTGCGGGCTGGTGGATGTGATTCTGGATTCGCGTTCAAAAGAAGCCGCTCGGGTGCAGGCGCGCAAGGAATTGCGCGAGAGCCTGACCGGCGTTTCGCCGTTGTTCGCCGATAAACCTTTTTTCCTCAGTGAGGAACAAAGCTTGGTGGATTGCTGCCTATTACCCATACTCTGGCGTTTGCCGATCCTGGGCATTGAACTGCCACGGCCGGCCAAGCCGTTGCTTGATTACATGGAGCGCCAGTTTGCGCGTGAGGCTTTCCAGGCGAGTCTGTCTGGTGTCGAACGCGATATGCGCTAAGGCTTAAGGAGCCGTTGATGAACTCCAGTCGACCTTACCTGGTCCGCGCGCTCTATGAGTGGATTGTGGACAACGATTGCACCCCGCACATGCTGGTCAATTCCGAATTTCCTGCGGTTCAGGTACCGCAGGGTTTTGCCAGCGACGGACAAATCGTGCTGAACGTATCGCCCAGTGCCGTGCGCCACCTGCACATGGACAACGAAGCGGTGAGCTTCGAAGGACGTTTCGGCGGTGTACCCCATACGCTGTTCGTGCCAATCGGTGCCATCCTCGGGATTTATGCCCGGGAAAATGGCCAAGGCATGGTGTTCGATCTGGAGTCGCCTTTCGAGGATGGCGAAACGATCGAAGGTGAAGGCAGTGATGATGTGCCGCCACCGGATACCGAGCCGCCGCGCCCTAGCGGTCGGCCGAGCTTGAAAGTGGTGAAGTAGGCGGATTACGCCTCCAGGCCCATGTGAAAAATGCCTCGACTGCTGTCGGGGCATTTTTTTTGCGCGAAGGATATGGATGAAAGTCGCGCCGGAACGGTGATCGTACAACCACCATGGGCTATGATGCGGTCTTTAGTTCGCCGAGAAAGATGGTTCATCATGGAAAACGCCAGCGCCGCTCCACGTCTTCCCCGCAAGCGCCGCAGCCTTGCCCAGGAATTGGTCACGGTGTTGTCCGAGCAGATCCGCGACGGCCAGCTCAAGCGCGGCGACAAGCTGCCCACCGAGTCGGCAATCATGGACGCCCATGGCGTCAGCCGCACTGTGGTGCGCGAAGCCATCTCGCGCCTGCAAGCGGCGGGGCAGGTCGAGACCCGCCACGGTATCGGCACCTTTGTGCTGGACACGCCAAGCCCCAGCGGTTTCCGCATTGACCCGGCCACCGTGGTGACGTTGCGTGATGTGCTGGCGATCCTGGAGCTGCGTATCAGCCTTGAAGTAGAGTCCGCGGGCCTTGCAGCCTTGCGTCGCAGCGATGCACAGCTGGCGGCAATGCGTGCGGCCCTCGATGCCCTGAACGAAAGTGCGGCCCATGCCGGCGATGCGGTAGCTTCGGACTTTGCCTTCCACCTGGAAATTGCGTTGTCTACCGGCAACCGTTACTTCACCGACATCATGACCCACCTGGGCACCAGCATCATTCCACGCACACGCCTGAATTCGGCGCGCCTGGCCCATGATGACCAACAGCACTACATGAGCCGCCTGAGTCGCGAACACGAAGAGATTTATGAGGCGATTGCGCGCCAGGATTCGGATGCGGCACGTGCGGCTATGCGTCTGCATTTGACCAATAGCCGTGAGCGGCTGCGCCATGCCCATGAAGAGGCCGAGGCGCAGCGCGGTTGAAGGCTGATTCGCCGCGATACAAATGTGGGAGGGGCGGTGCGACGATTCGACTTGCCCGCGAAGACGTCGGCCCAGCAAACATTGATGTCGGTTGACCCACCGCTATCGGGGGCAAGCCCCCTCCCACAGTTGATCTCCATTGCCTGGAGTATTGCGGCTACTTAGCTGGCCGGTTGATTGGGCTTGTAGTCCTTAAGCAACAAATACGTACTCCACCCCCACCAATCATTGGTCCAGTGCTTGTCGTTCAGGTCATTGACGTCCTTGCGCCGCAGCACCTTGTCTCCCTCCATCTTGAACAGTGGCGAGAAGTTATTCGCCGGGTTTTGCGCCGCGTTCAAGTCGGGCACATACAACGGTGCCTTGAAGCTGGCCGGGGAGGGCGCGATACCGCTGATGAAGGTCTCGAAGATCTCATCAGCCGAAGCCTGTACTGCGCGTTTGACCTGCATGCGGTTGTCCGCGTCGATGTCATCGAAGTAGCGTTTATCCCCATAGGCGTGCCATTGATCGCCCATGGCATTGCGCACCTTGAGCCCGAACTTGCTGTCTTCATCGTGCATGAAACGGCTGATCAGCGAACCCAGTTCACCCGGCGTCACTACCGCTGCCAGTTGCTTGCGCGGTACGCGCAGGTGGCCGGCGGAAAACAGGTCAGTCAAGAAATGATCAGCAAAGCTGTTCATCGCATAAGCCAGCTCAAGGGCCTGATCGGTGCCGGTTTGATGGGCCGCTACGGCCTGTTGCAGTGCCGCTGTGTGGCCGGCCAGGTACGCCGACAGGGCCCACTCGCCGAAGTGGTCGGCGTTGTCCGCCGCCAGCTTCAGGTAGCGCCCCAGGGGGATGAGGGCTGAAACAGCACTGCCACCGCCGGTGATGCGGTTCCACTCCTCGGACAACGTATCACCCAAGGCGTCATAGGCTTCGTGGGGCTGCTTGCCGTCCTTGATCGCCTGCTTGACTGCGGCGATCTCCTTTTGCATCACCGCCAGGATCTTGTGGGCCTCTTCCCGGGAGGCCGGCAGCACTGCCAGAGAGTTAAAGGCGGCAGTGAAACGTTGCGCACGCTCGGCTGGGGAGGCGCCATCGCTGATGGCCTGGCCAGGAATGCCATAGAAATCGCCGCCCAGGGCAATGACTTGGCCGTAGGTCAGCGCGAGTCCGTTGGGCAGGTGCAGCTCGACTTGGTGGGCGGGAATTGCTGGCGCGTCCTTGGCGAAACGCAAAAGGGTTTCATCACCGATGGCGGTGTGCTCACCCCCTTCGAAACGTAGGGTAGGCGCTTGCTTTTGCGGTGCAGCGAGTTCTAGACCTGACATGTTAGCTCCTTGCTATGTCGTAGGAATCTTCCTTGATTGCTGTATGTACATACAGTAATTATGAGCATAAAGGAGAAATTTCCTACGTCAAGAAGCATCGTTAAACGTGTCGGCTTTGCGATGAACAGCGATGAATTGGAGTTGACGAATCTTTTTATAGTTGTACGATGACGTACGACATCACCAAAACCAACAACAACCTTTCGTTAGAAAGTCTTCGCCCAGGGTGTTCGAATAATGAATCCACAAGAACTGAAGTCCATCCTCTCCCACGGTCTGCTGTCTTTTCCGGTGACTGATTTCACTGCCCAGGGTGATTTCCACCAGGCGGGCTATATCAAGCGCCTGGAATGGTTGGCCCCGTATGGCGCCACCGCCTTGTTCGCAGCGGGTGGCACCGGTGAGTTTTTCTCCCTCGCCGCCAGCGAATATTCCCAAGTGGTAAAAACCGCCGTTGATACCTGCGCCACCAGCGTGCCGATCCTGGCCGGTGTGGGCGGCGCGACCCGTCAGGCCATCGAGTACGCCCAAGAGGCCGAACGCCTCGGCGCCAAAGGCTTGCTGCTGCTGCCGCACTACCTCACCGAAGCCAGCCAGGACGGGGTGGCTGCCCACGTTGAAGCGGTGTGCAAGTCGGTCAAGATCGGCGTAGTGGTCTACAACCGCAATGTCTGCCGCCTGACTGCGCCACTGCTGGAGCGCCTGGCCGAGCGCTGCCCGAACCTGATCGGCTACAAGGATGGCTTGGGTGACATCGAGTTGATGGTGTCGATCCGCCGCCGCCTCGGCGACCGTTTCAGCTACCTGGGCGGCTTGCCGACTGCCGAGGTTTACGCTGCGGCCTATAAGGCCCTGGGGGTGCCGGTGTACTCCTCGGCAGTGTTCAACTTCATCCCGAAAACTGCGATGGACTTCTATCACGCCATTGCCCGCGAAGATCACGCCACCGTCGGCAAGATCATCGATGACTTCTTCCTGCCGTACCTGGACATCCGCAACCGTAAAGCCGGTTACGCGGTGAGCATCGTCAAGGCCGGTGCGAAAATCGTCGGTTATGACGCCGGCCCGGTGCGCACGCCGCTCACCGACCTGCTGCCGGAAGAGTACGAAGCCCTCGCCGCGCTGATCGACAAGCAAGGCCCGCAGTAAATTATCCACAAGGCCGCTGAGCAATCAGCGGCCTTTTGCGTCAGGAGAAGATTCGTGTCCCAAGCACAGCGTTTTGAGAACTACATCAACGGCGAATGGGTAAGCGGTGCCGATTACTGCGCCAATATCAACCCGTCGGATGTGTCCGATGTCATTGGCGACTATGCCAAGGCGGATGTGGCCCAAGTCAACGCGGCTATCGACGCCGCCCGCGCGGCGTTCCCGGCCTGGTCCACTTCCGGTATCCAGGCGCGTCACGATGCCCTGGACAAAGTCGGCAGCGAAATCCTCGCCCGTCGTGAAGAGCTCGGCACCCTGCTGGCCCGTGAAGAGGGCAAGACCCTGCCGGAAGCCATCGGCGAAGTGACCCGCGCCGGTAATATCTTCAAATTCTTCGCCGGCGAATGCCTGCGCCTGTCGGGTGATTACGTGCCGTCGGTGCGCCCGGGCGTCAACGTTGAAGTCACTCGCGAAGCCCTTGGTGTGGTCGGCCTGATCACCCCGTGGAATTTCCCGATTGCCATCCCTGCGTGGAAGATCGCCCCGGCCCTGGCCTACGGCAACTGCGTGGTGATCAAGCCCGCCGAACTCGTGCCGGGTTGTGCCTGGGCCTTGGCGGAAATCATCTCCCGTGCCGGTTTCCCGGCCGGTGTGTTCAACCTGTTGATGGGCAGCGGCCGTGTGGTCGGTGATGTGTTGGTCAACAGCCCGAAAGTCGATGGCATCAGTTTCACCGGCTCCGTCGGCGTGGGCCGTCAGATCGCCGTCAGCTGTGTATCGCGCCAGGCCAAGGTGCAGTTGGAAATGGGCGGCAAGAACCCACAGATCATTCTCGATGACGCCGACCTCAAGCAGGCCGTCGAGTTGTCGGTACAGAGCGCGTTTTACTCCACCGGCCAGCGTTGCACCGCGTCGAGCCGCTTGATTGTCACTGCGGGTATTCACGATCAGTTTGTGGCGGCCATGGCCGAGCGCATGCAGTCGATCAAGGTCGGCCACGCGCTGCAAAGCGGCACCGACATCGGCCCGGTGGTTTCCCAGGCCCAGTTGGACCAGGACCTGAAATACATCGACATCGGCCAAAGCGAAGGTGCGCGGCTGGTCAGTGGCGGTGGCCTGGTGACCTGCGACACCGAAGGCTATTACCTGGCGCCGACACTGTTTGCCGACAGCGAAGCCGCCATGCGTATCAGCCGTGAGGAGATCTTCGGCCCGGTGGCCAACGTGGTACGCGTGGCGGACTACGAAGCGGCGCTGGCCATGGCCAACGACACCGAGTTCGGCTTGTCGGCGGGGATCGCTACCACCTCGCTGAAATACGCCAACCACTTCAAGCGCCACTCCCAGGCCGGGATGGTGATGGTCAACCTGCCGACTGCGGGCGTGGATTATCACGTTCCGTTCGGCGGCCGTAAGGGCTCATCCTACGGTTCGCGTGAGCAAGGTCGCTATGCGCAAGAGTTCTACACCGTGGTGAAAACCAGCTACATCGGTTCGTAATACCCGTTTCACTGTAGGAGCGAGCTTGCTCGCGAAGAACGTCAACGATTACGCGCGCATTCAGGATGTACGCGGCGCCTGCGAGTTTTCGCGAGCAAGCTCGCTCCTACAGATGGCGGTACCCAGCAATACATAACTATTACCCGCAAAAAAAATAATTAGTGGGAGTACTTCTACATGCAAGCGACCAAGCCGACCCATGTCCGCTATTTGATCCTGCTCATGCTGTTCCTGGTGACCACGATCAACTACGCCGACCGGGCCACTATCGCCATCGCCGGTTCCAGCCTGCAAAAAGACCTCGGCATCGACGCGGTCACCCTCGGTTATATCTTTTCCGCTTTCGGATGGGCCTACGTTGCCGGGCAAATCCCCGGCGGCTGGCTGCTCGACCGCTTCGGTTCGAAAAAAGTCTATGCCCTGAGCATCTTCACCTGGTCCTTGTTTACCGTGCTGCAAGGCTATGTCGGTGAGTTCGGTATCTCCACCGCTGTGGTCGCGCTGTTCATGCTGCGCTTTATGGTGGGCCTGGCCGAAGCGCCATCCTTCCCAGGTAACGCACGGATTGTGGCGGCCTGGTTCCCCACGGCTGAACGCGGCACTGCATCGGCGATCTTCAATTCGGCGCAGTACTTCGCCACGGTGTTGTTCGCGCCATTGATGGGCTGGATCGTCTACCGCTTTGGCTGGCAGCATGTGTTTATCGTGATGGGCGTGATTGGCATCGTGTTCTCGCTGATCTGGCTGAAAGTTATCCACAGCCCTCGCCAGCACCCGATGATCAACGAGGCCGAGTTCAATCACATCGCGGCCAATGGTGCGATGGTCGACATGGACCAGGACAAAGGCAAGGGCAAGAAAACCGACGGGCCGAAGTGGGATTACATCCGTCAACTGCTGACCAATCGCATGATGCTCGGCGTGTACCTGGGCCAGTACTGCATCAACGGCATCACCTACTTCTTCCTTACCTGGTTCCCGGTGTACCTGGTGCAGGACCGTGGCATGACCATTCTCAAGGCCGGTTTCATTGCCTCGTTGCCGGCGATCTGCGGCTTTATCGGCGGGGTGCTTGGCGGGGTGATTTCCGATTACCTGCTGCGCAAGGGCCACTCCCTGACCTTTGCCCGCAAGGCGCCGATCATTGGCGGCCTGCTGATTTCCAGCAGCATCGTGGCGTGCAACTACGTGGATATCGAATGGATGGTGGTGGGCTTCATGGCGCTGGCCTTCTTCGGTAAAGGCGTTGGCGCACTGGGTTGGGCGGTGGTGTCCGACACCTCGCCGAAACAGATCGCCGGCCTCAGTGGCGGCTTGTTCAACACCTTCGGTAACCTGGCCTCCATTACCACGCCTATCGTGATCGGCTACATCATCAGCACCACTGGCTCGTTCAAATGGGCGCTGGTGTTCGTCGGCGCCAACGCCCTGGTGGCGGTGTTCAGCTATCTGGTGATTGTCGGCCCGATCAAGCGCGTGGTGCTCAAGGAGCCGCCCACCAAAGGCCCGGAGTTGACCAACCTTTCCCAAGCGCATTCCTGAGGTTCGTGTGATGCAGTTGATTGAACATGCCGACTCGCCGCGCTCGATCCGTTTGCACGAGCGCGACAACGTAGTGATCGTGGTAAACGACCAGGGCGTGCCGGCGGGCACTGAATTTCCCGACGGCCTGGTCACCGTGGATTTTATTCCCCAGAGCCACAAGGTGACCCTGGAAGATATCCCCGAGGGCGGTCGGATCATTCGCTACGGCCAGACCATCGGTTATGCCTTGGCGCCAATCCCCCGTGGCAGTTGGGTGCAGGAAGATCAACTGCGCATGCCCACCGCGCCGCCCCTGGACAGCTTGCCGCTGTCCACCGAGGTGCCTGAAACCCAGGCACCGCTGGAGGGGTTTACCTTCGAGGGCTATCGCAATGCCGATGGCACGGTGGGTACGCGCAATATCCTCGGCATTACCACTACCGTGCAGTGCGTTACCGGTGTGCTGGACCATGCGGTCAAGCGCATCAAGGACGAGCTGCTGCCCAAGTATCCCCATGTCGATGACGTGGTGGCACTGACCCACAGCTACGGCTGCGGCGTGGCGATCACGGCGACGGATGCCTATATCCCGATCCGTACCGTGCGCAACCTGGCACGTAACCCGAACCTGGGCGGCGAAGCCTTGGTGATCAGCCTGGGCTGCGAGAAATTGCAGGCCGGGCAGGTGATGCACGACAACGACAGCTCCGTGGACCTGAGCGAGCCATGGCTGTACCGCTTGCAGGACTCCAGCCACGGTTTTACCGAAATGATCGAACAGATCATGGAACTGGCCGAAGTGCGTTTGAAAAAACTCGACCAGCGGCGCCGGGAAACCGTGCCGGCCTCCGAGCTGATCCTGGGCATGCAGTGCGGCGGCAGTGATGCGTTTTCCGGCATCACCGCCAACCCGGCGCTGGGGTATGCCTCTGACCTGCTGCTGCGGGCTGGGGCGACGGTAATGTTTTCCGAAGTGACGGAGGTGCGTGATGCGATCTACCTGCTGACGTCGCGCGCGCAAAACGAGGACGTCGCCCGCGAATTGGTCAGGGAAATGGACTGGTACGATCGTTACCTGGCTAAGGGCGAAGCCGATCGCAGTGCCAATACCACACCGGGGAACAAGAAGGGTGGGCTATCGAATATCGTCGAGAAGTCCCTGGGCTCCATCGTCAAATCCGGCAGCAGCGCGATCAATGGCGTGCTCGGCCCGGGTGAGCGTTTCAAGGGCAAAGGGCTGATCTTCTGCGCTACACCGGCCAGTGATTTCGTGTGCGGCACCTTGCAACTGGCGGCCGGGATGAACCTGCATGTGTTCACAACCGGGCGCGGCACGCCCTATGGGTTGGCGATGGCGCCGGTGGTAAAGGTCTCGACCCGTACCGAGCTGGCCCAGCGTTGGCCGGACCTGATCGATATCGATGCCGGGCGCATTGCTACCGGGCGCGCGAGCATCGAGGAGTTGGGCTGGGAGTTGTTCTACTTCTATTTGGATGTGGCCAGTGGCAGGAAACAGACGTGGGCGGAGCATCATAAGCTGCACAACGACATCATCCTGTTCAACCCGGCGCCTATTACCTGAGACCGAGGCGCCTGCATCGGGGGCAAGCCCCCTCCCACATTCGATCGGGTGAACGCGGTCGAGGTGGGAGGGGGCTTGCCCCCGATTGCGGTAGACCAGACGACACGGGCTGCATGGCTTATCATTAGCCAACTAACGACGCCCACCAAGGTTCTCCCCGGCATGCTGGCAATTTTCCTCACCACCCTCACCATCACCGCGCCGGTGTTCGCCATGCTGTTCCTCGGTGTGCTGCTCAAGCGCATCCAATGGATCAACGACAACTTTATCCATACCGCTTCGTCGCTGGTGTTCAACGTCACCATGCCGGCACTGCTGTTCCTGGGCATCCTGCATGCCGACCTGCGCGCGGCGCTCAAGCCCGGATTGCTCATCTACTTCTCAATCGCCACGCTGCTGAGCTTCGCCCTGGCCTGGGGCTGGGCGATCTTTCGTTGCAAGCGTGAAGACCGTGGGATCTATACCCAAGGCGCGTTTCGCGGCAACAACGGCGTGATCGGCCTGGCGCTGGCGGCCAGCATGTACGGCGACTACGGCATCTCCCTCGGCGCGATCCTCGCGGCGCTGGTGATTCTGTTCTACAACACGCTGTCGACCATTGTGTTGGCGGTGTACAGCCCGGTGATCAAGTCCGACCCATGGAGCATCTTCAAGAGCGTGGTGGCCAACCCGCTGATCATCAGCGTGATCGTCGCCGCGCCGTTCGCTTACTTCCAGATCGGCCTGCCCGGCTGGTTGGAAAAATCCCTGCAGTACCTATCGGATACCACGCTTCCGTTGGCGTTGATCTGCATCGGCGGCACCTTGTCCCTGGCGGCACTGCGCAAAAGCGGCAACATGGCGCTGAGCGCAAGCTTGATGAAGATGGTCTGGCTGCCGGTAATCGCGACCCTGGGCGCCTGGCTATTGGGGTTTCGCGGGCCGGAGCTGGGCATTCTGTTCCTGTATTTCGGCGCGCCGACCGCCGCCGCGAGCTTCGTGATGGCCAGGGCGGCGCAAGGCAATCATGAGCTGGCGGCCGCGATTATCGTGATCACCACGCTGATGGCGGCGGTGACCACCAATATCGGGATCTTCGTGTTGCAGGCCGGTGGCTGGATCTAGGCGTCTTTCTGGTAGCTGTCGATCACTTCCTGCGCGGCCCGAAACGCGTCAATCGCCGCCGGCACCCCTGCATACACCGCGCAATGCAGCAGCGCTTCGCGTATCTCTTCGACCGTACAGCCATTGTTCAAGGCACCGCGCACATGGCCCTTGAGTTCCTGCGGGCACTTGAGGGCGGTCAGGGCGGCGAGGGTGATCAGGCTGCGGGTCTTGAGCGGTAAGCCTTCGCGGTTCCATACGCTGCCCCACGCATGCTCGTTGACGAAATCCTGCAGCGGCTGGGTGAACGCCGTGGCATTGCCCAAGGCGCGGTCGACGAACACATCGCCCATGACTTGGCGACGCACTTCAACCCCTGGCCTTTTCTGATCGTTCATTGCGATTCCCTCTTGTGTTGGCGATGCCAGGCGCGCAGTGAGGTAAGCAACAGCAAAATCACCAACGCCGGCAGGACGTAATACAGCATCAGTTTTTCAAGCTTGTTGGCCAGGGGCATGCCGGTGGTGAAGGCCATCACATGCAGACCGTACGCCAGATATAGCCCCAGCAGCACCAGCCCTTCGATACGCGTTACCCGATAACCGGTATAGAACACCGGCAAGCACAGGATGATGGCGCCGAGCATGACCGGCAAATCAAAATCCAGGGCATTGGGGGATACCGACAGCGGCGACGGCGCCACCAGCGCGGTAAAGCCCAGCACCCCGAGCAGGTTGAACAGGTTGCTGCCGATCACGTTGCCCACCGCAATTTCCCGTTCGCCCCGCAAGGCGGCGATCAGTGACGTGGCGAGGCAGGGCAGTGAGGTGCCCACGCCAATCAGCGTCAGGCCGATGACCCGCTCCGACAGGCCCAGGTCGCCCGCCACGTCCACCGCTGCGCCGAGCAGCAGATGCCCGGCCAATACCAATACCAGCAGCCCGCCGAGCATCAGCAACACACTGCTCAGCCAGGGGGCCTGGGTGACGGTGTCCAGGCTTCGCGGGCGGCGCGAATGGCGCGTCTGGTAATGCAGCACGCCCAGGTAGGCCAGCAGCGCCACCAGCAATACGCCGCCATCCAATGGCGTGAGCATTTCGTTGGCAGCCAGGATAAACACTAGCAGGCCGGCGAAGATCATCACCGGGATATCCACGCGCACCAGCTGCCGCGATACGCGCAAGGGAATGATCAGCGCCGACAGGCCCAGGGTGACGAGGATATTGAAGATACTGCTGCCAATCACGCTGCCTACGGCAATGTCGGTATTGCCGGCCAGGGTGGCCTGCAGGCTGACGGTCATCTGCGGTGCGCTGCTGCCGAAGGCGACGATGCTCAAGCCGATGATCAGCGGCCGCACCTTGAGGCTGGCCGCCAGGCGCACGGCGGCGCGCACCAGCACTTCAGCGCCGGCGATCAGCAGCAGCAGGCCGCCAACCAGTTCGAGCAGGCTCCAGGGCGAAAGGGCGTTCAACGCGAAAATGCTCAAGGCTGCCTCGTCAGTTGTTCAGGGCTTGCACGCGAACCCGTGCGGTACCGCTGCCCAGCATACGCAGTTGCTCGGCAGCCTTGCGGGAAAGGTCGATCAGGCGCCCGCGGGTATGCGGGCCGCGGTCATTGATACGCACTACCACCGATCGGTCGTTGTCGAGATTGGTCACCTTGACCTGGGTGCCGAAGGGCAGGCGCCTGTGGGCGGCGGTCAGGGCGTTCTGGTTGAAAGGTTCACCACTGGCGGTTCGCTTGCCATGGTGCCTGGCGCCGTAATAGGAGGCGGTGCCGGTTTCGTCGTAGCCTTTGGGGTCGATGAGGCCGCTGGCGCAACCGGCCAGCAGGGAGGACAGGGCCAGGAGGCCGAGTAGACGCTTCATTGTCAGGAAATCCCCAATAAAAAATGTGGAGAGGGGGCTCATGTGGGAGGGGGCTTGCTCCCGATAGCGGTGAAGCAGTCAACACATGTGTTGACTGAAACGCCCTCATCGGGAGCAAGCCCCCTCCCACACAGGTTGGAGCCAGACCTTGAAGTCTGCTCCAACCATTTCACGGCTATCAGCCTTCGAGCTTGCTTTTCAGCAGTTCGTTGACCTGTTGCGGGTTGGCCTTGCCCTTGGAGGCTTTCATTGCCTGGCCGACAAAGAAGCCGAACATCTTGCCGCGCTTGGCTTCGTCTGCCGCGCGGTATTGCTCGACCTGTTCGGCATTCGCCGCGAGCATTTCATCGAGCACGGCCGAGATGGCGCCGCTGTCGGTGACTTGCTTGAGGCCGCGCTTGTCGATGATCTCGTCGGCGCCGCCTTCACCTGCGGCCATGGCTTCGAACACGGTCTTGGCGATCTTGCCGGAGATGGTGTTGTCCTTGATGCGCAGCAGCATGCCGCCCAGTTGTTCGGCAGTGACCGGCGCTTCGTCGATTTCCAGGCCCTGTTTGTTCAACAGGCTGCCCAGCTCAACCATCACCCAGTTGGCCGCCAGCTTGGCGTCGCCGGCAATGCCTACGACTTTCTCGAAGTAGTTGGCTTGCTCACGGCTGGAAGCCAGCACGCTGGAATCGTAGATCGACAATCCGAACTGCGCCTGGAAGCGCTCGCGTTTTTGCTGTGGCAGTTCCGGCAGGGTGGCGCGGATGTCATTGAGGAATGAATCCTCGAGCACCACCGGCAACAGGTCTGGATCGGGGAAGTAACGGTAGTCGTTGGCTTCCTCTTTGCTGCGCATGGCGCGGGTTTCGTCTTTGTTCGGATCGTACAGGCGGGTTTGCTGGATCACCTTGCCGCCGTCCTCGATCAGTTCGATCTGGCGACGCACTTCGCTGTTGATCGCCTTCTCGATGAAACGGAACGAGTTGACGTTCTTGATCTCGCAGCGGGTGCCGAACTCGACCTGGCCCTTTGGCCGGATCGATACGTTGCAATCGCAGCGCAGCGAGCCTTCGGCCATGTTGCCGTCGCAGATGCCCAGGTAGCGCACCAGCGCATGGATGGTCTTGACGTAAGCCACGGCTTCCTTGGCGCTGCGCATGTCCGGCTCGGAGACGATCTCCAGCAACGGCGTGCCGGCGCGGTTCAGGTCGATACCGGTGGCGCCCGGGAATTCTTCGTGCAGGCTTTTGCCGGCGTCTTCTTCCAGGTGTGCACGGGTTACGCCGACACGCTTGATGGTGCCGTCTTCCAGTGCGATGTCCAGGTGGCCCTTGCCGACAATCGGCAACTCCATCTGGCTGATCTGGTAGCCCTTGGGCAGGTCCGGGTAGAAGTAGTTCTTGCGCGCGAACACGTTGTGCTGGCCGATCTCGGCGTCAATCGCCAAGCCGAACATCACGGCCATGCGCACCGCTTCCTGGTTCAGCACCGGCAGAACGCCGGGCATGCCCAGGTCGACCAGGCTGGCCTGGGTGTTGGGCTCGGACCCGAACGTGGTGGCGCTACCGGAGAAAATCTTCGATTGGGTGGCGAGCTGGGTATGAATCTCCAGCCCGATCACAACTTCCCATTGCATAGTGTTCTCCTCAGAAGCCGGTAGGGGTGCGGGTGTGCCAGTCGGTGTGCAACTGGTACTGGTGCGCCACATTGAGCAGGCGGCCTTCCTGGAAATACGGGGCGAGCAATTGCACGCCGACCGGCAGGCCATCGACGAAACCGGCGGGCATGGACAAGCCCGGCAAGCCCGCGAGGTTGGCGGTGATGGTGTAGAGGTCTTCCAGGTACTCGGCGATCGGGTCGCCGGTCTTGGCGCCGATCTTCCAGGCCGGGTTTGGCGTGGTTGGGCCGAGGATCACGTCGACTTCTTCAAAGGCGGCCATGAAGTCGTTCTTGATCAGGCGACGGATCTTTTGCGCCTTGAGGTAGTACGCGTCGTAGTAGCCAGCCGACAGGGCGTAGGCACCGACCATGATCCGGCGCTGGACTTCACTGCCGAAGCCTTCGCCACGGGAGCGTTTGTACAGGTCGGTGAGGTCCTTGGGGTTTTCGCAGCGGTAGCCGAAGCGCACGCCGTCGAAGCGCGACAGGTTGGAGGAAGCTTCTGCCGGCGCGATCACGTAGTAAGCGGGAATCGCATGCTGGTTGTTCGGCAGGCTGATTTCCTTGATGACGGCGCCGAGCTTTTCCAGCTCCTTGATGCTGTTTTGCACCAGGTCGGCGATACGCGGGTCGAGGCCGGCGCTGAAATACTCTTTTGGCACGCCAATGCGCAGGCCCTTGATCGAGGTGTTCAGGCTCGCGCTGTAGTCCGGCACCGGCTCATCGATACTGGTGGAGTCCTGTTTATCGAAGCCTGCCATGCCTTGTAACAATATCGCGCAGTCTTCGGCAGTGCGTGCCAACGGGCCGCCCTGATCCAGGCTGGAAGCGTAGGCGATCATGCCCCAGCGGGAAACGCGACCGTAGGTCGGCTTCAGGCCGGTGAGGTTGGTGAAGGCCGCCGGCTGGCGGATCGAGCCACCGGTGTCGGTAGCGGTGGCAGCCGGGAGGAAGCGCGCGGCAACGGCCGCGGCCGAACCACCGGACGAGCCACCCGGCACGTGTTCCAGGTTCCACGGGTTTTTCACCGCGCCGTAGTAGCTCGACTCGTTGGCCGAACCCATGGCGAATTCATCCATGTTGGTCTTGCCCAGGGTCACGGCCCCGGCAGCGGCCAGCTTGGCGACCACGGTGGCGTCGTAGGGGGCCTTGAAATTGTCGAGCATCTTCGAGCCGCAACTGGTGCGAATGCCCTGGGTGCAGAACAGGTCCTTGTGGGCGATCGGTGCGCCCAGCAGCGCGCCATTTTCACCGTTGGCGCGACGGGCGTCGGCGGCCTTGGCCTGGCTCAATGCCAGCTCCTCGGTGAGGCTGATGAAGCTGTTGACCTTGGGATCGTGCTCGGCGATACGCGCCAGCAGGGTCTGGGTCAGTTCTTCGGAAGAAAACGTTTTGTCGGCGAGACCGCGGGCGATCTCGGCCAGAGTCATGTGATGCATGAAAGGCTCTTTCCCTTTAGTCGATGACTTTCGGAACCAGGTACAGGCCGTTTTCGACCGCTGGCGCGATGGACTGGTAGGCCTCGCGATTATTTTGCTCGGTCACGACGTCTGCGCGCAGGCGCTGGCTGGCTTCCAGTGGGTGAGCCAGGGGCTCGATGCCGTCGGTATTCACGGCCTGCATTTGGTCGACCAGCCCGAGGATGCTATTCAGGGCTGCGGTGGTCTGTGGAAGATCGGCATCATTCAGGCCAAGCGAGGCCAGATGTGCGATTTTTTCCACGTCGGAGCGTTCAAGCGCCATGGGATTCTCCAGTGGAAAACAGAACGGAGGGCGTCCGTGTGTTAGATTGTCGGAACACTACCGCATTTCTACGGTCATAAGGCCGCGATTGTGGGGGTTGGTGCACAGAAAGTCGGCCAATTTAGCACATTGGCGCCTTGCCCAAAATCCCTGTCGTTGTTAGAGTTTGCCGCACTTTTTTACCCACGCGTTGCCTAGGGTCCCTTTCCCATGTTCAAGAAACTGCGTGGCATGTTTTCCAGCGATCTTTCCATTGACCTGGGCACTGCCAACACCCTTATTTACGTGCGCGAGCGCGGTATCGTCCTGAATGAGCCATCGGTTGTGGCCATTCGGACCCATGGTAATCAGAAAAGTGTCGTTGCCGTTGGCACCGAGGCCAAGCGCATGCTCGGCCGTACACCAGGCAATATTGCTGCCATTCGTCCGATGAAGGATGGCGTGATCGCCGATTTCAGCGTCTGCGAGAAGATGCTGCAGTACTTCATTAACAAGGTTCACGAAAACAGTTTCCTGCAGCCCAGCCCTCGTGTGCTGATCTGCGTCCCGTGCAAGTCTACCCAGGTGGAGCGTCGTGCCATCCGTGAGTCGGCCCTTGGTGCCGGTGCCCGCGAAGTGTTCCTGATCGAAGAGCCGATGGCGGCCGCGATCGGTGCCGGCCTGCCGGTTGAAGAAGCCCGCGGCTCGATGGTGGTGGATATCGGTGGTGGTACGACCGAAATCGCCCTGATTTCCCTGAATGGTGTGGTGTATGCCGAATCCGTACGCGTCGGCGGCGACCGCTTCGACGAAGCGATCATCACTTATGTGCGTCGTAACTACGGCAGCCTGATCGGCGAATCAACCGCCGAGCGCATCAAGCAGGAAATCGGCACCGCTTACCCGGGCGGCGAAGTTCGCGAAGTCGATGTTCGCGGTCGCAACCTGGCCGAAGGCGTTCCACGTGCCTTCACCCTGAACTCCAACGAAGTGCTTGAGGCTCTGCAGGAGTCCCTGGCCACCATCGTTCAGGCCGTGAAGAGCGCCCTGGAGCAATCGCCGCCGGAGCTGGCTTCGGATATCGCCGAGCGTGGCCTGGTGCTGACCGGTGGTGGCGCCTTGCTGCGCGATCTGGACAAGTTGCTGGCCCAGGAAACCGGCCTGCCGGTGATCGTCGCCGAAGACCCGCTGACCTGCGTTGCCCGCGGCGGTGGTCGTGCACTGGAAATGATGGATAAACACACCATGGACCTGCTTTCCAGCGAATAAGACGCCTGGAAGGTTCATGCATGGTCGGCAGGCAGCACTTTGCAGTGCTGCCTGTTGGCGTTTATCTTCTTCAATCTGCATCCAGGCCGGTTTGATGCCGTATGAATAAAGAGAACATTTGCCTGGGAGGAGCGGCCTATTAAACCGCTTTTCGCCAAAGGCCCCTCATTGGGCGTGCGCTTACTGGTGCTGGTCGTGCTTTCGGTCGCGCTGATGGTGGTCGATGCCCGCTTTGCACTGCTCAAGCCTGTGCGTAGCCAGATGTCGCTGGTGTTGATGCAGACCTACTGGATCACCGACCTGCCGCAACGTCTCTACCAGGGCGTGGCCAGCCAATTCGGCAGCCGCACCGAGCTGGTTGCCGAGAACGAAAAACTCAAGACTGAAAACCTGCTGCTGCAGGGGCGCATGCAAAAGCTGGCGGCCCTCACCGAGCAGAACGTTCGGCTGCGCGAGTTGCTCAACTCTTCGGCACTGGTCAACGAAAAGGTCGAAGTGGCCGAGTTGATCGGCATGGACCCCAACCCCTTTACCCATCGCATTATCATCAACAAGGGTGAACGCGACGGCGTGGTCCTCGGCCAGCCGGTGCTCGATGCCCGTGGCCTGATGGGCCAGGTGGTGGAGCTGATGCCCTACACCTCGCGGGTATTGCTGCTGACCGACACGACCCACAGCATTCCAGTGCAGGTCAATCGCAACGGTTTGCGTGCGATTGCCAGCGGCACCGGTAACCCGGAACGCCTGGAATTGCGCCATGTGGCCGACACCGCGGATATCAAGGAAGGCGATTTGCTGGTCAGCTCCGGTCTGGGCCAGCGTTTCCCGGCCGGCTACCCGGTGGCGACGGTCAAGGAAGTGATCCACGATTCCGGCCAGCCGTTCGCTATTGTGCGGGCCGTGCCGACTGCCGCGCTCAATCGCAGCCGCTACCTGCTGCTGGTGTTCAGCGACAACCGCACCCCGGAAGAGCGCGCCAACGACGCCGCCCAGGCCCAGGAGGCGGAAGACAAGCAGAACGGCACTGTGCCGGTCGTGCCGGCCACGGTGCCGAAACCGGCGTTCGTTGGCCCGCCAGCCCCTGCTACCGTACCCGCAGCGGCGGCGCCTGTTGCAACGCCGGCCAAACCGGCCTCGCATAACGCTCGCCCAGCCAAGTCGGCTGCGTCTAAACCGCCGGCCACGACGCCAACCGCCACTGCGGCCCCCACACGGCAGAGGGAGGAATAATGGCTAGTACTCATTCGCGTAATGGCTGGATCGTCTGGCTGACCTTCGCCATTGGCCTGTTACTCAGCGTTTCGCCACTGCCGCAATTCATGGAAATCCTGCGCCCGCTCTGGCTGGCCTTGCTGTTGGCGTTCTGGTCGCTGAACCTGCCGCACAAGGTGGGCATGGTCACGGCGATGTGCCTGGGCTTGGCGGAGGATGTGCTCTATGGCACCTTGCTGGGCCAGAACGCGTTGATCCTGACCCTGATTACCTTCCTGGTGCTGTCGTTGCAGCAGCGCTTGCGCATGTTCCCGATGTGGCAGCAGTGCCTGGTGATCCTGGTGATCTTCGGCCTGGCGCAGTTGGTCCAGTTGTGGCTCAGTGCCTTGACCGGCAATCGCCAGCCGACCCTGGCGTTGGTCTTACCGGCCCTGGTCAGCGCATTGCTGTGGCCCTGGATCAGTTTTGGCCTGCGTGGGCTGCGCCGTCGCTATAAAATCAATTGAATGGTTGCGAGGCTCTGCCTGGTTATCAAACCCCACAGGGAGAGGCTGCAATGAATTCGCTTTATCTGGCCTCGGGCTCCCCGCGGCGACGTGAGCTGTTGAACCAGATCGGTGTGCCTTTCACCGTGGTCAGCGCCGCTATTGATGAAACACCTCTTACCCACGAACCCGCCGTTACCTATGTCGAGCGTCTTGCGCGCGGCAAGGCAACGGCGGGTTTTGTTGCGCTTGGCCAACCTTCGGGCGCCTGCGTATTGGGCGCCGATACGGCGGTGATTATTGACGGCCAGATCCTGGGCAAACCCGTGGACCAGGCCGATGCGCTGGCAATGCTGATGGCCCTTTCCGGCCGCGAGCATGAAGTGCTCACTGCGATTGCCCTCACCGACGGCCAGCGCTGCGAAACCCGATATGTAAGCAGTCTTGTACGTTTTCGCCAGGTTTCTGTCGAAGAGGCTACAACCTACTGGCACAGTGGCGAACCCCAGGACAAGGCCGGCGGCTATGCTATCCAGGGCCTGGGTTCGGTGTTCGTTGCCGGCCTCAATGGCAGTTATTCTGCGGTGGTTGGCCTACCGGTGTGCGAAACCGCGCAACTGCTCGCCCAATTCGGCATACCCTGTTGGCAAAACCTTACCGTGCGCTGAACGCCGTATTCCAGCGCCAAGCCTTGAGCGACCGGTCACTATTGTGAAAACGCCTGAACGAGACCCAGCCATGAGTGAAGAGATTCTGATCAATATCACGCCGATGGAATCGCGCGTGGCGGTGGTAGAGAACGGTGTTCTGCAAGAAGTGCATGTGGAACGCACCCAGAAGCGCGGGATCGTCGGCAATATCTATAAAGGCAAGGTGGTGCGCGTATTGCCGGGCATGCAGGCGGCATTCGTCGATATCGGCCTGGACCGTGCAGCATTCATCCATGCTTCGGAAATTTCCCTGCGTGAAGGCCCGGCAGTGGAAAGCATCAGTGCCCTGGTGCATGAAGGGCAGAGCCTGGTGGTGCAAGTCACCAAAGACCCCATCGGTTCCAAGGGCGCACGCTTGACCACTCAGCTGTCGATTCCATCGCGCTACCTGGTGTACATGCCGCGCACCGCCCATGTGGGCATTTCCCTGAAGATCGAAGACGAAGCCGAGCGCGACCGACTCAAAAAGGTGGTCAGCGATTGCGTCGCCGCTGAGGGCATCAAAGAAGCGGGTGGTTTTATCCTGCGTACCGCCGCCGAGGGCGCCGGAGCTGATGAAATCCTTATGGATATCCGCTACCTGCGGCGCCTGTGGGACCAGATCGACGCACAGATCAAGACCATCGGCGCTCCCAGCGTGATTTATGAAGATCTCGGCCTGGCGCTGCGCACGCTGCGTGACCTGGTCAGCCCGAAGATTGAGAAAATCCGCATCGACTCGCGGGAAACCTTCCAGCGCACTACACAATTCGTTGCCGAGCTGATGCCGGAAATTGCCGACCGCCTGGAGCATTACCCCGGCGAGCGGCCGATCTTCGACCTGTATGGCGTCGAAGACGAAATCCAGAAAGCCCTCGAGCGCAAAGTGCCGCTCAAGTCCGGCGGCTATCTGGTGGTGGACCCGGCCGAGGCCATGACCACCATCGACGTCAACACTGGTGCATTCGTAGGCCATCGCAACCTTGAAGAGACCATCTTCAAGACCAATCTTGAAGCCGCCACCGCTATCGCTCGCCAGCTGCGCCTGCGCAACCTCGGCGGCATCATCATCATCGACTTCATCGACATGGAAGATGAAGAGCACCAGCGCCAGGTGCTGCGTACCCTCGAGAAGCAGCTGGAGCGCGATCACGCCAAGACCAACATCATCGGCATCACCGAGCTGGGCCTGGTGCAAATGACCCGCAAGCGCACCCGCGAAAGCCTGGAGCAGGTGCTGTGCGAGCCGTGCAGCAGTTGCCAGGGCCGCGGTAAGTTGAAGACGCCGGAAACCGTTTGCTACGAGATTTTCCGCGAAATCCTGCGCGAGGCGCGCGCCTACCAGGCCGAAGGTTATAGAGTGCTTGCCAACCAGAAAGTGGTCGATCGCCTGCTGGACGAAGAGTCCGGCAACGTTGCCGAGCTGGAAAGTTTTATCGGTCGCACGATTCGCTTCCAGGTTGAAACCATGTATTCCCAGGAACAATACGACGTGGTGCTGCTCTGATCCCCAATTGCGTGTTTTATCCGAGACCGGCAGACCTTGATCTGCCGTCCGCCAACTGTTTTTTGAGGGTCGCCTGACATGGAGCGTCTGATACGCTTTTTTGCCGCTTTGACCCGCTGGGGCCTGGGCCTGTGCGCGTTGCTGCTGGTATTGGCGGCGGTATACGTGAGCCTGGGGCGTGAGTTGAGCCCTCTGGTGGCTGAATACCGCGCCGAAATCGAAGCCAAGGCCCAGGCCGCCGTGGAGACGCCTTTGCATATCGGCAGCCTTGAAGGCCGTTGGAGCGGGTTTGCTCCGGTATTGCTGGCCCACGACGTCATGGTCGGCGAGGGCAGCAGTGCCTTGCGTCTTGACCAGGTGGAGGTTGTGCCGGATATGTGGGCCAGCCTGATGGCCCGTCAAGTGCGTATCGCCCACCTGGAAGTCAGTGGCCTGCAACTGAGCGTCAAGGAAGACAAGGATGGGCGCTGGACGCTGCAAGGCTTGCCGGTGCAGGACGACCAGCCGCTGGACCCGCAGCAGTTGCTGACGCGCATGCAAATGGTCAAGCGCGTGTCGGTGCTGGACAGCCAGGTCACCTTGCAACCCTTCGACCAGGCACCAGTGACCGTAACGTACGTGGGCCTGAGCCTGCACACCGGCATGAGCCAACAGCGCCTGGATGCACGCCTGACCCTGCCCGACGGCCAACCGCTTGCTGTCAGCCTGCGTAGCCACATCCGCGCCAGCCAATGGAAAGACGCCGAGGTCGATGCCTATCTGAGCTTGCCGCAAAGCGACTGGGCCAAGTGGATTCCCGCCAAACTGACCCGGCAATGGAAGCTCACTCAGTTCAAGGCCGGTGGCGAGTTTTGGCTCAGTTGGGCCAAAGGCACCGTACAAAGCGCTGCGGTGCGCCTCAATTCCCCGCAAGTGAATGGCAGCTACGCCGACCGCAAGCCTGTGCATCTGGAAAACCTGGCCCTGACCGCCTACCTGCAACGCAGCGACAGCGGCCTCAAGGTGCTGTTTGATTCGCTGGCGATGACTATCGGTGAGACCCGCTGGGAGTCGCGCCTGCAATTACAGCAGAGCCTGGCGACCGATAAGGCTCAGGAAGTGTGGAACCTGCAGGCCGATCGTCTCGACCTGACACCCATCACGCCACTGCTCAATGCCTTGGCGCCGTTGCCGGAAGGCGTTGCCAAGACCGTCGAGCACTTGAAGGCCACGGGCCTGCTGCGCAATGTGCTGGTGGACTTCAGACCCCAGGACACCACCGACCAGAAAGTCAGTTTTGCCGCAAACCTTGAGCGTGTAGGCTTCGACGCGTATTTCGGCGCGCCGGCTGCGCGCAATGTGTCTGGCAGCATCAGTGGCGACCTGGGCCATGGCGAGCTGCGCATGGACAGCAAGGACTTTTCCCTGCACCTGGACCCGATCTTCGCCAAGCCCTGGCAGTACATCCAGGCCAACGCACGCCTGACCTGGAAACTGGATAAACAGGGTTTCACCCTGATTGCCCCGTATATCAAGGTGCTGGGGGAGGAGGGCAAGGTTGCTGCAGACTTCCTGATCCGCCTGCACTTCGATCATAGTCAGGAAGACTACATGGACCTGCGGGTCGGGATGGTCGATGGCGATGGCCGTTTCACCCCCAAGTACCTGCCCGCCGTGTTGAGCCCGGCGCTGGATGAGTGGCTGCGTACGGCAATCCTCAAGGGCGCCGTGGATGAAGGGTTCTTCCAGTATCAAGGCTCCCTGAACCACGACGCGCTGCCGGCGTCGCGCAACATCAGTCTGTTCTTCAAGGTGCATGATGCCGAGTTGGCCTTCCAGCCGGGTTGGCCCCATGTTGACAAGGTCAACGGTGAAGTCTTCGTCGAGGAAAGCGGTGTGCGCATCCTGGCAAGCAAGGGCCAGTTGCTCGATACCCAGGTTAAGGACGTCTACGTCAACATTCCCCACGCGCCGGCCGGCCAGGACAGTCACCTGCTGCTCACTGGCGGGTTCTCCGGCGGCTTGGGCGATGGCTTGAAAATTCTCCAGGAAGCGCCCATTGGCACCGCGTCCACGTTCGCTGGCTGGAAAGGCGAGGGCGGCCTGCAGGGCAGCCTGGACCTGGACGTGCCCCTGGCCAAGGGCACCGAGCCCAAGATCGTGGTTGACTTCAAGACCGACAAGGCGCGCTTGCAATTGGCCGAGCCGACCCTGGACCTGACCCAGCTCAAAGGCAATTTCCGTTTTGACAGTGCCAAGGGCCTGAGCGGGCAGAACATCTCGGCCCAGGCCTTCGACCGGCCGATCACTGCGCAGATTTTTGCCGAAGGCAAGCCGGGCGATATCAGCACCCGCGTGACCGCCAACGGCCAGGTAACGGTCAAGCGCCTCACGGATTGGTTGAACGTCAGCCAGCCACTGCCGGTGTCCGGGGATATCCCGTACCAGTTACAAGTCATCCTGGACGGCGCAGACAGCCAGTTGATGGTCAACTCCAATCTCAAGGGTGTCGCCGTGGACTTGCCGGCGCCATTCGGCATGCCGGCCAGCCAGGGGCGCGACAGTACCTTCCGCATGACCTTGCAGGGGGCTGAGCGCCGTTACTGGTTTGATTACGGCGAGCTGGCAAACTTCACCTTTGCTGCGCCGCCGGACAAATTCAATGACGGGCGCGGCGAATTGTTCCTCGGCAATGGCGATGCCGTGCTGCCCGGTGCAAAGGGACTGCGCATTCGTGGTGTGTTGTCGGAACTGGATATCGACCCGTGGAAAAAACTCGTGGATCGCTACGCGGGGAATGACCCGGGCGGCAATGCCAAGCAGTTGCTCAGTGGCGCCGATTTCAAAGTGGGCAAGTTGACCGGGTTCGGCACCCAGTTTGACCAGGTCAGCTTACAGCTGGGTCGCAAGACCGCTGCCTGGGGGCTGCAATTTGATAGCCAGCAGGCCAAGGGCACGGTGAATCTGCCCGACGCCAACGGTGCGCCGATTGCGGTCAACCTCAACTATGTAAAATTGCCAGCAGTGGACCCGACGGTACAGGCGGACGAAAACGCGCCCGATCCGCTGGCCGATATCGACCCCAAGAGCATTCCGGCACTGGATATCGCCATCGACCAGCTCTTCCAGGGGCCGGACTTGGTGGGGGCGTGGTCATTGAAGATCCGTCCGACCGCCAAGGGCATGGCCTTCAATAACCTCGACCTGGGCCTCAAGGGCATGCAGCTCAAGGGTGCCGGCGGCTGGGAAGGGGCGCCGGGCGCCAGCAGCAGTTGGTACAAGGGTCGCCTGGACGGCAAGAACATTGCCGATGTGCTCAAGGGCTGGGGTTTTGCCCCGACGGTGACCAGCGAAGATTTCCATCTGGACGTGGATGGCCGTTGGCCGGGTTCGCCGGCCTGGGTTGGGCCCAAGCGCTTCTCCGGCAGCCTGGATGCGGCATTCCGTAAAGGCCAGTTCGTCGAAGTGGAGGGGGGCGCGCAGGCGTTGCGGGTGTTTGGCCTGCTCAACTTCAATTCCATTGGCCGGCGTTTGCGTCTGGACTTTTCCGACCTGCTTGGCAAGGGCTTGAGTTACGACCGGGTCAAGGGCTTGCTGGCCGCCAGTAATGGCGTGTTCGTGACCCGTGAGCCCATCACCATGACCGGGCCCTCTACCAATCTGGAGCTCAACGGTACCCTGGACCTGGTGGCTGATCGCGTCGACGCCAAGTTGCTGGTGACCTTGCCGGTGACCAACAACCTGCCCATCGCGGCGCTGATTGTCGGTGCACCAGCTATTGGCGGCGCGTTGTTCCTGATCGACAAACTGATCGGTGATCGGGTTTCGCGCTTTGCCAGTGTGCAATACAAGGTACAGGGCCCCTGGAAGGATCCGAAAATCACCTTCGACAAGCCATTTGAAAAGCCAAACTGAGAGCCTGTGGAGTAGCATGGCCCCATGCCCTGTATGGAGTGTCGGCCCATGTCTTTTGCAGTAATCCAAATGGTCAGCCAGAGTGACGTGCTGGCTAATCTCACCCAGGCGCGCCGCCTGCTGGAGCAAGCGGCGGCGGGTGGCGCGAAACTCGCGGTACTGCCGGAAAACTTCGCTGCGATGGGTCGCCGTGACGTGGCCGATATCGGCCGCGCCGAGGCCCTGGGTGAAGGCCCGATCCTGCCATGGTTGAAACAGGCCGCCCGTGACCTCACCTTATGGATAGTGGCCGGTACATTGCCGTTGCCGCCCAAGGACCAACCCCACGCCAAGTCCAACGCTTGCTCGCTGCTGATCAATGATCAGGGTGAAATTGTCGCTCGTTACGACAAGCTGCACCTGTTTGATGTGGACGTCGCGGATGCTCGTGGTCGTTATCGCGAATCTGACGACTATGCTTTCGGAAGCAATGTGGTGGTGGCGGATACGCCAGTGGGGCGTTTGGGGCTGACGGTGTGCTACGACTTGCGCTTCCCCGAGCTGTATAGCGAGTTACGCGCTGCGGGGGCTGAATTGATTACCGCGCCCTCGGCCTTTACGGCGGTGACCGGGGCCGCCCATTGGGATGTGCTGATTCGGGCGCGGGCCATCGAAACCCAGTGCTACCTGCTGGCGGCCGCTCAAGGTGGCGTGCACCCAGGCCCACGGGAAACCCATGGCCACGCGGCGATTGTCGACCCTTGGGGGCGGGTGCTGGCACAACAGGATCAAGGCGAAGCGGTGTTGCTGGCCGAACGCGATAGCAGTGAACAGGCGTCGATAAGGGCGCGCATGCCGGTGGTCAGCCATCGGCGCTTTTTCTCGCAGGGCGCGCAGCGGCCTGCTTCAGAACGATGAATTTAAGGCCAAACCTATGAGCGAGTTGTTGTCCTCAGTCAGTGAACACCTCCTGGCACCCGGTGGCGTGACCATCGAAAGTCTGCAAACCGTGCTGGGCGATCTGGCCGGGCCGGGCATCGATGCCGCCGACCTGTATTTCCAGGGGCAGATCTCCGAATCCTGGTCGCTGGAAGACGGCATCGTCAAGGAAGGCAGTTTCAATCTTGACCAGGGCGTCGGCGTGCGTGCGCAATCCGGTGAAAAAACCGGCTTTGCCTACAGTAATGCGATTACCCTGGAAGCCCTGGGCCTGGCGGCGCGTGCGGCACGTTCGATTTCCCGTGCCGGCCAGAACGGTACGGTGCAGGCGTTCAGCACCCAGGACGTGACGCAGTTGTACGCGCCGGATAACCCCTTGGAAGTGATCAGCCGTGCCGAAAAGGTCGAGCTGCTCAAGCGTGTCGACGCGGCCACCCGCGCCCTGGACTCGCGTATCCAGCAAGTGACCGTGAGCATGGCTGGCGTGTGGGAGCGCATCCTCGTCGCCTCCACCGACGGCGGGTTGGCGGCGGATGTGCGGCCGCTGGTGCGTTTCAATGTGAGTGTGATCGTCGAGCAGAACGGTCGCCGCGAGCGTGGTGGCCATGGCGGTGGCGGGCGCACCGACTACCGTTACTTCCTCGCTGACGACCGTGCCATGGGCTATGCCCGTGAGGCGCTGCGCCAGGCCCTGGTGAACCTGGAAGCGATTCCGGCGCCCGCCGGTACCTTGCCGGTGGTGCTTGGCTCGGGTTGGTCCGGTGTGTTGCTCCACGAAGCCGTGGGCCACGGCCTGGAGGGCGACTTTAATCGCAAGGGCAGTTCCGCCTACAGTGGGCGCATGGGCGAAATGGTTGCATCCAAGCTGTGCACCATTGTCGATGACGGCACCCTGGCCGGTCGCCGGGGTTCGTTGAGCGTTGATGACGAAGGGACACCGACCGAGTGCACCACCCTGATCGAAAACGGCGTGCTCAAGGGCTATATGCAAGACAAGCTCAACGCTCGGCTGATGGGTGTGGCACGCACCGGTAACGGCCGCCGCGAATCCTACGCGCACCTGCCTATGCCGCGCATGACCAATACCTACATGCTTGGCGGCCAAAGCGATCCGGCGGAAATCATCGCCTCGGTGAAACGTGGCATCTACTGCGCCAACCTCGGCGGTGGCCAGGTGGATATCACCAGCGGCAAGTTTGTGTTCTCCACCAGCGAGGCATATTTAATCGAAGACGGCAAGATTACCGCGCCGGTCAAAGGGGCGACGCTGATCGGTAACGGGCCGGAAGCGATGAGCAAGGTGTCGATGGTCGGTAATGACCTGTCGCTGGACAGCGGCGTGGGCACGTGCGGCAAGGATGGGCAGTCGGTGCCGGTAGGCGTAGGCCAGCCAACCCTGAAAATTGACGCGATTACCGTGGGTGGCACGGGGTCGTAAAGGATGGAGCTTCGGGTGGCGCAGGCCGCCACCCGGGGAAGAGGATCAGCGCAGACCGCGTTGAGTCTCGTCCAGCTCACGAATGTACTTGAAGATTTTACGGCTGGTGGCCGGCGCCTTGTTATGCGCCAGTTCGTGTTGGGCCTGACGGATCAGGGAGCGCAGTTGCTGGCGGTCCGCGTCCGGGTAGTCCAGCACGAATTTCTCCAGCACGGCGTCATCGCCCGCGATCAGGCGGTCACGCCAACGTTCCAGGTTATGGAAGCGTTCGTTGTACTGGCGAGTGGAGGCATCAGTTTGATCGAGCAAGGCCAGAATCGCGTCAATGTCCTGATCGCGCATCAGTTTGCCAATAAACATGATGTGCCGTTTACGCGCGATATTCGCGCTGTGTTTGGGCGCATCCGCCAAGGCCCGGCGCATTTCGTCGGTCAGTGGCAGTTTGGCAATCAACTCTTTTTTGAGCGTTGTGAGGCGCTCGCCCAGGTCAACCAGCGCATGCAGCTCGCGCTTGACCTGGGTTTTGCTTTTCTCCCCATCGAGGGAGTCGTCGTAAGAATCAACCATGGTGGCAGTCCGCAAAGAAACGCCGCCATGATAACCAGTCGGGGGCCGCTTGTCCGGCCCGGTCGCTCGATGGCCTTAACCGAAAGCAGAATTTGAGTGGAGAAAACCATGAGTGCAGCCCAAAGCGTCGGTCCGCAAGCGTTACCGGCACTGCAGGAACAAGTCGAGCAGATCCTTGCCGAGGCCAAGCGCCAGGGGGCCAGTGCCTGTGAAGTAGCGGTGTCGCTGGAGCAGGGGTTGTCGACGTCGGTGCGCCAGCGAGAAGTGGAAACCGTCGAGTTCAATCGCGACCAGGGGTTCGGTATCACCTTGTACGCAGGCCAGCGCAAAGGCTCGGCAAGCACCTCAGCCAGTGGCCCGGAGGCCATTCGCGAGACCGTTGCCGCAGCACTGGCGATTGCCAGGCACACGTCCGAAGATGAAAGCTCGGGGCTGGCCGATAAGGCGCTGATGGCCAGGGACGTACAGGATTTTGACCTGTTCCACGCCTGGGACATCACCCCCGAGCAAGCCATCGAGCAGGCGCTGGTCTGCGAGGCGGCGGCCTTCGATACCGACGCCCGGATCAAGAATGCCGACGGCACTACGCTGAGCACCCACCAGGGCTGCCGCGTTTACGGCAACAGCCATGGCTTTATCGGTGGATATGCTTCGACGCGTCACAGCCTCAGTTGCGTGATGATCGCCGAAGCCAACGGCCAGATGCAGCGCGATTACTGGTACGACGTGAATCGCCAGGGCGATTTGTTGGCGGACCCCGTCAGCATTGGCCAGCGTGCTGCGCAACGTGCCGCCAGCCGTCTCGGTGCGCGCCCGGTGCCGACGTGCGAAGTGCCGGTGCTGTTTTCCGCAGAGCTGGCCGGTGGTTTGTTCGGTAGCTTCCTTGGCGCTATTTCCGGGGGCAACCTGTATCGCAAGTCTTCGTTTCTTGAAGGCGCAATCGGCCAGAAGCTGTTTCCAGAGTGGCTGACCATCGACGAGCGCCCGCACCTGATGCGGGCCATGGGCAGTTCGTCATTCGACGGCGATGGCCTGGCGACCTATGCCAAGCCATTTGTCGAAAAGGGCGAGTTGGTCTCCTATGTATTGGGCACTTATGCCGGTCGCAAGCTTGGCCTGCCAAGCACCGCCAACTCCGGCGGCGTGCATAACCTGTTCGTTACCCATGGTGATGAAGACCAGGCTGCGTTGCTGCGGCGCATGGGGCGTGGGTTGCTGGTCACCGAATTGATGGGCCACGGCCTGAATATGGTCACCGGTGATTACTCTCGCGGCGCGGCGGGGTTCTGGGTGGAAAATGGCGAGATTCAGTTCGCCGTCCAGGAAGTGACGATTGCCGGCAATATGCGCGATATGTTCAAGCAGATCGTTGCCGTGGGTAATGACCTGGAACTGCGCAGCAATATTCGCACAGGTTCAGTGCTCATCGAGCGGATGACTGTCGCTGGCAGCTAACCCCCCTCCAGCACTCAATAAAAGGCGCGCCATCCTTTGGATGGCGCGCCTTTTTTATGGCTTGGTCATGGGAGGATCAATCTGTCGCTCTTGTTTTGATTCTCAATATCATTTAATAATAAATATCATTACCGAGTGAGTGTGGATCATGAGTTCTGTCCTGCATGAGGATCCTTACCTGGAAAGCTGGCGTTGGATGAGCCGCCAGATACGCTGCGGCCTCGATCCCGATGAACCGCGGCTGATCGAGCATTACCTCAATGAAGGTCGATACCTGGCGTGTTGCACCGCGACCCATCCGTGGACGATCGCCGAAACCTCATTCCGCCTGTTGATCGACACCGCCAGCGATATCGCGCTGCCCTGGCATTGGCGCTCCATGTGCCTGGACCAGGCCTGGCGCCCGCTGCGCGACCTGGAACGACTCTCCCATTGCCCCTGCCGCCTCAAGCGCTGGCAGTCCTTTGCCTGGCAACTGGCGACTTGCCAATTGCTGCCCTCCATTTCTGTGTCTGACCTTGTGCAAGGATCTTCCGATGAGTAATACCCGTATCGAACGCGACAGCATGGGCGAGTTGAAAGTCCCCGCAGAAGCCTTGTATGGCGCCCAGACCCAGCGTGCGGTGAACAATTTCCCCATCAGTCATCAACGCATGCCGGCGCAATTCATTCGCGCCCTGATCCTGGCCAAGACCGCCGCGGCCAAGGTCAACGTTGACCTCAAGCAAATCAGCGAAGGGCAGGGCAAGGCCATTGTCGATGCTGCCCAAGGCTTGCTGGAAGGCGACTACATGCAGCACTTCCCGGTGGACATCTTCCAGACCGGTTCCGGCACCAGCTCCAACATGAACGCCAATGAAGTGATTGCCACCCTTGCCAGCCGTTTGCTTGGCGAGACGGTAAACCCCAATGACCACGTCAATTGCGGCCAAAGCAGCAACGACATCATCCCTACCACCATTCACGTCAGCGCAGCGTTGGTCCTGCATGAACAAACGCTGCCGGCCCTGCTGCACCTGGTGCGGGTGATAGAGCAAAAGGCCGAGGAGGTTCACCCGTTCATCAAGACCGGCCGTACACATCTCATGGACGCCATGCCAGTACGCATGAGCCAGGTGCTCAATGGCTGGGCGCAGCAGCTCAAGGCCAATATCGGTCACTTGCAGGACCTGCTTGCGGCCTTGCAAGCGCTGGCCCAGGGCGGTACCGCCGTGGGCACCGGGATCAACGCGCACCCCGAGTTTGCCGGGCGTTTCAGCCAGCAACTGAGCCGCTTGACCGGGGTGAAGTTCACTCCAGGCACGAATCTGTTTGCGCTGATTGGCTCCCAGGACACCGCCGTTGCCGTCTCTGGCCAGTTGAAAGCCACGGCCGTCTCGCTGATGAAGATCGCCAACGACCTGCGCTGGATGAACTCCGGCCCACTCGCCGGCCTCGGTGAAATCGAGCTGGAAGGCTTACAGCCGGGCTCGTCGATCATGCCGGGCAAGGTCAACCCGGTGATCCCGGAAGCCACAGCCATGGTAGCCGCCCAAGTCATCGGCAATGACACGGTGATCACCGTGGCCGGTCAATCGGGCAACTTCGAGCTGAACGTGATGCTGCCGATCATCGCCCAGAACCTGCTCAGCAGCCTTGAATTGATCGCCAATTCCAGCCGTTTGCTGGCGGACAAGGCCATTGCCAGTTTCAAGGTCAACGAGGCCAAGCTCAAGGAGGCGCTGTCGCGCAACCCGATCCTGGTCACCGCACTCAACCCGATCATTGGTTACCAAAAAGCCGCTGAAATCGCCAAGAAGGCTTATCAGCAAGGCCGGCCGGTGATCGATGTCGCCCTCGAGCACACCGACCTGCCACGCAGCCAACTGGAAGTCCTGCTGGACCCGGAGAAGCTCACGGCCGGCGGCGTGTAACCAACGACCCTGCTTTGGAGGCTCACTATGGAGCACTGGAAACGCACGATCGAACGAGCCAATCGCTGTTTTATGGCGGGCGAGCTGGTTGACGCCCGCGAGGCCTATCTGCAAGCCCTGGCCCTGGCCCAAGTGTTGTTCGAACGCTGGGCGGATGCCGACGAAGCAGTGGCGGCTTGCGTCATTTCCCATCACAACCTGGCGGACTTGCACTTGCGCCTGAACCAACCAGAGGAAAGCGCGGAATACCTCTGTGCCATCCACCAGCGCCTGTTGCAGACCATGCAGGACCCACGCCTGAACCCGCAATTACGCGAGGCAGCATTGCGCCAGAGCAGCAAGACCTATGTCGAACTGTTGAACTTCATCAGCGATCACGGCGAGTACCCGCGTACCCATCGCTTGTTGGGCGCTGCTGCGCCGCAATCGTCCACGTCTCAATACGGAGCACATTGATATGACCTATACCTTGCCGGCCTTGCCTTACGCCTACGACGCCCTCGAGCCGCATATTGATGCGCAAACAATGGAGATTCACTACACCAAGCACCACCAGACCTATATCAACAACCTCAACGCTGCAGTCGAGGGTACTGAGTTTGCCGGTTGGCCGGTGGAAAAGCTGGTGTCCAGCGTCCAGCAACTGCCGGAAACGCTGAGGGCCGCGGTGATCAATCAAGGTGGCGGGCATGCCAACCATTCATTGTTCTGGGCCGTCATGTCGCCCAACGGCGGCGGTAAGCCAGAAGGTGCGCTGGGTAATGCTATCGACGAACAACTGGGCGGCTATGATCGTTTCAAGGAAGCCTTCACCAAGGCAGCCTTGACCCGCTTCGGCAGCGGTTGGGCCTGGCTCAGCGTCACCCCGCAAAAAAAACTGGTGGTGGAAAGCAGCGGTAACCAGGACAGCCCACTGATGACTGGCAATACGCCGATCCTGGGCCTCGACGTGTGGGAGCATGCTTACTACCTGCTGTACCAGAACCGTCGCCCGGAATATATCAATGCCTTCTACAGTGTCATCAACTGGCCGGAAGTTGCCGCACGCTACCAGGCCGCCCTGGCCTGAAATTCCTCCATAACAAGATCTAAGGCCGACTATGGGCACTGAAACACTGGCGATCAGTAGCGTGCGAATGTTTCGTTATGCGTTTGGCTCGCTGTTGCTATTGGCTGGTACCGCGTTGCTGGTGGCCCACGGGCTGGCCTGGCTTAACCTGGAGCCCCGCATCCTGCGCGCTTTGCAGGGAGGCGCGATTTGCGCGCTCGGAACGGCGCTGGGGGCGGTGCCAGTGCTGGTGATTCGGCGCATGCCGATAGCGCTGAGCGATACCCTTTTGGGTTTCGGTGCCGGTGTGATGCTGGCGGCGACCGCTTTCTCCCTTGTGGTGCCGGGTATCGCCGCGGGTGAAAGCCTGGGGCTCTCGCCCTGGGGGGCGGGTGGGTTGATCAGCTTCGGCATTATGCTGGGGGCGTTCGGTCTGTACCTGGTCGATCGCAAGGTCTCCGGTGCCAGCCCGGAAATGCTGGTGGGCACACCGGATAAACCAGTGATCCCGCCGCGCATCTGGCTATTTGTGTTTGCCATCATCGCTCACAATATTCCAGAGGGTATGGCTGTGGGTGTCTCGGCGGGTGGTGGCATGCCGGATGCCGATAGCCTGGCCATGGGCATTGCTTTGCAGGACGTACCGGAAGGCCTGGTGATTGCGCTGGTGCTGGCTGGGGCGGGGATGTCGCGGGTCAAAGCGTTTCTGATCGGCGCGGCGTCAGGCTTGGTCGAGCCGGTATTCGCGGTACTTTGTGCCTGGTTGGTGAGCCTGGCCGAGGTGCTATTGCCCTTGGGCCTGGCGCTGGCCGCCGGTGCGATGCTGTTGGTGGTGACCCACGAAGTGATCCCCGAATCGCGGCGAAATGGTCACGAAAAGCTCGCCAGCCTCGGGCTGTGTATCGGTTTTTGCCTGATGATGGTGATGGATACGGCGTTGGGATGAGGCTCCCTGCTACTTAAAAGGTTATTCGCCTTCGTCGAAGTAGTTATTGATCAACTCAACCAATGCCGCCATCGCTTCGTCCTCTTGCTCGCCTTCGGTCTTCAGGTGAATCTTGGTGCCCTTGCCGGCCGCCAGCATCATCATCGCCATGATGCTCTTGCCATCGACCATGGATTCCGGTGTACGACCAGCGCGGATCTGACAAGGGTACTGCCCGGCCACGCCGACGAATTTGGCCGAGGCCCGGGCGTGCAGGCCCAACTTGTTGATGATTTCAATTTCCCGAGCCGGCATCGCAGTGGTGTTCCTTTCAGCTAAGGTCGCGGTGGCGGACCTGGACGTTCTTGAGGGTTTGTTGCAGCACCTGGCCCAGCCGTTCCGTCAGATAGACGGAGCGATGGTGGCCGCCAGTGCAGCCAATGGCAATGGTGACGTAGGCGCGGTTGCTCGCGGCAAAGCGCGGTAACCATTTGAGCAGGTAGCTGGAGATGTCCTGGAACATCTCTTCTACATCCGGTTGCGCGGCCAGGTAATCGACCACGGGTTGGTCCAAGCCGGATTGATCGCGCAGTTCCGGCTTCCAATAGGGGTTGGGCAGGCAGCGTACGTCGAACACCAGGTCGGCATCCACCGGCATGCCACGTTTGAAACCGAATGATTCGACCAGGAACGCAGTCCCGGGCTCTGGCTGGTTCAGCAGGCGCAGCTTGATCGCGTCGCGCAGCTGATACAGGTTCAGGTTGGTGGTGTTGATCTTAAGATCAGCCAGATCAATGATCGGCCCGAGCAGCTTGGTCTCGTCCTGGATGGCTTCGGCCAGGGAGCGGTTGGCGCTGCTGAGCGGGTGGCGACGACGGGTTTCTGAGAAGCGTTTGAGCAACGTTTCTTCGTCGGCATCCAGGTACAGCACATCGCAATGAATATGCTTGGCGCGCACTTCTTCCAGCAGTTCCGGGAACCGCGAGAGGTGGCTGGGCAGGTTGCGGGCATCGATAGACACAGCGACCAGGGGTTGCGCCAGTTCAGTATGGATCAGTGCGCGTTCCGCCAGCTCCGGCAGCAGGCCGGCGGGCAAATTGTCGATGCAATAGAAACCGTTGTCCTCAAGGACGTTGAGGGCGGTGCTTTTACCTGAGCCGGAACGGCCGCTGACGATGATCAAACGCATGATTACTGCCCGTTTTGTTCATCCAGGACGACCTGATACAGGGCCTCGTTGGTCTTGGCACTGCGCAGTTTTTCGCGTACCTCCTTGCGGTCGAGCATGCTGGCGATCTGCCGGAGCAGTTCCAGGTGCGCATCGGTGGCGGCTTGCGGGACCAGCAATACGAACAGCAGGTCGACCGGGGCGCCGTCGATGGCGTCAAAATCGATGGCAGCTTCCAAGTGCAGCAGGGCGCTCACGGGCGTATCACAGCCTTTGAGGCGGCAGTGAGGGATGGCGATGCCGTTGCCAAAACCGGTGGAACCGAGCTTTTCACGGGCAATCAACGCCTCGAAGACATCTTGCATCTCCAGACCCGGCACTTCGCGGTGGATCAGGTTGGCAATTTGTTCGAGGGCTTTTTTCTTGCTGCCGCCCGGCGCGTTCACGAGGGAACGGCCGGGGGTCAGGATGGTTTCAAGTCGGATCATGGGGGGAGAGTTAACGACCTGTGCCTTGGAGCAGGCTCAGATTCTTTTCCTTATGCTTTTTGAGTTGGCGGTCGAGCTTGTCGGTGAGCAAGTCAATCGATGCATACATGTCTTCATGCTCGGCATTGGCAACCACTTCACCACCAGGTATCTGGAGGGTCGCTTCGATCTTCTGCTGAAGCTTGTCAACCTTCATGATGACCTGCACGTTGGTGATCTTGTCGAAATGTCCTTCAAGCTTCCTCAGCTTCTGCTCGACATAGTCGCGCAGTGGAGGGGTGACTTCTACATGGTGTCCACTGATGTTGACTTGCATACAGCTTCTCCTTCGTTGCCAGTGCATAAAGCGGCAGGCAAGACGCCTGCCACTGGAACGCTATGGCCCGCCCGTCACATCAAACGCTTACGCTCGCTGGAAGGCGCGATCCCGAGGGACTCGCGGTACTTGGCGACGGTTCGACGGGCGACCTGAATGCCTTGTGCCTCCAGTAAACCAGCGATCTTGCTGTCACTCAACGGCTTTTTCTGATTTTCCGCGGCAACCAGTTTCTTGATGATCGCGCGGATCGCCGTGGACGAGCATTCACCGCCTTCGGAGGTGCTGACGTGGCTGGAAAAAAAGTATTTCAGCTCATAAATACCCCGTGGGGTATGCATGAATTTCTGCGTGGTCACCCGGGAAATCGTTGATTCATGCATGCCCACCGCTTCGGCGATATCGTGCAGTACCAAAGGCTTCATGGCTTCGTCGCCGTATTCCAGGAAGCCGCGCTGGTGCTCGACGATCTGGGTCGCCACCTTCATCAGGGTCTCGTTGCGGCTTTGCAGGCTCTTGATGAACCAGCGGGCTTCCTGCAACTGGTTGCGCATGAAGGTGTTGTCGGCGCTGGTATCGGCGCGGCGCACAAAACCGGCATATTGCGGGTTGACCCGCAGGCGGGGCACCGACTCCTGGTTCAGCTCCACCAGCCAACGCTCGTTGTCCTTGCGCACAATCACGTCGGGGACGACGTATTCGGCTTCGCTGGACTCGATTTGCGAGCCCGGGCGCGGGTTGAGGCTCTGCACCAGCTCGATGACCTGGCGCAATTCATCTTCCTTGAGCTTCATGCGGCGCATCAGCTGGCTGTAGTCGCGGCTGCCCAGCAGGTCGATGTAGTCCGCCACCAGGCGCTTGGCTTCGGCCAGCCAAGGCGTCTTGGCCGGCAACTGACGCAATTGCAGCAGCAGGCACTCGCTGAGGGTGCGGGCGCCAATGCCGGCGGGCTCGAATTGCTGGATGCGATGCAGGACGGCTTCGATTTCGTCCAGTTCTATGTCCAGCTCCGGGTCAAAGGCTTCAAGAATCTCGTCGAGGGTCTCGTCCAGGTAGCCCTGGTTATTGATGCAGTCGATCAGGGTGACCGCGATCAGGCGATCAGTGTCGGACATCGGTGCCAGGTTCAGTTGCCACAACAAATGGCTCTGCAGGCTCTCGCCGACAGATGTACGGGTGGTGAAGTCCCACTCGTCATCGTCGTTGCTCGGCAGGCTGCTGGCGCTGGTCTGGTACACGTCTTCCCACGCGGTATCCACGGGAAGCTCGTTGGGAATGCGTTCGTTCCATTCGCCGTCCTCGAGGTTATCCACCGTCGGGGCGGTTTCCTGGTAGGAGGGTTCCTGCACGTCGGGATTGGGTTTTTGCTCGATGTTATCGGCCAGAGGGTCGGCATTGTCGAAGTCGTCGCCTTCTTCCTGGCGTTCGAGCATCGGATTGGACTCCAGGGCCTCCTGGATTTCCTGTTGCAGGTCCAGGGTCGACAATTGGAGCAGGCGGATGGCCTGTTGCAGCTGCGGTGTCATCGTCAGCTGCTGGCCCATTCTCAGGACTAGCGATGGTTTCATGGCAGGGGCTTAACACCTTATTCGCCGGCGCAATGCGCCATCCACGACAGGGCGCGTGAGCGCCAAACATAAGCAAATTATATGCCTGATCTCGGGGGCTTTGCCTAGAGCGCGGTAACAATAAAAAAGCTAAGGTTTCTATTGACTCCTGCGCGCTCCAGGTAAAGCCGCGATACCACCGTGCCTACAGGCGGAACTCGTGACCCAGGTACACTTCCTTGACCAGCTCGTTGGCCAGGATAGTCTCGGCATCGCCTTCGGCAATCAGTTGGCCGTCGTTGACGATATAAGCCGTTTCGCAGATATCGAGTGTCTCGCGCACGTTATGGTCGGTGATCAGCACGCCAATGCCCTTGGCCTTGAGGTGGTGGATGATCTGCTTGATATCGCCCACCGAGATCGGGTCGACACCGGCAAACGGTTCATCCAGCAGGATGAACTTGGGCGCGGTCGCCAGGGCGCGGGCGATTTCCACACGACGACGCTCGCCACCGGACAGGCTCATGCCGAGGTTGTCGCGAATGTGGTTGATGTGGAATTCCTGCAGCAGGCTTTCCAGCTCTTTGCGGCGGCCATCGCGGTCGAGCTCCTTGCGGGTCTCCAGGATCGCCATGATGTTGTCGGCCACCGACAGTTTGCGGAAGATCGACGCTTCCTGGGGAAGATAGCCGATACCTGCCCGCGCACGACCATGCATCGGCTGGTGGCTGACATCCAGGTCGTCGATCAGCACACGACCCTGGTCCGCCTGGACCAGGCCGACGATCATATAGAAGCAGGTGGTCTTGCCGGCGCCGTTGGGGCCGAGCAGGCCGACGATCTGGCCGCTGTCGATCGACAGGCTGACGTCGCGTACCACCTGGCGGCTTTTATAGGCCTTGGCCAGGTGCTGGGCTTTCAGGGTCGCCATTACTCGGCCTTCTTCTTCGGCTGGATAACCATGTCGATACGCGGACGAGGTGCGGTGACCTTGTTGCCATTGGCGCGACCGGCCTGGGCGACCTGGGTCTGGGTGTTGTAGACGATTTTCTCGCCTTCGGTCGAGTTACCGTCGGCGCTCAGCACCTTGGCCTGGTCGATCAGTACAATGCGATTTTGCTGGGCATGGTATTGAATGGTCTTGCCGTAGCCCTTCATCGGGCCTGGATCTTCTGCCTTCTGCTTCTGTTCGAAGTAAGCGAGGTTGCCCACTGAGGTCACGACATCGATATCGCCGGCCTGGGTACGCGTCAGTGTCACCGTATTACCGGTGATCTTCATCGAGCCCTGGGTGATGATCACGCCGCCGGTGTAGGTGGCGACACCTTGCTTGTCATCCAGCTGCGCATCGTCAGCCGAGATATGGATCGGTTGCTGGCTATCGTTCGGCAGAGCCCAGGCGCTCACGCTTCCCAGTGCTGCGCCCAGACCGAGCAAAATAGGGAGGGTTTTAACGAGCCTCATACTGTCCTCTTACGTTCGATAGCAGGTGTATCCTGCTTTCTTTCAAATACGCTTTCATTCCCTTGCCAGTCGATACACCGCCAGCGCCGTCGATTCTAACGTCTTGCTCGGTCTGCGCATATTGCTTCTGTGGGAATACCGTCATGCGACTGCTGGTAATGATGGTGTCGCGGTTCTGTGCGTCTGTACGTGCGACGCGCACCGAGTCGATCAGTTCAACTTCGGTGCCGTCCGGGTTGACCTCGCCACGCTTGCTGGTGACGTGCCACGGAAATTCGGTGCCGCGATACAGGTTCAGGTCCGGATTGGTCAGCAGGCTGACTTCGGAGGCCTTCAAGTGCTCGACCTTGTCCGACGTCATTTCATACTGCACCTTCCCGTCGGGCAGGTACTGGATGCTGTAGGCATTGGTGGCGTAATAGTCGATAAGACCTTCGTCAACCTGCGCAACCGGCTGGTCGAGAAAGCGCCCCGGGCTGATATTCCAGTAGCCCACCGCCAAGAGCAGCGCGGCGATGACCCCGAATAACAGGAAGTTGCGGATCTTTTTACTCAGCATATAACGCTCTATAGGTAGGCGGCGTGGGCCGCTTCAAGACTGCCCTGGGCACGCAGGATCAACTCGCAGAACTCCCGGGCAGCACCTTCGCCGCCACGGGCGGTGGTGATGCCGTGGGCGTGTTCGCGCACAAACGCCGCGGCATTCGCGACGGCCATGCCCAGGCCCACCCGGCGAATCACCGGCAGGTCAGGCAAGTCGTCACCCAAATAGGCGACCTGTTCATAGCTTAGGTTGAGTTGGCCAAGAAGCTCGTCCAGCACTACCAGTTTATCCTCACGGCCCTGATACAGGTGAGCAATCCCCAGGTTTTGTGCGCGGCGTTCCACAACCGGTGTCTTTCGACCGCTGATAATCGCCGTTTGCACACCGGCCGCCATCAGCATCTTGATGCCCTGGCCATCGAGGGTGTTGAACGTCTTGAATTCGCTGCCATCTTCGAGGAAGTACAGGCGGCCATCGGTCAGCACGCCGTCAACGTCGAAAATCGCCAGCTTGATGTTTTTACCGCGTTGCAACAGGTCGCCGTTCATCTACATCACTCCTGCGCGCAGCAAGTCGCCAAGGTTAAGGGCCCCGATAGGGCGATCATCATTGTCGACGACGATGAGCGCGCCGATCCGGTGGTCTTCCATGATTTTCAGCGCCTCAGCCGCGAGCATTTCAGCGCGGGCGGTCTTGCCGTGAGGCGTCATTACCGCATCGATGGTCGCGGTGTGGATATCAATGGTGCGGTCCAGGGTACGACGCAGGTCGCCGTCGGTGAATACCCCGGCCAGGCGACCATCGGGTTCGACGATCGCCGTCATGCCCAAGCCTTTGCGGGTCATTTCCATCAGCGCATCCCTGAGCAGGGTGCCGCGTGGGACGCTTGGCAGTTCGGCGCCGGAATGCATGACATTTTCCACTTTAAGCAACAGGCGACGGCCGAGCGCGCCGCCTGGGTGGGAAAATGCGAAGTCTTCGGCGGTAAAACCGCGGGCCTCCAGGAGCGCCACGGCCAATGCATCGCCCATGACCAGCGCAGCAGTGGTGGAGGAGGTGGGCGCCAGGTTCAGCGGGCAGGCCTCGTGGGTCACGTGCACGTTCAGGTTGACATCGGCAGCCTTGGCCAGCGTCGATTCCGGGTTGCCGGTGAGGCTGATCATCTGGATGCCCAGGCGCTTGATCAGGGGCAACAGGGTCACGATTTCGTTGGTGGTGCCGGAATTGGACAGCGCCAGGATCACGTCATCCTTGGTGATCATGCCCATATCGCCGTGGCTGGCCTCGGCCGGGTGCACGAAAAACGCGGTGGTCCCGGTACTCGCCAGCGTCGCGGCGATTTTGTTGCCAATGTGACCGGACTTGCCCATGCCGACCACGACAACGCGGCCCTTGCTGGTCAGGATCAGCTCGCAGGCGCGCACGAAATCCGCGTCGATATGGGCCAGCAAGCCCTCTACGGCTTCAAGCTCGAGGCGGATGGTGCGTTGTGCGGATTGGATAAGCTCGTTGGATTGGCTCATGTCTGAATCGTATAGCCTGACGAAAAGTCGGCGATTATAGCCGTAATGATCAATACGCTCACGTAAGTTCGTCAGGGTTTGTGCGCGAGGTACATGAAAATCACCGTCCTTAACATAGCAGGCAACGTTTTTCCCCTGTCTCAAATCTGAACGAGCGCTGTTCCGGCCTTGGGGGCTCTGCACCAGCAGTGATATAGTTCGCCGCCAGTTCGGTCCACCCAACCCATGTGCCTAACTATTGCGCATCCTTTGCAAACCAAAGTCGCACACATGGTGTCTGAGTGAAAGGCTGCATCCCAAGGAGATTAGATGAGTGCCGATAACGCCTACGCGGTCGAGCTGAAGGGTCTTTCCTTCAAGCGCGGGACGCGCAGCATCTTCAATAACGTCGATATTCGCATTCCTCGCGGCAAGGTCACGGGCATCATGGGGCCTTCCGGTTGCGGCAAGACCACCCTGTTGCGCCTGATGGGCATGCAATTGCGGCCTAGTGCGGGCGAAGTGTGGGTCAACGGTCAGAATCTGCCGACCCTGTCGCGCAGCGATCTGTTCGATGCTCGCAAGCATATGGGCGTGCTGTTCCAGAGCGGCGCGCTGTTCACCGACCTCGATGTTTTCGAAAACGTAGCCTTCCCGCTGCGGGTGCACACCCAGCTGTCCGATGAAATGATTCGTGACATCGTGTTGCTGAAACTGCAGGCCGTGGGCCTTCGCGGTGCCATCGACCTGATGCCGGACGAATTGTCCGGCGGCATGAAGCGCCGTGTCGCGCTGGCGCGAGCCATCGCTCTCGACCCGCAGATCCTCATGTACGACGAGCCGTTCGTTGGCCAGGACCCGATCGCCATGGGCGTGCTGGTGCGCCTGATCCGTCTGCTCAACGACGCACTGGGGATCACCAGTATCGTGGTGTCCCACGATTTGGCCGAAACCGCGAGCATCGCCGACTACCTGTATGTAGTGGGCGATGGCCAGGTGCTGGGGCAGGGTACGCCTGAAGAGTTGATGAACGCCGATAACCCGCGCATTCGCCAATTCATGACCGGCGATCCCGATGGCCCGGTGCCTTTTCACTTTCCGGCAGCGGACTACCGCTCAGATCTTCTGGGGAAGCGCTGATGCGCAAGACATCTCTTATCGAGAAGGTTCGCCTTTTCGGTCGCTCGGGCATCGACATCGTCGAAGTCCTGGGGCGTTCGACCATTTTCCTGTTCCACGCCCTGCTGGGCCGCGGTGGCATCGGCGGCGGCTTTGGCCTGCTGCTCAAGCAGTTGCATGCAGTCGGCGTGATGTCCCTGGTGATCATCGTGGTCTCCGGGGTGTTCATCGGCATGGTGCTGGCGCTGCAAGGCTTCAATATCCTGTCCAGCTACGGTTCGGAGCAGGCGGTAGGCCAGATGGTGGCCCTGACCCTGCTGCGTGAGCTTGGTCCGGTGGTGACCGCCTTGTTGTTCGCGGGGCGTGCAGGTTCGGCGTTGACTGCCGAAATCGGCAATATGAAGTCCACCGAGCAGCTGTCCAGCCTGGAAATGATTGGCGTGGACCCGCTCAAGTACATTGTTGCCCCGCGCCTGTGGGCCGGTTTCATTTCCCTGCCATTGCTGGCGATGATTTTCAGCGTGGTGGGTATCTGGGGCGGTTCGTGGGTGGCGGTTGACTGGTTGGGCGTCTATGACGGTTCCTACTGGGCCAACATGCAAAACAGCGTCACCTTCACCGGTGACGTGCTCAACGGCATCATAAAGAGCATTGTCTTTGCCTTTGTGGTGACCTGGATTGCCGTATTCCAAGGCTATGACTGCGAGCCCACCTCAGAAGGGATCAGTCGCGCCACCACCAAGACCGTTGTGTACGCCTCGCTGGCGGTACTGGGCCTTGACTTCATTTTGACCGCCTTGATGTTTGGAGATTTCTGATGCAAAACCGCACTGTGGAAATCGGTGTCGGCCTTTTCTTGCTGGCTGGCATCCTGGCTTTACTGTTGTTGGCCCTGCGAGTCAGCGGCCTTTCGGCCAGCCCCACCGCCGATACTTATAAACTTTACGCGTACTTCGACAATATCGCCGGTTTGACGGTCAGAGCTAAAGTGACCATGGCCGGCGTTACCATCGGCAAGGTCACGGCAATCGATCTGGACCGCGACAGCTTCACCGGGCGAGTGACCATGCAGTTGGACAAGAAGGTAGATAACCTGCCGACTGACTCCACGGCATCTATCCTCACTGCGGGTCTGCTGGGCGAGAAGTACATCGGCGTCAGCGTGGGCGGGGAAACAGCCCTGCTCAAGGATGGTTCGACCATCCACGACACGCAGTCGTCGCTGGTGCTTGAAGACCTGATCGGTAAATTCCTGCTCAATACGGTCAATAAAGACGCCAAATGAGGAATCTGTTCATGATCTCTACCTTGCGACGTGGCCTGCTGGTACTGCTTGCAGCGTTGCCGCTGATGGCCAACGCGGCAGGTTCTGCGCACGATTTGGTGCAGGACACGACCAACCGGATGCTGGCCGACCTGAAGGCCAACAAAGAGCAATACAAACAAGACCCTTCCCGATTCTACGAAGCACTCAACACGATTGTTGGCCCGGTGGTCGATGCCGAAGGCATTTCCAAAAGCATCATGACGGTCAAGTATTCGCGCAAGGCAACCCCGGCGCAGATGCAGACGTTCCAGGAAAATTTCAAGCGTGGCCTGTTCCAGTTCTACGGCAACGCTCTGCTGGAATACAACAACCAGGGTATCGTCGTTGACCCTGCCAAGGAGGAGTCGGGCGACCGTGCCGAGGTCGGCATGAAAGTCTCGGGCAGCAATGGCGCGATCTATCCGGTGTCCTACACCCTGACGAAAATCAACGGTGAGTGGAAGCTGCGCAACGTAGTCATCAACGGCATCAACATCGGCAAGCTGTTCCGCGACCAGTTCGCCGATGCGATGCAGCGCAATGGCAATGACCTGGACAAGACCATCAACGGTTGGGCCGGTGAAGTGGCCAAGGCCAAGGAAGAAACCGACAAAGCTGCCGGGAAGCCTGCACAATGACCGAGTCGGCTGTTCGTATCGGCGACGCCGGCGAGCTGTTCCTCAGCGGCGTGCTGGATTACCGTACCGGGCCTGACCTGCGCAAGCAGGGCCAGGCGCTGATCAAGGCCAGCAAGGCGCCCGAAGTGGTACTCGATTGCTCGGCGGTGACCAAATCCAGCAGTGTCGGCCTGTCGTTGTTGCTGTGCTTCATGCGCGATGCCGAGGCGGCCAAAAAACCGATCAGCATCCGTGCATTGCCCGAAGACATGCGTGAGATTGCCCAGGTTTCTGGTCTGACCGAGCTGCTGGCGCATCCTTAAGACACACTTTCAGGAAAGCCCCCCGTCAGAGTCCTGCTATGCGGGGTTCGCAGGCGCGGGGCTTTTTTGTATGATGTGCGACCCGTGCGCACTGGGCGCCGATAGAGGTTGAGCATGCAGGCCCTAGAAGTTAAGAGCTTCCTTGAAGGAAAGCTGCCGGAAACGACTGTTGAAGTTGAAGGCGAAGGCTGCAATTTCCAGCTGAATGTGATTAGCGATGAACTGGCGGCGTTAAGCCCGGTCAAGCGTCAACAGCAGATCTATGCCCATTTGAACCCGTGGATCACCGATGGCAGCATCCACGCGGTCACTATGAAATTTTTCAGCCGCGCGGCCTGGGCCGAGCGCACCTGAGCCCCCAAGGCGTCGAGATTCTTATGGATAAATTGATTATTACCGGCGGTGCCCGCCTCGATGGCGAGATCCGCATTTCCGGTGCGAAAAACTCCGCCTTGCCGATCCTGGCAGCAACCCTGCTGTGCGATGGCCCGGTGACGGTGGCCAACCTGCCGCACCTGCACGACATCACCACCATGATCGAGCTGTTCGGGCGCATGGGCATTGAGCCTGTGATCGACGAGAAACTGTCAGTCGAAATCGACCCGCGAACCATCAAGACCCTGATCGCTCCGTACGAACTGGTGAAAACCATGCGTGCGTCGATCCTGGTACTCGGCCCGATGGTTGCCCGTTTCGGTGAAGCCGAAGTGGCCCTGCCTGGCGGCTGTGCCATTGGTTCGCGTCCGGTCGACCTGCACATCCGTGGCCTGGAAGCCATGGGCGCGATCATCGACGTCGAAGGTGGCTACATCAAGGCCAAGGCGCCGGAAGGTGGCCTGCGTGGTGCGAACTTCTTCTTTGATACCGTCAGCGTAACCGGTACCGAGAACATCATGATGGCCGCTGCCCTGGCCAAAGGCCGCAGCGTGCTGCAAAACGCCGCACGTGAGCCGGAAGTGGTCGACCTGGCCAACTTCCTCAACGCCATGGGTGCGAAAGTTTCCGGTGCTGGCACCGACACCATCACCATTGATGGTGTAGAGCGTCTGCACACTGCCACCTACAAGGTCATGCCGGACCGTATCGAGACCGGCACCTACCTGGTCGCCGCTGCGGTGACCGGTGGTCGTGTAAAGGTCAAGGATACCGATCCGACCATCCTTGAAGCCGTCCTGGAAAAACTCAAGGAAGCCGGCGCAGAAATCACCACCGGTGAAGACTGGATCGAGCTGAACATGCACGGCAAGCGGCCAAAGGCTGTCAACGTGCGCACCGCTCCATACCCGGCCTTCCCGACCGACATGCAGGCGCAGTTCATCTCCCTGAACGCAATTGCCGAAGGCACTGGTGCTGTGATCGAGACCATCTTCGAAAACCGCTTCATGCATGTGTATGAACTGCACCGCATGGGCGCCAAGATCCAGGTCGAAGGCAATACCGCCATCGTCACCGGCATCGACAAGCTCAAGGGCGCGCCAGTGATGGCGACCGACCTGCGTGCCTCGGCCAGCCTGGTGATCTCGGCACTGTGCGCCGAAGGCGACACCCTGATCGACCGCATCTACCACATAGACCGTGGCTACGAGTGCATCGAGGAAAAACTGCAGATGCTCGGCGCAAAAATCCGCCGCGTACCGGGCTAACCCCCGCTGCACTGTAGGAGCGAGCTTGCTCGCGAAAAACTCATGTACACCGCGTTGACTCTGAGTAAACGCGTTATCGTTGACGTTCTTCGCGAGCAAGCTCGCTCCTACACACACACTGGTTTGTTTCAAATCGAGGCTGTCATGGCCTCGATCTGTGTCCGGCGCCATTTGCGACCGGGCCGCAATAGCCTGATAAAGGACTGACGTTCCCATGTTGACCATCGCACTGTCCAAGGGCCGCATCCTTGACGACACGTTGCCGCTTCTGGCTGAAGCGGGCATCGTGCCGACCGAGAATCCGGACAAGAGCCGCAAGCTGATCATCCCCACGACCCAGGACGATGTGCGCCTGCTGATCGTGCGGGCTACCGACGTGCCGACCTACGTTGAACATGGTGCCGCCGACCTGGGTGTGGCCGGTAAGGACGTACTGATGGAATACGGCGGCCAGGGCCTCTACGAGCCATTGGACCTGCGTATCGCCCTGTGCAAGCTGATGACCGCCGGCCGTGTCGGCGATGTCGAGCCCAAGGGCCGCCTGCGAGTGGCAACCAAGTTCGTCAACGTCGCCAAGCGCTACTACGCCGAACAAGGCCGCCAGGTCGATATCATCAAGCTCTACGGCTCGATGGAGCTGGCACCGCTGATCGGCCTGGCCGACAAGATCATCGACGTGGTCGACACCGGCAACACCCTGCGCGCCAACGGTTTGGAACCGCAGGATTTCATTGCCGACATCAGCTCCCGCCTGATCGTCAACAAAGCGTCGATGAAGATGCAACACGCCCGTATCCAGGCGTTGATCGACACCCTGCGCAAGGCAGTGGAGTCTCGACACCGCGGTTGACTCACCTGCGTAGCCCAAAGGCTGCGCCCGTCTATCCGCCTCATAGCCAGAATTCTCAGGTGCCCAAGCGGAGCGAACGGTAGTTTAGGGCGCCTGAGTTTTTTGCCAATCCTATGAGGCCCTCGCTATGACCACGTCCACTGCAATTGCCCGACTCAACGCTGCCGACCCGGATTTCGCCCATCATCTGGATCATCTGCTGAGCTGGGAAAGCGTGTCCGACGATTCGGTCAACCAGCGGGTGCTCGACATTATCAAGGCCGTGCGCGAGCGCGGTGACGCGGCGCTGGTGGACTTCACCCGTCAGTTCGACGGCCTGGACGTCAAATCCATGGCTGACCTGATCCTACCCCGCGAACGCCTGGAGCTGGCGCTGACACGCATCACCATCGCGCAGCGCGAAGCCTTGGAAGTGGCAGCGACTCGGGTACGCAGCTACCACGAAAAACAGAAGCAGGACTCCTGGAGCTACACCGAAGCCGATGGCACCGTGCTAGGCCAGAAGGTCACGCCGCTGGACCGGGCTGGCCTGTATGTACCGGGTGGCAAGGCTTCTTATCCGTCGTCGGTGCTGATGAATGCGATCCCGGCCAAAGTGGCGGGCGTGACCGAAGTGGTCATGGTGGTGCCGACTCCGCGTGGTGAAATCAACGAGTTGGTACTGGCTGCCGCCTGCATCGCAGGCGTCGACCGTGTATTCACCATCGGTGGCGCCCAAGCCGTGGCGGCACTGGCCTATGGCACCGAAAGCGTGCCTAAGGTCGACAAGGTGGTCGGCCCCGGCAATATCTATGTCGCCACCGCCAAGCGCCATGTGTTTGGCCAGGTCGGTATCGACATGATCGCCGGCCCCTCGGAAATCCTCGTGGTGTGTGATGGCCAGACCGACCCGGACTGGATCGCCATGGACCTGTTCTCCCAGGCCGAGCACGACGAAGACGCCCAGGCGATCCTGGTCAGCCCCGACGCCGAGTTCCTCGACAAGGTTGCCGCCAGCATTGATAAGCTGCTGCCGACCATGGAGCGTGCCGAGATCATCGAGAAGTCGATCAATGGCCGCGGTGCGCTGATCCTGGTGCGTGACATGGAGCAGGCTATCGAGGTGGCCAACCGCATCGCGCCGGAGCACCTTGAGCTTTCCGTAGCGGACCCACAGGCTTGGTTGCCGTCGATCCGTCACGCCGGGGCGATCTTCATGGGGCGCCACACCAGCGAAGCCCTGGGCGACTACTGTGCCGGGCCGAACCACGTGCTGCCGACCTCGGGCACCGCGCGCTTCTCGTCGCCACTGGGGGTGTATGACTTCCAGAAACGCTCGTCGATCATCTTCTGCTCACCCCAAGGCGCTTCCGAACTGGGCAAGACCGCCTCGGTGCTGGCCCGCGGTGAATCCTTGAGTGCCCACGCACGCAGCGCTGAATATCGCATCCTTGACGAGAAGGTGAACTGAGACATGAGCAAATTCTGGAGCCCTTTCGTCAAGGACCTCGTGCCTTACGTACCCGGTGAGCAACCGAAGCTGACCAAACTGGTCAAGCTCAACACCAACGAAAACCCATACGGGCCATCGCCCAAGGCGCTGGCGGCGATGCAGGCCGAGTTGAACGACAACCTGCGTCTATACCCGGACCCCAACAGCGACCTGCTCAAACAAGCCGTGGCCAGGTATTACGGAATCGACGCCAGCAAGGTGTTCCTCGGCAACGGTTCCGATGAAGTCCTGGCGCACATCTTCCATGGTCTGTTCCAGCACGATCTGCCGCTGCTGTTCCCGGATATCAGCTACAGCTTCTACCCGGTGTACTGCGGCTTGTACGGCATCAAGTTCAACGCCGTGCCGTTGGATGAGCAGTTCCAGATCCGCGTGGCGGACTACGCGAGGCCCAACGGCGGGATCATCATCCCCAACCCGAACGCGCCGACCGGCTGCGTACTGGCGCTGGATGCGGTGGAGCAGCTCCTCAAGGCCAGCCCGGACTCGGTCGTCGTGGTCGATGAAGCCTATATCGACTTCGGCGGCGAGACCGCCATCAGCCTGGTAGACCGTTACCCGAACGTGCTGGTGACGCAGACCCTGTCCAAATCGCGCTCACTGGCCGGTTTACGTGTGGGCCTGGCCGTGGGCCACCCAGACCTGATCGAGGCGCTGGAGCGGGTCAAGAACAGCTTTAACTCCTACCCGTTGGATCGCTTGGCGATTGTCGGAGCGGCGGCGGCGTTCGATGACCGTGAGTATTTCGCGAAGACCTGCCAGTTGGTGATCGACAGTCGCGAGAAGCTCGTTGCGCAGTTGCAGGCTAAAGGCTTTGAAGTGTTGCCATCAGCGGCCAACTTCATCTTCGCTCGCCACCCGCAACACGACGCGGCCGGCCTGGCGGCCAAGTTGCGTGAGCAGGGGGTTATCGTGCGGCACTTCAAGCAGGAGCGGATTGCCCAGTTCCTGCGGATCAGTATCGGTACGCCTGAGCAGAACCAGGCGCTGATTGATGGGCTCGGCGAGCTCTAAGTCACGCAGAAACCAAATGTGGGAGGGGGCTTGCTCCCGATAGCGGAGTGTCAGTCAACAGTTGTATTGACTGAGACACTGCCATCGGGAGCAAGCCCCCTCCCACATTGGTTTTGTGTCGATGGTTAGATCAACGGTTCATCCGGCTTCTTGTTCTTCCAGCCATCATTGCCCGGCAGCAGCAGGTTCAAGCCAATCGCCACCACCGCACACAGGGCAATGCCCTTGAGGCCGAAATCATCCGGGCCGGTGCCGGTGCCGACCAGCACACCGCCAATCCCGAACACCAGGGTCACTGACACAATCACCAGGTTGCGCGCTTCACCCAGGTCGATCCTGTGGCGAATCAGCGTGTTCATCCCCACTGCGGCAATCGAGCCGAACAGCAGGCACAGAATCCCACCCATTACCGGTACCGGGATGCTCTGCAGCAGTGCGCCGAACTTGCCGATAAACGCCAGGCTGATGGCAAATACCGCCGCCCAGGTCATGATTTTCGGGTTGTAGTTCTTGGTCAGCATCACCGCGCCGGTCACTTCGGCGTAGGTGGTGTTCGGCGGGCCGCCAAACATCCCCGCTGCCGTGGTGGCAATGCCGTCACCCAGCAGCGTGCGGTGCAGGCCGGGCTTTTTCAGGTAATCGCGGCCGGTCACGCTGCCTACTGCAATCACACCGCCGATATGCTCGATCGCCGGGGCCAGGGCCACTGGGACGATAAACAGGATCGCCTGCCAGTTGAACTCCGGCGCGGTGAAATGGGGCAGGGCGAACCAGGGCGCAGCAGCGATCTTTGCGGTGTCGACCACGCCAAAGTAGAACGACATGGCAAAACCCACCAGCACCCCGGAAATGATCGGCACCAGGCGGAAAATGCCCTTGCCGAACACCGCGACGATCAAGGTGGTGAGCAGCGCCGGCATCGAGATCAGCATCGCCGTCTGGTAATGGATCAACTCGGCACCGTCGCCGGACTTGCCCATGGCCATATTGGCGGCAATCGGCGCCATGGCCAGGCCGATGGAGATAATCACCGGGCCGATCACCACTGGCGGCAACAGCCGGTCGATAAACCCGGTGCCCTTGACCTTCACGGCCAGGCCCAGGAACGTGTAGACGAAACCGGCCGCCATCACCCCGCCCATGGTTGCCGCCAGGCCGAACTGGCCCTTGGCGAGAATGATCGGGGTGATAAACGCGAAACTCGATGCCAGGAAGACCGGCACCTGCCGCCCTGTCACCACCTGGAACAGCAACGTGCCCAGGCCTGCGGTGAACAGTGCGACGTTTGGATCAAGACCTGTGATCAGCGGCATCAACACCAACGCGCCAAATGCTACGAAGAGCATCTGTGCGCCAGACAGGATCTGGCGCCAAAGCGGGTCGTTGAATTCATCCTGCATGCTCACGCGTCCTTCTGCTTGGTGCCGAAGATCTTGTCACCGGCATCGCCCAGGCCCGGGATGATGTAGCCGTGCTCGTTCAAGCGCTCATCGATGGACGCGGTATAGATCTGCACATCCGGGTGGGCTTTCTCGACGGCGGCGATACCTTCCGGCGCGGCTACCAGCACCATGGCGCGGATGTCCTTGCAGCCGGCCTTTTTCAGCAGGTCGATGGTCGCGACCATGGAGCTACCGGTGGCGAGCATCGGGTCGATGATCATGGCCAGGCGTTCGTTGATTTCCGGGACGAGTTTTTCCAGGTAAGTGTGGGCCTGCAAGGTTTCTTCATTGCGGGCTACGCCCACGGCGCTGACCTTGGCGCCCGGGATCAGGCTGAGGACGCCTTCGAGCATGCCTATACCGGCGCGCAGAATCGGCACGACGGTAATTTTCTTACCGGCGATTTTCTCCACTTGTACGGGACCGGCCCAACCGGGGATCTCGTAGGTCTCCAGGGGTAAATCCTTGGTGGCTTCGTAAGTGAGCAGCGCTCCGACTTCCTGAGCAAGCTCACGGAAATTCTTCGTGCTAATGTCGGCACGGCGCATAAGGCCGAGTTTGTGTCGGATCAGCGGGTGGCGGATCTCGCGAGTGGGCATGGGAAAGGCTCCGGCGGCGGGCAAAAAAACCGGCCTAGATTAATCTATCCGAGGGTGTTGTCCTATAGACATCAAGTACGTTAGTCCATAAAGGCTTGATTGGAGCGCACGAGAAGCGTACCTTCGCCCGCTTTTCTTGCCACAGCACCCCCTTGGAGAGCGCCATGTCTGCTGATCTCGAGCATATCCGTCAAATCATGCACGAGGCTGACTGCCTGTACACCGAAGCGCAAGTCGAAGCAGCGATCGCCAAGGTAGGCGAACACATCACCCGCGAAATGGCCGACACCAATCCGGTGGTCTTCTGCGTGATGAACGGTGGCCTGATCTTCGCCGGCAAATTGCTCACCCATCTGCAATTCCCGTTGGAAGCTTCCTACCTGCACGCTACCCGCTATCGCAATGAAACCAGCGGCGGCGATCTGTTCTGGAAGGCCAAGCCGGAAGTCTCGTTTATCGACCGCGATGTGCTGATCATCGATGACATTCTCGATGAAGGCCACACCCTGGGCGCGATCATCGACTTCTGCAAACACGCCGGCGCACGTAAAGTGCACACTGCTGTGCTGATCGACAAAGACCACGACCGCAAGGCCCGCCCTGAGCTGAAAGCCGACTTCGTCGGGTTGCCGTGCATCGACCGCTATATCTTCGGTTATGGCATGGACTACAAGGGCTACTGGCGTAACGCCAATGGCATTTTTGCCGTTAAAGGAATGTAAATGATGGCCCGCTTTCTTGATCAGACCCTGTTTGCTGAGTTGGCCGAGAAAGCGGCCGCTAATCCCCGTGGCCGTCAGAACGTCAACTTTCATGAGATGCAAGAGCCTTGTCATCGCATGGCAGTTGGCTTGCAGCCCAACACTTATGTGCAGCCTCATCGCCACCTGACCGCTGATAAAGCTGAAACCCTGCTGGTGCTCAAAGGCCGCCTGGGCATCCTGATTTTCAGTGACGCGGGCGAGGTGTTGAGCAAGCGTGTACTTCAGGCTGGAGGAGAGTGCCAGGGTGTCGACCTGTCGCCAGGGGTGTTTCATGGCCTGGTGGTGCTGGAGCCGGATAGCGTGATGTTTGAATGCAAGGCTGGCCCTTACCGTCCGGTTGGTGAAGGTGAACTGGCGAGCTGGGCGCCCCGTGAAGGCGAGGCGGGTATGGCTGAGTATCACCGCTGGATGCTTGCCCAGTTCGATTAATCCACTGAGATCCAAATGTGGGGGAAACGGTGCTTTCTCGCCGCTTCCGAAGCCTGCGTCCCGCAGGTAGACTTCAAGCCCCGTGTAAATGTCTGCAGGCTGGAGTCGGTAATGCGTAAAGATAAGAAACAGGTGATTGGTGACGAGATCGGCGACGAGCAGATCAAGTTGTTCCTGGACTTCGAGCCGGTTGATGCCACTTCGCCGTCCCTGCACAAACTGATCAAGGCCTATCGCGGCCTGCGTATCGACGACTTCGAACGGTTTCTGGGCTTTTTCAAGGAAGCAGGCTGGGACTTGGATGGCAAGGACGAGCACGGCCAGACCTTCGTTGACCTGATCAAGGACCAGCGCAACGCCGCCGAATACATCGAACTGATCGACAACGCCCGCGGTTGATTATCCAGGCCACAAAAAAACGCCCCGGCCTCATAAGAGTTCGGGGCGTTTCGCTTTTAACGGTAGGAGCGAGCTTGCTCGCGAAGAACCTGAGAGCGCCGCGTTAATCCACCTGCGCTGCGTTATCGTTGACGTTTTTCGCGAGCGAGCTCGCTCCTACAGGCTCCACCAGCTCAAGGCTGATGTTGTTCTGCGTGTTGATCTTGCGATACAGCTCTGCATCGGTCTCCAGGATCTTTTCCCGTGCCGGGAAGATCTCGTGCAGCTTGGTCGCCCATTCACCGGCTGCTTTCTCCGGGAAGCAGCGCTCAATCAGTTCGAGCATGATCGACACCGTGACCGAAGCGCCCGGAGACGCGCCCAACAGCGCCGCCAACGAACCATCCTTGGCCGCCACCAGCTCGGTGCCAAATTGCAGCACGCCGCCTTTCTTCGGGTCTTTTTTGATGATCTGCACCCGCTGGCCGGCCACTTCCAGGCGCCAGTCCTCTGCTTTCGCCTCAGGGTAGAAGCGGCGCAGGGATTCCAGGCGCTGTTCCATGGATTGGCGCACTTCGCTGACCAGGTACTTGGTCAGGTCCATGTTGTCGCGGGCCACAGCCAGCATCGGGCCAATGTTACCGGCACGAATCGACATTGGCAGGTCAAGGAACGAGCCGTGCTTGAGGAACTTGGTGGTGAAGCCCGCATAAGGCCCGAACAGCAGGGATTTCTTGCCATCTACCACGCGGGTGTCCAAGTGTGGCACCGACATGGGCGGCGAGCCCACCGCGGCCTGGCTATACACCTTGGCCTGGTGCTGCTTGACCACTTCCGGGTTGTCGCAACGCAGCCATTGGCCGCTGACCGGGAAGCCGCCGAAGCCCTTGCTTTCCTCGATGCCCGAGGCTTGCAGCAACGGCAGCGCCGCACCGCCGGCGCCGAGGAATACGAACTTGGCGTCGACATCACGGCTGTTGCCGCTGTTGACGTCCTTGATGCTCACGGTCCAGCCCGCACCGTTGCGCTTGAGGCCGGTGACGCGCTTGCAGTATTTGACCTGGGCGTCCGGCGAACTGGTCAGGTGGCTGAGCAACTGATTGGTCAGTGCGCCAAAGTTGACATCAGTGCCGTTCATCACGCGCGTGGCGGCAATTTTTTCGTCGAGCGGGCGGCCCGGCATCATCAGCGGCATCCACTCGGCCATTTCACTGCGGTCTTCGGTGTAGTGCATGTCCGAAAACGCGTGGTGCTGGCTGAGGGTTTCAAAGCGCTTCTTGAGGAAGGACACACCTTTGTCGCCCTGCACGAAACTCAGGTGCGGAACCGGGCTGATGAACGACTTGGAGGAGCCAAAAGTGCCCTTCTTGGTCAGGTACGCCCAGAACTGCTTCGACACCTCGAACTGGGTGTTGATGTGCACGGCTTTCTTGATGTCGATGGAGCCATCGGCGGCCTGCGGCGTGTAGTTCAGCTCACACAGCCCGGCGTGGCCGGTACCGGCGTTGTTCCACGGGTTGGAACTCTCCGCGGCACCCGAGTCCATCAGCTCAACGACTTCCAGCTTGAGGCCGGGGTCGAGCTCTTTGAGCAGTACGGCCAGGGTGGCACTCATGATGCCGGCCCCTACCAGTACTACGTCGACTGCTTCGTTATGCGCCATTTAACGCGTCTCCAAAATCTGCAGCACCAAATTGACGGCATGGCTGCCAGGAGTGACGGGGCGGTTCACGTGTTGCCCCAGGTTACCCATGGCCAGGATCGCCATGTCCGTTTCGCAATTCTTTGCAACTTCAGCACACGCTTCCTGCCGGGCTAATCTGCCTATGAACGCATTCATGGGCGCCTGTGGCAATTCGACTTATGGTCAAAGCGTGCGATTCGTGCAACCAATCCGTAGCGGACAGGCTCAAGCTCCGGTTTTTGAAGAAGGCTCGATCCTGTGTAATTGGGCTGCCCCAGACGCTGATGGTGCTTGTACAAACGCCAAACTATTCATTTGCTCGCCACACTCTTGTGAAGTTGTGAAAACCCGTTTTTTCACGCTCTTTTGAAGACGTGAACCTCAAAAAAGGGCTGCCCAGCCTGGCACCTGTCCCGCGTACCTCTGCCGACATGCGGCAAAACGGGCAAACAACTCAAGTGGCCGAGCGTATGGCAGCTCTGGCAGATTCGACAAAGACGGGTGGTTTGCAAAGGAAACAGCAAGCACGCCAGCTTCACTCGATCTGTGTGGGCGGCTCTCTGTGGGCGATTTTGGGGGCTAATGCCTGGGCATTAACGATGCTGCGAGGCCCGATCAGGAGACGTCCTTATAATCGGGGGGAGATTGTAGCGAAGAACGCCAAGGAAATGGGCGTGTTTTATGACTTTTATTAGCGCCTCGGTCAGGAGGCCAACACTTGCCGGTGCCGTGCGCGAAAAACCGGTGGGCTGACCCGGGCGCTGGCCGGCAGTGGGCGGTGCATCCAGCCCAGGTGAGTCTCTGTCACTTCGACCCAACCTTCACCGACCGGCGGCAGGCTGCACTGCTTGAATGCCTGGCAATGGCCTTGGGCATCGAGCAGGGCGAAGTGGCGGTGACGGGTGTGTGACATGAACAGGGTCTTGAGAAGGCGCATGGCTGTGTACCTATTGCGTTACATGCTTGAAGGTTGCCAGTGTGGCATGACACTGGGGTGACGAATTTATGCGAATTTGTAATTTGCACCCTGCCTTCAGCCGCCGTTCAGGATCGCTGGTGAGTAGCGCGCGTGCACCGTTATACTGGCGGCCTGTCTGCACCCAGTCCTGGAGAAATGAGTATGTTGCAACGCCTGTTGTTCGGTTTGATCACTGTGACCAGTTTGACCCTGGTTGGCTGCGCCAACAGCCCGCAACAACTCAGCCCGCAACCTAAAGTCACTGCGCCATTGGCCGCGGTAGGCCATGGCCAGCCGGTGTCGGTGCGAGTGGTAGACGGTCGCCCGTCGCCGACCCTGGGTTCGCGTGGCGGTCTGTACCCTGAGACTGCGCTGATTTCGGTGACCGGCCAGGACGTGCTGCCCAAGTTGCAGGCCCAGGCTGAAGCCGCCGTGCGCTTGCTGGGCTTTACCCCGACCAACTCCCCAGGCGTGCCGCAACTGACCGTGACCCTGGCTGAGCTGAAATATCAGTCGCCCAAGGAAGGCCTGTATGTGACCGAAGCGTCCATCGGTGCGACCTTCAAGTCCGACGTCAGCGCCGGTACCCGTCGCTATAGCGGCCGCTACGCCGCCTCGCTCAACCAGCGCTTCGGGATGTCGCCCAACCAGGAAACCAACACCAAGTTGGTCAGCGACGTGCTCAGTGATGCCTTGACCCGCCTGTTCAAGGATCCAAGCATCGGCCAATTGCTCAGCGCGCAATAAATTGTCGGCAAAAAACCGGGCTCATCGCTGAGCCCGGTTTTTTTATGCCTGCGGTTTGGTCATGCCGCAGCATCGACATAAAAGTCCAGCACACTCACGCCGGTAAGCAGATCCAGCTCCGGCAGGTCGGCATGCTGGTGCCCGCCGAGGGCGCAATACACCAGCCAGTGGCGGTCCTGGACGTTGAACGCGAGGCTACCGATCAGTGCCTCTTGCTCATCACTTTGGGCGATCAGATACAGTCGGTCCTGGTTTTGCGCATGCAACATGACAAGCTCCTCAAGCGTCGAAGGGCAACAGGGTGGCTTGTTAAGGTGACGTTCAGGTGACGCTGTAAATTACTGGATACATTAGCCGTCAACGGGGAGGGAGTATCAAAGGCGCAGGAGGCGACTATCGTTCAGCTTTGTATCTGGACTGATACCCGAACACTGATCCGCCGAGGTCTGCGATGGCGCTGCCTGCACTGTTCATCAATGCTGTTGCCCTACTGGTTGCCTGCTCGGGCGCCCTGGTGCTGTTCATCACCCGCCTGCACGCGCAACGCGCAATGGCCGACCTGGCCATGCGCAGCGAAGAGCGTGCGATTGACCAGCCGATGCTCTTTTTGGACACCCGCACCGAACGGGCGCATCGCCAGGCTTACCGGGTTGGGTTCGCCGGCCTGGGGCTGGCGCTGGCCCTGTCCTGGTTTAGCACCCACGTGTAAGCACACCGCAATACAAATGTGGGAGGGGCGGTGCGACGATTCGACTTGCCCCCGATAGCAGTGGGTCAGATACAGATAAGCTGACTGGCGCACCGCTATCGGGAGCACGCCCCCTCCCACATTGGATGAGTGTTACAGGGGGATTCCGGCCTTGACCCGATACTGATTGCGCACCGGCGTCGCATATTGCACCACCAGGTACGGGCGGTGTTCGGCCGGGCATTCGTTCAGGCGTCGTTCCCATTCCGCCTTGGCCTTGGCCAGCTCATCGGCCGGGAACACATCGGCCGCCTTGGGCACTTGCAGCTGCGGGTCGGCATCACTCCACTGCGCGTACGCCAGGTAATGCACCGGGAACAGCCGGTAACCGCCTAGGATCTGTCGATCCATTTCCACTGCCAGCAGCTTGGTATCTTCAAAGCGCTCGGTGATCGGCGGCGCAAAATTCACATGCACCCGGCCCTTGTAGCCGGTGATACCCAAGGCAATGCTCACATCGTCCTCGCCTGGCGCCTTGCTGTAGGTGCCGGTGGTGGCGCGGATATACAGCTCGCGGGCCTTGGCGGCATCGCAGGGGTCGTACTCGTAGCTGATGGACACCGGCGTCAGGTTCAACGACTGGATGACCTCGGCAAACGGCTCGTCCTTGCGGCTGACATGGAACATCTTGAGGATTGCCGATTCAGTGCGGTCATCGCCATCCTTGGCCCGGCCTTCGGCCTGGGCAATCCAGATCGACTGGCAGTCGTTGCGGATCGAATGGTTGATATAGGCCGACAGCAGGTTATAGGCCGCCATCTTCTCCTTTCGCCCGGTAATCGAACGGTGCACGATAAAGCTCTTGTTCAAGCGCATCAGGTCGCTGACAAACGGCTTTTGCAGCAGGTTGTCACCGATGGCGATGCGTGGCGTCGGCAGGCCGGCGTGGTACACGGCGTAGTTGACGAAGGCCGGGTCCATCACGATGTCGCGGTGGTTGGCCAAAAACAGATAGGCGGTGCCGGATTTGAGCTGTTCGACGCCGGTATAGGTCACGCCGTCGGTCGCCCGGTCAATGGTGTGGTCGACGTAATACTCGACTTTGTCCTGCAGCGTGGCCACGGTGGTGACGCCGGCAAACTCGCGGCGCAATTTGCGCGCGATCATCGGCTTGAGCAGCCAGCCCAGGGCGCCGGCAAAGCGCGGGAAGCGGAAGTGGGTCAGGATGTCCAGAAAGGCCTTGTCACTGAACAGGCGCGCCAGCACTGCCGGGACTTCGCTGTCGTTGTAAGGTCGGATGGTATCGAATTCGCCCATCATGCTCTCTTGTTAGAAACGGCTAGGGTAAGTAAAGGAACTAGCAGGAGCGGCGTGAGTAAACTGACTCAGCCGGAAATAGCCCTGTAAATAGACCGGCGATTATACGCACAAGTCACCTTGGAGACTGCGATGCTGGAAACTGCGCTGTACGATTGTCCTTATTGTGGCGAAACGGTCGAGACAACGGTGGATTTGTCTGGTGGTGACCAGACTTATATAGAAGACTGCCAAGTGTGTTGCCGGCCGATCACGTTCGACCTGCAAGTCCATGGTGACGAGTGGATGCTTGAAACCCGCAGCGAAAATGAATGACAGGTACGCGCCCATGCAGCGAATCTACGAACCGGAAAACCTGATGGAAGGCGAGCTGCTGCAACAGATGCTTGCCAGCGAAGGTATCGAAGCGCACCTGGTGGGCCGCCATTTGCTCGGAGGTACCGGCGAACTGCCGATCTTCGGCTTGCTTGGGCTGGAGGTCGACAATGACCAGGCTGCCAACGCCCGCGAGCTGATCACCGCCTATATCGGTGCGCAACCTGTGCCCGGCGACGAACCCGACAGCTTCCCCGACGTATTGGTCTGTTAGGCTGTCGGTCGGTTTACCCCAAGAGTCGTGTTGCCCCATGTGTGGACGTTATGCCCTGTTTCGCTGGAACCCTGCCTTTGCTGCCTTGCCCGGCTTCCCCGCCGACCAGCAGGCCCAGTGGAACATCTCTCCCAATGATTCGGTGCTGATCCAGCGCCTGAGCGAAGGCCAGCTCACCCTGGCCCGTGCGCGTTGGGGTCTGACGCCGCCCTGGCTCACCGACCTTTCCCGCACCCCGGCCCACGCCCGTGCCGAAACGCTCGCCGAGCAACCGATGTTCCGCGAAGCCTTCCGCCAGCGCCGCTGCCTGCTGCCAGCCAACGGTTTCTACGAGTGGCGCGGCACCCAGCGCAAGCGTCCGTATTGGCTGACGCCGGGGGAGGGCTCCACACTATTTTTTGCCGCGATCTGGGAAGCATATCCGGTGCAGGAACAGGTGTGGCTGAGTACGGCGGTGATCACCCAGGCGGCGCAGAGCCAGCGACGCCCATTGATTCTGGATGCGACAGGGCAGGCGGCGTGGCTCGACCCCGAGACGCCGCTGCATGTGTTGCAGGGCTTGCTGGCCGGTGAGCCCGCCGCGTTACGCGAGCGCGTGCTGGCCAATATGGTCAATGATCCGAAGCTCAATGGGCCGGAGTGCCTGACCCCGGCTTGAACCGGCGCCAACCAGGTCATCTGCACTGTGGGATGTGTCCGAAATTCAGTAGTTAAATGTCTGATGTATCTGGCGCGGATACAAACGACCGCCTACGATACGCGCCATGTGTTCAGGGAGCGTGTTCATGAAGAAGTCATTGGTGGTAAGTGGTTTGGTTGCAGCAATGCTGCTGGCGGGTTGTCAGTCGGTTAATACCACCAGCGGCGGCGCCGTTGGGGTAGAGCGCAAGCAGTACATGTTCAGCATGCTGTCGAGCCAGGAAGTCGACCAGATGTATGCCCAGTCCTACCAGCAGACCCTGGGTGAAGCCAGCGGCAAAGGGGTTCTGGACAAGACCAGCGCCAACGCCAAGCGCGTGCAGGCCATTGCCAAGCGCCTGATTGCCCAGGCACCCACCTTCCGTCCGGATGCGGCGCAATGGAACTGGGAAGTGAACCTGATCAAGAGCGACGAGATGAACGCCAACTGCGGACCGGGCGGCAAGATCCTGGTGTACAGCGCGTTGATCGACAACCTCAAGCTCACCGATGACGAGTTGGCGGCGGTGATGGGCCATGAAATCGCCCACGCCTTGCGCGAACACGGGCGTGAAGCCATGTCCAAGGCGTACGGCATCGAGATGGCCAAGCAGGGCGCCGGGGCGATATTCGGTCTTGGCCAGGACAGCCTGGCGTTGGCTGATACCGTGGCCAACTATGGCATGACCTTGCCCAACAGCCGCAGCAATGAGAACGAAGCGGACCTGATTGGCCTGGAGCTCTCGGCCCGCGCCGGCTACAACCCGAACGCGGCGATCACCTTGTGGAACAAGATGGCCAAGGCCTCCGAAGGTGCCCCGCCGGAGTTCATGAGTACTCACCCGGCTTCCGACAGCCGCATCGCTTCGTTGCAAGCGGCGATTCCGAAGGTGATGCCGCTGTACCAACAGGCCAAGAAATCCTGATGGACGCCGTGTAGGAGCGAGCTTGCTCGCGAAAAACTCACCGGCACCGCGTTTATTCAGGCAGCACGCGTTATCGTTGACGTTTTTCGCGAGCAAGCTCGCTCCTACAGGCATCAGGGCCAACCATCCCTCGTGTTCGGTTTAGATCCAGCCACTGCTTTGCATGGCCTTGTACACCGCCACAATCGCCAGTACGAAGAACGCCGTAGCCGCCAATCGGCGAATCAAGGTCAACGGCAGTTTCTCCGCTGCAAAATTCCCCGCCAGAACCACCGGTACGTTGGCAATCAACATGCCCAGGGTGGTGCCGATAATTACCAGCCATAACTCCGGATATTGCGCTGCCAGCATCACCGTGGCGATCTGGGTCTTGTCACCGATTTCGGCGAGGAAGAACGCTATCAATGTGGTCAGGAACGGCCCGAACTTGCGGGTGGTACTGGCTTCGTCATCATCGAGCTTGTCTGGCACCAGGGTCCACAGCGCCGTGGCGCAGAAGCTCGCGGCAAGGATCCAGTGCAGCACCGCGTCCGAGAAGAAACTCCCGAACCAGGCCCCCACGGCACCGGCCGCCGCATGGTTGGCCAGGGTCGCAGCGACAATGCCGGCGATGATCGGCCAGGGTTTGCGAAAGCGTGCGGCAAGGATAAGCGCGAGCAGTTGCGTCTTGTCGCCGATTTCGGCCAAGGCAACGATTGCGGTAGGAACGAGTAGTGAATCCAGCATCAGGTAGCTTCCAGGGGCGGGTCGACACGGCTATGACACGTACAGCCTTCCCGCCCCGGGTAAGGTGTGCGTGTCATAGGTCTTGTCAAACCCCGGTCCGTCTGTGCGGACTCCTGGGTCGCATACGCCATGGCCTGCTGACCAAGTATGTTGACGTATGCCGGACGAGCATGGCGCTCGTGGGAGACTACTCCCCTAGGACGCTGCGGATTCTGCCTAGGCAAAACCCATTCGGCAAGCCTTCTTTTTCAAACGCCCGTCAGGGACGCTTGGCACGGTAGATGCGAAAACCATTGCCCTCGGCCTTGATCGCGCAGATGCCCAGATGCTCTTCGATCAACGGCTGATACTTGAGGAAGCTGTTGGCAACCAAACGAAGTTCGCCGCCTTTTGCCAGATGTTTGGCCGCTTTTCGCAGCAGGTTTTCCGTGGCGAAGTAATCCGTGTGCACGCCGACATGGAACGGCGGGTTGCTCAAGATCGCGTTCAAACCCATGGGCGCCGCGTCGATGCCGTCACCGGTCAACACCTCGGCTTCCAGCCCGTTTGCGGCCAGGGTCAGGCGGCTGCTGGCGGCGGCGAAGGCGTCCACATCCAGCATCGTCACTGTGTTATGCGGGTAGCGACGCTTGACCGCCGCGCCGAGTACACCGGCGCCGCATCCGAAATCGAGCAAATGCCCGCTGGGCAGTTTATCCAGATGCTCCAGCAACAGCTCGGTGCCACGGTCCAGGCGCCCATGGCTGAACACACCCGGCAAGCTCACTACCTTCAACGGACCTTCGGCCAGCGGTACATCGAAGACCTGCGCCAGGCTCTCCAGCTCCACGGCTTGCGGAGCATTGGCCACGGTGACCTGCCACAGCTGGCAATGCCGCGCGTTATCCAGCTTGCGCGGCTTGCCGAAGGGCAGCAGCTGTTTGGCAGCGCTTTCGATACCGCCTTTTTTCTCCCCCACCAGAAACAGTTCGGCACCCGGCAGGCGTGCGGCCACGGCGTTGAGCAGGTAGTCGGTGAGGTCCTTGGACTTGGGCAGGAAGATCACCGCCGCATCAAACGCACGCTGGGGCACATTCACGCCGAACTGGCTGCGTTCGGGGAAGCGCGCGTCCAGTGCCGCCTGGTCGCCGGCATGCCAGCACCAGCCGTGGGCGTTGGGCAGGCGCCCGAGCAAATCGTCGGCAGGCAAACCTACCAGCAGCAGGTTGCCTTGAAAAAGTTCGGCCTGGCGAAGCAGTACTTCACTGCGCGGATCCATGGTCTGCTCCTTGAAAAAGGGGCGCAGTTTATCAAGTGACGACGCGCAGCGGGGCGCCACTGAAAAAGCCCCGGGCGTTTTCTGTCAGTTGCCCGACGATACGTTGCCGCGCTTCACGACTGCCCCAGGCGTTGTGAGGCGTGACGATCAAGCGTGGAATGTCTCCAGCCAGCAGCGGATTGCCATTGACCGGCGGTTCGACACTCAGCACGTCGGTTGCCGCGCCGCCCAGATGCCCGCTGCGCAGCGCATCGGCCAGGGCCTGTTCATTGATCAAGCCACCGCGTGCGGTGTTGACGACAAACGCACCGGGCTTGAGCAGGGCCAATTCACGGGCGCCGATAAAGTCACGGGTGTGTTCGTTAAGTGGGCAGTGCAGGGTCAGTGCATCGATCTGGGCGAGCAGCTCATCCAGCGGCATGCGATCGGCGCGGGCAGGGCGCCCGGGTATTGCGCCGAGCAGCACGCGCATACCGAACGCTTCGGCCAGGCGCGCCACGGCACCGCCTAACTCGCCATGGCCGAGCAGGCCAAGGGTTTTGCCTTCAAGTTCGACAATCTGATGGTCCAGTAGGCAGAACTGCTGGGCCTGCTGCCATTTGCCGGCGGCCACATCCTGTTGATAGTCCTTCAAGCGCGTCGCCAGGTTGAGCAACAGCATGATTGTGTGCTGCGCCACAGACGGCGTGCCATAACCCTGGCAGTTGCTCACGGTGATGCCGTGGGCGCGTGCGGCTTCGAGATCGACGTTGTTAGTGCCGGTGGCCGATACCAGGATCAGTTTGAGCTCCGGGCACGCCGCCAGGGTTTGCGCCGTGAGCGGTATTTTATTGCTGATCGCGACTTGGGCGCCCTGCAAGCGCTCCACCACATTCTGCGGCGTGGTCTGCTCAAACAGCTGCAACTCGCTGAAGCAGTCACGCAAACTGCTCAGGTCGAGGTCGCCCAGATCCAGGGAAGGGTGGTCGAGGAAGACGGCGCGGCGTTTGTTCATGGTCAACTGTACCTTTTGCGACGAGGTTCGAAGGCGTAATCTGCCGAGCCTATCAGATGAAATAATCAGTTACTTAATGGAGTGAGCATGTACGTCGCCGAGTTTTTGACCGTAGCCTTGATTCACTTGCTGGCGGTGGCCAGCCCCGGCCCGGATTTCGCCGTGGTGGTCCGTGAGAGCGTGACCCATGGGCGCCGCGCCGGAACCTGGACGGCCCTGGGCGTCGGCACGGCGATTTTCGTGCATGTAGGTTATTCGTTGCTGGGCATTGGCTTGATCGTGTCCCAGTCCATCGTGTTGTTCAACGCATTGAAATGGGCAGCGGCGGCGTACCTGCTGTATATCGGCTTCAAGGCCCTGCGCGCCCAGCCGGCCAAGCCCGCTGCCGAGGGTGAGTTGCACCGCGAAGCGGGCGAGCGCACACCGCGCGGCGCGTTTACCGCAGGCTTTGTGACCAACGGCCTGAACCCTAAGGCGACGTTGTTCTTCCTCTCGCTGTTCACCGTGGTGATCAACCCCCACACGCCCCTGGCGGTACAGGCCGGTTATGGCGTGTACCTGGCGGTGGCGACGGCGTTGTGGTTCTGCCTGGTGGCGATGCTGTTCAGCCAGCAGCGTGTACGCGCCGGGTTTGCACGGATGGGGCATTGGTTTGATCGGACCATGGGCGCGGTGCTGATTGCGATTGGGGTGAAGCTGGCGTTTACCAGCATGAAGTAATCAATTTTCTCAAGGGGACACAGCTCAAATGTGGGAGGGGGCTTGCTCCCGATAGCGGTGTGTCAGCCCTACATAAGCTGACTGACACCCTGCTATCGGGAGCAAGCCCCCTCCCACATTGGTCTTCCATAAGCCGCAGATACTGGCGCAAAGCCAGCATTTGCTCAGGTCTGCAAATCATTCCTTTGGCTGATTTGGCTGAAACATAAGCCCTCTACAGTGCAAGTCTTCAAGCCAAGACCGTGCAGTCATTAAAGGGATTCGTATGTTGCAGACCCGAGTTATCCCGCCCGCCGAAGGTGCGTACCAATACCCGCTGTTGATCAAACGCCTGCTGATGTCCGGGACGCGCTACGAGAAGACCCGCGAAATCATCTACCGCGACAAGCTGCGCTACACCTACCCGACGCTGATCGAACGCGTTGCGCGCCTGGCCAATGTGTTGACCGAAGCGGGGGTCAAGGCCGGTGACACCGTGGCCGTGATGGACTGGGACAGCCACCGCTACCTGGAATGCATGTTCGCCATCCCGATGATCGGCGCGGTGATCCACACCATCAACGTGCGCCTGTCGCCGGAACAGATTCTCTACACCATGAACCACGCCGAAGATCGCTTCGTACTGGTCAACAGTGAGTTTGCGGGGCTCTACCAGGCCATCGCCGGGCAGTTGACCACGGTCGACAAGACGTTGTTGATTACCGATGGTGACACCAAGACCTGCGAGCTACCCAATCTGGTGGGTGAGTACGAAACCCTGCTGGCCGCTGCCAGCCCCAATTACGACTTCGAGGATTTCGACGAAAATTCCGTCGCCACTACCTTCTACACCACCGGCACTACCGGTAACCCAAAGGGTGTGTACTTCACCCATCGCCAACTGGTACTGCACACCATCGGCGTGGCGACGATCATGGGCAGTGTCGACAGCGTGCGCCTGTTGGGCACCAACGACGTGTACATGCCGATCACGCCGATGTTCCACGTACACGCGTGGGGCCTACCCTATGTGGCGACCATGCTCGGCTTGAAGCAGGTCTATCCCGGGCGCTACGACCCTGAATACCTGGTGGAGCTATGGCGCAAGGAAGAGGTCACCTTCTCCCATTGCGTGCCGACCATCCTGCAAATGGTGCTCAACGCCAAGGCCGGCCAGGGTGTGGATTTTGGCGGTTGGAAAATCGTTATCGGTGGTAGTGCGCTTAACCGCTCGTTGTACGAAGCGGCCAAGGCCCGAGGCATTCAACTGACCGCTGCGTACGGCATGTCCGAGACCGGGCCGCTGGTGTCCTGCGCCCACCTCAATGCCGAACTGATGGCCGGCAGCGAAGACGAGCGCACTACCTATCGAATCAAGGCCGGCGTGCCTGGGCCGTTAGTGGAGGCGGCGATCATGGATACGAACGGCAACTTCCTGCCCGCCGATGGTGAAACCCAGGGCGAACTGGTACTGCGTGCGCCCTGGCTCACCGAGGGCTATTACAACGAGCCGCAAAAGGGTGCCGAGCTATGGGCCGGCGGCTGGATGCACACCGGCGACGTCGCCACGCTGGATGCGTTCGGCGTGATCGATATCCGCGACCGCATCAAGGATGTGATCAAGACCGGTGGCGAATGGATCTCGTCCCTGGCTCTCGAAGACCTGGTCAGCCGCCACCCGGCGGTTCGCGAAGTCGCAGTGGTGGGCATTGCCGACCCGCAATGGGGCGAACGCCCATTCGCCTTGCTGGTGGTGCATGAGGGCCATGTGATCGGTGCACGAGAGCTCAAGGAGCACCTCAAGCCTTTCGTTGAACTGGGGCATTTGAGCAAGTGGGCGATCCCGAGCCAGATTGCCGTTGTTACTGAAATTCCCAAGACCAGCGTAGGAAAGCTCGACAAAAAACGTATCCGCATCGACATCATCGAATGGCAGGCCAACAACAGCACGTTCCTGTCGACACTCTAGTGCCCCTCGCCGCGCCCGTTCAGGCGCGGCAACGCTCTATCTTGCGGCTTTACTTGTGATTTACCGAATTTCAGCCATCCTTCTCGCGCCGGCCTTCGCCGGCATGGCGAAAGGGTTGTGGCAGACGGCTTGGTGATGCAAATCACACTTTAGAGGGATCAAGCGATACCTACCGCTGGCTATAGTCCCTTTCAGAGTTTTTCAAGGATGTTGTGCTTCGGGCCATGGGGGCCCGGTTGTCGTGCGGCATTGGAATCGTTGTATTCCGGCCGTTACATGCATCCAGCCGCAGAACTCACTGCCATAACAATAAAATGCACATGGAGTAGCGTCGATGACCTCAGTAAACCAGTTCTGGCGCCGGGCAAGACTGCCCCTGGCCGTCAGTCTCGCTTCTACGCTCGCCGGGCCCGCATTCGGCGTCAGTTTCAACATTGGTGAAATCGAAGGGAGTTTTGATTCGTCGCTTTCCGTCGGGGCAAGCTGGTCCACGGCCAAGCCCAACCGCGACCTGATCGGTGCCAACAACGGTGGCAAGGGCTTGTCCCAGACTTCCGATGACGGCCACTTGAACTTCAAGCGCGGCGAGACGTTCTCGAAGATATTCAAGGGCATCCACGACCTGGAACTGAAGTACGGCGACACCGGTGTGTTTGTGCGTGGCAAGTACTGGTACGACTTCGAACTCAAGGACGAAAGCCGTCAGTTCAAGGACATCAGTGACAACAACCGCAAGGAAGGCGCCAAGTCTTCGGGCGGGCAGATCCTCGATGCGTTCGTCTACCACAACTACTCGATTGCCGATGCGCCGGGCTCGGTGCGGTTTGGCAAGCAGGTGGTGAGCTGGGGTGAAAGTACCTTCATCGGCGGCGGCATCAACTCTATCAACCCGATCGATGTGTCGGCGTTCCGTCGTCCCGGCGCCGAGATCAAGGAAGGCTTGATCCCGGTCAACATGTTCTATGTGTCCCAGACGCTTACCGACAACCTGTCGGCAGAGGCGTTTTACCAACTGGAGTGGGACCAGACCGTTACCGATAACTGCGGCACCTTCTTCTCGCAGCCGGACGTGATCTCCGATGGTTGCAGCAATAACCTGCGGGTACTGAACAAGCGCTCGACCATCCCGGCCGCAGCCTTGCCGACCCTGGGTGCCCTGGGTGTGGACGTCAACAGCGAGGGCGTGCTGGTGCGCCGTGGGCCGGACCGTGACGCACGGGACAGCGGCCAGTTCGGCGTGGCCATGCACTACAACTTCGAGCCGCTGGACACCGAGTTCGGCGCCTACTTCATGAACTACCACAGCCGTGCGCCGATCTTCAGTGCACAGGGTGCGCCATCGGCGGCCTATACTCGTCCTTTGGGCCCGCTGGGGGCATTGCGTCCGCTGATCGTGGCCGGCAGTTCGAACTACTTCGTCGAGTATCCTGAAGATATCCGCCTCTATGGCTTGAGCTTCTCTACCACGCTGCCTACAGGCACCGCCTGGAGCGGTGAGTTGAGCTACCGCCCCAACGCACCGGTGCAGTTGAGCACCACCGACATCCTGTTCGCCGGTGTCACGCCGATTCCGGGCTTTGGCAATGCCTCCGTACTCAAGGGCTCGCCAGGCCAGGACCTGCATGGCTACAACCGCAAGGAAGTGACCCAGTTCCAGACCACCTTTACGCACTTCTTCGATCAGGTCATGGGCGCCAGCCGCCTGACCACGGTCGGTGAAATCGGCGTGACCCATGTCGGTGGCCTGGAAAGCAAATCCCAGGCGCGTTATGGCCGCGATCCAGTGTTCGGCCCAGGCACCTTGCCGGGTGGCTTCTGCGCCGCGCTTAACAACTCCACCGCCAACGGCGCCGGCCTGCCCAACGCTGCCGGCTTGAACACCAACTGCAACAACGACGGCTACACCACCGCAACCTCCTGGGGCTACCGCGCCCGTGCCATCTGGGAATACCCGGACGTGTTCGCTGGCGTCAACCTCAAGCCCAACGTGGCCTGGTCCCATGATGTCAAGGGCTACTCGCCTGGTCCCGGCGGCAACTTTGAAGAAGGGCGCAAGGCGGTCAGCCTGGGCCTGGATGCCGAATACCAGAACACCTACACCGCGAGCCTGGCCTACACCAACTTCTTTGGTGGCAAGTTCAGCACTGTGGATGACCGCGACTTCGTCGCCTTGAGTTTCGGCGCCAACTTCTAAGCACACTCTTTTCAAGTGGCATGTATTTTCAGGAAGACCAGAGTATGAAAATAACTAAAAGTCTGTTGCACGTGGGTGTGCTTGGGCTGTCGATCCTGGCGAGCAACGTCATGGCGGCAGTCTCGGCGGATGAAGCCGCCAAGCTCGGCACGACCCTGACCCCGATGGGCGCCGAGATGGCGGGCAACGCGGCTGGCACCATTCCTAAATGGTCACCACTGCCCACCAATGCCGGCGCCGTGGATGCCAAAGGGTTCCTGGCCAACCCATACGCCAGTGAACAGCCGCAGTTCACCATCACCGCGCAGAACGTCGAGCAGTACAAGGACAAGCTGGCCCCCGGGCAGTACGCGATGTTCAAGCGTTACCCGGACAGCTTCAAGATGCCGGTTTACCCGACCCACCGCGGTGCCACCGTGCCGGCTGAGGTGTTTGCCTCGATCAAGAAGAACGCTACCACCACCAACCTGGTGTCCGGCGGCAACGGCCTGGAAAACTTCGAGACCGCCGTACCCTTCCCGATTCCTAAAAGCGGCGTCGAAGTCATCTGGAACCACATCACCCGTTATCGCGGCGGCAGCGTGACGCGCCTGGTCACCCAGGCTACTCCGCAAACCAACGGGTCCTACAGCCTGGTGTACTTCCGCGACCAGTTCGTGTTCCGCGACAAAATGAAGGACTTCGACCCGAAAAACCCGGGCAACGTGTTGTTCTACTTCAAGCAGCAAGTCACCGCACCGGCCCGCCTGGCCGGTGGTGTACTGCTGGTGCACGAAACCCTGGACCAAGTGAAGGAGCCGCGTTCGGCGTGGGTCTACAACGCCGGCCAGCGCCGCGTGCGCCGTGCGCCACAAGTGTCCTATGACGGGCCGGGTACTGCCGCCGATGGCCTACGTACGTCCGACAACCTCGACATGTACAACGGTGCGCCGGATCGCTACGACTGGAAGCTGGAAGGCAAGAAAGAAATCTACATCGCCTCCAACAGCTACAAGATCGACGACCCCAAGCTCAAGTACGCCGACATCATCAAGGCCGGCCACATCAACCAGGACCTGACGCGCTATGAGCTACGTCGTGTCTGGCACGTGGTCGCCACCTTGAAGGAAGGCCAGCGCCACATCTACGCCAAGCGTGACTTCTTCATCGACGAAGACACCTGGCAAGCGGCGGTGATCGACCACTACGACGGCCGCGGCCAACTGTGGCGCGTCGCCGAAGCCCATGCCGAGAACTACTACGACAAGCAAGTGCCGTGGTACGCCCTGGAAACCCTCTACGACCTGCAGTCCGGCCGTTACCTGGCCTTGGGCATGAAGAACGAAGAGAAACAGGCCTATGACTTCGGCTTCACCGCCACCACCAGCGACTTCACCCCAGCGGCCCTGCGCCAGGACGGTGTTCGCTAACCTGTAGGAGCGAGCTTGCTCGCGAAGGTCGTCAACGATAACGCGCCCATCCTGGATGGGCGCGTTGTTTTTGAGTGCTTCGCGAGCAAGCTCGCTCCTACTTCTTCCCAGGAGTCTGGGCGAGATATTTTTTGTCGCAGTTCTTTTTCAGCCATTTGTTGCAAAGATCTACAATCCCGCCGCTTTTACCGCTAGTCTGCGGACATCTGCAATGCCGACAACAGCCTTCTACAAGAGCCCGGCGATGACTGATCTGTCCCGAATCCACGGGCCTGCCAGCGTGGTGATTCCGACCCTGGAAGGCCGTTTCTACAGACCCCCGCTACCTGACGGCTACGTGCTGCGCCCGCGCCTGTGCGAACGGCTGAATGCCGGCCTGGACGGGCGACTGCTGCTGGTCTGTGCCCCTGCGGGGTTCGGCAAGAGTTCGTTGGCGGTGGAGTTCTGCCAGGGCTTGCCAGCCCATTGGCAAAGCCTGTGGTTGGGCCTGAGCCCAAGGGACAGTGACCCCGGGCGCTTCCTGGAACGGCTGCTGGATGGCTTGCAGCAGTACTTTCCACAGCTCGGCGGCCAATCCCTCGGGTTGCTGAAAATGCGCCAGCGCCATCAACCCTTTGCCTTTGAAGAATGGCTCGATGGGCTGCTCGATGAGCTGGCGATGCACCTGTCTACGCGCTCGCCTTTGTTGCTGGTGCTGGACGACTACCACCTGGCCCAGGGCCCGGTGCTGGATCGCTGCCTGCAGTTTTTCCTCAACCATTTGCCCGATGGGCTGTTGGTTCTGGTTACCAGTCGGCAGCGCCCCGATTGGCACCTGGCGCGCCTGCGCCTGTCGCGGCACCTGCTGGAACTGCATGAGCAAGACCTGCGTCTGACCCATGACGAATCCCTGGCTGTGCTGGATGGGCACAGCAGTGCGTTGCGCGGCGAGGCGTTGGAAAACTTGATCCGCCGTAGCGAGGGTTGGGTCGCCGGCCTGCGCTTCTGGCTGCTGGCGGCCTCCGAAGCTGGCAGTGACGGCGCCTTGCCCCAGAGCCTGCACGGTGGCGAAGGGCTGATTCGCGATTATTTACTCGAAGAAGTCATCGATTGCCTGCCCGTGGAGGTGCAAGGGTTCCTCTACGACACGGCCTCCCAGGAGCGCTTTTGCAGCGAGTTGTGCGATGCGGTGCGCGAAGCCCATGACAGCGCAGAAATCCTGCGTTATCTGCAGGCTCACCAGGTATTTCTGGTACCTCTGGATGAACAAGGCCATTGGTACCGTTATCACCATCTGTTTTCGGACCTCCTACGTACTCGCCGCGAGAAGAGCGCGACCTTGCCGCCGGCCAGCTTGCACTTGCGCGCCTGCCGTTGGTTCAACGCCCAGGGGTTGATCGACGAAGCGGTGGAGCAGGCGCTGCGGGCCGGTCATCTGGATGTGGCGGCGAACCTGGTGCAGAACCTGTCCGAAGAGCAGCTGTTGGCGGAGCAGAATGTCGGCATGCTGCTGCGCTGGAAGATGGACTTGCCCGACAGCCTGCTGATCAGCACACCGCGCTTGATCGTGCTGTATAGCTGGGCACTGGGGCTGGCGTGCCAATTGGATGCGGCGCAGGAGCTGTCCAGCTATCTCAGCCGCTTCCTGCCGGCGCCATCGGCCACCGCGCAGAAATCCATGCTGGCCCAATGGCTGGCACTGAGCGGGATCATTGCCCGTGGGCGCGGGGACCGCGAGCTGACCCAGCGCTATTGCAACGAGGCGTTGGAAAGCCTGCCGCAAAAGCGTTACGGCCAGCGCCTGATGTGCCTGTCGACCCTGTCCAACCTGGCCATAGTCGATGCCGACCTGTGGCGCGCCCGGGGCCTGAACCGCGAATCCCTGGAACTGGCGCAGCGCGTCGGTAACCCACTGTTTGAAGCTTTGGCTCATTACGACCGGGCCCGGGTGCTGCAGGCGCGGGGCGAGATCCTGCGCTCCCTGGACGAAGTACGCCAGGGCCTGGAGCGCCTGCACGGCCTGGCGCCCCAACGGCTGTACGCCGTGCGCGCGCGGTTGTCGCTCTATGAAGGCTACCTGCTGCTGGCGCGTTACCAACCCGAAGCCGGCCTTGTGCGCTTGCGCGCCGGCTTGGCCGAAGCCCGCGCTTGCCGGGACATCAGCGTGCTGATCGGGCATTGCGTGATCGCCAACTTCGAAGGCCGGCGCGGCGATTTTTCCAATGCCTTTGCCGAGCTGGCCGAAGCCGAGCGCTTGATGCATATCTGGGACGTGCCGCCGATCTACTATCTGGCGATGATCACCCTGATCAAATGCGAATTGTGGCTGGCCCAGGGGCGCACTGACTTGGCCGATGCCTGGCTGACCCGGCTCGGGCAGACCTACAACGGTGAGCACGCCGCGGCCGCTCCGGAGTTTCATCCGCACCTGCCACAGCATATCGAGCTGCAACAAGCTGCCCTGGATGCCGCGCGCCATCAGCCCGACATTGCCCTGCAACGCCTCGAAAGACTGGCGCAACAGGCCCATGACAGTGGGCGCCAGATGATTGCCCTGATGGCCCTGACCCAGCAAGCACAGCTCCTGCTGGAGTGTGGTCAGGAGGCCAAGGCCAGGACGGTATTGGCTCGCGCACTTGAAGCTGGTGCGGGCGGCGCGCTACAGCCGTTTCAGCGGTTGCTGGAAGGTTACCCGGACTGGATGCGCGAGCAGCTGGGCAAGGAAGCCCATGGCCTGCTGAACCAGAGCTTGCTGGCGCTGCTGCCTCAAGCCCGTGTGGTCGAGGCCTCGCCTCATCAAGAAACCCTGAGCACGCGGGAACTGGCGGTGTTGCAACTGATTGCCCAAGGCTGTTCAAACCAGGAAATCAGCAACCAGCTGTTTATCTCCCTGCACACGGTGAAGACCCACGCCAGCCATATCAACAGCAAGCTCGGCGTGGAGCGTCGAACCCAGGCGGTGGCGCGAGCCAAGTCCATGGGTTTGCTGGCCTGAGTGCATCGCCGTTTATTGTGCAGCAGGGCAGCCTTTGAGTGATGTGTCGACCGTCTGATTGATCAACGCCGCGAAACGCTTGAGGTTGTTCTGGTGCGCCAACACCAGCTCGTCGATGCTCGGCCCTGCAGGTGACTGCAAGGTGCTGCGACAAGTCAGGGCCGGGTGATCGCCGTTGACCTGCCGCAGGCGCCAGCGCACGTCGAGCAACGCGTACTGCCCGGGGACCGAGTCAAAACGCTGTACTTCAATGCGCAAGGCCACAGCCTGCTGCGGATTACTGTTGGCCAACTGATCCACCAAAGCGCTCCTCAGCTCGTCGGCGAGGCTGGCAGCCCACCACTGGGTTTCAAGAATCGCCAACCCACTGTCGCCCTGGCGCACCACTATCTGCGCGCGATCAACCTGGGGCGGCACACTGATGCTGTCAATGCGCACGCCGGCGGCATCCGCTCGCGAGCTGTTGCTCCAGTGCGCCGGGGTCAGGGTGTGGAAGGCAATGGGTTCACTGCGACACGCTGCGAGCAGCAGCAGGGAGGTCAGCAGCGTGATCTTCAACGGCAGCGTCATGGCGGCTCCAATGGTCATTTGCGCGGTGGTCCTTGCAGGTCGGTCGGCGCGGCGTTATCGGGACGACCGCGAATCAGCGACTCCGGATGCCGGCCAAGGTAATCCGAGAGTTCGCGCAAGGAGCGCGACATGCGCGCCAGTTCATCCAGGGTCTGGGTCAGTTGTTCACGCTGCGGCGAGTCTTCGGCCAGAGTAGAACTGGCTGATTGGAGGGTCTTGCTCACGTCGGCCAACGTCGTCTGAACACCCGGCAGAGTCTTGGCGTTGAATTGCGCCAGCCCCTTGCGCAGTTCGACCAGGCTGGCGTCGAGGTTGCCGGCAATGCGCTCGACAGGCAGTTGGCTAAGCTTGTTGACGATGCCTTCGAGCTTCTCCTGCAACTGTTCGAGGTTGCCGGGGATCGTGGGAATGCCAACCGGACGTTGGTTGGGGTCAAATGCGACTTTCTCGGCTTTGGGGTAGAAGTCCAGGGCGATGTACAACTGGCCGGTCAGCAAGTTACCGCTGCGAGCCTGGGCGCGCAGGCCGTTTTCGATGAAGCTGCCGATCAGGCGCACGCCAGCCGCCTCATCGTCAGGGTTATTGTTCATGGCCTTGAGCAGCTTGGTATGGGCTTCGCCGAGCAGTTGCGGATAGATCACGATGCCGACATTGACCGGGAAGCTGCGTTTCTTCGCATCGAAATCCAGGTTGATCGACACCACTTTACCGAACTCGACGCCGAGGAACTCCACCGGCGCGCCGACTTTCAACCCGCGCAGAGCCTGGTCAAAGCGCAGGACCATGTATTGCCCCTTGCCATTGGGCGGGGCGAGGGCGCTTTGCTGGTCTTCGAACAGTTCAAAACCGCGGTTTTCCTCGGCTGGCTTGTCGTTGGGGTTGTAGGGTGGGGCCTGGAAGGAGATCCCGCCCATCAACATGGACGACACGGATTCGGTCTTCAACGCAAAGCCATTGGCGCCGACGCTCAAATCGATACCGCTGGCATTCCAGAAGCGGGTGTTCTCGGTGACATACAGGTCATTGGGCGCATGCACGAAAATTTCGATATTCACGCCCTTGCCTTCGCTGTCCAGCTCATAGGCCACCACCTGGCCCACGGGGATTTTGCGGTAATAGACCGGGGAGCCGATATCCAGCGACCCCAGGCCCTGGGTATGCAGGGTAAAGCGCTTGCCTGGCTCGCCGTAGGTGATGGGCGGCGGATTTTCCAGGCCTGTGAACTGTTTGGCGCGGGTCTCGGATTGGCCGATGTCTGCGCCGATGTAGTCACCGGAAAGCAGGGTGTCGATGCCGGATACGCCGCCTGCGCCGATACGTGGGCGCACCACCCAGTACTTGGAATCTTCGCGGGTGAAACTTTCCGCCTGCTTGGACAACTCGACGGTGGCGTTGACGCTTTTCTGGTCATCGCTCAATGCGACGCCTGTGACTTGGCCAATCACCACGTTGCGGTATTTGACTTCGGTCTTGTTGGCGACCAGACCACTGCCGGTCTTGAAGTTGAGGGTGATGGTCGGGCCTTGTTGCATGACGCTGTGAATCACCAGCGAGATGCCCACCAACACAGCGACAATCGGTACGATCCACACCAGTGAAACGCTGAAGCGACGCGTCTTGATCGCAGGCTTGCCTGCTGGGGTGTCAACGTCGTGTGGCGTCATCCGAACGCTCCTCATAGTGTGGGTTTTCCCAGATAAGCCGTGGGTCGAAACTCATGGCCGCGAGCATGGTAAACACCACCACCAAGCCAAAAAACAGAATGCCCAGGCGCGGCTCGATCGTGCCCAGGGCCTGGAACTTCACCAGCGCGGCCACCAGTGCGACCACGATCACATCGAGCATCGACCAATAGCCGATCAGCTCGATAAACCGGAACAGCTTGGAGCGCTCCTTGCGCGCCCACAGGCTATTGCGCTGCACGGTGACCAGCAACAGTGCCAATGACACGAACTTGATGCCCGGAACGGCGATGCTGGCGATGAAAATGATCAGGGCAATGTCCCAGGCGCCATGCTGCCAGAACTCCAGCACGCCGCTCATGATGGTGCTGTCTGCCCCCGAGCCGAGCATGGTGGTGTTCATCACCGGCAGTAAATTGGCCGGTACATAAAAGGCGAGGGCGGTGAGCATGTAGGCCCAGGTTCGGGTCAGGGACTGAACCTTGCGCCGGTGCAAGGGCGCGCCGCAGCGGTCGCACTCGGTGGGCTCTTGAAGCATGTCGCAGGCCTGGCCGCAGGTGTGGCACAGGCATAGGTTGAGCTCGCGGGCAGTGGGCGGTGAATTCATACGGTGTCCCACAGGTCGCGCACATCGCGCCCGGCAATGCGGATCAGCAACAGGCTGAGGGCGGCCAAGGCAAACAGGCCGGTGCCGGGGATTACATCCAGCATACCGGCCAGCTTGAACACCGCGACCATCGCACCCAGCAGGCAGACTTCCAGCATGCTCCAGGGCCTGAGGGCTTCCAGCCAGCGCATGCACAGCTTGAATGCCGGCGAGCGTCGGCCGGCCAAGGCGAAGCTCAATACCCAGATCAGCAACAGCAGTTGAAACACCGGCGCGATGATGATGGAAATTGCCGCCACCAACGCAATAAACGTGATCGGCCCCAGGCTCAACGCCACCACCGAATCCCAGAGCGTCGCGCTGTTTTTCAAGCCCTGCAGGCTGATGCTCATCACCGGGTAAAAGTTGGCGAAGGTCCACAACACCGCTGCGGTTACCGTCAGGGCCAGGCGTTGTTGCACCGTCAGGCCGTTATGGCGCTGCAATACGCCCGCGCAGCGTACGCACAGGGCGGTTTGATGTTTGGCGAGCGTGACTTTTTCGTACACGCAGTCGCAGTGTTCGCAGATGACCTGCTGTTGATTCGCCATACGTCTTGCTCCAAACGCGACACGCTGCGGTCCTGGCTGTTGCTGGGTTCGATGGCGCTTGAGTAGCTTAGCATTTGATGCAACGCAAATTCGATGCCTTCCAGATCTGGGGCAAGGTCAACCATACTGTGTCAGGAATGCCATAGAGCTTGCAGGAACGTCCCATGCTTAACCAGAAAGGCCCGTTGATCCGCGAAACTTTCCCCGTCGGCCCGTTACAATGCAACTGCACCATCATCGGTGACCCGATCAGCAAAAAAGCCATTGTGGTCGACCCGGGCGGCAACCCTGAGTTGATCCTGGCGCGGCTGGCTGCCCTGGGCCTCCAGGTGGTGAGCATTATCCACACCCATGCGCATCTGGATCACTTCCTGGCCTCCGGGCAGTTGAAGGAGAAGACCGGCGCGACGCTGCACCTACATAAAGAAGATCAATTCCTCTGGGACAACCTGGAAATGCAGTGCCGGATGTTTCGCGTGCCCTATGTCCCGGTGCCGTCGCCGGACCGCTGGCTGGAGGATGACGAGGAACTGGCCTGCGGTTGTGGCGTGGCCTTGCACACACCAGGGCATACACCGGGTTCGATGAGTTTCTGGTTTGCCGATGCCAAGTTGCTGATTGCCGGTGACACCTTGTTCCGGCGCGGCGTGGGACGCACCGATTTATGGGGCGGCGACCAGGCTACAATCGTGCGTTCGATCAAGCAGCGCCTGTATACGCTCGACGAAGGCGCGACGGTGGTCACCGGTCATGGGCCGGACACCTGCCTGGGCGACGAGATGCGGGAAAATCCCTTCGTGCGCGCTTGATCGTCGATGAGTCTGACAAGCGCTGCAGCAAAACCCAGGTCGTTTTCTGCCTGCGTCTGCTACGGTTCCTGTAGCGGTGACATTGGCTAACCTTTTGTTACAGCATGGGCGGCGGCCACGGAATTTTTACCGCTGGTCGTGTTCCAAACTCGGCACAGGTCCATTGCCAATGTCCTCTGCATCACAGAATGCAAAAGTAGGAGCTTCCCTTCATGTTTACTCCGCGTCGTCTGCTTGTTGTCGCTACCGCCGTAGCCCTGTTGTCTGGCTGCGCTTCACCTAATCCATATGACGGCAGCCAGGGACAGGCCAGCAATGGTTCCGAAAGCGGTATGAGCAAGACCGCCAAGTACGGCGGCCTGGGTGCGCTGGCCGGCGCGTTGGCTGGTGCGGCCATCGACCATAACAACCGTGGCAAGGGCGCGCTGATTGGCGCAGTCGTCGCGGGTGCCGGCGCCGCTGGTTATGGCTACTACGCCGACCAGCAAGAGAAAAAACTGCGCGAAAGCATGGCCAACACCGGGGTGGAAGTGCAGCGCCAGGGCGACCAGATCAAGCTGATCATGCCGGGCAACATTACCTTCGCCACCAACTCGGACGCGATCTCCAGCAGCTTCTACCAGCCGCTGAACAACCTGGCCAACTCCCTCAAGCAGTTCAATCAGAACACCATCCAGATCGTCGGCTACACCGATAGCACTGGCAGCCGCCAGTTGAACATGGACCTGTCCCAGCGTCGTGCCCAGAGCGTGGCCAACTACCTGACTTCCCAGGGTGTCAGCGCTGCCAACCTGAGCGCCCGCGGTGCCGGCCCGGATAACCCGATTGCCAGCAACTCCGACGTGAATGGCCGTGCCCAGAACCGTCGCGTAGAGGTCAACCTCGGCCCGATCCCAGGCCAGCAATACGGCCAGCCGGGCCAGCAACAGCAGGTGCCACAGCAGAACAATCAGTTCCAGGGCAATCCATACCAGCAGTACCAATAAACCCTGCTCACAAAAAAGGGCGCCGTGCAGTCAATGCACGGCGCCCTTTTTTGTGGCTGCCGATCTACATCAATCGATGTACTCGAACACCTTGACGATCTTCTGCACACCGGACACACCCTGTACCAGGTTGGCGGCACGGGTGGCTTCGGCCTGGGTCAGCAGGCCCATCATGTAGACGATGCCGTTGTCGGTGACGATCTTGATCCGCGAACCCGGGACCGCACTGTCGGTAAGCATCTGCGCCTTGATCTTGGTGGTCAGCAAGGCATCGTTGCTGATGGCCAGCAGGGTGATCGGGTCCATGACCTGCAACTCGTTATGGACCTTCTTGACCCGCTGCACCCCCGCGGCGGCTTGCTCGGCCTGGGCCTTGAGGTCGGCGCGGGGTGTTTGCCCTGCCAGCAGGACGACACCGTTGAAGCTGGTCACTACGATGCGCGATGCACCGTTGCCCAGGTCGGTGGCGGCCTTGGCGACGTTGACCTTGACCTTGGTTTCGATCAGCGAATCATCGATGGTGCTGCCGAATGTGCGCGTGCCCCTGTCGTCCTGGATGGGGGTGTCCCGTGTGGCGGTGATTGCCGAGCTGCAGCCGCTGATGGCTAGGCACAGCGTAATGGCCATGAGGCTGAGGCGGTTAACGGTCATTCTTCACTCCCGAACAGTTGGCTGTCGATCAGATCGCACAGGCAGTGGATCGCCAGCAGGTGGACTTCCTGGATGCGTGCGGTGACATTGGCCGGGACGCGAATCTCTACGTCCTCGGGCAGCAGCAGCGAAGCCATGCCGCCGCCGTCGCGTCCGGTCAAGGCTACGACAATCATTTCACGATCATGTGCGGCCTGGATCGCCTGAATAATATTCGCCGAGTTGCCGCTGGTGGAAATCGCCAGCAACACATCGCCCGGCTGGCCGAGGGCGCGGATCTGCTTGGAAAAGATTTCGTTGTAGCTGTAGTCATTGGCGATCGAGGTGATCGTCGACGAATCGGTGGTCAAGGCAATGGCCGGCAGGCTCGGGCGCTCACGCTCAAAGCGATTGAGCAGCTCGGACGAAAAATGCTGGGCATCGCCAGCCGAACCACCGTTGCCGCACGAAAGCATTTTGCCTTCGTTGAGCAAGGCGTTGACCATGACCTGACTGGCTTGCTCGATGTGCGGTGCAAGTACGTCCATCGCCTGTTGCTTGGTGTCGATGCTGGCCTGGAAAAGCTGGCGAATTCGGGATTGCATGTCCATCTGTGTGACCTTAAGTAGCGCGGCTGTTTGGCACAGGTAATGTGCAGCCCGCAAAGCAAAGAGCAAAAGTGTGGGTTGAAGGTGCCGGGTGGGTCAGCTGTCGAAGGCATCCTTGAGCCAGTTCAAATCAGCGGGACCCGACGGTGTGCTTTCCATGGCTACCACATCGAAACGGCAGGGGCTGTCAGCCCAGCGATGCTCTTTTTGCAGGAAGAACTGCGCAGCGAGTATCAGCTTCTGACGCTTGCGCCCGTCGATACTGGCGAGCGCGCCACCCCATTGTGCGTGTTTTCTATAGCGGACTTCGACAAATACTACTGTATCGCCGTCAAGCATGACCAGATCAAGCTCTCCGCGTTTACACAACCAGTTCTGCGCCAAAAGGCGCAGACCCTGTTGTTGCAGGTATTTCAGTGCCTGGAGTTCGGCATCCTTGCCGCTTTGTGCGCTGGACCGCTCGGGCATCAGCGCGGGGTATCTGGAAGGCGCTGGATGTCGCCGCCGACGAATTTCGCCCATGGCATCTGGCGATCAACGCGCTGGTTGGCGCTGATGCCCAGGTTGCCCGAGAGGCCGTCGACACGGGTGTCCGGCAGCGCCTTGAGCTGGCCCAGGCGTGGCGCCAGGCGGTAGGCATCGACACCCATGGCGTACAGGCGGCCGAGGCTGCCATTGGCCTGTGGCCATTGTGCGGCTACCTGGTTGCGCAGCGGGTCGGTGGTATTAAGCAGCCAAGGGGTTTCGCAGAACATCACGTTGGTCATGTCCAGGTACTGGTTGCGGTCGCCGCTGGCACTGAATACGTGGGATGTCGCGTAGACCGGCACATCACCGGCGTACTGGAAGTTCAGGGTCGGCTTGATCTGCTGGGCCAGTTGCGGGGTGACGGCCAGGAAGATGAACTCGATGTCCTGGCGACGCGAAGGCTGGGCGGCAACGTCGGTGCCGACCGTGCTTTGCAGGCTCTTGGCACGGCCTTCACTTTTGCGCAGCTGAAACAGATCGGCGATCTGTTGGGCCAGTGCCACGGGCTGATCGACATATTCGACACCCATGACGGTGCCGCCATTGGCTTCCCAATCCTGGCGGAAGGCCTTGTAGACACGCTCGCCCCATTCGCCACGGGGCACCATGGCGGCGGCGCGATGCAGGCCATCGGCGCGGGCACGGCGCGACACTTCACGGGCTTCGTCTTCAGCGGCCAGGCCGAACTGGAACAGTTGTGCCGGGCCTTGATCGGTCTCGCTGTAGTTCAGTGCCAGGGTAGTGATCGGCAATTGCGGGCGTGCACTGAGCTGCTTGACCAGTGGTTTTTCCAGCGGGCCAACCACCAATTGCACGCCGGCGGCCTGGGCCTTGGCGTAGAAGTCGTCGAGGGAGGTCATGCGCGAGCTGTCGTAGAACTCAATGATCGGCGCCTTCTGCCCGGCTTGTTCGGCCTGGTAGTGAGCCGCCATGAAGCCTTCACGCAGCGCCTTGCCAACCGAAGCCAGCGGGCCTTCCTGCGGCAGCAGCACGGCAATCTTGTTCAATGGCTGGCTGGCCAGTTCCTTGAGCTTGGTCAGCGGCGTAGGCAGTTGAACCGCGGCCGGGTGGCCCGGGTTCTGTGTGCGCCAGGTATCGATGGCGGCTTGTTGTTGCTCCAGGGTGCCGGCACCCTTGACCGCCTGGGCCAGGGTAATCCAACCGTCCAGTGTCGGGTTGCCGGTGGCTTGCAGCTGTTCGGCAGGCAACGCAGCAATCAATACCCAGATGGCTTCGTGGTTGCTTGCAGCGGCATCCCCGGTGAGCAGCGGTGCCATGGCTACCCGCTCGCGAGCGGCGGCGAGGGTCTGGCCATCGGCTTCATAGGCGCGTGCATGCACGGTGCCGGTGCGGATCTGCTGGTCTGTCGGCAGCTCCTTCAGGCTTTGCAGGCTGGGATGGTTCAGCGCCGCCAATGCCGCCTTAGGCTGATTGCGCGTCATTGCCAGTTCGGCGGCCAGGGTGCTGGCAAACACTTGAGCGGCCGGCTTCAGGACATCCAGGGGCACCTGCGCAAGAATCTGCGACGAGCGTGCAGGGTTGTTCTGCTGGTAGGCCAGGTCAGCCGCACTCAGGCGCAACATGGCGGCCTTTTCTGGCGTCTTGGCGTTCGTTGCCTGTTCGAGCAATTGCTCGATACTGGCATCCGGGGTCCGTGGAAGGTCGCCAAGGCTGGACGAGGGCGAGCTGGCGCAAGCGGCCAGCAAGGCAGCGAGGCAGAGGGCGGAGAGCAGCCGCAGGCAAGCGATCATGTAAGTGTTCCTGATACCGATCAAATTAGCGTGGAAGTGTACCCAAGCACTGGCCCAGGCGCGATGTTAGTGGCGTGAAACAGTCGATTTAGGTCGTGCAAATGTTGCGTTTAACTAACGGTGGCTGAATCGGCATCCACCGTGATGGCATATTTTCAAGGCGTCTACGCGCTACAATGTTGCTTTTGCCAACCATCGAGGTGTGCGTTTTGACTGCTCCAGGTCCATTGAATTCCACTGCAGGCTCGCTTTTTGTCGTGGCGACGCCCATTGGCAACCTGGACGACATCAGTGCGCGGGCGCTGAAAGTGTTGCGCGAGGTTAAATTGATCGCGGCCGAAGACACGCGACACTCCCTGCGGTTGATGCAGCATTTTGGAATCAGCACGCCATTAGCGGCATGCCACGAGCATAACGAGCGTGAAGAAGGCAGCCGTTTCATCACGCGCCTGCTGGCCGGCGATGACGTGGCGTTGATCTCCGATGCGGGTACGCCCTTGATTTCCGATCCGGGTTATCACTTGGTTCGCCAGGCTCGCGCCGCTGGTATCAATGTAGTGCCTGTTCCGGGAGCCTGCGCGCTGATCGCTGCATTATCTGCCGCTGGCCTGCCATCGGACCGCTTTATCTTTGAGGGCTTCTTGCCGGCCAAGGCGGTGGGGCGTCGCGCACGCCTGCAAGCGTTGAAGGAAGAGCCGCGCACCCTGATCTTCTACGAAGCCCCGCACCGTATCCTGGAGTGCCTGCAGGATATGGAGCTGGTGTTTGGAGGTGAGCGCCTGGCGCTGTTGGCCCGGGAGCTGACCAAGACCTTTGAAACCCTCAAGGGCTTGCCGCTGGAAGAGCTTCGCGCATTTGTCGAAGGCGACAGCAATCAGCAGCGGGGTGAGTGCGTGGTGCTGGTGGCGGGTTGGGCTGCGCCGGAAAATGAAGATGCGGTGGGGAGCGAGGCGATGCGCATCCTCGATTTGCTGCTCAAGGAAATGCCGCTCAAGCGTGCCGCGGCCTTGGCGGCGGAAATTACCGGGGTGCGCAAAAATGTGTTGTACCAGGTGGCGCTGGATAAGCAGAAAGCCGAATAGTTCCGGGGGGGAACCTGTATTGCGTCTGAACGTGATGGCACCGCGGTACTTTTAATACTTGTCCTGAGGCCGCCGTGCCGTTAACCTGCGCGGCGGAGAGTCGATTGGACAGTCGCTGCCCTCTATGAAAATTAGGGGGGGGAGGAAAGTCCGGGCTCCATAGGGCGAAGTGCCAGGTAATGCCTGGGAGGCGTGAGCCTACGGAAAGTGCCACAGAAAATAACCGCCTAAGCACTTCGGTGCCGGTAAGGGTGAAAAGGTGCGGTAAGAGCGCACCGCACGACTGGCAACAGTTCGTGGCTAGGTAAACCCCACTTGGAGCAAGACCAAATAGGGTCCCAAGGCGTGGCCCGCGCTGGGACCGGGTAGGTTGCTAAAGATGTCCAGTGATGGCCATCGTAGACGAATGACTGTTCAAGACAGAACCCGGCTTACAGATCGACTCTCCACCTTTTTTCCTTGCGCTCGAATCTCGTGCGCAAACCCGGTAGTAACGCAAGAATCCCTCCCTGCCAAATCATTGGCAGATGCATCTTCGTAATACCAAAAAAATCTTACTCTTAATAAATTACTTTAACTTTAGGTCGTAGCTCTCTGAGCTATTTGCCGTTGTTGAGTCAAAAACATCGTCAAACTCTGGTTTCTCCTCCTTTTACCTTCCTAAATCTCCGTTCTGTAAGGCTTTTCCTTGAATACGCGCCTTGACGGTGTGGTAGGCGCATTCCTATAGTGTGCGCAAGTGGCGGAAAGTGGCACAAAGTGGGTTTTTTGAACGTAAAACGCTAAAATTTGGAGAAACGCATCTGTGTTTCGCGGAGCTAACGCTATCAGTCTCGATGCAAAAGGCCGTCTCGCCATGCCGAGCCGGTATCGTGACGAGCTCATTTCGCGAAGTTCAGGCCAGTTGATCATCACGATTGACGCCGTTGACCCTTGTTTGTGTGTTTACCCCCTCGATGAGTGGGAGTTGATTGAAACCAAGTTGCGCGCGCTGCCTTCATTGCGTGAAGAAAACCGCCGCCTCCAGCGTTTGCTGATCGGTAATGCCGTCGACCTTGAACTCGATGGCAGCGGTCGTTTCCTGGTGCCACCGCGTCTGCGCGAGTACGCCAAGCTCGACAAGCGCGCAATGCTGGTGGGCCAACTGAACAAGTTCCAATTGTGGGACGAAGATGCCTGGGATGCTGTGTCTGCAGCAGACCTGGCTGCTATTCAACAACCGGGCGCCATGCCTGATGAACTGCGTGATTTGATCCTGTGACTATTGATAGCGGCTTTAACCACATCACCGTACTGCTTGACGAAGCCGTTGAGGCTCTCGCCGTACGCGCGGATGGCTGCTATTTGGACGGCACCTTTGGCAGGGGCGGGCACAGCCGGTTGATACTCAGCCAGCTCGGACCCGACGGTAGGCTCCTCGGGTTCGACAAAGACCCTCAAGCGATTGCCACCGGGCAAGCGCTAGCGGCCGAAGACGGCCGCTTTGTCGTTGTGCAACGCAGCTTTGCCGAGTTGGGTGCCGAAGTCGCCGAGCGCGGCATGGCGGGCAAGGTGGCCGGGGTTTTGCTCGACCTGGGCGTGTCTTCGCCCCAGCTCGACGACCCGGAGCGCGGCTTCAGCTTCATGAACGACGGCCCCCTCGACATGCGCATGGACCCTACGCGAGGCGTCAGCGCTGCGCAGTTCATCGCCACGGCTCCGGTAGAAGAAATCGCCCGCGTATTCAAGGAATACGGTGAAGAGCGCTTTGCCGGCCGCATGGCGCGCGCCGTGGTCGAGCGCCGTGAAATCCAGCCGTTCGAGCGTACCGCCGACCTGGCCGAAGTGCTGAAGGTCGCCAACCCTGCGTGGGAAAAAGGCAAGAACCCGGCGACTCGTGCGTTCCAGGGCCTGCGCATTCACGTCAACAACGAATTGGGCGACCTGGAAACCGGCCTTGAAGCTGCGCTTGACGCCTTGGAAGTGGGCGGTCGTCTGGTGGTGATCAGCTTCCACTCCCTGGAAGACCGCATCGTCAAACTGTTCATGCGCCGTCTGGTCAAGGGCGAGTCCGACAACCTGCCGCGCAACCTGCCGGTACGTTTCGAAGCCTTTGTGCCGAAAATCAAAATCCATGGCAAAGCGCAGTTCGCTTCCGAAGCCGAGCTCAAGGCCAACCCACGTTCCCGTAGCGCCGTCATGCGCGTCGCGGAGAAGCTGCGGTGAGCAAGCTTTTCGCCAAGCCCCTCCCGGGCGGCAGCTTCTTTATGTTGCTGCTGTTTGTCGGCGTGCTGGTGTCCGCGATTGCGGTGTCCTACAGCGCCCATTGGAACCGCCAGTTGCTCAACACCCTGTATGGGGAATTGAGCGTGCGTGACAAGGCGCAGGCCGAGTGGGGCCGCTTGATCCTCGAGCAAAGCACCTGGACGGCCCACAGTCGTATCGAAGTGCTGGCCACCGAACAGTTGAAGATGCACATCCCTGGCGCGGCCGAAGTCCGCATGGTGGCGCCATGATGAAACTCGAAGGCGCACTCTACCCATGGCGTTTCCGCCTGATGCTTGGCTTGCTGGCATTGATGGTGGGCGCGATCGTCTGGCGCATCTTCGACCTGCAGGTGGTCGATCGTGACTTCCTGATCGGCCAGGGTGATGCCCGAAGCCTGCGACATATTCCGATTCCCGCGCACCGCGGCCTGATCACCGACCGTAACGGCGAGCCCCTGGCCGTCAGTACCCCGGTGACCACCCTGTGGGCCAATGCCAAGGAGTTGCAGGTCGCCAAGGACAAGTGGCCCGAACTTGCCGCTGCCCTGGGCCAGGACCGCAAAGCCCTGACCGAACGCCTGGAAGCCCAGGCCAATAAGGAATTCATCTACCTGGTTCGTGGCCTCACCCCCGAACAAGGCCAGCAAGTGCTCGACCTTAAAGTCCCAGGTGTCTATGGCATCGAGGAGTTTCGTCGTTTCTACCCCGCGGGTGAAACCACGGCGCATATGGTCGGTTTTACCGATATTGATGACCATGGCCGCGAAGGCGTAGAGCTGGCCTATGACGAATGGCTGGCCGGTGTGCCCGGCAAGCGCCAGGTCATCAAGGATCGGCGCGGCAGATTGATCAAGGATGTCCAGGTCACCAAGAACGCCAAGGCCGGCAAGCCCTTGGCGTTGTCGATTGACCTGCGTCTGCAATACCTGGCCAACCGTGAACTGCGTAACGCGATCATGGAGAACGGCGCCAAGGCCGGCAGCCTGGTGATCATGGATGTGAAGACCGGCGAGATCCTTGCCATGGTCAACCAGCCGACCTACAACCCGAACAACCGTCGCAACCTGCAGCCGGCGATGATGCGTAACCGCGCAATGATCGACGTGTTCGAACCGGGTTCGACCATGAAAGCCATCTCCATGAGCGCCGCCCTGGAAACCGGGCGCTGGAAACCCAGTGACAAGGTAGAGGTGTATCCAGGCACGCTGCAATTAGGCAAGTACACCATTCGTGACGTGTCCCGCAGCGAAGGCCCGATCCTGGATTTGACCGGTATCCTGATCAACTCCAGTAACGTCGGCATGAGCAAGGTCGCCTTTGATATCGGCGGCGAGGCCATCTATCGCCTGGCGCAAAAAATCGGCCTGGGGCAACCTACCGGTCTCAACTTCCCGGGTGAGCGCGTCGGCAACCTGCCGAACTATCGCGAATGGAGAAAGGCTGAGACGGCCACGCTTTCCTACGGCTACGGCTTGTCGGTGACCGCGATCCAATTGGCCCATGCGTTCTCGGTATTGGCCAATAACGGCCGCATGGTCCCGCTGAGCCTGATCCATGTCGACGAACCGCCGCAAGCCACCCAAGTCATGCCGGAGAACGTCGCCAAGACCATCCAGGGCATGCTGCAACAAGTGATCGAAGCACCGCGTGGCGTATTCCGTGCCCAGGTCCCGGCGTATCACGTGGCAGGCAAGTCCGGTACTGCACGTAAGACCTCGGTGGGTACCAAGGGCTATGCCGAAAACTCCTATCGTTCGCTGTTCGCCGGCTTCGGTCCGATGAGCGATCCGCGCTACGCCATCGTCGTCGTGATCGACGAGCCAAGTAAAGCCGGCTACTTCGGTGGCCTGGTCTCGGCGCCGGTGTTCAGCAAAGTGATGTCCGGCACCCTGCGCCTGATGAACATCACGCCGGATAACTTGCCGCCGACCCAACAAGCCAACGCCGGCCCACCGGCCGCCGCTGTAAAAGCCAATGGAGGGCGCGGCTGATGTCTCTGAGCCTGAACAAGATTTTTGCCCATGCCGGCCGCGATCTGCTGATTCGCGAGTTGAGCCTGGACAGCCGTAATGTACGCGCCGGTGACCTGTTCCTGGCGGTGCCCGGCGGCAAGTTCGACGGCCGTGCGCATATCGCCGACGCCCTGCAACGCGGTGCGGCCGCCGTGGCCTATGAAGTGGAAGGCGCCACCGTGCTGCCGATCACCGATGTGCCGTTGATTCCGGTCAAGGGCCTGGCTGCGCAGCTTTCCGATATTGCCGGGCGTTTCTACGGTGACCCGAGCCGCCACCTCAACCTGGTGGGTGTGACCGGCACCAATGGCAAGACCAGCGTGACCCAATTGGTCGCCCAGGCCCTTGACCTGTTGGGCCAACACTGCGGCATTGTCGGCACCCTGGGCACGGGCTTTTATGGCACGCTGCAAAGCGGCCTGCACACCACCCCGAATCCGATTGCCGTGCAAGCGACCCTGGCCGACCTGAAAAAGGCCGGTGCCAAGGCCGTTGCCATGGAAGTTTCTTCACACGGCCTGGACCAGGGTCGAGTTACCGCCCTGGCCTTTGACGTTGCGGTGATGACCAACCTGTCCCGCGACCACCTCGATTACCACGGCACCATGGAGGCGTACGCCGCTGCCAAGGCCAAGCTGTTTGCCTGGAATGACTTGAAATGCCGGGTGGTCAACCTCGACGACGCATTCGGCCGTCAACTGGCTGGCGAAGACAGCGAAGCGCGCCTGATCAGCTATAGCCTGCAGGACTCCGGCGCATATCTGTTTTGCCGTGAAGCCCAATTCAATGACGAAGGCGTGCGCGCCACCTTGGTCACGCCCCAGGGCGAGCACCATTTGCGCAGCACCCTGCTCGGGCGTTTCAACCTGAGCAACCTGCTCGCCGCCATCGGCGCGTTGCTGGGCCTGGATTACGCCCTGGATGAAATCCTGCGCGTGCTGCCGAAGCTGGAAGGCCCGGCTGGCCGCATGCAGCGCCTGGGTGGCGGCACGCAGCCATTGGTGGTGGTCGATTACGCCCACACCCCGGACGCCTTGGAAAAAGTCCTCGAAGCCTTGCGCCCGCACGCCAAGGGCAAATTGCTCTGCCTGTTCGGGTGCGGCGGTGATCGTGACCGCGGCAAGCGTCCATTGATGGCCGAGATCGTCGAGCGTCTGGCCGATGGCGTAGTCGTCACCGACGATAACCCGCGCAGCGAAGACCCGAGCCAGATTTTCGACGACATCCGTGTCGGCTTCAAAGATGTCGCCAAGGCCACTTTTGTTGCCGGCCGCGGCGCCGCCATTGCCCGGTTGATTGCCAGCGCTGGTGTTGACGACGTGGTTGTCCTTGCGGGCAAAGGCCACGAGGACTATCAGGAAATCAACGGCGAACGCCATGCCTTCTCCGATCTGGTCGAGGCCGATCGCGCCCTGACCGCCTGGGAGGCCGCCCATGCTTAAAGCGATGAAGTTCAGCGAACTGGCGCACGCGCTGTCGGCCCGTGTACTTTCGAGCGACTGCACGTTCACTGGCGTCAGTATCGACAGCCGCAATATCCAGCCGGGGCAATTGTTTGTCGCGCTGGCAGGCCCGCGTTTTGACGGCCACGACTATCTCAACGAAGTCGCCGCCAAGGGTGCCGTCGGCGCCCTGGTGCAGCGCGAAGTGGCAGACTCCACTTTGCCACAACTGCTGGTTGCCGATACCCGCTTGGCCTTGGGCCAATTGGGTGCGCTCAACCGTGCCGCCTTCGATAAGCCGGTAGCGGCCATTACCGGCTCCAGCGGCAAGACCACGGTCAAGGAATTGCTCGCCGGTGTCCTGCGCACGCGCGGGCCGGTACTCGCCACCCGTGGCAACCTGAACAATGACTTCGGCGCACCGCTGACCCTGCTTGAACTGGCCCCGGAACACACGGCGGCAGTGATCGAGCTGGGCGCTTCGCGTATCGGCGAAATCGCCTACACCGTGGCGCTGACCAAGCCCCACGTTGCAATTATCAACAACGCCGGTACCGCCCATGTCGGCGAATTCGGCGGCCCGGAAAAAATTGTTGAAGCCAAGGGCGAAATCCTTGAAGGCCTCGACGCCGCGGGCACTGCCGTACTGAACCTGGACGACAAGGCTTTCGAGACCTGGCGTGTACGCGCCGCCGGTCGCAAGGTGCTGACGTTTGCGGTGCTGAATGCGGCCGCCGATTTCCATGCTTCCGACATCCATGTTGACGCTCGTGGTTGCCCGTCCTTTACCTTGCACACCCCGCAAGGTGACGAGCACGTGCAGTTGAACCTGCTGGGCAACCATAACGTCGCCAACGCCCTGGCCGCCGCCGCCGCCGCCCACGCGATGGGCGTGTCGCTGTTCGGTATTGCCACCGGCCTGGGCGCGGTGCAGCCGGTCAAGGGCCGCACCGTAGCGCAATTGGCCAGCAACGGCATGCGCGTCATCGATGACACCTACAACGCCAACCAGTCCTCGGTCTGCGCCGCCATAGACCTGCTCAAGAGCTTCGATGGTCGCAAGGTACTGGTGCTGGGCGATATCGCCGAGCTGGGCGACTGGGCCGAGCAGTCCCATCGCGAAGTTGGCACCTACGCCGCCGCCAAGGTCGACGCGCTCTACGCGGTCGGCCCGAACATGGCGCACGCCGTTAGTGCCTTCGGCCCCGGTGCGCGGCATTTCGCGACGCAGGCTGAATTGATCCAAGCGCTGGCCGCTGGTGAACACGATAAAAACACAACCATTTTGATCAAGGGATCGCGCAGCGCGGTGATGGAAAACGTCGTCGCAGCCTTGTGTGGCTCAAGTACGGAGAAACATTAATGCTGCTGCTGCTGGCTGAGTATCTGCAACAGTTCCACAAAGGCTTCGCGGTCTTTCAGTACCTGACCCTGCGCGGGATCCTGGGTGTGCTGACCGCGTTGTGTTTGTCGCTGTTCCTGGGGCCGTGGATGATCCGCACCCTGCAGAACCTGCAAATTGGTCAATCGGTTCGCAATGACGGCCCGCAGTCGCACCTGTCCAAGTCCGGCACCCCGACCATGGGCGGTGCGTTGATCCTGTCGTCCATCGGCATCAGCACCTTGCTCTGGGCTGACTTGCACAACCGCTACGTGTGGGTGGTGCTGCTGGTGACCCTATTGTTCGGCGCCATCGGCTGGGTCGATGACTACCGCAAGGTGATCGAGAAAAACTCCAAGGGGCTGCCAAGCCGCTGGAAGTATTTCTGGCAGTCGGTGTTTGGTCTGGCCGCGGCGATCTTCCTCTACACAACGGCCCCAAGCGCAGTTGAGACCACCCTGATCATCCCGATGCTCAAGGACGCCAGCATTCCCCTGGGCATTGGTTTCGTGGTGCTGACCTACTTCGTGATCGTCGGCTCCAGCAATGCGGTCAACCTGACTGACGGCCTCGACGGCCTGGCGATCATGCCGACGGTGATGGTGGGCGGCGCCCTCGGCATCTTCTGCTACCTGTCGGGCAACGTGAAATTCGCTGAATACCTGCTGATTCCTTATGTACCGGGCGCGGGTGAGTTGATCGTGTTCTGCGGCGCGCTGATTGGTGCTGGCCTGGGGTTCCTGTGGTTCAACACCTACCCCGCACAAGTCTTCATGGGCGATGTCGGCGCACTGGCGCTGGGCGCAGCCCTGGGCACCATCGCGGTGATCGTCCGCCAGGAAATCGTGCTGTTCATCATGGGCGGCGTGTTCGTGATGGAAACCCTGTCGGTGGTCATCCAGGTGGCTTCCTTCAAGTTGACCGGGCGTCGCGTGTTCCGCATGGCGCCGATCCACCACCACTTTGAACTCAAGGGCTGGCCCGAGCCACGCGTGATTGTCCGCTTCTGGATCATCACCGTGATTCTGGTACTGGTCGGCCTTGCCACCCTGAAACTGAGGTAGAAACGAGTGTCCCTGATCGCTTCAGACCACTTCCGCATCGTTGTCGGTCTCGGCAAGAGCGGCATGTCCCTGGTTCGCTTCCTGGCGAACCGGGGCACGTCGTTTGCCGTGGCCGACACGCGGGAAAATCCACCGGAGCTGGTCACGCTGCGCCGTGACTACCCGCACGTGGAAGTGCGTTGTGGCGAGCTGGATGTCGAGTTTCTGTGCCGTGCCGACGAACTCTACGTGAGCCCAGGCCTGGCCCTGGCGACACCGGCCCTGCAAGCGGCTGCGGCGCGTGGCGTGAAGCTGTCCGGCGATATCGACCTGTTTGCGCGTAACGCGAAGGCGCCGATCGTGGCCATCAGCGGTTCCAACGCGAAAAGCACCGTGACTACCCTGGTTGGCGAGATGGCGGCTGCGGCCGGCAAGCGCGTGGCCGTGGGCGGCAATCTCGGCGTGCCGGCGTTGGACCTGCTCAGCGATGACGTCGAGCTTTACGTGATGGAACTGTCGAGCTTCCAGCTGGAAACCACCCACGACCTCGGCGCCGAAGTGGCTACCGTGCTGAACGTCAGCGAAGACCACATGGACCGCTACAGTGGCCTGCCGGCTTATCACCTGGCCAAGCACCGGATCTTCCGTGGTGCCAAGCAATTTGTAGTCAATCGCCAGGATGCCCTGAGCCGTCCGCTGATGGGCGAGGGCATGCCTTGCTGGACTTTCGGCCTGGGCAAACCCGATTTCAAAGGCTTCGGCATTCGCGAAGAGAACGGCGAGAAATACCTGGCCTTCGAATTCCAGAACCTCATGCCGGTGCGCGAGCTGAAAATCCGTGGTGCCCATAACCAGTCCAATGCCCTGGCGGCCTTGGCGCTCGGGCATGCCGTCGGCTTGCCGTTCGACGCCATGCTCGCCAGCCTGCGCACGTTTGCCGGGCTCGAGCATCGCTGCCAGTGGGTACGCGACCTGAATGGCGTCAGCTATTACAACGATTCCAAAGCCACCAACGTCGGTGCCGCCCTGGCGGCCATCGAGGGCCTGGGGGCAGATATTGACGGCAAGCTGGTGTTGATCGCAGGTGGCGATGGTAAGGGCGCCGACTTCAAGGATCTTAAAGGCCCGGTGGCTGCACATTGCCGTGCCGTGGTGCTCATGGGCCGTGATTCGGATTTGATCGCCGCCGCCCTCGGCGATGGGGTGCCGCAAGTACGCGCCACCTCCCTGGACGACGCCATTGCCCAGTGCCAGGCGTTGGCCCAGCCGGGTGACGCGGTGTTGCTGTCGCCCGCATGTGCCAGTTTCGACATGTTCAAGAACTACGAAGAGCGCGGCCAGCTGTTCGCTCGCGCCGTGGAGGCCTTGGCATGAACATCAACTTGCGCAACATCATCAAGCCGTACCCGTCGCCGATCATCACCGGGCGCGGTGTCGACCTTGATTTCCCGATGCTCGCCGGTTGCCTGGCGCTGCTGGGCCTGGGCCTGGTGATGATCACTTCGGCATCCTCCGAAGTGGCTGCCGTGCAATCGGGCAACACCCTGTACATGATGATCCGTCACCTGGTGTACCTGGTGATCGGCCTCGGCGCGTGCATCGTCACCATGATGATCCCCATCGCCACTTGGCAGCGCCTGGGTTGGCTGATGCTGATCGGCGCGTTCGGCTTGCTGGTCATGGTGATCCTGCCCGGCATCGGTCGCGAGGTGAATGGCTCGATGCGCTGGATCGGCTTCGGCGCGTTCAACGTGCAGCCTTCGGAAATCGCCAAGGTGTTCGTGGTGATCTACCTCGCCGGCTACCTGGTGCGACGCCAGAAAGAAGTGCGCGAAAGCTGGATGGGCTTTTTCAAGCCGTTCATCGTGCTGCTGCCCATGGCCGGCCTGTTGCTGATGGAACCGGACTTCGGCGCCACCGTGGTGATGATGGGGGCGGCGGCGGCGATGCTGTTCCTCGGCGGCGTCGGCCTGTTCCGCTTCACCTTGATGGTGGTGCTGGCGGTGGCAGCAGTGACGATTCTGGTACAGGCGCAACCCTACCGGATGGCGCGCTTGATCACCTTTACCGACCCCTGGTCCGACCAGTTCGGTTCCGGCTATCAGCTGACCCAGGCACTGATCGCCTTTGGTCGCGGCGAGTGGCTGGGCGTGGGCCTGGGCAACAGTGTGCAGAAGCAGTTCTACCTGCCGGAAGCGCACACCGACTTTGTGTTCTCGGTATTGGCCGAAGAGCTTGGCGTGGTCGGTTCGCTGTGCACCGTGGCGCTGTTCGTGTTTGTGTGTGTGCGCGGCATGTACATCGGCTTGTGGGCCGAGCGGGCCAAACAGTATTTCGCCGCCTATGTGGCATACGGCTTGTCGTTCCTGTGGATCGGCCAGTTCCTGATCAACATCGGCGTGAACGTCGGCCTGCTGCCGACCAAGGGCCTGACCTTGCCGTTCCTCAGTTACGGCGGCAGTTCGTTGGTAATCTGCTGCGCCTGTCTTGGCTTGTTGCTGCGTATCGAGTGGGAGAGTCGGACCCACCTGGGCAGTGAAGAGATGGAGTTCAGCGAAAGCGACTTCGCCGAGGAGCCGACCCATGGGCGCTAACGTGCTGATCATGGCCGGCGGCACCGGGGGGCATGTGTTCCCGGCCCTTGCTTGCGCCCGTGAATTCCAGAACCGCGGCTATGCCGTGCACTGGTTAGGTACGCCCCGTGGCATTGAAAACGAGTTGGTGCCTAATGCCGGTTTGCCCCTGCATTTGATCAACGTCACCGGCCTGCGTGGCAAGGGCAAGTTGTCCCTGCTCAAGGCTCCGTTTGTGTTGCTCAAGGCGGTCATGCAGGCACGCAGGATCATTCGTGAATTGAAGCCTGTGTGTGTGCTTGGCTTTGGTGGCTACGTGACCGGCCCGGGCGGCGTCGCGGCGAAGCTCGCCGGCGTACCAGTGATCGTGCACGAACAGAACGCCGTCGCCGGTACCGCCAACCGCCTGCTGGTGCCATTGGCCTCGCGGGTGTGTGAAGCCTTCCCGAAAACGTTCGCCGCCTCAGACAAGCTGCGTACCACCGGCAACCCGGTGCGTACTGAGCTGTTCATGGCCATTGCGCGTGATGCGCTGGCCGGGCGCAAGGCGCACCTGTTGATCCTGGGCGGAAGCCTGGGCGCCGAACCGCTGAACAAACTGCTGCCCGAAGCGGTGGCGCAGCTGCCTGTGCAATTGCGCCCGGAGATCTTCCACCAGGCTGGCAAGCATCACGATGAAGTCACCGCAACGCGTTATCGCGAGGCGGGTGTGGAGGCGAATGTGCAGCCCTTCATCAAAGACATGGCCCAAGCCTATGGCTGGGCCGACCTGGTGGTCTGCCGCGCTGGCGCGCTGACCGTCAGTGAACTGGCCGCCGCCGGTCTGCCGTCCTTGCTGGTGCCTTTGCCCCACGCCATCGACGATCACCAGACCCGCAACGCCGAATATTTGGCCGGGGAGGGCGCTGCCTTCCTGCTGCCGCAAAGAACGACCGGCGCCGCCGATTTGGCCGCACGCCTGACCGAGGTTTTGATGCAACCGGAACGACTCAACAGCATGGCGAGCACCGCAAGCCGCCTGGCCAAACCTGACGCAACCCGCACTGTGGTGGATATCTGCCTGGAGGTGGCCCATGGTTGAGAATCAGAAAGCCATGCCGCAACCCGAGATGCGCCGCATCCGGCGTATCCACTTCGTCGGTATCGGCGGCGTGGGCATGTGCGGAATTGCCGAAGTGTTGCTGAACCTGGGCTACCAGGTGTCCGGCTCGGACTTGAAGGAGTCGCCGGTCACTGATCGCCTGAAGTCCTTTGGCGCGCAGATTTTTATCGGTCACCGTGCCGAGAACGCCGCCGAGGCCGATGTACTGGTGGTGTCCAGCGCCGTGAACACCTCCAACCCGGAAGTGGCCACTGCCCTTGAGCGCCGTATTCCAGTGGTGCCGCGTGCCGAGATGCTCGCCGAGCTGATGCGCTACCGCCATGGCATCGCCGTTGCCGGTACCCATGGCAAGACCACGACCACCAGCCTGATCGCCTCGGTGTTCGCCGCCGGTGGCCTGGACCCGACCTTCGTCATCGGTGGCCGCCTGAATGCAGCCGGCACCAATGCCCAGCTCGGCACCAGCCGCTATCTGATCGCCGAAGCCGATGAGAGCGATGCGAGCTTCCTGCACCTGCAACCGCTGGTCGCCGTCGTCACCAACATCGACGAAGACCACATGGCGACCTACGACGGTGACTTCAACAAACTGAAGAAAACCTTCGTCGATTTCCTGCACAACCTGCCGTTCTACGGTCTGGCGGTGGTGTGCCTGGACGACCCGGTGGTGCGTGAAATCCTGCCGCAGGTCAAGCGTCCGACCGTGACCTACGGCTTCAGCGAAGACGCCGATGTGCGCGCAATCAATGTACGCCAGGAAGGCATGCAAACCTTCTTCACCGTGCTGCGTCCCGACCGCGAACCGCTGGATGTCTCGGTGAACATGCCGGGCAACCACAACGTGCTGAACTCCCTGGCGACCATCTGCATCGCCACCGATGAGGGCGTCAGCGATGAAGCCATCGTCGAGGGGCTGTCGCGCTTTGCTGGTGTCGGTCGTCGCTTCCAGGTCTACGGTCAGTTGCCGGTTGAGGGCGGTGACGTGATGCTGGTGGACGACTACGGTCACCACCCGACCGAAGTTGCCGCTGTGATCAAGGCCGTGCGCGGCGGCTGGCCGGAGCGCCGTCTGGTGATGGTTTACCAGCCGCATCGCTACAGCCGTACCCGCGACCTGTACGACGATTTCGTCAATGTACTGGCCGATGCCAACGTGCTGCTGCTGATGGAGGTTTACCCGGCCGGTGAAGAACCGATCCCGGGCGCTGACAGCCGCAAGCTGTGCAACAGCATCCGCCAGCGCGGCCAACTGGACCCGATCTACATCGAGCGTGGCGTCGACCTGGCCCCTATCGTCAAGCCGCTGTTGCGCGCCGGTGACATCCTGCTGTGCCAGGGTGCCGGTGATATCGGTGGCCTTGCGCCCAAGTTGCTGGCGAGCCCGCTGTTTGCAGCCGTGGCAAAGGGGGCGTCGAAATGATCACTGACTACGGCTCCCTGTTTTCCACTGTCGCGCCTGCCGATTTCGGTCGCGTCGCCGTGCTGTTCGGCGGCAAGAGCGCTGAGCGCGAAGTGTCGCTCAAGTCCGGCAATGCCGTGCTCCAGGCGCTGCAAAGCGCCGGTGTGAACGCCTTTGGCATCGACGTCGGCGATGACTTCCTCGCTCGTCTGCAAGCCGAGAAGATCGACCGCGCCTTCATCATCCTCCATGGTCGTGGCGGTGAAGACGGCAGCATGCAAGGCCTGCTCGAATGCGCCGGCATCCCCTACACCGGTAGCGGTATCCTTGCTTCCGCGCTGGCGATGGACAAATTGCGCACCAAGCAGGTGTGGCACAGCCTGGGTATTCCAACACCACGTCACGCCGTGCTGTGCAGCGAAGACGATTGTATTTCTGCGGCCAAGGAACTGGGCCTGCCTTTGATCGTCAAACCAGCCCATGAAGGCTCCAGTATCGGCATGGCTAAAGTGAACTCGGCCGCCGAATTGATCGACGCATGGAAAGCGGCAAGTACCTACGATTCGCAAGTGTTGGTGGAACAGTGGATTTCCGGTCCCGAGTACACCATCGCCACCCTGCGTGGCCAGGTATTGCCGCCCATCGCTTTGGGCACGCCCCACACCTTTTATGACTACGACGCCAAGTACGTGGCCTCCGATACCCAGTACCGGATCCCGTGCGGCCTCGATGCAACCAAGGAACAGCAATTGATGGACCTCACGGCAAAAGCCTGTGAGGCGCTGGGTATCGCCGGTTGGGCACGGGCAGACGTGATGCAGGATGACCAAGGGAATTTCTGGTTCCTTGAAGTCAACACCGCACCGGGCATGACCGACCACAGCCTGGTTCCCATGGCCGCCCGTGCCGCCGGTCTGGACTTCCAGCAGTTGGTGCTGGCGATCCTGGCCGACAGCATTGAGCCAAGAGGCTGAACACATGAAAGGCGCATCGCTTCGTCATCAGCCCCCACAAGCACCGAGCCGCAAGCCGGTGCCGCGGGGCGCCAGCCGAATGGTGGCTAAAGAGCCGATGTCGGCGCGCCTGCCGAAAGCCAACTTTGGTTTTATCAAGGCGCTGTTCTGGCCGGTGCTGCTGGTGGTATTGGGCTTTGGTACCTACGAAGGCGCGCAGCGTCTGTTGCCGTATGCCGACCGGCCGATCACCAAGATCAGCGTGCAGGGCGACTTGAGCTACATCAGCCAGCAGGCGGTACAGCAGCGCATCGGCCCGTACCTGGCGGCGAGCTTCTTTACCATCGACCTGGCCGGCATGCGCTCGGAGCTGGAACAGATGCCGTGGATCGCCCACGCCGAAGTCCGCCGTGTGTGGCCGGACCAGGTGACGATCCGCCTGGAAGAACAACTGCCCGTGGCCCGTTGGGGTGATGAAGCGCTGTTGAACAACCAGGGCCAGGCGTTCACCCCGCGTGAGCTGGCCAACTACGAGCACCTGCCGCAGCTGTTCGGGCCGCAGCGGGCGCAGCAGCAAGTGATGCAGCAGTACCAGGCCCTGAGCCAGATGCTGCGGCCACTGGGCTTCTCCATTGCACGCCTGGAATTGCGTGAGCGGGGCAGCTGGTTTTTGACGACCGGGGCAGGCAGTTCCGGCCCGGGCATCGAGTTGTTGCTGGGACGCGACCGCTTGGTGGAAAAGATGCGCCGCTTTATTGCCATCTATGAAAAAACTTTGAAAGAACAGATTACGAACATTGCGAGCGTCGACCTGCGTTACGCCAACGGCCTGGCCGTCGGCTGGCGTGCACCGGCTGCGCCCACGGCAGCACAACCCGCTGTCGCGAAGAATTAAGAAGAGGCAGGACCCATGGCAAACGTGCAAAGCGGCAAAATGATCGTCGGTCTCGATATCGGCACCTCCAAGGTGGTGGCGCTGGTGGGCGAGGTCGGGGAAGACGGCGCGATCGAAATCGTCGGTATTGGCACGCATCCGTCCCGGGGCCTGAAGAAGGGCGTGGTGGTGAACATCGAGTCCACCGTGCAATCGATCCAGCGCGCCATTGAAGAAGCGCAGCTGATGGCCGGTTGCCGGATCCACTCGGCGTTCGTCGGCGTGGCGGGCAACCATATCCGCAGCCTGAACTCCCACGGCATCGTGGCGATCCGCGACCGCGAAGTCAGCTCCGCCGACCTTGAGCGCGTCCTCGACGCCGCTCAGGCCGTGGCGATCCCGGCTGACCAGCGCGTGCTGCACACCCTGCCGCAGGACTACGTGATCGATAACCAGGAAGGCGTGCGCGAGCCCCTGGGCATGTCGGGCGTGCGCCTGGAAGCCAAGGTCCACGTGGTGACCTGTGCCGTCAACGCCGCGCAGAACATTGAAAAATGCGTGCGCCGCTGCGGCCTGGAAATCGACGACATCATTCTCGAGCAGCTGGCTTCGGCGTACTCGGTGCTGACCGACGACGAAAAAGAACTGGGCGTGTGCCTGGTGGACATCGGCGGTGGCACCACCGACATCGCGATTTTCACCGAGGGTGCGATCCGTCACACCGCGGTGATCCCGATTGCCGGCGACCAGGTCACCAACGACATCGCCATGGCGCTGCGTACACCGACCCAATACGCCGAAGAAATCAAGATTCGTTATGCCTGCGCCCTGGCCAAGCTGGCCGGTGCCGGCGAGACCATCAAGGTGCCAAGTGTCGGCGACCGTCCTCCCCGTGAGCTGTCGCGCCAGGCCCTGGCCGAAGTGGTCGAGCCACGCTACGACGAACTGTTCACCCTGATCCAGGCTGAACTGCGCCGCAGCGGCTACGAAGACCTGATCCCGGCCGGCATCGTGCTGACTGGTGGCACCTCGAAGATGGAAGGCGCGGTCGAACTGGCCGAGGAAATCTTCCACATGCCAGTGCGCCTGGGCGTGCCCCATGGTGTGAAAGGCCTGGGCGACGTCGTGCGCAACCCGATTTATTCCACCGGTGTGGGCTTGCTGTTGTACGGGCTGCAGAAGCAGACCGACGGCATTTCCCTGTCGGGCCCGAGTATCCGCGACAGCTACCGCAGCGACGACGAAGTGAAAGCGCCGTTGTTCGAGCGGTTGCAGGCTTGGGTCAAAGGCAATTTCTAAAGATTTACCGCGACACCGCAGCACCCGCAGTAAGCAGTAGGCGAAAAAACTAGAGAAAATGAAAGGAGAGGGAACATGTTCGAACTCGTAGACAACATCCCCGCAAGCCCGGTTATCAAAGTAATCGGTGTTGGCGGTGGCGGCGGCAACGCTGTCAATCACATGGTCAAGAGCAACATTGAAGGCGTTGAATTCATCTGCGCCAACACTGATGCCCAGGCGCTGAAAAGCATCGGCGCGCGGACCATCCTGCAATTGGGCACAGCCGTGACCAAGGGCCTCGGCGCTGGCGCCAATCCGGAAGTCGGCCGTCAAGCCGCCCTGGAAGACCGCGAGCGTATTGCCGAAGTGCTGCAGGGCACCAACATGGTGTTCATCACCACCGGCATGGGCGGCGGTACCGGTACCGGTGCTGCACCGATCATTGCCGAAGTGGCCAAGGAAATGGGGATCCTGACGGTTGCCGTCGTGACCCGTCCGTTCCCGTTCGAAGGCCGCAAGCGCATGCAGATCGCCGACGAAGGTATCCGTCTGCTGTCTGAAAGCGTCGACTCGTTGATCACCATCCCCAACGAGAAACTGCTGACCATCCTGGGCAAGGACGCCAGCCTGCTGTCCGCGTTCGCCAAGGCTGACGATGTACTGGCGGGTGCCGTTCGCGGGATCTCCGACATCATCAAGCGCCCGGGCATGATCAACGTCGACTTTGCCGACGTACGTACCGTGATGAGCGAAATGGGCATGGCGATGATGGGCACTGGCTGCGCCAGCGGTCCGAACCGTGCACGCGAAGCCACCGAAGCGGCCATCCGCAACCCGTTGCTCGAAGACGTGAACCTGCAAGGCGCACGCGGCATCCTGGTGAACATCACTGCCGGCCCTGACCTCTCCCTGGGTGAGTACTCCGACGTGGGTAGCATCATCGAAGCCTTCGCTTCCGAGCACGCCATGGTCAAGGTCGGTACCGTTATCGATCCGGACATGCGCGACGAACTGCACGTGACCGTGGTTGCCACCGGCCTGGGTGCGAAAATCGAGAAGCCTGTGAAGGTCATCGACAACACCCTGCATAACAGCCAGGCCAGCCACGCCAGCCAGGCGGCCGCCGCTCCAGCACCTGCTCGCCAGGAGTTGCCATCGGTGAACTACCGTGACTTGGACCGTCCGACCGTGATGCGCAACCAGGCCCAGGCCGGTGCTGCTGCGTCCCGTAGCCCGAATCCGCAAGATGACCTGGACTACCTGGACATCCCGGCATTCTTGCGTCGTCAGGCCGATTAATGGAATGTATCAGGGCTATGAAGGTGATTGGTGTTCAGCAAAGGTCTGGTCTGCTATTATCGCCAGCCTTTGTTGATACCAGTTCGCAATTTGCGCTGAAGCGGTCCAAGCCATGATTAAACAACGCACCCTGAAGAATATTATTCGTGCCACAGGTGTAGGTCTGCACTCCGGGGAAAAGGTCTACCTGACCCTCAAGCCTGCACCTGTCGACACCGGCATCGTGTTTGTGCGTGCCGACCTGGACCCTGTGGTGCAGATACCTGCTCGCGCGGAAAACGTTGGCGAAACCACTATGTCGACCACATTGGTCAACGGTGACGTCAAAGTGGACACGGTGGAGCACTTGCTCTCGGCCATGGCCGGTTTGGGCATCGATAACGCCTACGTCGAGCTCTCCGCGTCCGAAGTCCCGATCATGGATGGCAGCGCTGGACCCTTCGTATTCCTGATTCAATCTGCCGGCCTGGAAGAACAGGACGCAGCCAAGAAGTTCATTCGCATTCTGCGGGAAGTGACAGTAGAAGACGGCGACAAGCGCGCCACCTTCGTTCCGTTCGAAGGCTTTAAAGTGAGCTTTGAGATCGATTTCGATCACCCGGTATTCCGTGACCGCACCCAAAGTGCAAGCGTGGATTTTTCCAGCACTTCGTTCGTAAAAGAAGTCAGCCGCGCCCGTACCTTTGGTTTCATGAGTGACATCGAGTACCTGCGCAAGCACAACCTCGCACTCGGCGGCAGCGTTGAAAACGCCATTGTGGTCGACGCGGATGGTGTACTGAACGAAGACGGCCTTCGCTACGAAGACGAATTCGTGAAGCACAAGATCCTCGATGCAATCGGTGACCTCTACCTGCTGGGCAATAGCCTGATAGGCGAGTTCAAAGGCTTCAAGTCGGGCCACGCCCTTAACAACCAGCTGCTGCGCAAGTTGATTGAGCAGACAGACGCTTGGGAAGTCGTGACCTTCGAAGATGCCAGCACCGCACCGATCTCTTACATGCGTCCCGTTGCGGCGGTGTAAGTAACAACTCTCTTTCTTTAGTTTTAAAGGCTGCCTTCGGGTGGCCTTTTTTTATGCCTCGTTTATAGGGGCGCGGCATCCACAATCCGATTGCGCCCCGTGTGCTTGGCCTCATACAACGCCTGGTCGGCCTTGAGCAGCATACTCTCAAGGGACATACCGCTACGTTTCTGCCAGGTACTCATGCCGATGCTCACGGTAACCGGCTGTTTATCCCCAGCCACCCGTGGCAAACGCTCGACGCTGATGCGGATGCGCTCGGCGATCACCCAGGCGCCCTTGGCGTCGGTATGGGGCAGCACCACGGCAAACTCTTCACCGCCATAGCGTGCTGCCAGGTCGGCCGGACGGCGGATATTGCTGTCGATCACCTGCGCCACTGCGCGCAACGCATCATCGCCACCCTGGTGACCATGGCGGTCGTTGAAGGCCTTGAAGTGGTCCACATCGATCATCAACACGGTCAAGGGCTCCGTCGAGCGCTGTGCCCGGTCCCACTCCAGGCGCAGGCGCTCGTCCAGGGTACGGCGGTTGGCCAGGCCGGTGAGGGCATCAGTGGCTGCCAATTCTGACAGCACCTGTTCAGCGCGATGACGACGGCGCAGCTCCATGCACAGCGCCCAGGTCAGCCACAACAGGCCTACGCACAGCACGCCTGTGGCGATGCTCACCAGCCACGCCGCACGCCGCCATGGCGCAAATATCTCATTGCTGGACAAAGCCACCGCGACGATCAGCGGCAGGTTGCCCACACTGGAGAAACTGTAGAGTCGCGCCTGGTGATCGACACTGGAGATACTCTGGAAGCTGCCATCGCGCTCGCGCAGCATGCGTGCCACATTGGGGCGCTGGCTCAGGTCCTTGTCGAGCATGCCTGCTTCCAGCAAAGGTTCTTGGGCCAACAGGATGCCTTGGTGGTTGAGCAGGTTGATCGTGCTGTTGCTGCCGATGTTCAGGCTGCTGAACAACTGGTGGAAGTACGACAGGCGCATGGAGGCGGCGGCGACGCCCAGGAAGCGCCCGTCCGGCGACGAAACGCGGCGGCTGAACGCGATGCGCCATGGGTCATCGCACACACAGCGGGCCATGAATGGACGGCTGATATATAACCCCGCGTCCGGATTTTCGCGGTGCACCTGAAAATAATCCCGATCAGAGAAGTTACCCAGCTTGGGTGTGAGCAGGGACGAATCGGCAATCACCTCGCCGTTCGGGCTCAGCAGCAGGATATCGCCCTTGTACGGCGCCGCCGCCGAGCGATCGAACAGCACCAGATGGCGGATGCTCGCTGAAACGTCTTGCAGGTCAGTGCGCTCGGTGGCGGCGATCAGGCCTTTGAGGGCCATGTCGTAGAGCTCCACGTTGCGCAGCACGTCGGCATCGATCAATTGCGTGATGGTATTGGCGGTGCGCTTGGCCGTCTGCAAGGTATTGGCCTGTTCCCGAATCAGCAGCGCGGTGACGATCCCCACGATCAGCAACACTGTCAGCGTAATGCCCAGGATCAGCAAGCGCTCCGGGCGGCGGTCAGGACGGGTAAGGCTTGGGCTCATCGGACGCACTTCTGCTTTGGGGATGCCCATAGCTTAGTAGTAACTTTGGAATAGGTCGCAGAACCAAAATGTGGGAGCAAGCCCCCACATTAGGAACGCTGTCAGAAGACGTTGATGGGGTAGTCCACAATCACGCGGTACTCATCCACGTCTCGATCCACTGCCGAATAGCCATTGCTGCCTCGATTGGTCGCCCATTGCAGGCGCACCGACAGGTCCTTGGCCTTGCCGCCTTGCACTACATATTTCAAATCGATATCCCGCTCCCAGTGCTTGGCATCTTTGCCATCGGCGCTGTACCAGCTGCTATAGCCGCGGCTGTTGGGGTCGACCTTGGTCAGGTCGGTCTTGCCGCTGATGTAGGACACAGCGGACGTCAGGCCAGGCACACCGAGGCCGGCGAAGTCGTAGGCGTACTTGAGCTTCCATGAGCGCTCGTTGGGGCCGTTGAAGTCCGAGTACTGCTGGGAGTTATCCAGGTAAATGCTGTCGCCCTGGGCGATGTAGTCGAACGGCGTGTTGCCGTTGACCCGCTGGTAGGTGGCCGTGACGCTGTGGTTGCCCACGCCGACAGTGAAATGCAGGCTGTAGGTGTTGTTGTCGATATCCCCCAGCAGGGATTGGCCGGTGTCCTGGGTGTGGTAGTAGTGCAGGCCTGGGGTCAGGCTGACCAGGTCATTGAGAGCATAGGTGTATTCGAGGTCGTAGTAGTACTGATGCCATACGTCCTTGAGTTCGGAGGCGTACAGGTTGCTGGTCAGCCCCGTGATACCGCTGAACGATACGCCGGCCCAGTCCAGGTGCTGGCTGTCGGCGTTGGCGGGCAAGGCGCCATAACTGGTGCCGATGCGCCGGTGGCCGCTCTGGTTGTAGAGCTTGGTGAAGCTGGCCTGGCCGCCCTCGATCATCCAACCGTCGAAGCTGTGGTTGGTCACACTCACACCACGGAAGGTCTGCGGCAGCATGCGGGTCATGCCGCCGGCGATCACCGGGTTATTGAGGAACAGGTCGCCGGCTTTCAGTTCGGTATCGAAGGCACGCATTTTCAAGGTGCCGCCGGCGGTAGAGAACGATCCGGGTGCCTTGCCGTTGCCACTGCCGTAGGGAAGGATGCTGGAGCCATCGGTGCCACCACCACCGTCGAGCTTGAGGCCGAGCATTGCATTGAGGTCCAGGCCGAAGCCGACGGCGCCTTGGGTGTAGCCGGACTCGAAGGTGCCGATAAAACCCTGGCCCCATTCCTTGCTGTCATCGGTATGAATGTCGCGACGGTCGCGGTTCATGTAGTAGTTGCGCGTATTGATCGTGAGGTGGGAGCCTTCAACGAAACCGTCGGTGGGGGTGGTGTCTGCCGCCTGGGCGAGGGGAGTGATCGTTGCTGCAACTGCGAGGAATAACGGGGTGAACGTCAGCGAGTTCTTCACCGGTGGAGCTCCTTTGGTCAATCAAGAACGGCCAGTGTCGTGGGGGTGTGCCTGGCCTTTTTTTACGGCAAAAAAAAGCCGCTGAAGTCAGCGGCTTTAAGACAGATTCCCAGTGTAGAGCCCTGGAAAAAAGTCGAGGGAAATTCGGGTAAGCGGGTCAGCTGTCTTTGCCGTCGCGCTCATCGATGCGTCAAAGTAACGCAGGCGAGCGGTGCGATACAGAGTGTAACAAGATAATGACTATTGCCCAAACTGTAACAGTTAGACGAAGGATCTGCGTAAAGCTAACTGGGGAGGTGTTCCCAAGTTTAGACAGGCAGGGTAATGCCAAAGGTATTACCGCCGTGCTCACTACGCACAAACACATCCCCCCCATGCATCAACGCAATCGCCTTGACGATGGCCAGCCCCAGCCCGTGGTTCGCTCCGCTGTTGCTGCGCGACGCATCTACCCGATAGAAACGTTCGAACAGCCGTGGCAAGTGCTCGCGGGCAATCGCCTCGCCAGGGTTGGTCACGCCGATTACCACTTGTTGCTCCCGCACCTCGATGTTCACGTCGATCACCTGCCCCGCAGCGGTGTGCTGCACCGCATTGCTCAGCAGGTTGATCAGCGCACGCCGCAGGTGGGCCTTTTCGATCTGCACCCGGGCATCACCGTGCACGCGCACTTCAACCTGGGCGTCTTCGAGGATGAAATCCAGGTAATCGAGGGTCGTCGCTACCTCATCAGCCAGGGAGCTTTCGATCAGCTTGGTGGCCTTGCTGCCCTGGTCGGCGCTGGCGAGGAACAGCATGTCATTGATGATCGAGCGCAGCCGTTCCAACTCTTCCAGGTTCGATTGCAGCACCTCGAAGTACTGCTCCGCGGAACGCCCGCGGGTGAGGGCGACCTGGGTCTGGCCGATCAGGTTGGTCAGCGGCGAGCGCAGTTCATGGGCCACATCGGCATTGAAGGATTCCAGGCGTGAGTAGGCTTGTTCGACGCGGTCGAGGGTGGCGTTGAACGAGTTGACGAACTGGCTCAGTTCCGGCGGCAGCGGTGACAGATGCAGGCGCCCGGAGAGTTTGGGTGGCGCAAGTTTCTGTGCCTCATCCGAGAGCTTACCCAGGGGCTTAAGGCCGATACGCGCGACCCAGAACCCCAGCAGCGCCGCCAGCACCACGCCGACCAGCGCCAGGCTGACCAACGCTACCAGCAGGTGGTGCTGGGTGGCGCGAAAGTTTTCGGTGTCGATGGCGATCATGAAGCGCAGCGCCGGACGTTGGTCCTTGGCCGCAAACTGGCTGACCAGCACCTTGAACGGATAATCATGGCCGGGCAGGCGCAGGTCGCGCTTGCCTGTCGGACCCTGTGCAAAGGCGCGGATTTGCGCATCGGGCTCGCCGTATTCATAGCTCGGGTCACTGCTGACCACCCAGAAACGGATACGCTTGTCTTCTTCGCCCAGCAACTTGAGCTTGGCCTTGATCTTGACCCAATGCTCCGGCGTACCGAAGCGATTGACCGACGATTCCAGCACGCTGTAGCGCGCATCCAGCTCGGCCTCGGGCAACAACCCCAGGCCGCGATCCACCTGCTGATACAGCACGCCGCCGATCAGCACGAAGATCAGCAACGCCACCAGGGTGAACATGCCGCTCAGGCGCAGAGCAATGGAATTAGCCGACACTACGGTTCTCCAGCACATAACCCATGCCGCGGATGGTGTGCAGCAGCTTGTGTTCGAACGGCCCGTCGAGCTTGGCGCGCAGGCGCTTGATCGCCACTTCTACCACGTTGGCATCGCTGTCGAAATTGATGTCCCAGACCATCTCGGCAATGGCGGTCTTGGACAGGATCTCGCCCTGGCGCCGCGCCAATACGCTGAGCAGCGAGAACTCCTTGGCGGTCAGGTCCAGGCGTTGGCCGTTGCGGCTGGCCTTGCGGCTGATCAGGTCGATCCACAAGTCGGCTACCGTAACCTGCACTGGCTCGTGGCCGCCGCTGCGGCGGGTCAGGGCTTGCAGGCGCGCTACCAGTTCCAGGAACGAAAACGGTTTGCCCAGGTAATCGTCGGCGCCTTCACGCAGGCCGCGGATGCGGTCTTCCACGCGCTCGCGGGCGGTGAGCATGATCACCGGCGTCTGCTTGCGGGCGCGCAACGCACGCAACACACCAAAGCCATCCAGGCCGGGCAGCATCACATCGAGCACGATCACCGCGTAATCGTTTTCCAGCGCCAGGTGCAGACCCTCGACGCCTTCACGCGCCACGTCGACGGTGTAGCCTTGCTCCGTAAGGCCGCGGTGCAGGTAGTCCGCGGTTTTCTCTTCATCTTCAATAATCAGGACGCGCATGACCGCCTCAGTGTGTGGTCGCCAGCGCCAGCGCTGGTTTGGGCCTGTGGAAAAACCGTTCAAGGTACAAGTATATGACCGGCGTAGTGAACAGCGTCAGTGCCTGGCTCACCAGCAAGCCACCGACTACCGCGATGCCCAACGGCTGGCGCAGTTCCGCACCCGGCCCCGAGCCCAGCATCAACGGCACTGCCCCAAGCAAGGCGGCGAGGGTGGTCATGATGATCGGCCGGAACCGTGTGACGCAGGCTTCGTAAATCGCATCCTCCGGCGGCAACCCGCGTACGCGTTGGGCTTCCAGGGCAAAGTCGATCATCAGGATGCCGTTTTTCTTCACAATGCCGATCAGCAATACCAGGCCGATCAAGGCCATGATTGAAAAATCCTGGCCCAGCAACCACAGCATGACCAGCGCACCGAGGCCCGCCGAGGGGAGGGTGGAAATGATCGTCAGCGGGTGCACGAAACTCTCGTACAGCACACCCAGGATAATGTAGACCGCCACCAGCGCCGCAAGGATCAACCACGGCTGGCTGGCCAGCGAACTCTGGAACGCCTGGGCCGCGCCCTGGAAGTTGCCGATCAGGGTACTCGGCATGCCGATGTCGTTCTTGGCCTGGTCGAGCATGATCACGGCATCGCCCAGGGCCACGCCGGGCGCCAGGTTGAACGACAGGTTGGCGGCGGGGAACATGCCGTCATGACTGATGGACAGCGGCCCGACAGTGGGCGGGTCGACCCTGGCCAGCGCCGACAACGGCACCATCTCGTTGGTCAGCGGCGAACGCAGGTAGAAGTAATTGAGGCTTTCGGCTTTGCCGCGCTGTTGGCTGTCCAGTTCGAGTATCACTTGGTATTGGTTGATCTCGGTCTGGAACTCGTTGATCTGGCGCTGGCCAAAGGCGTCGTACAGCGCCTGGTCGACATCGGTGGCGGTCAGGCCGAAGCGGGCAGCGGCCTGGCGGTCGATACTGATGTGGGTGATGCTGCCGCCCAGTTGCAGATCATTGGACAGGTCGCGAAACGCCGGGTTGGCGCGCAGTTTTTCGGTGAGGCGTTGGGTCCAGGTGTTCAGCGTCGGGCCGTCATTGCTCTTGAGCACATACTGGTACTGGGCGCGGCTGGGGCCGGAGCTCAGGTTGATGTCCTGGCCAGCGCGCAGGTACAGCACGATACCCGGCACCTTGGCCAGTTGTGGGCGCAGGCGATCGATGAATTGGCTGGCAGATACGTCACGGTCACCGCGGTCTTTCAAGGCAATCCAGAAGCGCCCGTTGGCGATGGTCTGGTTGCTGCCGGTGACGCCCACTGAGTGGGAGAAGGCTTGCACTGCCGGGTCGGCCTTGACGATCTCGGCCAGTGCCTTGTGCTTGGCGACCATGTCCGGATACGACACATCGGCCGCCGCCTCGCTGGTGCCGAGCACAAAGCCGGTGTCCTGGACCGGGAAGAACCCCTTGGGGATAAACACGTAGCCGACCACGGCCAGGGCCAGGGTCACCACAAAGATCGCGGCCATGCTGCGTTGATGCGCCAGCGCACGGCGCAGGTTGCGTGCATAGCCGGCCAGCAGGCGTTCGCTGAAGGTGGGCTTGGCGTGGGCGTGATGGGTGGGTGCACGCATGAACAGGGCCGCCAATGTCGGTGCCAAGGTCAGCGAAACCACCACCGAAATCAGGATGGTCGAGGTGGCTGTCAGCGCGAACTCCTTGAACAGCCGCCCGACCACGCCGCCCATGAAGAGCAGCGGAATAAACGCCGCCACCAGCGAGAAGCTGATGGACACCACGGTAAAGCCAATCTCGCCGGAGCCCTTGATCGCGGCTTCGCGCTTGCCCAGGCCCGCCTCCAGGTGCCGGTGAATGTTCTCCACCACCACAATCGCATCGTCGACCACAAAGCCCACGGCAATCACGATGGCCACCAGGGTCAGGTTATTCAGGCTGAACCCCATCAGGTACATCAGGGCGAAACTGGCAACCAGCGATACGCCAAGCACAGCCGACACAATCAGCGTCGCCGACAGCTGGCGCAGGAACAGCGCCATGACCGCCACCACCAGCAGGATAGCGATCAGCAGGGTCATTTCCACTTCATGCAATGAGGCGCGGATGGTTTTGGTGCGGTCGGTCAATACACTCACCTGCACCGAGGCCGGCAACATGCCTTGCAGGCGCGGCAGTTCGGCTTGAATGCGGTCGACGGTCTCGACGATGTTGGCGCCGGGCTGACGTGAAATCACCAGGTTCACGCCCGGGGTATCGCCGGACCAGGCTTGCACGTAGGCGTTTTCTGAACCATTGACGACTTTGGCGATATCACGCAGTTGCACCGGCGCGCCGTCCTTGTAGGAAACGATCAGCTGACCGTATTCCTCCGGGTGAAACAGTTGGTCGTTGGTCGACAGGGTCGACACGCTGTTCTCGCCATAGATCGCGCCCTTGGCCAGGTTCAGGCTCGATTGCTGGATGGTCAGGCGAATATCGGCGAGGGTCAGGCCGATGGCCGCGAGCTTGTCAGGGGATGCCTGCACACGAATCGCCGGACGCTGCTGGCCGGTGATGTTGATCTGGCCGACGCCGTCGATCTGGCTGATCTGGCGCGCCAGCAGGGTTTCCACGTAGTCGCTCAGTTCGGTGCTGGGCATGCTATCTGAGCTGACACTGAGGATCAGCACCGGGCTGTCCGCCGGGTTGACCTTTCTCCAGGTCGGCAAACTCGGCATATCGCTGGGCAGCTTGCCCGATGCGGTGTTGATGGCGGCCTGGACTTCCTGGGCGGCGGTGTCGATGCTTTTTTCCAGGGTGAATTGCAGGGTCAGTTGGCTGGACCCCAGGGCGCTGCTGGAAGTCATCTGGGTCATGCCGGGGATGGCACTGAATTGCACCTCCAGGGGCGTGGCCACCGATGAGGCCATGGTGTCCGGGCTGGCGCCGGGCAGCTGCGCGGTGACCTGGATCGTTGGGAATTCCGCTTCCGGCAGGGGCGCTACAGCCAGGCGCGGGAAGGCAATGATCCCCAGCAGTACGAGGGCGAAGGTCAGCAGCAGGGTGGCGACCGGGTGATCAACACACCAGGCCGAGGGCGAACGGCCGCCGTTCATGGTTGCACCTTGGCGTCAGCGGTCTGGATTACTTGCGGCGGCTCCTTGAGCACCTCCACCCGGGCACCGGCCTTGAGCCGCGACTGGCCGTCGCTGACCAGCACATCCCCGGCCTGCACGCCCTTGATAATGTTGATCTCGCTGTCCTGGTAGGCGACCTGCACCGGCACCACCTCCACGGTGTCATCGCTCACCCGGTACACGAAGTGCGAGTCCAGGCCACGCTGCACCACGGTCGGCGGCACCACCAGGGCGTTCTTGTCGAGGGCGGTCTGGATCTTGATGGTCACCAGTTGCCCCGGCCACAGCTTTTGCGATGGGTTATTGAACTCGGCCTTGGCCCGCAGGGTGCCGGTGGTGGAGCTGATCTGGTTGTCGATCAGGCTCAGGTGGCCTTCGCCGAGCAGGTCGCCGGTCTGGCCGTCGGTGTCGGCGCCCAGGTAGGCATCGACACTTGCCCGGGTCGGCGCGGCAATCAGGCCCTGCAAGGTCGGCAGCATCTGCTGGGGCAGGGAGAACGTCACGGCTATCGGGTCGATCTGGGTGACTGAAAACAGTCCCTGGGTGTCGCTCATGCGCAGGAAGTTACCTTCATCCACGCTGCGAATACCTACGCGGCCACTGACCGGGGATCGGATCTGGGTGTAGGAAAGTTGTACCTGAGCCGCATCTATCGCAGCCTGGTTGCCTTGCGCCGTGGCCTTGAGCTGGTTGACCAGTGCCTGTTGCTGGTCATAGGTCTGCTTCGACACGCCGTCGTCAATGCTCAGCTCCTTGTAGCGCTTGAGGTTGACCAGTGCCACTTGCAGTTGCGCCTGGCTTTCGCCCAATTGCGCCTTGGCCTGGTCGAGGCTGGCCCGGATAGAGCGGTCGTCGATGCTAGCCAGCAAGTCACCGGCTTTTACCAGTTGGCCTTCCTTGACCAGCAGTTTGGTGAGGATGCCGTCGATCTGCGGACGAATCACCACACTGTGCAACGACAACACCGAGCCGATGCCGCTGACGTACCGCGCAACATCCTGCTGCACCACGCTCACCACCCGAACCGGAATTGCGCTGGGTGCTGCCAGCCGGGTCTTGGCTGGGCGGGTCAACGCCCAGGCTGCAACGCCCAGTATCAGGAGTACGCCTACTATCAAGGCCGTGTTTCGTTTTATGTGCATGGAAAGACGCCAGCGGCGCAGTTGCAGGTTTCAAGCTGCACGCTGCAAGTTGAAGTTAGAATGAGTGCTTTATAGCGCTGTCATGCGGTCAGCACAGTGACGGCAAACTGACAGCGGTGACAGCTGGGGGTTGAACTTGCGGTTGAAGCTTACCGCTGGCAGCTCCAGCCCCGTATACTCGCGTTTTTACGCCTATAGCTGCGCCGGAGCCCCTATGTCTTCCCCCACCCAACCCCCTGTCGAAGCGGCCGAACTCGTCGACCTGGCCACTGCCGATGGCGTTGAAAAAGCCGAGATCCCGGCGTTCAAGTTCCCCTTCAAGCCGGGCGAGCTGGCCGCGGTCAAGCATGCCGGCCAGCCTTGGTACAAAGGCGGTGCCAAGAATGGCCATGCCAAGACGCCAGGTATGGCGCCACCTGGCACTCGTCGTTCCATGGGTAAACGTTAGGATCAAAGCTTGTTGCGCTGTATCGGCTGTTGCCTACAGCGCGCGTAGATATTTCTGATTGTAGGTCCGCGACCATTTCTTGAAAGCTGGCACAGTACTTTACTCCGCCCCAATGATGCTCATCGGGTGCGGTGAGCCAGTTTTTCCCGGAAAAGGACGTTCCTGTGGCCCTGATACACATTTGTGCTGTGTTTGCTCTCTTGCTGTCGACGACTGTTGCTGCCGCCAGCGATCAACCACGACACGAAATCCGTTTCGCCGTCGCCGCGCACTTCCCGCCGTTCCAACACCGCAACTCCCAAGGGCAACTGGTGGGGTTGAATATCGAACTGGGTAACGCCCTGTGCGAGCAACTCAACGTGCGCTGTACCTGGGTCGACCAAGTGGTCATGGAAAATTTCCCGGCCCTGGACGGCCGAAAGTTCGACGCGATCATGGGCATGGCGCCGACGTCGAATCGGCGACAACAGGTGAGCTTTACCAATGCGCTCTACCCCATCACCACCCGCTTGGTGGCCCGTAAAACCGCAGGCCTGACCCCTGATCGGCGGTCGCTCAAGGGCAAGCGTGTCGGGGTCTTGATCAGAAGCAATCGTGAAGCCTTTGCCCTGTCGCAGTGGGCGCCGGCAGGCGTGATCATCAAGAGTTTCTGGCTCAATGATCAACTGATCAACAGCCTCCTCGCGGGCGATATCGATGCGACCCTGCAAGGTGCGGTAGAGATACGTGAGGCCCTGCTGGACACGGCTCAGGGCCTGGATTTCGATTTTCTCGGCCCGGTTGTTTCGTCTGACCTGTTGGGCGACAGCGTGGCGATCGCAGTGCGCAAGCTCGATACCTCGTTGCGCAATGAACTCAACCATGCGCTTGAAGAGCTGATGCAAAACGGTGAATACCAGCGCATCGTCGAGCCCTATCGTCTCGATGTGCTGCCATCCAGTCCGTGATGGCTGGGGGCGAGCCCCCATTGACATGAGGCGCACCCGCCAAACCCCCATCAGCGGTCAGGCCGCCCTCAGTGAGATAAACGCATAGTTGGCCGGCACCTCGGTGGCAATCTGCGCACCGGCGTCCAGCAGTTGTTCGGCGATATCCATCCCGGACACATGGAACACCCATTCAGTGGCCATGGCTGGCTGGTCGGTCGCCTGCTCAATGGCGTGGGTGAATGCCTGCATATCTGGCAGGTACGCGGTAAAGCCATCGCCCTTGAGCGCAGTTGTCCGAATGCCGAGCAACGCGCACACCGCCTCCTTGGCCTGCACATCATCACGGTCGGCCTGGCGCGAACGACGGATCAGTTCAACCAGTTCCAGGTCCATCAGTTCGCCACCAACGATCAGCGCCGGACCCTGTTCCCAGGACTGCGGCGGGCAATCCTTGGCACTCGGGTTCAGCGGGATATGCGGGTTGATCTCCATCGGATAGATCCGGCACACCAGAGGGCGTCGTTCGTAGATGCGACAGCGGTTGTCTTCGTCAAGATTCCGGCAGGGGCCGGCGTTGTAGGCGGCAAAGGTGATTGCCACGAACGCCTCGGTATTGCCGCTGGGCACGATCACTGAACGGCGCTCGGCGTGTTCGCGTTGTTGCAGGGGCAAGCCCAGGCCGTTACGCAGGAAGCCTTCGACCAGAACGATGACATTACCGCCGTCCGCCGCCCATTGCCGGGCCTCTTCGAGGGTCAGGGGCACGTGATGGTCGTTGCAGCATTTGCCGCAACCTACGCAGGAAAAATGAGTGTTCATGGCGGATCTGTCACCAGGCAAGTTCAGAGGGGACGCTTGAGGAGTGACGGGTTTTTACCTCTATCCACCGCTCGGGCTCTCTGGAAGCAAGTTATGCGCCAGTGGTTATCAGTCCTTGGTCACTATGTCCCGCAGGACAAATTTCATACCCGCACTTTCATACAGCTGCCGGGCACGCAGGTTGCTCTCCAGCACCTTAAGGTCCACATAAGGTTCGCCGCGCTGCTTGAACATCTGGAAGGTCTGCAGCAACAAGGCTCGGCCCAGTCCCTGGCCTTGGGCGCAAGGGTGCACGGAGAGGTTCTTGATAAAGGCACTGGTCCAGCATTGCGCCACCCCGAGGATGCCGCCGGCGTTACTGGCTACCAGGCACAGTGTCGGATCGAACTCGGCATTGGTGACGAATTGCCGGCGCCATTCATCCAGCCGGGCGACACGGCCGCCGCCCTGGTCCTGGGTCATGCGCAGCACGGCATGGATTGCCGGGGCCAGTTCATCCCGGTAATGATCCAGCTGCGTATCCGCTGGCCACTGCGGGGCGGTCAGGCTGCCTGTGAGGTCGCGACGCAGCAGCTGGAAATAATCGGCCAACGCCTACAGGCCCTTTTGCGCCACGGCTTTGGCGGCCACGACCAGGCACTTGGTCAGTTCCGGCGATGAGAACTTGGTCAGCACCGCATCGGCACCGGCCAGGCGGGCTTTTTCGCTGTTCATCGCGCTGTCCAGGGAAGTGTGCAACAGCACATAGAGGTCCTGGAAGTCTGGGGTTTCGCGCAGGGTACGGGTCAGGGCGTAGCCGTCCATCTCGGACATTTCGATGTCCGACACCACCACGTTGATTTGCTCGCCGGTGCCTTGCAGCTCCAGCAACACGTCGATGGCCTCCTTGGCGCTGCGGGCGGTGTGGCAGGTCAGACCGAGGTTGCGCAGGGTGTGTACCGATTGCTGCAGGGCCACCTGGCTGTCGTCCACCACCAGGATGCGCGCATTGCCCAGTACTTCGGCTTCTTCCATGGTCAGGTCGGTCGGCGCCGCTTCAATCGGTGCCGGGGCGATGCCGTGGATGACTTTCTCGATATCCAGCACCTGCACCAGGCCACCTTCCACCTGGGTCACCCCGGTGATAAACGCCCGATTGCCGCCAGAACCGTAGGGGGGCGGGCGGATATCGGTGGTCAGGCAATGCACGATCTTGCTCACCGCCTGCACATGCAGGCCCTGCTTGGAACGGCTGACATCGGTGACGATCAGGCAGCCGCCGTCCGGGTCTTGCAAGGGCATTTCGCCCAGGGCGCGGCTCAGGTCGATCACCGAAAGTGAAGCACCGCGCAAGGTGGCGATGCCTTTGACGTGGGGATGGGACTCCGGCAGCTTGGTCAGCGGCGGGCAGGGTATGATTTCACTGACTTTCAACAGGTTGATAGCCATCAGCTTGCCGCTGCGCAAGGTAAAGAGCAGAAGCGAGAGTGAGTCTGCGCGGGCTTTAGTGGTGGACATAAAAACCTTCTGTGGATCAGGGATGACAATCATCTATGGAAGGTTATCGACTCGGCTGGCCTGGGCTTTAACCGGATTTTGTGTCGGGCACTGCTAATGTGGGAGGGGGCTTGCTGCCGATAGCGGCGTGTCAGCCAGCAGATGTACAACTGATCCACCGCCATCGGGAGCAAGTCCCCTCCCACATTGGGTTATGTATCAGCCTTTCCAGGCCTGGGGATTCACCAGATCCTGCGGGCGCTGGCCCAGCAGCGCGCTACGCAGGTTGGCCACGGCGCGGTTGGCCATGGCTTCGCGGGTTTCGTCGGTGGCCGAGCCGATATGCGGCAGGGTCACGGCATTGCTCAACTGGAACAGTGGCGATTCGGCCAGCGGTTCCTTTTCATACACATCCAGGCCGGCACCACGAATACGTTGGGTTTGCAACGCTTCGACCAGCGCCGATTCATCCACCACGGGCCCACGGGAAATATTGATCAGGATCGCGCTGGACTTCATCAGGCCCAATTCGCGAGTGCTGATCAGGTGTTGGGTCTTGTCGCTCAATGGCACCACCAGGCAGACAAAATCCGCCTCGGCCAGCAACTGGTCCAGGCTCCGGAACTGCGCGCCGAGCTCTTGTTCCAGCGCGGTCTTGCGGCTGTTGCCGCTGTACAGGATCGGCATGTTGAACCCCAGGCGTCCACGCCGGGCTACGGCTGCGCCGATATTGCCCATGCCGACGATGCCCAGGGTCTTGCCGTGCACATCGCAGCCAAACAACGGTGCGCCCACGCTGGCTTTCCAGTGGCCGGCCTTGGTCCAGGCGTCCAGCTCGGCCACCCGGCGTGCGCTGCTCATCAGCAGGGCAAAGGCCAGGTCGGCGGTGCTTTCGGTGAGCACATCGGGGGTGTTGGTGAGCATGATCCCGCGCTCATTGAAGTACGGCACGTCGTAGTTGTCGTAACCCACCGACACACTGGACACCACCTCCAGCTTGCTCGCGCCTTCGAGCTGCTCGCGGCCGAGCTTGCGGCCCACACCTATCAAGCCGTGGGCGTGGGGCAGGGCTTCGTTGAACTGTGCGTTGATATCCCCCTGTTTGGGATTGGGCACTATCACCTCGAAATCCTGTTGCAGGCGTTCGATCATGGGCGCGGTGATGCGGCTGAAGGCCAGGACAGTCTTTTTCATTGCAGGCGGGCTCATCGACTACGGAAGAATGCCAAGCACGCTAACATTCCCGTCGTTGATTGTCAGGACACTCTAGCTCTAAAGGGGGGGCAGGCTCTGAATGTAGGAGGGGGCTTGCTCCCGATGGCTATGGTTCAGTCAAAACATTTAGTGACTGACACCCTGCTATCCGGAGCAAGCCCCGTCCCACAGTTGTTCTGTGTTGTCGGGCAGAAATCAGGTCGCCATCCGTACGCCACCCAAACCACCACTCAACTCATACGCCACCAGCTCAGCCTGGTGCGCCGCCAGGATCTCCGGCAACGAACCGCGCAGGTATTCCACCCAGGTCTTGATCTTTGCATCCAGGTATTGGCGCGAGGGGTAGATGGCGTACAGGTTCAATTCCTGGGAGCGGTAGGTCGGCATCACCCGCACCAGTGTGCCGTTGCGCAACCCTTCGATGGCGGCATACACCGGCAACAGGCCGACGCCCATGCCGCTGGTGATTGCGGTTTTCATCGCGTCGGCCGAATTGACCAGGAACGGCGAGCTGTTGATCGCCACGCTTTCCTGGCCTTCTGGGCCGTTGAAGGTCCATTTGTCCAGCTGGATCACCGGGCTGACCAGGCGCAGGCACGCATGGTTGAGCAAGTCCTGGGGCCGCTGTGCGCAGCCCTTGGCCTTGACGTATTCCGGTGAGGCGCAGGCGATGCTGTAGGTGATGCCCAGGCGCTGGGACACGAACCCAGAGTCCGGCAGTTCGCTGGCCAGCACGATGGACACGTCGTAGCCCTCGTCGAGCAGGTCCGGCACGCGGTTGGCCAGGGTCAGGTCGAAGGTCACGTCGGGATGGGTGCGGCGGTAGCGGGCAATCGCGTCGATGACGAAGTGCTGGCCGATTCCGGTCATGGTGTGCACTTTGAGCTGCCCGGCGGGGCGGGCGTGGGCATCGCTGGCTTCGGCTTCGGCCTCTTCCACATAGGCGAGGATCTGCTCGCAGCGCAGCAAATAGCGTTTGCCGGCCTCGGTCAGCGCGATACGCCGGGTGGTGCGGTTGAGCAAGCGGGTTTGCAGGTGGGCCTCAAGGTTGGAGACCGCGCGCGAGACATTGGCCGTGGTGGTGTCCAGTTGCACGGCGGCGGCGGTGAAGCTGCCGGCTTCGGCCACGCAACTGAAAGCGCGCATATTTTGCAAAGTGTCCATGGGGTGTTCTCAAGGGAGATAGCAAATTGTGACAGAAAGTAACGCCGTCCAGTGATCCCTACCAACGGATTATCGCCTGAACGGTAACAAAGATTCACAGGAATGCCAGCTTATCGTCCTCCTTGCCGCCGCCTAGAATTGCGCCACCTCTTGCGCAACACCCTCTCAGGAATTCGCTTGCCGTGCCGCGTCACATCAGCAGAGAGCTGAAGACTCTCAGTGTTTGGGCCTTATCGTTAGCCATCAGCGGCTGCATCGGAACCGGAGGAATCGCCCCCCAAGGCCACGCCCTCAACGCCAATACTTTGGCCACCGACGAAGCCATTCAAGACGCCGCCCAGGACGCCCACTGGCCCACCACCCAATGGTGGCAAGCCTACGGCGATCCGCAACTCAACCGCTGGGTCGAACTCGCCACCCAGAACAGTCCCAGCCTCGCCATGGCGGCCGCCCGCGTGCGGCAAGCGCGGGCGCTGGCCGGGGTGGCAGAGTCGGCAGAGTCGTTGCAGATCAACAGCGACACCACCCTCAAGCGTCACAATTGGCCGAAAGATCAGTTCTACGGCCCCGGCGAACTGAGCGGTGCCAACACCTGGGACAACAATTCATCCCTGGGCCTGAGCTACGCACTCGACCTGTGGGGGCGGGAAAGCAACAACACCGAGCGCGCCGTCGACCTCGCCCATATGAGCGCCGCCGAAGCGCGCCAGGCCCAGCTCGAACTGCAGAACAACGTGGTGCGCGCCTATATCCAGCTGTCGTTGCACTACGCCAACCGCGATATCGTCGCCGCCACCCTGGCCCAGCAACAGCAGATTCTCGACCTGGCCCACAAACGCCTGGCCGCCGGGATCGGCACGCACTTCGACGTCAGCCAGGCCGAAAGCCCGCTGCCGGAAACCCATCGCCAGCTGGATGCCCTTGACGAAGAAATCGCCTTGAGCCGTAACCAGCTGGCGGCGCTGGCGGGCAAAGGCCCGGGCGAGGGCGCGCAGTTGCAACGCCCGTGCCTGGCCCTCGCGGCACCTTTGAAACTGCCTTCGAGCCTGCCGGCGCAGTTGCTCGGTCAACGCCCGGACGTGGTCGCCAGCCGCTGGCAGGTGGCGGCCCAGGCCCGTGGCATTGATGTGGCCCACGCCGGTTTCTACCCCAACGTCGACCTGGTCGGCAGCCTCGGCTACATGGCCACCGGCGGCGGCATGCTGGAATTCCTGGCGGGGAAGAAATTCAACTACAACGTTGGCCCGGCGATCACCTTGCCAATTTTTGATGGCGGCCGCCTGCGCGCCCAACTGGGTGAAGCCAGTGCCGGTTATGACATCGCCGTCGCCCAGTACAACCAGACCCTGGTCAACGCGCTCAAGGGCGTCAGCGACCAGTTGATCCGCCGCGAGTCCATGGACAAGCAGTCGGCCTTCGCCGCGCAGTCGGTGGCCTCGGCGCAGAAAACCTACGACATCGCCATGATCGCCTACCAGCGTGGCCTCACCGATTACCTCAATGTGCTCAACGCCCAGACCCTGCTGTTCCGTCAGCAACAGGTCGAGCAACAGGTGCAGGCGGCACGCCTGAGCGCCCACGCCGAACTGGTGACCGCCCTGGGCGGCGGCCTCGGTGCCGGCAACGATGTGCCCCAGGATGCCAAGACCCTTCCGAGCAAGACCCCGGCGGCGCTTGCCGTGTTTGATCACTGAGTAGGATTTGATGACTCCCTTGCCTGCACCGCTGCGCTGGCTGCATTCCCTTGAGTGGCGCCGTGGCTTTTTCGACTGGGCACGCAGCGACGGCGTGACCTGGGTGTATATCTTCAAGGTGCTGGTCGCTGCGTTTCTCACGCTGTGGCTGGCCATGCGCCTGGAGTTGCCGCAACCGCGCACGGCGATGATCACCGTATTTATCGTAATGCAGCCCCAAAGCGGCCAGGTGTTCGCCAAAAGTTTCTACCGCTTCCTCGGCACGTTGGCGGGGTCGGCGGTGATGGTGCTACTGATTGCCTTATTTGCGCAGAACACCGAACTGTTCCTCGGCGCGCTGGCGATCTGGGTGGGCATTTGTACCGCCGGCGCCACACGTAACCGCAACTTCCGCGCCTATGGCTTTGTGCTCGCCGGCTACACCGCAGCGATGGTCGGCCTGCCGGCCCTGGCCCACCCGGACGGCGCCTTTATGGCGGCCGTGTGGCGGGTGCTGGAAATCTCCCTGGGGATTCTGTGCTCGACGCTGGTCAGCGCGGCCATCCTGCCGCAGACCTCCAGCGCGGCCATGCGTAACGCGTTGTACCAGCGCTTTGGCGTGTTCGCGCTGTTTGTCACCGACGGCCTGCGTGGGCGCAGCCAGCGCGAGCATTTCGAGGCCAGCAACGTACGCTTTATCGCTGAAGCCGTGGGCCTGGAAGGCTTGCGCAGCGTCACCGTGTTTGAAGACCCGCACATGCGTCGGCGCAATGGGCGACTCAGTCGCCTCAACAGCGAATTCATGAGCATCACCACGCGCTTCAACGCCCTGCACCAGTTGCTTGAACGCTTGCGTGCCGATGAGGCTGATCATGTGGTCGCAGCGATCAAACCCGGCCTGCAAGACCTGGCCGAAGTGCTCGACAGCTTCTCCGGTCGCGCCCTCACCAGCCCGGATGCCGCACGCCTGGTCAATCAACTGAGCGCCTACAAGGACGGCCTGCCTGCCAAGGTGCGCAGCCTGCGGGCGAGCTTCCAGGACGATAACCCTACCGAAGCCGAGCAACTGGATTTCCATACGGCCTACGAGTTGTTGTACCGCTTCGTCGACGACCTGCACAACTACGCGCAAACCCACGCGTCCCTGGCCGACCACCACCATGCGCGGGAAGACTGGCACGAGTCCTACACGCCAAAAACCAACTGGTTGGCCTGCGCCGCCGCCGGGGTACGGGCCTCATTTATCCTTGTCGTACTGGGCAGTTACTGGGTCGCCACCGCCTGGCCCAGTGGCGCGACCATGACCTTGATCGCAGCGGCCACGGTGGGCCTCTCCGCCGCCACACCCAACCCCAAGCGCATGGCGTTCCAGATGGCCTGCGGCACCTTGATCGGCGCCTTGGTTGGCTTTGTCGAAATGTTCTTCGTGTTCCCCAGGATCGACGGTTTCCCGTTGCTGTGCGTGATGCTCGCACCGGTGATCATCTTCGGGGCCTTTCTCTCTTCCCGCCCCAGGTACGCCGGTGTCGGTGTGGGGCTGTTGATTTTCTTCAGCACCGGCTCGGTGCCGGACAACCTCACGGTCTACAACCCCTACACCTTTATCAACGACTACATCGCCATGGTCATCGGCATGCTGGTATGCGCGGCGGCAGGGGCGATCATCCTGCCGCCCAACAGCCGCTGGCTGTGGCGCCGCCTGGAGCAGGACCTGCGTGAGCAGGTGGTATATGCGATCAGCGCCAAGCTCAAGGGTCTGACTTCGAGCTTTGAAAGCCGCACCCGCGACCTGCTGCACCAGGCCTACGGCCTCGCGGTCGGCCAGCCGCAGGTGCAGCGCGACTTGCTGCGCTGGATGTTCGTCGTGCTGGAGGTCGGCCACGCGATCATCGAGCTGCGCAAGGAGCAAGCGATCCTGCCGGTGCACCCGGCGTATGCCGAGTCCCAGCCGTGGCGCCAGGCAATCCGTGTGATGGGCCGTTCGCTGGTGCGCTTGTTCCTGCAACCCAGCGCCAGCAACCTGGAGCGCGGCTTGATCGCCGTCGACCATGCGATCAGCCGCGTACAGGCCACCGATGAACCTTTCGCCCCGCACTTCGATACCTCGGCCCTGCGCCGGGTGAAGAGCTACCTGCACTTTATCCGCACTTCGCTGCTCGACCCGCAATCGCCACTGGCGGCCCTAAAAGGAGCCTCGAATGCCCCGTGAAATCGCATTTCATGGCATCTATATGCCGACCATGACCCTGATGTTCCTGATCGCCGCGGTGTTGGCCTGGGCGATTGATCGCTTCCTGGCCGGGTTCGACCTGTATCGGTTTTTCTGGCACCCGGCGTTGCTGCGCCTGAGCCTGTTCGCTTGCTTGTTCGGCGCCCTGGCGCTGAGCGTCTACCGTTGAGAATGCCCCGATGAAAAAGTTTTTCAGCCTGCTCGCGACCTTGCTGGTTCTGGCCTTGGCGATCTGGATTGGCCGCACGTTGTGGGTGCACTACATGCAAACGCCATGGACCCGCGACGGCCGCGTGCGCGCCGACATTATCAACGTCGCGGCTGACGTGACCGGCGAGGTGGTGGACGTGCCGGTACGCGATAACCAGTTGGTGAAAAAAGGCGACCTGCTGATGCAGATCGACCCCGAGCACTACCGCATTGCCGTCAAGCAAGCTCAATCGCTGGTGGCCTCACGCAAGGCTACCTGGGAGATGCGCAAGCTCAACGCCCACCGCCGCGCCGACCTCGACGCCCTGGTGATCTCCAGGGAAAACCGCGACGACGCCAGTAATATCGCTGACTCGGCCCTGGCCGATTACCAGCACGCCCTGGCGCAACTGGAAGCCGCCGAACTCAACCTGAAACGCACCCGCGTGCTGGCGGCGGTGGACGGCTACGTCACCAACCTCAACGTGCATCGCGGCGACTATGCGCGTATCGGCGAGGCGAAGATGGCTGTGGTGGATATGAATTCCTTCTGGGTCTACGGCTTCTTTGAAGAAACTAAGTTGCCCCACGTCAAAGTCGGGGATAAAGCCGATATGCAATTGATGAGCGGCGAGACCCTCAGGGGCCATGTGGAAAGCATCTCCCGCGGTATCTACGACCGTGACAACCCTGAGAGCCGCGAGCTGATTGCCGATGTGAACCCCACGTTCAACTGGGTGAGGCTGGCCCAGCGCGTGCCGGTGCGCATTCACATTGATGAAGTGCCCGAGGGCGTGCTGCTGGCGGCTGGCATCACCTGCACCGTGATCGTCAACCCAACACAAAACTAAAAACTGTGGGAGATTCAAATGTGGGAGGGGCGGTGCGACGATTCGACTTGCCCCCGATGGCGGTGGGTCAGTCACAGATGTGCTTACTGACACTCCCTCATCGGGGGCAGCCCCCTCCCACATTTTGACCCGCGTTAAGCCTTGATAAACGTTTCATGCAAGTGCCGCCACAACAGCGCACCACTGGCCTGCTTCTCGAACACCACCGTGGCCCGTCGATCCGTCTGCGTACCACTGTCATCCACTTGATGCTCACGATAAGTCACCGTAGCCCCCCGCGCATGCCGGTCAATTCCGGTCATTTCACTCAAGGTGATTTTCAACCCCGGGCGCATCCCGCCCAGGCGCGTGAACAACGCATTGACCCCGGCCCTGTTGACCCGCGTGCCGGTGGCGGGCGCGATCATGCTGAACTCGGGTGAGAAGCGCGCCAGCAGGTTTTGCAGCGTGCCCTCAGGCGCAACACCGGCAAACCATTGCTCGATCTCGACGTGGGTCTGGATCACTTCTTCAAAAAAATCACTGTAGTCAATCATGCTTGGGCTCGCTGGAAGGGTGAAGCAGGCTGCGTACCCTGGACGCATCCAGGCGCAGCACTGCGAAAAGCGGCAACAGGGTCAAGGCTGCCGCCATCGTGAAGGTTATGGCGAAGGAATCCAAGGTCGACAGCACGGCACTGAGCACGGCGGCACCTACGCAGAAACTTACTTGGCGGTTGATATTCCACAAGGCACTGGCGTGGCCCATGCGCTCGGCGGGGATATCCAGAAAGGCCAGGGTCTGTGCGGTGCTGCTGCACAGGCTGCCGCCCAGGCCCATCAACACATAGGCGGCAATGATCAGGGCCGGCTCGTTGAGCAACAGGATGCCGCCGCATTGCAGCGTCATGCCCGCCACCAGCAAGGGTTTCGGACCACAACGATTGAAGAGTTGCTTGCTCAGGTAGATCGCCATGGCCGAGGCCAGGGCCCAGGGCAACATGAGTGCGCCGGTCTGGGTAGCGTCATACCCCAGGCCGCGTACATAGAGGATGGCAATCAGGCTGGTGCCGATAAATACCCCGGGAATGCACAGGTAGACCAGCATCGCCACGCGCAGCATCGGGCTGGCGGCCTGTTTGAAAATACTGCCCAGGTCCAGGGGCGGGCGCGTGCTTGTGGGCACATCGGGTTTTATCCACAGGAGTGTCAGCAGCAGGGTGATCAAGGCCAGTGGCAGGTTGGCGTAGAAAATCCAGCGCCAGGACAGGCTGTCGACAATCACCCCGCCCAACGCCGGGGACAGCGCCGGCACCAGCAATGCCACCGACATGACCCGCGCCGTCAACTGGCTGCGCTCGGCCGCTGGAAAGTGCCGGTAGGCCATGGCTTGCCCCACCGGAATCAACAAGCCGCCGCCGAGTCCCTGCAAAGCGCGCCAGCCGATCAACGCATCGATGGAACCGGCCTGGCCGACCATCACCGAGGCTCCTGCGAACAGCAGCAGACTGGTAGCGATCAGTGTGCGCTCGCCCATGATTGCCGCCAGCCATACACTCAAGGGAATAATCACCGTCAACCCGAGCATGTAGGCATTGCTGATCCACGCCAGTTGCGTGACCGAAGCGTGCAGCTCGCGGGCGATATCCGGGTAGGCGACGGTGGCGACAAACATGTTCACCAGGTCCAGGGCGAAGCCCAGTAAAAAGATCCAGGCGACTTTCGAGCAGTAGTTCATGAACGCTATCCTGCGAATGAAGCGTGCAGGGTAGGGCGGGCGTAGCGTTTGAGATACGTCGGTTTGGCTGTTAGTTTGTCAAAAATATTTTGACAACGGAGGACGTGGCCCATGGTCAGCCTGGACCGATTCGACACCTTCAAGGCCGTGGTCGAGGCGGGCTCGCTCACGGCCGCCGCGGACCTGCTCGGCCAGACGCGCGCCGTGGTCAGCTTCAACCTCAAGCGCCTGGAGGCAGAACTGGGCGTCACCCTGCTGACCCGCAATACCCGCCAGCTGGCGCTCACCGATGCCGGCGAACGTTTCTACCTGCGCTGCACCCGCATGCTTGAAGAGGCCCGTTTGGCGGTGGAAGAAGCCCGCTCCGAACACGCTCAACTCAAGGGCACCTTGCGTATCACCACCACCGTGGAATATGCCCTGGCCGTGGTCGCCCCGGCGGTAGAAGCCTTTCGCCGCCTGCACCCGGACCTGAATATTCACTTATCCACATCCTCCACCCATGCCGATCTGATTTCCGAGCGTTTTGACGTAGCGATTCGCCTGGGTCGCTTGCTGGACTCCAATCACCGCGCCGTGCAGTTGTCGACGTTTGACGCGTTCGCCGTCGCGGCGCCAGCGTTTGCAGGCGTTAAGACCCTGGATGAGTTGGAACAGGTGCCCAGGCTGGGCCATGGTCGCCTGACCGAATTGAGCGTGACCGACCCCGCCGGCAATGGGCACCAATACCGTGCCGGTCCCGCCGCGTTAGTGGCCGACAGTGCGGCGGTGCTCCAGGCGTTTGCCGTGCGTGGCCACGGTGTGGCGATTCTGCCGCAATGGCTGGTGCAGGATGATCTGGACGCAGGCAGGCTGGTGCGCCTGCTGGCGGACCATCGCTTTGCGCCGCAAGGGATCTATGCGATGTATCCGGATACGCGGCATTTGCCGCTGAAAGTGCGGGCGTTTATTGATTTTATGAAGGGTTGGTATCAGTTGGTTAGTTGACGGATGACATTTACGAGGATGGGGGCAAAAGGCTTCAGCCGATTGTGCGCATCGGGCAGTCTTAAGTCTTCCAGTAGCATCTTCAGAAGCTCGCCGTCTTCGGCTTCAAGGTCATTGCCTTCCATTCCGTAGTCGAAGAGCAGCGTATCAAGAATGGATTTTCTGGCGCTGAACAGCGTGCGATTGTTTTCACGGCAGTCGCCAAGGTTCAGCACTTGGATGGACGTGATCGCCCTGGGGCTCAAACCCTCCACACGGCCTGATAGATAAAACTTCAGTTCGGTTTCGCATTCGTCCATCAAGGATGTCAGTGGCAATGTCTGATGTGCATGGGCTTTGCCACACTGTTTGCTGCGGTTGCAGCTGGCGACGATATTTGAATAATCGAGCGTCCGATGGGGGTGGGTCTCCCGGGCCGCAACGTGTTCGTTATGGGCAGTCTCTTGGGTAATTGCATGGCAGCAATACGCGCACAAACCATGCTGCTCTTCGATACAGGCTTGGCGAATACTGTTTCTTTCTTCGTGGGTTAGGTCGCAGTAGCGACCTTTCGGATTGTCGCGCATCCATTTCGTCAATTCTGCTGGTTCATTTCCTTTTATGATCTTACGCACTGCGCAACTCCAGCTTGCGGATCAGAAGGGCGGCTTTGGTCAGTTCGATATGGCCAGGGGGCAGGTCAGTGGACAGCTCTTCGAACAGTGCATTGGCTTCTTTCAGCTTTTTTTCTTGCAGCAACTCCAGCAAGCGATCCAGTCGAGACTGAACTTCACTGTTGCGTATATCTGTGTCCATGACGCTGAGCAGTACCTGATTGGCATCAAGGCCGTATAGGCCGGTGCGCTCCTCCAGTTCGCCATCGTCGAGGACATAGCACAGGACGTTCTTGGTATCGCTGATCACCAATGGGGAATGGGTCGTCAGGATGAATTGGCAGTTGGGGAAGGTTTCAGTGAGTTGCTGGATTAGGCGGCGTTGCCATTGAGGGTGCAGATGAAGGTCGACCTCGTCGATTAGGATGACACCAGTGCCTTCAAGCGGATTCTTCAATGAGGGATTCATGAGTGCCAAGCGGCGAGCAATGTCGCCGACAAGTGCCATCAGTGATTTTTCCCCTTGAGAAAGTTGAGAAACACTGAGTGTATTGCCTAGCTTGTCGATAGCCATATGCAATCTAGGTTTTCGCTGGACTCTAAGGTTGCTAAAGTCAGGCATAAACTTGCTGACGGCGGTCCGCACGGCATTTAGCTGAGGATCACGTGATGCTAGGTGCATATTTTTCAGCTCAGATACCAGTTTTTCATCCGTACTGGAGATTTTTTCCAGCTGTTCCATTACGGCTGAGGATATGCCCTGCTCGTTCTCAGTATCTTCTCTGTCACGGAACCATTCAAAAAACCGTCCGAAATCTACGCCACCATTTAGAGCGTTTTCGTATCCATCAAACTGATCGAATGGATTTTCGGATTTTCGGATTGTTAGTGGAACGTCAAGGACAGATCTTTCGACAGGGTAGAAGGCCACTAGGGGAAGTGAGCCGCTGCCATCAATCAACCCTAGATGAACGCGATAGAGTTCAGCCAGCTCAGTTAATTTAGTAAGAGAGCTATTTACCTTTGCTTTATGGCCCCGCAAGGTGCGAGCAAGTGTCCATGAATAGGTCGCCGAGGCTGATGCTGACGGGTGAGTTATACCGCTGACTTCAGCCTCGATTGTCGCGAATCGCTCACCATTAGTGACCACATCCTCTTGGATGGGACTGCCGCCGCCATTGTCGGTGCGAATGCGGCCAACCAGCCAACTTAACGACGTGGCTATCGACTTCAAAATCGTCGTCTTCCCCGCCCCATTGTTCCCCACAAACACCGTCACCTTCGACGCATGCTTTTCGGTAGGCGCAAAGGCGACTTCCAAGTCGGCAAAACGACCGACGTTATTCAGTCGAATTTTTCTGATTTCCATCGCATTACCCTTGTGGGGCCAGTCAGTTTCAAGAGGCAGGCGGCGATTATGGCACTCATCCCGGATTTTGGCAGGTAGGCTTCACGCTTGCTTACAACACACCACCCAACCCAAAACGCTTCTTCAACACCTTCTCCAGCAACCCCTTGGGCAACAACGCCGCCATCAGCGGCAACGCCCGGCTGCCATTGCCTGAACGCAACAGACGCGGTGGCTGCGCTCGCTGCACGGCCTTGAGCACATCCGCGGCAAATTCACTGGCCGGGGTGGGTTTATCCTGGGAGGCTTGGCTGCGTGCCCGAATGCCTTCGCGCAACGACCACCAGGGTGACTTTTCGTTGATCAACAGTTCGGCCTGAGCCCCGGCGTTTTTCGCGAAGCGGGTATCAATGGCGCCGGGCTGTACTTCCATTACCCGCACGTCAAAAGGTGCCAATTCCATGCGCAGGGCATCGCTCAAGGCATGTACAGCCGCTTTGGACGCGCAGTAGGCGCCGGCGAACGGTGTGACCAGTACTCCGGAAACACTGCCGATATTCACCACCAAGCCTTTATTGCGACGCAGGGCGGGGAACAGTGCCTGGGTCACGCCGACGATGGAAAATACATTGGTTTGGAACTGGCGTTGCATCGCTTCGGTGCCGCCGTCGAGCAACGGGCCCATGGCGCCGTAGCCGGCGTTGTTGACCAGTACATCCAGCTCGCCCAATTGCTCGGCCAGACGTTGCAAGGCGGCGCTGTCGTTGACGTCCAACTGCACGGCATTGAAGCCTGCGGCAGCGAGGGCGGCGACGTCATCGGGCTGGCGAGCGCTGGCCCACACGTTGAAGCCTGCGGCTTTGAACGCGTCGGCGAGGGCGCGGCCGATGCCGCTGGAACAACCGGTGATCAGTACGTTGGGCATGGATTCATCCTTTGTCAGTCCGAGAAACTGCCTTGCAGGTGCTCGGCGCGAAATTCCAGGGTTTGCGGGCGATAGCCGGGGCGCAGTGGCGGGGTGGGCAGGCAATCGTCCCAGGTGGCGCCGGCCTGCAATTCGCCGGGGCCACGATAGCGTGGCGCGGCGTAGACGTTGTCGGCCAGGTTGACGGTGTCCCCCGGCGCATAGGCCGCGACGCGCCAGCGCAGTTCGGTCAGCGGTACGTCGTTGCCGTTGTTCAGGGTCAGTTTTAAAGGACGGTCGGCCGGGCATTCCTGCGGGGCGTAAGTAATGCGTAGTTCAAGGCGAGCCAATTGCGCGGCCTCGCGGTTGTCCAGCCAGACGACCCAGACGGCGATGAAACCCAGGCCGACGGCAGCGGCCAGCGATACCGGCAGCGCCTTGGCCGGATAGCGCAGCAGCAGAACCAGCCAGGTGATGATCAGGAGAACGCCGAAGAACATGGAGACCACCTCGAATAGGGAACGAGCATCCTAACTTAAGCGTAGGTGTGACCGCGATCGGGTACTTGAGCTTACATTTCCAGCGGAACCACTGCGCCTTGAACGCTCACACATCTGACGCCCTACAGGGAGTGTAGCGACAACATTCACACTTCCCTATGAGGCTCATTTTATGTTGGGACCTACCCCGAATTCGCCCCGTCTTCTTTCCGTGCAAAGCGTCAACACCACAGACGCATTTGCAGCCAAATTGGTCAGCAACGCTGAAACTGCCAATGACGCGGACTCGCACAATCGCGTGCCTATTTCGCCGGTTTTAACCTACGCACCCGCTGGCACTTCTGTTCCCAGTTCGCCCGGCATACCACCTGTCAGGGTGGAGTATCCGCAGCTAGTACGGCAATTCAAGGTCACCGATCAGGAGGCACTCGTCACCCAACATGCCTTTTTAACCCGCGACATGCAGCGTTTGCATGGTGAGCAACCGAGTTTCAATGATTTCCTGCGCCAGCAACTAGGCCAAATGGTCCCGGACCAGCCGTCCCTGAGGCTAAAAGACCTGACGTTCAAACGCTGGATCACGCAGAGCGATGGCACGGTGAAAACGCTGTCTTCAGAGCCACTACGGGACGCCTTGAGCAGAAAGGTGGTGAGCCTGTTGACCGATCCTGACCAGAAGGACGAGGCAGACAGCGCCGAACAGTTCGGCATATTTACCCGTGCTTCAGACGGCTCCGAGAGTGTCAGCGTCAATGTGCAGCTCACGCTGGATACGATTGCCCGGCGCATTGTCACGCAATTTGCGCCGACCCTTCAGGCATTCTGGACAACACCTCGCCCGACTTTGCGAGACCCCAACGTTCTGGAGTCTCCTCAGAATCAGTTGTTGGCTCTGCATAAGCAACAACTGTCGACCCTCGCCGCGTTGCGTGTGAGTGATGGAACACTGAGCGCGGCGAGCAAGCGATTGATCGACGCCGCATTGCAGTACCCCACGCTGGCCGAACGGGAAGCGGCCTTTCCCAATGATGCACGCCCGGGTGTCTACCCGCTTACCATGGATGATGGCACTGAGCGCGGCGCCTTGATGGCGGGCAGCTTCCTCATCACCAGTACTGACGGGTCCGAGGCGACGCCTCCCACCTGGGCGAAAGGCCGGACCCTGCCTCTCAATGATGCAAACGGGCCGGTTGTGCTGTACACCCCAAGTGAAGGGTTCGAAGAGTTCGCTACACCTGCCCAGGCACGCCAGGTACTTGCGCAGCGTCTTGATGCGGCGGGCCCCAATGCTGATCTATTGCGGCAAACGCTGCCATTGGCGCTGCAAAACAAGACCGAGCCACCCTCTGGCGATGATTTGATGTGGAGCGTCGAACCCTTGGCAGGGGATGTGCTGGGCGAGGGCATTTCCCGGATGCTCAAGCGCCAGGAGGAGGAAATCAACGCGAACTTTTCCCGCGCAGCGACGGACCCGGGAGCATGGAAGGCTTTCGATAGTGCCGCTGATTGGTCGTACCTGCTCAGTGGTGACAATGCTATGTTGGCGCGGGATGAAAAACTGGCTGATAAGCTGGCGCCTGAGTGGCTCAAAAATTTGACCCCGGAGCAAGAAACTCTCTTTGATTTTCTGGAGCACTCCGAGGCAATTAGCACACGTGCGCTGGCATCGATGCTGGAAAAACTTCCTGCTTTGAACGTCTTTGCCCGAGACCGGATAAACGAAGCAATCAAAAAGCTGTACCCGAGCGCGCAGGTGAATGCGGACAAGTTGATGGTGCAGGTGAAAACCAGGTCGAGTCTGCAGAGTGGCGGACGAGGCAGTACCCATACACTCGGCTTCAACAACACAAGTATGTCGCTGACGGATCTGGCACTGAAAAACCCCAGCGAATTTCCAGCCATTGAGAGGGGCCGGTTCACTCAAGTCACGTACACATTGCCGCTGACCGACACCCAGGGCAACCCGATCCTGGATGCTGAAGGCAAGCCCGTAATTCTGGATACCGAGCAGCTCAAAGCGTTGGTCAACACCACTGATGTGGGGGGAGGGTATACCCGATTGCTTAAAGAACAGTTGGCCACGGACACCCAGGAGGGTGCTGCGGGTGAGCTGCGCAAAGCATGGAAAGCCAGCCTGAGTGACGCGCTGGATAAAGAAGCTTTTCTGGGATCACTCAACCCCGATGCCTACACGTCGCCAGCGATCCTCGACACGAGTTCCAAACGGGGCGCGCAGTGGGTTGCGGCTGTTCTTGATCATCCAGATCCGGCCGACCGGCCTCAGGTCGATGGAAAAAACATTGTCGTCAATGCGCTTGTCCAGCGTGGGTTGCCGGTTCAGGGCGTCATGGTGATTGGCAACCAGACAGACAAACAGCTGGTGCTGTACACGCCGGATGCGCCCGACGGTGTGTCCTTTCGCGAAGTGGCCGATGAAGAAGCTTTGAATGCCTTGATGGATAAAAAGGAGTGGAGGCTTTACAGCGCGAGCAGGACATCACCGATCGATAAAAATGATGTGGTCAAAGCTGGCGAGGCCATCAGGTCGTATGCGTTCGATGCGACGAAGAATCCAGTGCGCACCGTCGGACTGCTCATCGACATGCTCAAGTTGACGAGTGCTCGCATGACACTCAAGCCCATCGATGGCAACTTCCAGGAGGAACTGTACAAGCAAAAAGTAAAATCGCTCATCGACCATGCTGACCATCAATCCGTCAGTAGCGCCGAGGTTGCGACTCAATCGAAAATCAACAAGGCTCTATTCGGTATTGAAGTGGCGATGATCTTTGCAGACTTGTTGCCTGTGCTCGGCAAAGGCGTGTCGATGGGGGTGCGCTTAGGTAAAGCAGCCTTGACGACCTTGCGCGCCAATGCCCGAATCCTGCCACGGCTGATCAAGAAACCGGGGCTACTGCGTGGGGTTTATTCGGAGTTCAGTGTGGCTGCCTCTGGTACCCCCAACGTTCGTGTCGCGCCGTTGCGGCCGGTCCCCAAGAGCCCATTGACCAGCAGGGCACCTGCTCCAGTGATCCCGTTACATACGTCAGGTAGTGTGCCTGCGTCAGCGGCCGGCGCGAGCCAAAACCTCAACCTGAGTGCCATTGCTGTGTCGGACGATGTCATCAAAGGCCGGCCGTTGAGGCCCGACGGCACCTACAACGTCGGCGACAATTGGTACGTGCGCTTTACCGACGATACCCAGGTCAGCAGGGTGTATCAGATTGACTCGGCCTTCCATGCGCGCGATGGGCGAGTCGCGATCATCGATCCCGGCATGCCCTCGACCGCGCCAAAACTCTATCGGGTACGGGCGTTTCTGCAGTCGGACGGTAATGGTGGATGGCGATCGAGCCGATTGCCAGGTGGGGCTCCACAACCTACGACGGTTTCCCAGGGTACCAAACGCCCGGCGAGCCAGGGCAGTTCTACAACCGGCGCCGGCACGAGTAGCGCGACAAATGGCCTACCGGCCTCCAAGCGACCCAGGGTGCCTGAAAGTTTCCCGGGCGAAAAAGCGCTGATGGAGCCGCCGGTCAAAGGTAAAAATGTTTTTTATCACTACACCGGGGCCAAGCCGCATGCCGCGATAACGGCCGATCAAAGTCTTTCGCCTTCAAGTTCAGACTTGAGCGGTCAACCTCTTCCCGGCAAGCGAGGCAGGCATTACTTTACGGACTTGGCGCCAGGGGATATGCCGACCAAGCAGATTTCCGAAACCATCTTCGGAAAGCGTAAACATGGCAATGCGCTGGATAAAATGTCGCACTACTATGAAGTCAATACCTCGGGTTTGAATGTCATCCAAAGCCCAAATAACCCGCATATTTTTTATGTGGATATACCGTTTGAAATTCCGTTGAAGTACCGGGGCGGGCCAAACGGTGAGTTAGTTGATCGTGTCATTTCCCATGGGAAAACACCGCTTAAATTGTAAGTACATGGCGGCTGCTTTCACGTAGAGCGTGGAAGCAAAAAGCCCCCACCCAACCCACTGCGGATAGGGGACGCAATGGGCTGGGTGAAGGCTTCTTGTACGACTGTTTTATTGCGCGATAGTTTTCACCGACACGCCACGTTCAACTGGCGTCGAGCGACCGTAGATATCTTCGAAGCGCTCGATATCGTCTTCGCCCAAATAGCTGCCCGACTGCACTTCGATGATCTCCAACGGGATCTTGCCCGGGTTGCGCAGGCGGTGCACCGAGGCGATCGGGATGTAGGTGGACTGGTTCTCGCAGAGCAGGAACACGTTCTCGTCACAGGTGACTTCGGCGGTGCCGCTGACTACGATCCAGTGTTCGGCACGGTGGTGGTGCATCTGCAGGGACAGGCACGCGCCCGGCTTGACCGAGATGTGCTTGACCTGGAAGCGCCCGCCCATGTCCACCGAGTCGTAGGAGCCCCACGGACGATAGACTTCGCAGTGGTTCTGGGTTTCGCTGCGGCCTTGCTCGTTGAGGGTGTTGACCATCTGCTTGACGCCCTGGACCTTGTCCTTGTGGGCAATCATCATCGCGTCCTTGGTTTCCACCACCACGATGTTGTCCAGGCCGATCACCGACACCAGTTTGCCGTTGCCATGCACCATGCAGTTGCGGCTGTCCTGGATCACCACGTCGCCTTTGCTGACGTTACCGTTGGCGTCTTTGTCATTGACCGCCCACAGCGAGGCCCAGCAACCCACGTCGCTCCAGCCGGCGCTCAATGGCACCACGCAGGCACGCTGGGTTTTTTCCATCACTGCGTAGTCGATGGAATTGTCCGGGCAGCAGGCGAAGGTGGCGTCGTCGAAGGTCACGGTGTCGTGGGTCTGCTCGCTGCGCTCCAGGGTCAGTACGCAGGTGTCGTAGATGTCCGGATCGTGCTTTTTCAGCTCTTCAAGGAAGCGGCTGGCACGGAACAGGAACATGCCGCTGTTCCAGAAGTAACCACCGCTTTTGACGAACTCGATGGCGCGCTTTTCATCGGGTTTTTCCACGAACTGCTGCACGCGGCTCACACCTTCGGGCAGCAGCGAGTCGTTGGTGGACTTGATGTAGCCGTAACCGGTTTCCGGACGGGTCGCCGGTACGCCGAACAGCACCATCTCGCCACGCTCGGCCGCCACGGTGGCCAGGGCCAGGGCACGTTGCAGGGCTTTCTGGTCGTCGATCACGTGGTCGGCGGGCAGCACCAGCATCAGTTCGTCGCGGCCTTCGTTAACCAGCATCATCGCGGTCAGGGCCACGGCCGGTGCGGTGTTGCGGCCAAAGGGCTCCATCAGGATGCGTTGGCATTCGAGCTTACGTGCGCTCAGTTGCTCATTGACGATGAAGCGGTGGTCTTTGTTGCAGACCACGATAGGGGAGTCCATGCCTTCGAACACCAGGCGCTCCAGGGTTTGCTGGAACAGCGTGTGCTCGCCGGTCAGGGCCAGGAACTGCTTGGGGAACTGTTTACGCGAAAGCGGCCAAAGACGTGAGCCGCTACCACCGGAAAGGATTACTGGGATCATGGGTGTTTCTCCTTGAATCAGTTTGGGTCAGAGCTACGAAGGTTTGTCGTTTCACTCTTGTTTTTGTCTCGTATCCTGGCCGGCCGCAGCCGACCAGGAAAATTCATTCAGCGGGTCGACACCGGGCGTTTCACCCAGACTGGCGACAGGCTCGAACCGGAACCGGTGACGTACAGCACTGCTGCTTCACCACGTTCCAACGCAACCGGCTTCACATCGCCGACCTTCTTGTCGCCGTCATACAGCGCCAGGCTCACCTTCACCGGGTTGATCTCGCGCTCGCCACGGCCCTTGGCGGCCACCGACTTGACCACATCGGTCTTGCCGTCGGCAGTTTTCAGGGTCAGGGCCTTGTCGCTGAGGTTCTGCACGCGTACCAGGGATTTCTGCTTGTTCTTGAACGGCGGCTCTTCGATCAACTGCGGTTGGCCGCTGCTGTTATTGACCAGGGTGTAGTAGTGATCGGCAGCGAGTTTGACCGGCACGGTCTGGCTGCCGACCTTGGCGCTGTAGTCACCGCCCGGCATGAAGCTGAAGTCGCTGCTGGCCAATGGCGCCACGTCGCTGAGGTTGGTGCTGCCGACGGTGGCGCTGACTTCCTGGTTGCTGGCGTTGTAGATGCGCACGAAGCTCGAACCCTTTGGCGCGGTTGGGCCGTACAGGGCGGCGTCACCACCGGCGAAGGCTGACATCGATACGAAGCTCAAGCCGGCAGCGATGGCCAGGGTCTTGGCGAGACGACGCGGAGTAGTAGTGAAAGTCATGTGAGTTACCTCTCTTTCAGTTTTGCGCCCGGTCGGGCGTCTCGGATTTAGGTGTGTTGCTTGCCATGTTCTGTTGGCGCGAACCGGCTTGTTTAAGCTGCGCAACCCACGATGGGTCGGCATCACCGATTTCGTTATTTACGGGCAGATAGCGTTCGGGAAATTCCCAGATCAGCACCTGGGGCGGGTTGTTCTTGAAGTCGTCGCTTTTCAGGTAGCTGAGCATCGGCAGGATCGGGCCGTGGCCGTCTTCGGCGTAGCTGACCACGTCACTGCCCAGGGCTTGCTTGAGGGCGCCGACGAAGTTCCAGTTGGGGTTGGCGCTGTAGCTGGTGCCCACCAGTGCCACTGGGGTTTCGCTGTCGCTGAACAGCGCGTCGTCGCCTTTGGTTTCGGCCAGGTGCGTGACGCGTTTTTCCAGCGGCTCTTTAGGTGGCATCAGGTTTTCGAACAGCGGGTCCAGGGGCAGGAACAAGCGCAGGTCGCCTTTGTGTGGCTCGATCTTTTCGGCCTCGGTGACAAAACGCTGCGGCTCGCCGCTCAGCGGGGTCTTGTCGGCAATGGTTTTCGCCAGTTGCTTGGCGGCGATTTCCGCGCCATCCGGCGTCCAGTGGGTGTCGGTGCGCAGGAATACCTGCTTGCCGCCCAGCTTGGCCTGTTGCAGCGGCCCGAGCAGGTCGGGGGCCGGGATGTTGTCGGCGGCGACCCGGGCGTGGAAGTCCTGGTACAGGTTGGCGTGAATGCTCGCCGGTTTCACCTCACCCAGGTGTTCCGGGTACAGGCGCACCTTGGCCGGCACGATCGCCATTACCAATTGAATGCCCTGGGCCTTGAGCTTCTGGCGCACGCCTTCGACAAGGGCGTAGTTGCCCTCCAGGTTCTGGTCTTCATTGACGGCGGGGTTGAACTCCTCGTCGCTGTACAGCCAGTGATCGCGGCCCAGCACTACCCCAGGGCGGCCTTCATTGAACAGCTTGTAGTCCAGCGCTGCCCACAGGTTGGTGCCGATGCGCTTGATCGGGAACTCGTCGTCGTAATGGGTCTCGACGGCTTTGGTCCAGCGACCGTTGAGCACGGTCGCATCGGCGTTGGTGCTGAAGCCCAGGAAACTGCGCAGCGACCAGGCGCCCAGGGCCAGCAACAGCACCATGAACAGGCTGATATAGAGGACGCGTAATGAACGGGTCATGGTCGGCTCCCTCAGAATTGGAAGTAAAGGAACGGCGAGAAACTCTGCGCCGACAGTTTCAGGATCGACGCTACGAACAGCAGCAGCACCGCGGCGCGCATGGCGTAGCGTGGCCAGTCAGCGGTCCAGTAGGCCGGTTGCACGGCAGCGTCACGGCCCACGCTGAAACCAGGCTCGTGGATGCTGCCGGGGTTGTCGCCAGGCACCGCCTTGATCAGGCTCGGATCGGCCGGCTTGGTTTTCTGGGCCGGGCGATTGGTGTAGAAGTCGCGCAGGCCGAAGAACGCCAGGGTTGCGTAGGCCACCACCAGGGTCGCCACTTGCAGCCCGGTGAGGTTGGCACGGTTGAGTTCCGACAGCGACCACTCGCCAAAGCTGAACATCGCACCGTACATACGCCCGGCGACGTGCAGGTTTTCAGCACGGAAGATCACCCAGCCCATCACCACCAGCAGGAAGGTGAAGGCCCAGCGCAGCACATTGAAGCTGCGCGGCGCGGTGTTCAGGCCGATGGCTTTTTCAATTGCCAGCCACATGCCGTGCCAGGCGCCCCACACGATGTAGGTGATGTTGGCACCGTGCCATAGGCCACCGAGCAGCATGGTCAGGAACAGGTTGCGGTAGGTGGTCAGCGTGCCTTTGCGGTTGCCGCCCAGGGTGATGTACAGGTAATCACGCAGCCAGGTAGAGAGGCTGATGTGCCAGCGCCGCCAGAACTCGGTGATCGACTGGCTGATGTACGGCTGTTTGAAGTTTTCCATGAAGCGAAAACCCATCATCAAGCCCAGGCCGATGGCCATGTCGCTGTAGCCGGAGAAGTCGAAGTACAGCTGCGCGGTGTAGGCCAGTGCACCCAGCCAGGCGTCGCCGGTGGTGGGGTTTTGCAAGGCGAAGCAATGGTCGGCCACCACCGCCAGGGTGTCGGCAATAAAGACTTTCTTGATGAAACCCTGCATGAACCGCGTGCAGCCCTCGGAGAACTTGTCGAGGGTGTGGGTGCGGTTGTTGAACTGGTCGGCCAGGTCACGGAAACGCAACACCGGGCCGGCAATCAAGTGCGGGAAGATCGCCACGAACGCCGCGAAGTCGATCAGGTTGCGGGTCGCCGGGGTGTCGCCACGGTACACGTCGATGATGTAGCTGATGGACTCGAAGATGTAGAACGAGATCCCGATCGGCAACAGCACGTGGGTGAGGATGAAAGGCTCCAGGCCCGCCGACTTCATCATCACGTTGATGCTGTCGACGCCGAAGTTGGCGTACTTGAAGTAGCCGAGGATGCACAGGTCGACTGCCACGCCGAGCAGCAACCAGCGCTGCGCCGGCTTGGTACGCACGCCGGCGGCACCGACCTTGAGGCCGATCCAGTAGTTCCATAGCGTGACGGCAGCGAACAGCGCCAGGAAGTCCACTCGCCACCAGGCGTAGAACACGTAGCTGGCAATCAGCAGCAGCAGATTGCGATAGCGTTGCCCGCTCAAGTAGTACAAGCCGAGAAAGATCGGCAAGAACAGAAACAGGAATACATTGGACGAGAAAACCATCCCGATCTCTCCATGTTTAACCAACAGTCAAGGGCCAGAGCCCCCCCAAACCCCCCCACGATTTCGGGGGAGGTTGTATTGCATTTCTACTGACGAAACCGGCTTCAAATGTGGGAGGGGGCTTGCTCCCGATAGCGGTGTGTCATTGAGCACAGATGGCGACTGTTACACCGCCATCGGGAGCAAGCCCCCTCCCACATTTTTTACCGCGTTTGCTCAGGAACCTTTTTTGCCTTTTTCGTGCGCCGGGTCGTAGACCTTGGTCAGGTCGCCACCCAGGCGGAACGTCTTGAACGGCTGCATCTCATGCTTGCGCTCGATCACATCCGGCGCGCAGGTGTAGAGCGTGCAGAAGGGCTCAAGCCAGGCAAATTTCATGTCTTCCTTGAGGTCCTTCATGTCCTGCTCTTTGCCGTTCTTCTGCTCGAAGATCTCCGGGTCTTTCACCCCGGCCAGCACCTTGTCGCCCAGGCGCTTGAGCGCGCCGTTGTTTTCCTGGCGCAGGTCCACGCCGTTGACCAGGGCAAAACTGGCGATCATCGACAGCGGCGGCAGGGCGTAGTTGTGATACGACAGGGCGCGCTGTTGGCGCTTCAACTCGTTCGGCAAAAAGCCTTGGTCATCGACCTGGTTGGCGCCGACCTTGTATTCCTTCACCGCCCAATCAAACAGGTCGCGGCGGTTGGTGGCGATGGAGGTTGCCATCACCGACCAGGCGGCCCAGTAGGAGTGGTTGTTGGTTTTTTCCAGCGGCAGGTTGTCCCAGTCGCTCACCACCTGGTCGGCCAGCTTGTTGAACCAGGCTTCGATCTGTTGGGATTCCTGCGGGTGCTTGGCCAGCGGCTGCGACTCGGAGAATTTCAGGCGTACATAGGCTGAAGCCATGCTGCCCAGTGCCCATTTGCGCATGGATTTGCCGGTGTGGTTGAAGTCCTTGGACATCAGCGCGTCGGCCTTGGCCCACGACACCAGCCAGTTCAGCGTGCATTCGAGCTGCTGGGGGCGGCCGTCACGCATGAACTGCATCACGCGCTTACTGGTGTCTTTTTCCAGCTTGGTGATGTCGGCGGTGCTGTCGCGAAAGGCCTTTTCGGACTGCACATTCAGCGTGGAGCGCGCCTTGTCCGAACCTTCGTACTTGCTGCGAAATTGCAGCGAACCGGTGTACGGCGCTGGCATGGCGTCGCAGTCATTCTTGAAGTCGCCGGTCTTGAACGCTTCGATCGGTGCGAAATAGCCCTGAGGCGGACGCAGTGGCGCGGCGGCGTTGGCGGCCCCGGCGAAGATCGCCAGGCCCAGCAACGATGGAATCAATAACTTTTGCATAAGTAACCTCATTGCCCGGTTGAAGCGGTTTGTTGACCGCCGGCTGGGAATACGTTGCGTGTGCAAATTTTCGCTTCGACCTTCTGCGCGGCAGCACCCTGTTCCGGGCCCTGCACTTCCACGGCCAGCAAGTTCTGCGAGGCCCAGTCTTCATCGGTGCGCAGTTCAAAGGCGAAACGCCCGTCTGTATCGGATGTTTCGGGTTTCTCGATCTTGATGTCCTCGTGGCGACCGTTCATATACCAGAGGGTGGCTTGCAAGGTTTTCACCGACGGATCGGCGAAGCGGATATCGACCTGGTGATTGGCGTTGCGCAGGTCCTTGTTGGCACTGTTGACCATCAGCTCGTTCTTGCCGGGCTTGAGGGTGGTGCTGGCGGACATCTGCGCGGTCTTGCCTTCGCACCCGTTGTCCAGCAGCGCCATCATCTGGCGATAGATGGTTTCCTGGTCGAGGCGGTACAGCGGCGAGAATTCCCAGATCAGGATCTTCGGCGGAGTCTTCTGGAATTCGTCGCTGCCCAGGTACTGGATCATCGACCCTTCCAGGCCACCGCCGGGGAAGGCGACGTTAAGGATGTCGGCGCCGATTTCCTCCTGGAGGAAGCCGGCGAAATTGTAGTTCTTGCCGCTGTGGCTGGTGCCCACCAGGGTAATCTGCGGGTTGCCCGAATCGCTGAACAGGTCGCCGTCACCGGCTTCGCCCTTGGGCTCGGTGGTGAACTGGTCCATGTACTGGATCGCATAGCTGGTGCCGCACAGTTGCCCGGCCATGTTGTGCAGGGTGCCGGTCTTGCCCATGCGGCCCGAGCGCTTGGTCTCGAATTCGCGCTTGGGAATTTCGGCGTACTCAGGCATTTGCTTGACCTTGGCCGCGACGATTTTCGCCGTGCGCTGGGCTCCGTACGGGGTCCAGTGCTGGTCACCGCGGAAGTAGAAATCGTGGGCCGGCAATTCGTCTGGCAATTGCTCGTTGGTCAGTGGCGAAAGGTCCGGCACTACGTAGCCCATCTTGGCGAAACGGCCAAGCATGGTCTTGTAGTTGGTCAGGGCCTTGTCGAAGTCGAACTTGGCTTTCTCTTCTGGGTTGAGCTTGTTGCGGTTCACCAGGCCACGGGTCGGCTGGTAGACCACCACCAGTTCCACGCCCTTGGCCTTGAACGCATCGTGCAACTGCTGCATGCGTTTGTAGCCTGCCGGTGTGGTGTCGAATTCGGTGCGCAGGTCTTCCTGGGTACGAAACAGCCAGTCGCCCTGGGCTTGTACCAGAGTGGTGAAGTTCTGCTGGTAGCGCGTGGTGTAGTTCTTCGCGTCATGGGCGGCCGGGCACAGGCTGCAGCATGGCTCGGCGGTGAAGGTCGGCGCCTTGACTTCGTCGGCGCGCACGCCCTGGCTGGCCGCAAGCAGGCCGAGGGTCAGACCCGAGAGGCTCAGCAGTTTTATCATGTGTGGGTGCATAAGGGTCATCCTCAGTCCTGCATTTCGGTCTGGCGTTCGACAGGGTCGATCAGCACGGCTTTCTGCTGGCGCACCAGCAAGTCGAGAATTTCTTCCTGGCGCTCGCCAAGAATGCCGTTGAAGCTGATGCCACTGGATTTGGTCGGCGCCAGCATCGACACGCGGTACAGCTCGACACTCAGCGGCGAATCGATGGACAGCGGCCCGCTGCCGTTGCCCGCCAGTTCACCACCCACCACGATCAGCGAGACCTTGGCGTCGAATGGGTCGAGGGCAATGTCGCGGTCGGTGTCGGTCAAGTCCTTGATGTGGCCGTAGAGCCCCGTCAGGCCGTTGGCCATCGAGGTGTTTTCGTAGAGCTTGATATTCACGCTGTTACGCACACGAATGCCGTGGCGACGATTGGCGATGACCTTGTTGCCCCACAGCAGGTTGTCGCCGCTCTCATAGAGGGTGATGCCGTCGGTGTGGTTGCGGTAGATCTCGTTGTCGGCGATCAGGTTGTTCACGCTGTTACGGTCGATCACCAGGCCTGAGAGCTTGTTGTCGTAGCTGCGGTTGTTGAAGATGAAGCTGTCGTTCACTTCCCGGGAAATGATGATGCCGTGCTTCTTCTTGGTGCCGTACACCGTGTTGTCGGCGATGATCAGGCCGTGGGAACGGTCATGGGGGTCAATGCCGTAGACGATGTTGTCTTTGTAGGTATTGCCCTTGATCACGAAGCCCGTGGTCTCGTAGCAATAGAAGCCGTACCACATGTCCGAGAACTCGGAGTCGATGATCCAGCCGGTCGGCTCAGGACGCTTGAGCACCTTGGCCATGTTCGGCGTGTACTGGGAAATACTCACCCCGTAGGACTTACTGTTGGCGTAGCCGAAGCTGGCCATCTTGGTCTTGGAGATATAGGTCTCGGTGCCGCCCCAGGCCAGCAGGAACGGGCGGAATTCCTTGGCCGACTTGAACAGCGCCGGGCCATTGGCTTTTTCATCCCAACCGGTGACCTTGGTATCGCGCACAAACAGCTGGCCGTCGTTGATCAAAAACGAGCCGGCTTGCTGGGACAGACGCAATTCCTGGGTATTTTTGTCGATATCGAGGATGCCCTTGCGCCCGACCACAATCGGCAGCTTGGCCAAAAAGACACCCGGCGACGTTTCGCTGAAGTACTGCTTGGGCACCTTGCCCAGCAGGTCCTTGAGGTTCATGTAGCCATCGTCGACAAAGATCGCCTGGGGAATGCCGTGCTGGCGCACTACCCATTCGGCCATCTTGTTATCGCCACCGATAAAGTCCTTGAGCGCGTCTTCCTGCATCATGCGGCGCACGCTGATCTTGCCCGGCTTGGTCTTGACGATCTTCTTTTCCATGGCTGCGGCGGTGTAGCCCGACAGGTCCGGCAGGGCAGGCTTGGCCATTTCCAGCGGCGCGGTGGGCGGGCTGGAAATGGTGTAGGTCTTGGCCTGTTGCAGTTCCTTGGCGATGATCGGCGCCTTGGCCGTCGTATCGGCGAACGCTGTGGCGCTGGCCAACAGCATTGCCGCGACGAGTAGGCTTTGAGCATTCATGGCGCAGGCTCCCATCAGAATTTCCAGACCACGTCGACAAACGCGCGGTGCATGTAGGAGTCGACCTGGCTGCCATAGGCGTCGCCCGGCTTGAACACGCCGGCACGCAAGCGCACCAGGGCCGACGGCTCGTCGATCGACTGGCTCAGCGCGGCGGGCAGCAAGCCTTTCTTGAAGTACTTGGTGACCACCAGGTCCATCTCCTGGCCGAGGTCTTTCTTACCGTCTTCCAGAGGCAGGGACGTGCTGGAGAGGATCGCGCCGGTGACGTCATCGGTGTTGTTCTGCACTGCATCGATACCGTTGCTGCCCACCGGCTTGTTGCCGTCCACGCGCCAGAACTTGTGGTACACCAGGCTGGCGTCGTAGTCCTCGCGCAGCTGCCAGGAACCGAACAGGCTCATGGACTGCATGTTGTTCATCTCGCCGCGATACGCTTCGCCGAAGCGGTGCACGCGGGATTGGGTGCCGGTCCAGTTCGAACGGTTGCTTTGCAGGCCGTTCTGCTCGTACTCGGCACTGGCGCGGGAGTAGGCCGCGCCCACTTGCCATTGCGGGTCCAGACGCAGACGCACGCCGAGGTCGGTGGCCCAGCCACTCACGTTATCGCTGCGCTTGGCATTGGTCGGACGAGTGCCGTCGGCATTCAAGGCATTTACGGTGTCGCGGTCGCCGCGCATGCCGGTGATGCTGGCCCAGTAGTTGACGGTGTTGGTATTGCGCCAGTTGTAGGCGTCGCTGTTGGCTTCGATGCCGAGCCAGGTCAGGTCGCCGTTCTCGCGTTTGTCCAACGGGTCCGTGGCCACGCCTGGTTCGGCGTAGTCGAGCTTGCCGTCGTCATGGGTGTGGTGACCGCGAAGGCCGATCCACTGGCCCGGCGTCCACTGGTAGGCGGCGTCGGCGTAGAAGTGCTGGCGGTCCTTGTCCTTGGGCGAGAGTTCCTTGAGGTCGGTGCGGTACTCGCTGAAACGTTCGGCGGCGCCGACATTGGCCTTGAGCAAGGTGGTGTCGAAGGTCCAGTTCAGCGCTTCGATGTTGGTGTCGCGCCATTGGCCGTCGTCATTGCGCAGGCGCTGGCGACCGAACTTGAGGATCTCGCCGGGGTAGGGCGTGAAGCCGCTGTAGCCAACCCAGAACTCGCGCAGGGCCAGGTAGTTTTTCTTGGCCTTGCGGTCGTCGTTGCTCGACTGTTCGGTGGTGTCATCGGCCGACTGTTGCAAGGTGTCGGTCTCGATGATGTCGCTGGACACGACGGCCTGGCCCATGGCGTAGGCACTCCACGCGCCGCTTTCGCCGTAGATCCACGGGCGCAGGTCGAGGCCGATGCCGTTGACGTCGCCGCCTTTCTGGGTGCCGAGGTCGCGGTCATCTTCGGACTGTGCAGTGGCTTTGACCTCCAGGCCGAAGTTCTTGGCTTCGGTCAGCGCGGCCAGGGTCGGGCACGACCACAGCAGGGCGAAGGTCAGGCCGATGCCGGCCTTGACGAATGGGTTGAGCTTCATAGGGATTCCTCGCCGTCTTCTTCTTGCAGGGCGTGCAGTTGCAGCGTGCTTTGGGCCAGGGTGCCGCGGGCGGCCAGTTCCTGTTGCACCAGGCGTTGGCCTTCGGCGCGTTGCTCAGGGGTCAATGGCGCCTCGAGCTGGGTAGCCAGGTCATTGGCCTCTGGCGTGTTCTGGGCCTTGGCCAGTTGGCTGAAGACATAGGCGTTCAATGGGTCGGGCTTGGTGCCCTTGCCTTGGGAAAACAGTTGGGCGATGGCGAAGTCGGCGCTGTTCTGGCCGTTGCGCGCAGCGGTCAGCAGGTGGTCCAGGGCCTTTTGCGGGTAGACCTTGCCCAGGTAGCCACGGCGGTAGATCTGGCCGAGGTAGTAATCGGCGGCCACTTCACGGCCCACGGCTTTTTCGAAGTGGGCTTCGGCGGCCTTGGCGTCGGCCGGCACCCACTTGCCTTCGTAGTAGAGCTTGCCCAGCAGCAATTCGGCGCGCGGCTGGTCGGCGGCGCGGCCGTTGTCGAGGTACTTCATCATCTGGTCGACGTCGCCCATTTCGGGGAAGTCGTAGAGCAGTTGCGCCAGGCTGACCCAGGAGGCCGGGTAGGCAGGGGCGATTTTTTCAAGCAAAGCCTGGGCGGTTTTTTCGTCCGGCGTGCCGAGGCTGGCATCACCGAGTACGCGGGCGACGCTGTCGACGCGCTGGGCGGTGACGCTGCCACGGCTGTAGCCTGCTTCCATCTGCTTGAGCAACTCGGCCTGTTTTTCCGGCTCGGCTTTTTTCTGGTAGACCGTGGCCAGCTCGACGTAGCAGATATCGGTGGTGTTCAACGCGGCCTTGCAGATGCGCTCGACGTCATCCAGATGCTGGTCGTAAGTGTCCTGGGTGCGATACAGCAACACCTGGGCCAGGCCGGCTTCCGGGTAACCGGCCGCTTGCCATTTGCTGATCTGCTGCTGGGCATTCACGTTGGGAAAGCTGTGCGGGTATTGCAGGTACAGCATCGCCAGCGGGATCAGGGTGTTGCCTTCGCCATTGGCGAAGGCTTTTTTCAGCAGGCTTTCGGCTTCATGGTGCTCAGCTTCAGTGGCACCGGGCTTGGCCACCAGCAGGCGGCCAAGGCGCGCCTGGGCGCGGGGCGAAGTGTCCGCCGCCGCACGGTAAGTGGCTTCGGCCTGCTTGATTTGCGCCGGATCGCGGGTGCCAACTTGGATATCGGCCAGGCCCACCTGGGCCTCGCTGTAGCCCAGGTCTGCCAGTTGCTGGTAATTCTGCTGCGCGGTGACGGTATCGCCGCGTTTGAGGGCTTCGTTGGCTAAACGCTGATCTGGCAAACCGGCACAACCGGCCAGGCTCACCGCAACAGCCAGCAACGCCACCGAACCCATGTGGGAGGGGGCTTGCCCCCGATGCAGGCGACTCGGCCCATCAGGCAAACCGCGCTGATCCCATCGCGAGCAAGCCCGCTCCCACAGAGATTGTGTTGTTCTTGAAATAGGGTTCACAGGCATGTCCTCGCTTACAGACCGTGAGCCATGGCTTTATCGATCAGCCAGTTCAGGGACGGGCCGCGGTCACTGGTGACTTCCACCGGGCGGCCGGCGTAGGTGCTGTCCAGCGGTGCATCCGGCTTGATCTGCACGCGGATGTCGGAGGACAGGTCGGCGCTGTTCAGGCTGGTGCTGCTGACGATGGTGCCGGTGCGAACCTGTTCTTCGTCGGCGACCTGGAAGTTCACTGGCGTACCCGGGCGCACATCACCGAACTGGCGGTAGGTAAAGCGTGCTTCCACATTGGCCTGGCTGCCGCGTGGCACCAGTTGGAAGATCACGTCGCCCTTGCTGGCGTACTGGCCGTCGGCGACCAGTTGCTGGGCCACCACGCAATCGCATGGCGAGGTCAGGGTGCCGGTCATTTGCTTGCCGAACAGCTCTTCAACCTTGGCCGGTTGCAGTTGGTCTTCGTCCAGGTGGCCCTTGAGGACGTCGAGCATGCTGGTGCTGAAAGTCGCCAGTGGCGCGCCTTTGGCCGCAACCGAATCGCCTTTGAGCAAGCTCTGCACGGTGCCGTCACGCGGCATGGTCACGTTCATGCCTGGCACGCTGACGAGGCCCGCCTGGGCGTGGCTGACGAAGTACATACCGTACAGCGATTTGAAGACAAAACCGAACGCGGCCAGGCCCACCAGGAAAATCGCCAGGCTGAACGTCACGGCACGCAGGCGACCGAATGCGGTCATGCCGCTGCCGCCGTCCTTGACTTTGCGTGCCTTGGTGAAGTTGTCGCGTTGCAGGGTCGCCAGCACGTCGCCCATGGTCACGATGTCGCCGGACAGGTGCGAGGTGATCAGGTGGCGCAGGGTGGAAATGTCCTGGGCATCGAGGTTCTGGAACTGGCAGCCGGTGCGGCCGGTCTGGCGGTCGTAGGAGCGAATCTGCAGCTCCACATCCATGGCCAGGCCGAGGTTATCGATCACGAACTGCAGGCGGCCCTTGTGCACCTGGCCGACGGTGAGCGGCTGGGTCGCGGTGAAGGCCAGGCCGCCGGCGGACAGGTCGATGACCCGCGCTTCGGTCGGCGTGCGGTCGCTGTTGAAGAAGCGCAGCTTGGCCGGGATTTTGACCCGTGCATGCTGGCGCTGGGCTTCGGATTCGTGGACAACGTTGGCGTTTACTTGGCTGTTCATAATGTTCTAGTTCCTAGTTAATTCAGGCTTGGCAGGGTCAGACCATCATCAGCAACACGGCAACGAAGATGCTGCCGGCGGAGAAGGTCATGGTCCGAGACGACCAGGTGTTGAACCAACGTTGAAAGCTGGCCAAATCGCGGGTCAGTTTGGTGTCCTGGCGGGTCCAGGACTGTTGATCAAGGCGGAAGAACACGTAGATCTTCACCAACGCGCCCATGATCTGGTTGTAATAGAGAATCATCGGGTAGGCCGGGCCGATCTTGTGGCCCGAGCACGACAGCAGCAGGGTCAGGATCAGGCGGGTAAGACCGATCCACAGCAGGTAGACCAGGATGAACGCGCCGCCGTACTTGAAGGTGGCAATCATCGCCACGGTCAGGCCTAGTAGGGAGGTCCACATCGACACGCGCTGATCGAACAGCACTACGCTGGTGAACAGGCCGAGGCGACGTACACCCAGGCCGAGGGCGCGGGAGTTCTGGCGCAGGTTGTTGCCATACCAGCGGAACATCAGCTTGCGGCTGGCCTTGATGAAGCTTTTTTCCGGCGGATGTTCCACGGTGTTGATCGCGGCGTCCGGCACGTAGAAGGTGTCGTAGCCCAGGCGCATCAGACTGAACCAGCTGGACTTGTCATCACCGGTCAGGAACTTGAAGCGCCCCAGGCGCCAGTGTTGCAGCGAGTCGCTTTCCACGTCGGCGATAAAGCCCGGGTCGGTGACCACGCTGGCACGGAACACCGACATGCGCCCGGTCATGGTCAGTACGCGCTTGGACAAGGCCATGGAGCACATGTTGATGTGGCGCTGGGCGAAACGCAGCTTGTGCCACTCGCTCATGATATAGCCGCCGCGTACTTCGCAGAATTCGTTGGTGGTCAGGCCGCCGACATTACCGAACAGTTGGAACCACGGCACGGTCTTGCGCACCACACCTTCGGCCAGCACCGTGTCGCCATCGATTACGGCTACCACGGCGCGGTCATCCGGCAGGTGGCGAGAGATAGCACGGAAACCAAAGGCCAGGCCGTCACGCTTGCCGGTACCGGCGATGCGCACGAAGTCGAGCTTGACGTGGGCCGGCGGGTTCATCTTTTCCCAGAGGCTCTTAACCAGCAGCTCATCGGACATTTCCACCAGCGAGCAGACCACGGTAGTAGGGAAGCCGCATTCGATGGCTTCACGGATCACCGAGCTGTAGACCTGGGCGGTGGTCAGCGCGTCGATGCGGAAACTGGTGACCATCAGGAACACATGGGACGGGTCGGCGGCCTTGCCCAGCTTGCGCACTTTGCGGCGCAGGTGCGGATAGACCACGTACAGGAACAGCATGCCGCGAAAGAAATGCGTCGCGCCCATGGAGTAGCGCCAGATACCCACGGCACCAATCAGGAAAATAAAATTCTTCGATTGCGAGTCGAAGGTGCTCGCCGGCAACAGCAGGGCGAGACCCATCAGCAGGCTGAGGAAGAACAACCAGCCGGCCGCTTGCAGAAATATATGTTTTAACTTGGACATAAGCGTCATCCGCATGGGGAGGAGGCTTCAGGCTGCAAGCGCTGGGGATAAAGACACTTGCAGCCTGAAACTTGCCGTTGCTGTTACCAGCAAATACCTTCGGTACGGCCGCTCACGCTGGTGGCCTTGGACATGAAGCCCACCAGATCGACCACTTGCTTGCCATGCGGGGCGTTCTGCGCCAGGGCACGGAACTTCTCATCACGGTTGCCCAGGATGATCACGTCGGAGTTGTTGATCACGTCGTCGAAGTTCGAGTTGAGCAGGGACGACACGTGGGGGATCTTGCCTTCGATGTAGTCCTTGTTTGCGCCGTGCACACGGGCGTACTCGACGTTGCTGTCGTAGATGCTCAGGTCGTAGCCCTTGCCGATCAGCATTTCCGCCAGTTCTACCAGTGGGCTTTCACGCAGGTCGTCGGTGCCGGCCTTGAAGCTCAGGCCCAGCAGCGCAACTTTGCGTTTGTCGTGGCTGGAAACGATGTCGAAGGCATTCTGTACCTGGGACTCGTTGCTGCGCATCAGCGAGTTAAGCAACGGCGCTTCCACGTCCAGAGAGCCGGCGCGGTAGGTCAGGGCACGCACGTCTTTTGGCAGGCACGAACCGCCGAAGGCGAAGCCTGGACGCATGTAGTACTGGGACAGGTTGAGGGTTTTGTCCTGGCACACCACTTCCATTACTTCGCGACCATCGACGCCGACGGCCTTGGCGATGTTGCCGATCTCGTTGGCGAAGGTGACCTTGGTGGCGTGCCACACGTTGCAGGTGTACTTGATCATCTCGGCAACGGCGATGTCCTTGCGGATGATCGGCGCGTCGAGTTCTTCGTACAGCGACTGCAGGACATCGCCGGAGGCTTTGTCGAACTCGCCGATGACGGTCATCGGTGGCAGGTCGTAGTCAGCGATGGCGGTGGATTCACGCAGGAATTCCGGGTTGACCGCGACACCGAAGTCGACGCCGGCTTTCTTGCCGGAGCAATCTTCGAGGATCGGGATCACCACGTTGGCCACGGTGCCAGGCAATACGGTGCTGCGCACCACGATGGTGTGGCGGGTGGTCTTGTCACGCAGCACAAAACCGATCTCGCGGCATACCGATTCGATGTAGTTGAGCTCCAGGTCGCCGTTTTTCTTGCTTGGCGTACCGACGCAGATCATCGACAGGTCGGTGTCACGAATGGCTTCGGCGAAGTTGGTGGTACCGCGCAGCCGGCCAGTCTCGATACCCTGGCTCAACAGTTCGCCCAGACCCGGTTCAACGATTGGCGATTTACCCGCGTTGATCAGGTCGATCTTTTCCTTGGAGATGTCTACGCCGACCACTTCGTGGCCACGGGCAGACAGGCAACCGGCACAGACCGCGCCAACGTAACCCAAACCAAATATGCTGATACGCATCGCATTTACCTCTTTGTCACTGAAGACGTTCTTAATCATGCCAATAGATGGCCGGAGTTCATGTTTGCAAGCGTCACTGATGCCGCGAAAGTTAGGCGAATAGACGCCGTCTTGCCGCGTGCAGGCATGTTAAATAGTGAGTGACTAACTATTGCACTCAAGTTGTGCGCAACTTGGCCTTTTTATTGGGGCTTGCCCTGAAATGCAGCCGGGCTTCCTTGGTGGAGGGCTCCGGCGCCAGTGCCGCAGGGCCTTGATACAGGCTTAAAGCCTTTTGATATCAATGCCTTGGGTTTTCACCACTGGCTCATTTAGGTCGGCGCTGCCTTGGCCTTCAGGGTTGGCAATAAGTGCTTATCGCTACCCTCAACTCAAACAGTTGATGTTATGACCATAGAGTCAAAGTGTTTTATGACAACTTGACTACTTCCGTTGGTCGCTGTGTAAGTCATCTCTTACGTAAACAGAGAATTTCGTTACCGGTGGTATGAGCGGCGCTTCAGGGTGAAGTTCCTGGCCGCTCATCCTGTTTCTGGAAATTTCTTGAAATATTAGAAAAGATGGCACTGGTACTATAGTGATAGCACTTGCTATTTAGGCCAGTAGTTGTAGGGAGTTGGAGAGGGAGGATAGTTTTGTGCCACTACTGTTTAAAAAAAGTGGTGCCACTACGAAAAAAACTGACGAGTGTCGAGTGAAGAAATCGTTAGGGTTGTATCTGGATGTTTTTCTGGCGCCAAATAAATGACGATTTATGGTTTGGAATACAAACAAAATGTGGGAGGGGGCTTGCTCTCGATAGCGGTGCGTCAGTCACTGAAGTGTTGACTGAATTACCGCTATCGGGAGCAAGCCCCCTCCCACATTTGATTCGCAGTGTCTGTGCAGCCTTATTCCGGTGCGTGATCGCGCAAGAACACCAGGTTATCCGGCTTGGACTGCTCCGCATTGAAGCGATAGCCCTGTACATCGAACTGCTTGAGCTTAGCCGGGTCGTTGATGCGCTCTTCGATCACAAAGCGGCTCATCATGCCCCGGGCCTTCTTCGCGTAGAAGCTGATGATCTTGTACTGGCCGTTCTTCAGGTCCTTGAACTCGGTGTTGATGACCCGCGCATTCAGGGCCGGGCGCTTGACCGCCGAGAAGTACTCGTTGGAGGCCAGGTTGAGCAGCACGTCATCGCCCTGTGCGGCCAATGCTTCGTTCAGCCATTCGCTGATGCGCGTGCTCCAGAAGGCGTAGAGGTCCTTGCCACGGGCGTTGGCCAGCTTGGTGCCCATCTCCAGGCGGTAGGGCATCATCAGGTCCAGGGGGCGCAGCAGGCCGTAGAGGCCCGAGAGCATGCGCAGGTGATCCTGGGCGTAGCTGAAATCGGCATCGCTGAAGGTCTCGGCGTTCAGGCCGGTGTACACATCGCCCTTGAATGCCAGCAGCGCCTGCTTGGCATTGGCCGGGGTGAAGGCGGGCGTCCAGCTGCCGAAGCGGGCGGCGTTGAGGCCACCGATCTTGTCGGAGACGTGCATCAACTCGCTGATTTGCGCCGGGCTCAGTTTGCGCAGTTGTTCGATCAGTTCCTGGGAGTGGTCCAGGTATTGCGGCTGGGTGAAGCGCGCAGTGACCGGCTTGGACTCGAAGTCGAGGGTTTTGGCGGGGGAAATCACCATCAGCATGAAGTTGGCTCCTTTAATCGTGGGCGAGATTCTAGGGGGTGGGGCGTTTTGACTCCACCTATGATGGTGATAGGTGCGATCCGCTATGATGGCCGGTAACTCTGGAAAGGAAGACCCCGTGTGCGATTAGCGCTTTTATTGTCGGCTTGTCTACTATGCGTCACCGCCCAAGCCGCGCCGGTTGACGTAGCCAGCCTCGACCGCAGCACCTGGCCGGAAAAACTCAGCAGCCCGGCGCTGTTCGATGTGGCTTCGCGTGCGGAGATCCTCATGTTTGCCCACAGCCTGTTGGCCAGTGAGGCCCTGGACGAAAGCGCGCTCAAGCAGCGCCTGGGCTTGAAGATCATCAACCTGGCGGCTATCGACGACCTGCGTCGCCAGTTGTGGCAACGGCTGTTGGAGAACTACAGCTTCGCCCAGCAAAGCTGCGAAGAAGATGCCTCGTTCTGCTTCCTGGTGGACAACATGGACGACCTGCGTGAGCAGGCCGGCAAGTTCGAGGTCAGTGACAACTCTTTCTATATAGGCTGGGCCGCCCCCAGCCGGCACTTCCACGAGCGCTATCTCGACGAACTGCTGCGCAAGGCCGCGCTGTTCCCGCAGATCAGCAGTGAAGTGGCGCGCTTTGGTGATCATGAGCGCAATGGCGACGAGCTCAATGACCGCATGTTCCTGCTGACCTTCGATGGCGGCCCGGCACCGGTTGGCGGCAATACCGACTGGCTCACCGACTACCTGCGCAAACAGAAGATGAACGCCACGTTCTTTGCCCTCGGCAGCAGCTTGCAAACCCGTGTAGAGCGCAGCTCTGCTGCCGATGTGCAGGCGCTGTACCAGGGGCAGTGCGTAGGTATCCAGGGTTGGGAGTACCGTTCCCACAGCCATTGGGTTGACTGGCAAAGCTCCATCACCCGCAGTGCCGCGCTGGTGCAGAACCTGATGCCGGAGAACTATCTGCCGCTGTTCCGCCCACCCTATGGGCAGCGCCGCGCGGACAGCCAGGGTTTCTTCCAGCAACAGGGTTTGCAGGTGGCGTTGTGGGACATCGATTCCCAGGACGAGCCGGGCAAGCTCAAGGCCGATGAGTCGGCGCAACGGGTGCTGACGCTGATGCTGCTGTGGCGCAAAGGTGTGATTGCCTTTCATGACACCCAGGACAAGGCGCGGGTGGCAATACCAATGGTGTTGCAGGCAACGGCGCAGAGTGGCTTGGGTTGGCAGGAGTGCCGCGAGGCGTTTCGCTGAGAATGCCCGGCCCTGTTGGGGATGAGGGTTTTTAGGGGTGATTTGCTGCGACATTTCGATGCAGGCGGACTTCCGACTTTAACGGGGCAGCTGGCACTCGGCTAGTGCTATTCGTCATCCTGAAAAATAAACTTCAAAAAAGCGTCAAAGTGCTTTTTCCTGTCATGGGTTTTGCGGTATTACGAAGTCAGACCGCCGAACCCTGCAACACAGGTGGCGTCTTCCAAGACTCCTCATGTGGGCACTGCACTTGACGTCACTCAGGTGTGGTCGGTGGTCGAATCGAGGCGCAGCACCGCCCAGGTATTGCGTCGACTGGCTCCCACAAAGGTGACCGAGTATGGATGATCATGGACGTACCCCTTCTTCCGACCAGCCAATCCTTTACGTGCTTGATACCAACGTATTGATCCACGATCCAAACGCACTGCTTAACTTCGAAGAACACCACGTCGCCATCCCGATGATCGTGCTTGAGGAGCTCGACAAACTCAAAAGCGGCCACCACAGCGTTGCCGCCGAATGCCGCCAGGCCATCCGCCTGATCGACAAGACGTTGGGTGAAGCTTCGCCCGAGGATGTTGAGGTCGGCGTGCCGATCCAGCGTGGCAAGAGCGGGCCCAAGGGCTTGCTGTCGATCCTGATGAGCAAGCGCAGCGAGCCTAATAGCCTGCTGCCGGAAAACCTCAACGACAACAAGATCATCAACCAGTTGATCGACCTGCACGCGCGCGACAAGGACCTGCGCGTAGTACTGGTGACCAAAGACATCAATATGCGCCTCAAGGCACGAGCGTGTGGGATCGCTGCCGAGGACTACAGCACCGACCAGCTGGTCGACGACGTGTCGATGCTCTCCCGTGGTTATCACATGATGACCGGCTCGTTCTGGGACCGTGTCAGCAAGGTCGAGACCCGCCAGGATCACGGCCGTACCTGGCACCAGGTGCAGCTGATCGACAACCTGCCGGCCGTGCATATCAATGAGTTCATCGTCGACGAACAAGGCTTCGTGGGCTGGATCAAAGAGATTCAGGTCGACAAGCTGCTGATCCTCGACCTGCATCAGGAACCCCTGTTGCACCAGGAAGCCTGGGGCCTGAAACCGCGTGATATCTACCAGAGCCTGGCGCTGTACGCGCTGCTCGACCCGGACATCCACCTGGTCAACCTGACCGGTGCCGCAGGTTCGGGCAAAACCATCCTCGCCCTGGCTGCCGCCATCGAGCAGACCATGGTGACCAAGCGCTACCGCCGCATCATCGCCACCCGCAGCGTGCAGGGCCTGGACCAGGAAATCGGCTTCCTGCCCGGCACCGAGGCGGAAAAAATGGAGCCGTGGCTGGGGGCGATCACCGACAACCTCGAAGCCTTGCACATGGATGACGAAAACACCCATGGCAGCGTCGACTACATCCTCAGCAAAGTGCCGTTGCAGTTCAAATCCCTCAACTACATCCGCGGGCGCAGCTTCCAGCAGAGCCTGATCCTGATCGATGAATGCCAGAACCTTACCCCGCACCAGATGAAAACCATCATCACCCGTGCCGGCGCCGGCTCCAAAGTGGTGTGCCTGGGCAACCTGGCACAGATCGACACCCCTTACCTGTCCGCGACCAGCTCCGGGCTGACCTACCTGACGGAACGTTTCAAAGACTTCCCCAACGGCGTGCATATTGCGCTGCAAGGGGTGCCTCGTTCGATCCTGGCTGAATACGCCGAGTCCCACCTGTAACTGTCCATTAACTAACAAGTGGCTAAATGCCACGAACCACCCCGGATTTTTCACGAAATCCGGGGTTTTTGTTGTGGGCGACATTTGCCTGCGATAACGCGCCCTGGGTGCTTGTGGTTTTTGTAATTATTTTGTTACATTTTTTCTTGCGGTTAAAACAATAAGCACACTGCATGACCCGTCGGAGCACCACCTCCTTGATTCGACGAATATTTTGAAGACCTTACTAGGGTTTTCACCGTGACCCTGCCTATTACAAAAAGCCCGATACATCGCTCATTGACGACGCACATATCCAAAGGGAAAGGAAAATGGACGTAGCAGGTAATGGCTTCACTGTGTCGCAACACAAGCACGCCACTCGTTTCAAGCAGATACCCCTGACACCCATCGCGCTCGGCCTGGCCCTCTGGCTGGGCCAGGGTTCCATGGCCTGGGCCGACGACAATCCCTACACCTCCCAGGTACTGGAGTCGGCATTTCGCAAAGCCGTCGCCTCGTTCGGCCCCGGCACCGACGTGTACAAGAACCTGCGGTTTGCCTACGCAGATATCGTCGACCTGGCGGCCAAGGACTTCGCTGCCCAGTCCGGCAAGTTCGACTCGGCCCTCAAGCAGAACTACGAACTACAGCCTGAAAACCTCACCATCGGCGCCATGCTCGGCGATACCCGGCGACCGCTGGACTACACCTCGCGCCTGGATTACTACCGCAGTCGGCTGTTCAGCAACAATGGTCGCTACACCACCAATATTCTCGATTTTTCCAAGGCCATCATCGCCAACCTGCCGGCCGCCAAGCCCTATACCTACGTAGAGCCGGGCGTGAGCAGCAACCTCAACGCGCAACTGAACACCGGGCAATCCTGGGCGGGCGCAACCCGTGACTGGAGCGCCAACGCGCAAACCTGGAAGACCCCGGAAGCCCAGGTCAACTCTGGCCTGGACCGCACCAACGCGTACTATGCCTATGCCCTGGGCATCACCGGCAAGGGTGTGAATGTCGGCGTGCTGGACTCGGGCGTTCTCACCCGGCACTTCGAATTCCAGGGCAAGAATGCCCAGGGCCAGGACCGCGTGCAGGCGGTGACCTCCACCGGCGAGTACTACGCCACCCATCCGCGCTACCGTCTTGAAGTGCCCAGCGGCGAGTTCAAGCAGGGTGAGCATTTCAGCATTCCCGGGGAATACGACCCGGCGTTCAACGATGGTCACGGTACGGAAATGTCCGGTGTGCTCGGGGCCAGCCGCAACGGCACCGGTATGCACGGCATTGCCTTCGATGCGAATATTTTTGTCGCCAACACCGGCGGCAGCGACAACGATCGGTACCAAGGTTCCAACGACCTCGACTACAACGCGTTCATGGCCAGCTACAACGCCCTGGCGGCGAAGAGCGTTTCGATCGTCAACCAGAGTTGGGGGCAAAGCTCGCGCGATGACGTGGAGAACCACTTCGGCAATGTCGGCGACAGCGCCGCGCAAAATCTGCGGGACATGACCGCGGCCTATCGCCCGTTCTGGGACAAGGCCCACGCCGGTCACAAGACCTGGATGGACGCCATGGCTGACACCGCACGGCAAAACACCTTTATCCAGATCATCTCGGCGGGCAACGACAGCCACGGTGCCAACCCGGATACCAACGCCAACCTGCCGTTTTTCAAGCCGGACATCGAAGGCAAATTCCTCGCGATCACCGGTTATGACGAGACCAGCGCCCAAGTCTACAACCGTTGCGGCACCTCGAAGTGGTGGTGCGTGATGGGTGTGTCGGGCATCCCGTCCGCAGGGCCGGAGGGTGAAATCATCCCCAACGCCAACGGCACCTCCGCCGCCGCGCCGAGCGTTTCCGGGGCCTTGGCCCTGGTGATCCAGCGCTTTCCTTACATGACCGCCAGCCAGGCGCGGGACGTGTTGCTCACCACCTCCAGCCTGCAGGCGCCGGATGGCCCGGACACGCCTGTCGGTGAGCTCACAGGTGGCCGCACCTACGACAACCTGCAGCCGGTGCACGATGCCGCCCCGGGTACGCCGCAAGTGCCGGGTGTGGTCAGCGGCTGGGGCCTGCCCAACCTGCAAAAAGCCATGCAAGGGCCGGGGCAGTTCCTTAGTTCAATGGCGGTGGCCTTGCCTACCGGCACGCGCGATATCTGGGCTAACCCGATTTCCGATGAGGCCATTCGCGCCCGGCGCGTGGAAGACGCTGCCGAGCAGGCGACCTGGACGGCTACCAAGCAGCAGAAGGGCTGGCTCAATGGCCTGCCCGCCAATGCGTCGGCCGATGATCAGTTCGAATACGAGATCGGCCATGCCCGCGAGCAGGCGACGCTGACCCGTGGTCAGGACCTGCTTACCGGCGCCACCTACGTTGGCAGCCTGGTCAAGGCGGGGGATGGCGAACTGGTGCTGGAGGGCCAGAACACCTATTCAGGCAGCACCTGGGTGCGCGGTGGCACATTGTCGGTGGATGGCGTGTTGACCTCTGCCGTGACGGTGGATGGCAGCGCCGTGGGCACGCGTAATGCCGACAACGGCGTGGTGACCACCTTGGGCGGCACCCTTGCCGGCAACGGTACAGTGGGCGTCTTGAGCGTGAACGCTGGCGGGCGCGTGGCACCGGGGCATTCGATTGGCACGTTGCGTACTGGCGACGTGACCTTCAATCCGGGCTCGGTGTATGCCGTCGAAGTCGGCCCCAATGGCCGCAGCGACCAGATCCAGAGCAGCGGCGTGGCGACCCTCAATGGCGGCCTGGTGAACGTGTCCCTGGAGAACAGCCCAAACCTGCTGTCCGCCAGCGAGGCGCGCAGTTTGCTGGGCCAGCAGTTCAGCATCCTCAGCGCCAGCCAGGGCATCAATGGCCAGTTTGCGGCGTTCGCGCCCAACTACCTGTTCATTGGCACGCAGCTCAACTACCAACCCAACCAGCTGACCCTGGCGATAGCGCGCAACCAGACCAGCTTCGCCAGCGTCGCACAAACCCGCAACGAACGGGCGGTGGCGACGGCGGCCGAGACGCTGGGCGCCGGCAGCCCGGTCTACGAAAGCCTGTTGGCTTCGGATTCCGCCGACCAGGCACGGGACGCGTTCAAGCAACTCTCGGGGCAACTGCACTCGGATGTGGCGGCGGCGCAAATGGCCGACAGCCGTTACCTGCGCGAAGCGGTCAACGGGCGTCTGCAGCAGGCCCAGGCGCTGGATTCCAGCGCGCAGATTCAGGCCAGCGACAACGGCGGCTGGGTGCAACTGCTGGGCGGGCGTAATAACGTCAGCGGTGACAACAACGCTAGTGGCTACTCGTCGTCCACCAGCGGCGTGCTGCTGGGTTTGGACACCGAGGTGAGTGATGGCTGGCGAGTGGGGGCGGCGACCGGTTATACCCAGAGCCACCTCAATGGCCAGTCGGCTTCGGCGGACAGCGACAACTATCACCTGTCGGTATATGGCGGTAAGCGCTTCGAAGCCATTGCCCTGCGCCTGGGGGGCGCCACCACCTGGCACCGCCTGGACACTTCGCGGCGGGTGGCCTACGCCAATCAGTCGGACTACGCCAAGGCCGACTACAGCGCACGCACCGACCAAGTGTTCGCCGAGATCGGCTACACCCAATGGAGCCAATTCGAACCCTTCGCCAACCTCACGTACCTGAACTATCAAAGCGACTCGTTCAAGGAGAAAGGCGGCGCCGCTGCTTTGCACGCCAGTAAGCAAAGCCAGGACGCGACGCTGTCGACCCTGGGCCTGCGTGCACATACGCAGTTGCCGATCGGCTCCACCTCGGCGGTGACCTTGCGCGGTGAGTTGGGTTGGGAGCATCAGTTCGGTGACACCGACCGCGAAGCCTCGCTGAAGTTTGCCGGCAGCGACACCGCCTTTGCCGTCAACAGCGTGCCCGTGGCCCGGGATGGCGCGGTGATCAAGGCCAGTGCGGAGATGGCCTTGACCAAGGACACCCTGGTGTCGTTGAACTACAGCGGCTTGCTGTCCAACCGCGGTAACAACAACGGGATCAATGCCGGGTTTACCTTCCGTTTCTAACCTTGCACTTGATCTTCGTGTAGGAGCGAGCTTGCTCGCGAAGGACGCCAACGATAACGCGGGGTAGCAGGAACCCCGCGATATCGTCTGGTTTTTCGCGAGCAAGCTTGCTTCTACAAGGTTTACAATTGCTGCTCCCGATCAGGAGTATCCCTGTGCTGACTCATCTCGATTCCCAAGGTCGCGCCCATATGGTCGACGTCACCGATAAAGCCGTGACCTTCCGTGAGGCGGTGGCCGAAGCGCGGGTGCGCATGTTGCCCGAAACCCTGACAATGATTGTCGACGGCGCCCACCCCAAGGGCGACGTATTCGCCGTGGCCCGCATCGCCGGGATCCAGGCGGCAAAAAAAACCAGTGACTTGATCCCCCTGTGCCACCCGCTGATGCTTACCGGCGTCAAGGTCGAGCTACGCGCCGATGGCGTGGATGCCGTGCATATCCTGGCGCGCTGCAAACTCTCCGGCCAGACCGGCGTGGAAATGGAAGCCCTGACTGCCGCCAGCGTTGCGGCGTTGACCATCTACGACATGTGCAAGGCCGTGGACCGTGGCATGACCATCGAAAGCATTCGCCTGCTGGAAAAGCTGGGCGGTAAGAGCGGGCACTTCAAGGCGGATCAGGTATGAGTATCAACGTGCTGTTTTTTGCCCGCTACAGCGAAGCGATTGGCCTGGATTCGCTGGAGATGGAAGGTGAGTTCCCCACCGTCGACGCCGTACGCCAAGCATTGGCGGTCGATCCGGGCTTCGAAGTGCTCAACGAGACCAGCCTGATGTGCGCCCGCAACCAGGAGCTATGTGGCCTCGACGAGCCACTGCAAGCCGGCGATGAAGTCGCGTTTTTCCCACCCGTGACCGGAGGCTGACCATGGCCATTCGTGTGCAGGTCGAAGCCTTTGATCCCGGCGCTGAAGTCAACGCCATGCACGACGCTAATGTTGGCGTGGGCGCGGTGGTGAGTTTTGTCGGCTATGTGCGCGACTTCAATGACGGGCGCGAGGTGTCGGGGATGTTTCTTGAGCACTACTCCGGCATGACCGAAAAGGCTTTGGCCAAGATTGCCGTCGAGGCTGAACAGCGTTGGCCGTTGCTCAAGCTGGAGGTGTTGCATCGAATAGGCGCGCTGGAGCCGGGGGAGCCGATTGTGTTTGTCGCGGCGGCGAGTGCGCATCGCCAGGCGGCGTTTGATGCCTGTGCGTTTGTGATGGATTACTTGAAGACGCGGGCGCCGTTCTGGAAGAAGGAAAACACCAGCGAGGGGCCGCGTTGGGTAGACGGGCGGGACAGCGACCACGCGGCAGCAGACCGCTGGAAATAGCACGCCAAACACAGATGCAAATGTGGGAGGGGGCTTGCTCCCGATAGCGGTGGCACATTCAACATCTCTGTTGATTGACCCATTGCTATCGGGAGCAAGCCCCCTCCCACATTTTTGATCGAGTTTTAGCCGTTAAGGGCGTTTGCGTTCTACAGCTCGCAGCAAGTGCGTTGGCGGCGTCTCACAACTGATCTTGCGCCCCAGCAGTGTCTCGATCGACGGCAACTGATACGAATCATCTTCCCCGGCAAAGCTGATCGACACACCCGCAGCCCCGGCACGCCCGGTACGACCGATACGGTGCACGTAGTCGTCCGGCACTTCCGGCAGGGTGAAGTTGATCACGTGGCTGATGCCGTCGATATGAATACCGCGCCCGGCCACGTCGGTGGCCACCAGCACGCGGATCTTGCCTTCGCGAAAGCCTTCCAACGTCTTGATGCGCTTGTGCTGCGGCACGTCGCCCGACAGTTGCGCGGCATTGACGCCATCGCGCACCAGGCGTTCTTCGATGCGGCGCACTTCGTCCTTGCGGTTGGCGAACACCATCACGCGCTCCCAACCGTTGTCGTTGACCAGGTTGTAGAGCAGCTTGTACTTGTCGGCACCGGCGACGGCGTAGATGTGTTGCTCGACGTTTTCGCTGGCGACGTTCAGCGCCTCGATCTCGACGATGGACGGGTCGGTGGTCCACTGCTTGGCGAGGTTCATCACGTCTTCGGTGAAGGTCGCGGAGAACAGCAGGGTCTGGCGCTCGGCTTTGGGCGGGGTCTGGCGGATGATCTGGCGGACTTGCGGGATAAAGCCCATGTCGAGCATGCGGTCGGCTTCGTCCAGCACCATCACTTCGACCATGTCCAGGTGCACGTCGCCGCGCTGGTTGAAGTCCAGCAGGCGGCCAGGGGTGGCGACCAGGATATCGCAGTGGCGGGCTTCGAGGTGCTTGAGCTGTTTGTCGAAGTCCATGCCGCCGACGAAGGTCATCACGTTGAGGCCGGTGTACTTGGTCAGGTCGGCGGCGTCCTTGGCGATCTGCACCACCAGCTCCCGGGTCGGGGCGATGATCAACGCGCGCGGTTCACCCATGTAGCGCTCTTTCGGCGGTGGCGTCTGCAGCAGCTGGGTGATGATCGAGATCAGGAATGCGGCGGTCTTGCCGGTGCCGGTCTGGGCACGGCCGATGGCGTCTTTACCCGCGAGGGTGAAACCCAGCACCTGCGCCTGGATCGGCGTGCAGTACGGGAAGCCCAGGTCCTGGATGGCATGCATGAGTTCCGGGGCCAGCTTGAAGTCGTGGAAGCGGGTCTTGCCTTCCTGGGGCTCGACGACGAAGTCTTCGAGTTTCCACGGGGTTACCGGCGGCTTGGGCGCGCGTTCGCGACGTGGTTTGGCCGCAGGCGCCGTAGCGACCTCGGCAGGCTGGGCCTGTTCAGGCGGCGTCACCGAGGGTTGTTTCGGTGCGGCGGCGGGCGTAGTCCGGCCAGGCTGTGGACCGTCATTGCGGTTGCCGGGCTTGGGGGCAGGAGCACTGGGAACAGGCGCGAGCGGCTCAGCCGCGCTTTTGCCGAACATCTTCTTGAGTGCTTTGAGCACGGTCATCTCATTAATTGGTTAAGGAATATACGCCGGCCAGTGTAATGCAAGAATCGGGCGCGGCGTAGTGCGTCTGTCATACGGCTACATAAACGCGGGTTTCAGCGCAGGCGTTCAGCCAGCCAGGTGCCGATGTCGCGTATCTCTTCGGGTAACACTTCGTGGCCCATTGGGTATTCCTGCCATGCCACGGTGACACCACGGCCCTTCAAATGCTCATAGGCGCTACGGCCCATGGCGTTCTGCACCACCTCGTCGTACTGACCATGCAGGCACAGTGTCGGAATGCGCTGCTGGCTGGCGGATAATTCCAGCTCATTATCAAAGGTTGGCGCGTAGGTGGAGAGGGCTATGACGCCACCCAGTGGCCCCTCCCAATTTAAGAACGCGGTGTGGAAAACCACGGCACCGCCCTGGGAAAAACCCGCGAGGAAAATTCGCGAAGCGTCTATCCCGGTTCTCTTCTGAGCCTCGATCAAATCAGTGAGCATTTTCGCCGAGACTTCCAGTTCTTCCAGGCTGATCGAACGCGCCGGGCTCATGGCCTTGATGTCGTACCAGCTCGGCATCTCGTAGCCGCCGTTGATGGTCACCGGGCGCGTCGGCGCCTGGGGCAAAACGAAGCGCGTGGTCAGCAAGCTTTCCTGCAGCGCCTCGGCTACCGGCAGGAAGTCGTAGCGATCGGCACCCAGGCCATGCAACCAGATAACGCAGGCATCTGCGGGCTTGGCGGGCTGAAGAATCAAGGGTTCGGTCATGTCTGCTCCATATATGTGCGCGCGCTCCGATTGGGGGCGTCGGAACGGTGCGCGACAGGTTGATCTGTTAAGAGAATGTCGCAAGGGTGAATCTTTTGCCATTAACCCAGGGTTGCAAGCGCTTGGCCAGCACTCTGGTACGCGCCTTGCTATGTGTAGGTCGATGTCAGAACTCTCCCGGGACGGTAACACTATCAGTGACCGCCGTTCAGGGGATAGCCGCTGGAATGATTGCGAAAACCTCATGCCGCTTGACCCCAAAAAAAGCCAACACGGGTCGATATCGCCTCATAAGGGTGCGCTGGGGTTGGAGCTTGGACACAACAAGAGCAACTGGAGGTTTGAATGAAGGTATTGAAATCCACCCTGGCCATCGTCACTGCGGCGGCTGTATTGGGTGTCAGTGGGTTTGCCCAGGCGGGCGCCACCCTGGATGCCGTGCAGAAGAAAGGCTTTGTGCAATGTGGCGTGAGTGATGGCCTGCCGGGCTTCTCGGTGCCGGATGCCAGTGGCAAGATCCTCGGCATTGATGCCGACTACTGCCGCGCCGTAGCCGCTGCGGTTTTCGGTGACGCCACCAAAGTCAAGTTCAGCCAGTTGAATGCCAAGGAGCGTTTCACCGCGCTGCAATCGGGCGAAGTCGACATCCTGTCGCGCAACACCACCATGACCAGCTCTCGCGATGCGGGCATGGGCCTGAAATTCCCAGGCTTCATTACCTACTACGACGGCATCGGCTTTTTGGTCAACAACAAGCTCGGCGTGAAAAGCGCCAAGGAACTGGACGGTGCAACCATCTGCATCCAGGCCGGTACCACCACCGAGCTGAACGTTTCCGACTACTTCCGCGCCAATAACCTCAAGTACACCCCGATCACCTTCGACACCTCCGACGAAAGCGCCAAGTCGCTGGAATCCGGGCGTTGCGACGTGTTGACATCCGATAAGTCGCAACTGTTTGCCCAGCGCAGCAAGCTGGCCGCGCCGAAAGACTACGTGGTGCTGCCGGAAACCATTTCCAAGGAGCCTCTGGGCCCGGTCGTGCGTAACGGTGACGACGAGTGGCTGGCCATCGTGCGCTGGGTGGGCTACGCCATGCTCAACGCTGAAGAAGCCGGTGTGACCTCGAAAAACGTTGAAGCTGAAGCCAAGTCCACCAAGAACCCCGACGTCGCGCGTTTGCTCGGTGCCGACGGTGAATATGGCAAAGACTTGAAAGTGAAGAAGGACTGGGTCGTACAGATCGTCAAGCAAGTGGGCAACTACGGCGAAATGTTCGAGCGCAACCTGGGCAAGAGCACGCCACTGGAAATCGACCGTGGCCTGAACGCGCTGTGGAACAACGGCGGCATCCAATACGCACCCCCTGTGCGCTGATCGCTGATGGTTCTATCACCCGGTGGGCCAACCGCCGGGTGATGTTCTGTTCCATTCTTTGCGGGGCACTTCATGCAAAATCAAATCGGCGCACCCAAGCAGAAGCTCAGCTTCAGCGATCCCAAAGTGCGCGCGTGGCTATTCCAGATCATCACCATCGTGGCGGTGGTCTCGCTGGGCTGGTACCTGTTCCATAACACCCAGACCAACCTGCAACACCGGGGTATTACCTCGGGTTTCGACTTTCTTGAACGCAGTGCCGGCTTCGGCATCGCGCAGCATTTGATCGACTACACCGAATCGGACAGCTATGCCCGGGTGTTTGTGATCGGCTTGCTCAATACCTTGCTGGTGACCGTGATCGGTGTGGTGCTGGCAACCCTGCTCGGCTTTATCATCGGCGTGGCGCGGCTGTCGCCCAACTGGATGATCAGCAAGCTGGCGACGGTCTACGTAGAAGTCTTTCGCAATATCCCGCCGTTACTGCAAATCCTGTTCTGGTATTTCGCGGTGTTCCTGACCATGCCGGGGCCGCGCAACAGCCATAACTTCGGTGACACCTTCTTCGTCAGCAGTCGTGGTCTGAACATGCCGGCAGCCCTGGCGGCCGACGGGTTCTGGCCATTTGTCGCCAGCCTGGTGATCGCCATTGTCGCCATCGTGCTGATGACCCGCTGGGCCAACAGGCGCTTTGAAGCCACTGGCGTACCCTTCCATAAATTCTGGGCCGGCCTGGCGCTGTTCATCGTGATCCCGGCGTTATGTGCGTTGATCTTCGGCGCGCCGCTGCACTGGGAAATGCCCCGGCTTGCAGGCTTCAACTTCGTCGGTGGCTGGGTATTGATCCCTGAACTGCTGGCGCTGACCCTGGCGCTGACGGTGTATACAGCGGCGTTTATCGCCGAGATTGTGCGCTCGGGGATCAAGTCCGTGAGCCACGGCCAGACCGAAGCCGCGCGCTCACTAGGCTTGCGCCCGGGGCCAACGCTGCGCAAGGTCATCATCCCGCAGGCGCTGCGCGTGATCATCCCGCCGCTGACCAGCCAATACCTGAACCTGGCGAAAAACTCGTCGCTGGCCGCCGGTATCGGCTACCCGGAAATGGTTTCGCTGTTTGCCGGCACGGTGCTCAACCAGACCGGCCAGGCCATCGAGGTCATTGCCATCACCATGAGCGTGTACCTGGCGATCAGCATCAGCATTTCCCTGCTGATGAACTGGTACAACAAGCGCATTGCGCTGATCGAGCGGTGAGGAAACGCCCATGACGACGCATACGTTCAAACCTGACATGCCGCCGCCGAGCAAAGTCTTCGGGCCGGTGGCGTGGATGCGCGCCAACTTGTTCTCAAGCTGGCTCAACACCCTGCTGACCTTGCTGGCGATCTACCTGGTGTACCTGGTGGTGCCGCCGATCCTGCAGTGGGCCATTCTCGACGCCAACTGGGTCGGCACTACCCGCGCCGATTGCACGAAAGAGGGTGCTTGCTGGGTGTTCATCCAACAACGCTTCGGGCAATTCATGTACGGATACTACCCAGGCGAGCTGCGCTGGCGCGTAGACCTGACGGTGTGGCTGGCCATTGTCGGCGTGGCGCCGTTGTTCATCTCGCGTTTGCAACGCAAGGCGATCTACGGTCTGGGCTTTCTGGTGCTGTACCCGATCATCGCCTACTTCCTGCTGCACGGCGGCGTCTTCGGCCTGAGCACGGTGGCGACCAGCCAATGGGGCGGCCTGATGCTGACCCTGGTGATTGCCACGGTCGGCATCGCTGGTGCCTTGCCGCTGGGCATTGTGTTGGCGTTGGGGCGGCGCTCGAACATGCCGGCGATCCGGGTGGTTTGCGTGACCTTCATCGAGTTCTGGCGCGGCGTGCCGTTGATCACCGTGCTGTTCATGTCCTCGGTGATGTTGCCGTTGTTCCTGCCCGAAGGCATGAACTTCGACAAGCTGCTGCGAGCGCTGATCGGCGTGATCCTGTTCCAGTCGGCCTATGTGGCAGAAGTGGTGCGTGGTGGCTTGCAGGCGATTCCCAAGGGGCAGTACGAAGCCGCCGCGGCGATGGGCCTGGGTTACTGGCGCAGCATGGGCCTGGTGATTCTGCCGCAGGCTTTGAAGATGGTGATCCCGGGGATCGTCAATACCTTCATCGCACTGTTCAAGGACACCAGCCTTGTGATCATCATCGGCCTGTTCGACCTGCTCAACAGCGTCAAGCAAGCCGCCGCCGACCCCAAATGGCTGGGCATGGCAACCGAAGGCTACGTGTTCGCCGCCCTGGTGTTCTGGATTTTCTGTTTTGGCATGTCGCGCTATTCCATGCACCTGGAACGCAAGCTCGACACCGGCCACAAGCGTTAGGAGTGGTTTTTATGAGCGAAGCAATCAAGCAGCCTGTGAGCCCTGAAGGCATTATCCAGATGCAGGGTGTCAACAAGTGGTACGGCCAGTTCCATGTGTTGAAGGACATCAACCTCAACGTCAAGCAAGGCGAGCGCATCGTGCTGTGCGGCCCGTCGGGTTCGGGCAAGTCCACCACCATCCGCTGCCTCAATCGTCTGGAAGAGCACCAGCAGGGCCGTATCGTGGTTGATGGCGTGGAGCTGACCAACGACCTCAAGCAGATCGAAGCGATCCGCCGTGAAGTCGGCATGGTATTCCAGCACTTCAACCTGTTCCCGCATCTGACCATCCTGCAGAACTGCACACTGGCGCCGATGTGGGTGCGCAAGATGCCCAAGCGCAAGGCCGAGGAAATCGCCATGCATTACCTGGAGCGCGTGCGCATCCCGGAGCAGGCTCACAAGTTTCCGGGGCAACTCTCCGGCGGCCAGCAACAGCGTGTGGCGATTGCCCGTGCGCTGTGCATGAAGCCGAAAATCATGCTGTTCGACGAACCGACTTCGGCGCTGGACCCGGAAATGGTCAAGGAGGTATTGGACACCATGATCGGCCTGGCCGAAGACGGCATGACCATGTTGTGCGTGACCCACGAAATGGGCTTTGCCCGCACCGTGGCCAACCGTGTGATCTTCATGGACAAGGGCGAGATCGTGGAACAGGCGGCGCCGAATGACTTCTTTGACAACCCGCAGAATGATCGAACCAAGTTGTTCTTGAGCCAGATTTTGCATTGATCGGTGTTTGAAAAAACAAACCCGGCCTGGCCGGGTTTATTTTTTGGGTTAGGACGCTTTGAGTGCTTCAGTGTCGTTGTTCACGGTGTAGGTGAAGGCGCCGCGCATATCAGCGCCTTCCGCCAGGGCTTTCGCGTCCGCAAGCAGGTGCGGGTGGCGATCCAAGAATCGCATCAGCAGCACCAAGGGTTTGGGGGCTGGAACTTCGCCGCGTTCGTACCGGGAGAATGCGTTGTGGCCGCCACCGGACAGCAAATCCACGGCTTCCTTTTGCGTAAGGTGCAGTTTTCGGCGGATGCGCTTCATCTCGGCGCCGATCATTTTTCGAGCGGCGAGGACTAGCTCGTCACCCGCTTCGCCATAGCGATCTGCACTATCGGTATCGGGGTCCCAAAAGCCGTCGCCGCATACCTTGCATTCCCAGCCTGCAAGATTGTCGACTCGACGCTCCATGCCTTTGACGCTTATGGTTTCGCTGCGGCCCTCGAAATAGCTCAATGCATCAGGGGCGCCACAGATGTAGCACAGCTCGGTTTTTTTCATGGGTGTTTCTCCTTGAAGGAGATTACCGGAGGCCTACCGTCTGTGCAGTAAGTGACCTTGATGTAAATCTCCCTGCCTTTCGAATGAGTGTGGTACACGTCCTGCCAGACTCGATGGTCTCCATAAGTGGTCATCGACTTGTACAACATCCAGTTTTGCAACTCATAGATGACCTCCTGCATTTCCCCAAGGCTAAAGCACAGGTCCCAGCCGCATCGTTGTGCTGACTGGGTAAATGCTTTCCTTCCAAGCCGCCTGACATCCGCCTTGATCACCGCCAAATCGTAATGAGGTGTGTACTTTTCCATAAGACACCTGAGTCCAATAATTACCCTATGAGGGTAATTTTACCAATCGAAAATACTGCTCCTTTTTGCTGCCTAAGAACCCTAGTGCGTTGCCTTTGTAGGCAACTCCGAATAGCCTGTAGGAAAATTCATCCTATGATTGGACGAAAGCGCAAACCCCATGACAGACATCGCCCCACTGATCAAACGCTCCCTGGTCGACCAGGCCCTGGAGCAGTTACGTCTGCGCATTGCCCAAGGCGTGTGGGCCATCGGCGAACGCCTGCCCACCGAGCCGGAGCTGTCTGCCGAGCTGGGCATCAGCCGCAATACCGTGCGCGAGGCCATGCGTGTGTTGGCGTTCTCTGGCTTGATCGAAATCCGCCAGGGTGACGGCAGCTATCTGCGCTCGATGACCGATCCGTTGGGCACAATGCGTGCGCTGTCCCATTGCACGCTGGAGCAGGCGCAGGAGACGCGGCAGATCCTCGAAGTGGAGGCTGTCGGCCTCGCCGCAGTGCGGCGCACCGATGAAGACCTCGGCGCGTTGCGCCAGACGCTCCAGGTCAGCGCCGAGCTGTATCACGGTGACCTGGAGGCTTACATCAACGCCGACCTGGTGTTCCATCGTCGGTTGGTAGATGCCGCACATAACCCGGCATTGAGCGAGCTGTACCACTACTTTTCGGCCATCGTCGGCGCGCAGTTGCGCCAGACCCTGAACATCTCACCGCGTCGCCAGGCCGTGTTCGACCTGCACAGCGCCTTGCTCGACGCGGTAGAGCACCAAGACCCCGAACGCGCCAAATCCCTCTGCCGGCAGTTGATCAATGAACCCTGAAACCCAACGCAAGACTGAAGTCGAAGAGCTGTTGATCGACGCCGAAGCCGATGACGAGGTGGTGCAACACACATCGCCGCTCGTCACCCGCCCGTGGCTGTTGCTGCTGGGCCTGATCCTGGTGGCGCTGAACCTGCGCCCGGCGCTGTCGAGCATGGCGCCGCTGCTCAGCGAGGTGTCCGCGAGCCTGGGGTTGTCGGCGGCCAAGGCCGGGTTGCTGACCACCTTGCCGGTGCTGTGCCTGGGCCTGTTCGCGCCGCTGGCGCCGGTGCTGGCGCGGCGTTTTGGTGCTGAGCGCGTGGTGCTGGGCATTCTGCTGACACTGGCCGCCGGCATCATTCTGCGCAGCTCCTTAGGTGAGGTGGGCCTGTTCGCCGGCAGCCTGATCGCTGGTGCGAGTATCGGCATCATCGGCGTGTTGTTGCCGGGCATCGTCAAGCGTGACTTTGCCAGGCACGCCGGCACCATGACTGGCGTCTACACCATGGCCCTGTGCCTGGGCGCCGCGCTGGCGGCGGGGGCTACGGTGCCGTTGAGTCATTACTTCGGCGGCAGCTGGAACATCGGCCTGGGGTTCTGGATTTTACCGGCGCTGCTGGCGGCGTTGTTCTGGTTGCCCCAGGTCGGGCCGAAACACGGTGCCCATCAGGTCGCCTATCGCGTAAGAGGTTTGCTGCGCGACCCGCTGGCGTGGCAGGTCACCTTGTACATGGGCCTGCAATCCTCCCTGGCCTACATCGTGTTTGGCTGGCTGCCGTCGATCCTGATCGGGCGCGGCCTGAGTGCTACTGAGGCCGGGTTGGCGCTGTCCGGCTCGATCATCGTGCAGTTGTTCAGTTCGCTCGCCGCGCCCTGGCTGGCCACCCGCGGCAAAGACCAGCGCTTGGCTATCGTAGTGGTGATGCTGCTGACCCTCGGCGGCCTGTTCGGTTGTCTCTATGCGCCCTTGGATGGGCTATGGGGCTGGGCGATTCTGCTCGGCCTGGGGCAGGGCGGCACTTTCAGCCTGGCGCTGACCTTGATCGTGTTGCGTTCGCGCGATTCCCATGTCGCGGCCAACCTGTCGAGCATGGCCCAGGGCTTCGGCTACACCCTGGCCTCCATGGGCCCGTTCGCAGTCGGCCTGGTGCATGACTGGACCGGGGGCTGGGGCGCTACCGGCTGGATCTTCGCCGTGATCGGCCTGGGCGCGATCGTGGCGGGCCTGGGTGCCGGGCGGGCGCGCTATGTGCAGGTCTCCAGCGAGAAGGTCTAGAGGTAAACCACTTCCAGCGTGGCCGAGCCATCCAGGGGCGTGTCGACGCTCAGGTCGAGGTTGCGCCGGGCGCTGATCACGGTGTGGATACTCACGGTGCCGGTCAGCGTGCCAATCGCCGAGGGCCCGGCGACGCTGCCTTCGATGTCGGTAAAGCCCAGGTAGCTGTTGGCGCCGATGTCGATGGGGTTGAGGTTGGCGGTGCGCCAGGCCACGCCGCCGGTGGTCGACTCGGTGCCGTAGATCGACGCGATGGTGTCCGCCTGGGTTTGTCGTGGGTCGAAGCTCATGGAGTACAGGCCGAGACGGTTGCCGCTGTGGTCGAAACCCAGCCCGTAGTAAATCTCACTGTTGACCGTGGCCGAGCCGTCGCGGTTGTCGCGCATGCGCAGGGCATAGCGGCTGGGCGCATTGCAGTCGATGCTGATCTGCAGAGTCTTGACGGGCAGGCGCGTGCCTTGCTCGAGGTTCAGGTCCTGGTGGGAAATCTTGCCGTAGTCGATTACTCCGCCTGCGGACAACAGTGGCGTGCAAGCCGTGGGGATGATACGGCCCAGGACACTCAGGTCGATGCTGGAGGCGGCTTGGGCCGGCGCGGCGCTCAGCGCAAGCAACAAGGCGGGCAGTGCAGTGCGGTGGATGTTCATCAGGCGAACTCCTTACAAGTAGATGATTTCGATGGTGCCAGAGCCGTTGATACGCACCACTTCACGCAGGTCCAGCGATTGTGTGGGGGCCAGGTAGGTCTTGATGCGTACGGTGCCGCTCAGGTTCTGGATAGCCACCGGCCCTGTGGTGGTGCCGAGCCTGTCGGTGAAACCCATGATGCTGTTGGCGGCCATGGGGATCTGGCGCTGGCTGGAGCTGCTCCAGGCCACGCCGTTGCTGGTGGAATCGGTTCGATACAGCGATGTGAAGGCATCGGCGGTGAATTCCGCCGGGTCGACCGTAACGAAATACACGCCGATTTTGTTGCGGCCGGCATCCAGGTCCAGACCGTAGGCGGTCTCATCGATACCACCGGTGGCCGAGCCTTCGCGGTTATCGTGCATGCGCAGGGCGAACGGGGTCGGCGCATCGCAACTGACGGCAAAGCCCAGGGTCCTCAGGGGCATCGGGGTTTCGGTGGTGGCGTTCAGGCTTTTCGCCGGCAGGACGCCGTAATCCACCACGCCATGATCGGACAGTGACGGTTGGCAGGCGGCCGGGGCAAAATGCGCGCGCAAGGTCAGTTCGCGGTAGCGCCCCTGCAACGGCGAGTAAAAGGTTCCGGACACTTCCCAGGTGGTGGCGTCTCGCACCCGGGTGGCGGCACTGTCGGCCCAGGCGCGCAGCGTCAGTTGCAGGGACAGGGTGCTGCCTGTGACCACGCTGCCCTGCAAGGTCGGTGCGATGCCATGGCCGGCGTGCCAGTCCTGCACACTGGCGTTGCTCAGCGGTGGCTGCCCCCGGGCGGCGAGCAAGCCTAACTCCACCGCTTTGCCATCGACCACACCGTTGCTGGCTTCAATCTGGTAGTGACCGTGCTCGGTAAATTGCAGTTGCTGCGCATCGGCGGCCAGGGCGCGGTAGAACAGGCTCAGGTCTTGGGGCTGGGGGCAATTGAAGGTCAGGCTCAGGCGCCGTTCGCCGAGCAGGCGTTGTGGCGCACTGTCGTTCTGGGCGATACGGCTCATCAAGCCGAAATCCAGCAGCGATTCGCTGAGCGTGAGCTGGCATTCATCCGCAGCCAAGACGTTGCCGGCCAGGCCGAGCAGTAGCCACAGGCTGATAGGGCGCAAGAAAGTCATACGGGACATCACGGTGATCCTCAAGGCGTTTGGCATCGGGCAGGGGCAGTTTCGAAATACACTGAGGGGTCGGCTTTCTTCGGCAACTCGAAGCGCAACACACAACGGCTGCCTCCGGGCAAAGTGACCCACAGCGTCGGCTGCTCCAACACATTGGGCAGGAACACTTGGCTGGAGTCCTGCACCAGGGTGACGAACTCACCCTCTGCGGTGCTGACCGAGGCGCCCCTCGGCAAGGGCGCGCCCTCATCGGTGCTGACGGTGAGCAATGCGCGGCGCGTCAGGCCCACGCCGAACTCGACCCGGTCCACCGCGCCGCGGCCTGCGGCGATCACCGCCAGGCCGTTGTTGATATCGGCGTTGCGCGGCAGCGAACGGGTCTGGACCTCCACCGGGCTGCGTCCATAGGCGCTCACCTGGGGCACTACCGCCTGGCCTTGCCAATCGGTCCAGACCGGCCCGCTGGGCGTGCTGACCTTGATCCCGCTCATCTCACCGACCGAGAGCAGGGCGAAGGTGTCGCGCACCGGGTAGGGTGAGAAGGTCACGCCATCACCATGCAGCACCACGCCGCCGCGTGCGCCGCCCTGGTAGCTGGAACGCTCGGCGTCGGAGCGGCTGTAGCTCAAGTCGAGTTGGGTGTAGCGCGGCAGGGCCGAGAGGCCCAGGGTGGTTTCCACTTGGTTATCGCGGGTGTCGTGCTCGGCGCTGACGCGATAGCTCAATTGATCGTCGAGCTGGTCGTTGATACCCACGCCGGTGCGGTGTTCGCCACCGGAATTACGTGCCCAGGCGCGCATCCGGCGATTCTCGCCCAGGGGCAGGCTGATATTCAGGTACACGGCATTGTCCTGTTGATTCTGCCCGCCCATCTGCCATTCGGCGCTGGCAGACAGTGATACCCCGCCGACGCTGGTGCCCCACGACGCCAGGCCTCGACTGCTGCTGCGGCCGTCGAAGCTAGCGGCGCGGGAAAACCCGGCACTGAAGGCGCCGAGCCAGGGGTGGGACCAGCCCAAGGTGGCGCTTTGCTGGTCGCGGTAACGCGAACGACTCTGCTCGTTGCTGACCTGACGGTAGGTGCTTTCTTCCAGCTCGCGATAGCCGGGGCTGCGCCAGGAATTGGCGACACTGAATGACCATCGCTCATTCAGGCGCTGTGACCAGGACAGGTCGGTCTGCACGCCAGACACCTGTTCCCAGCCGCTGCTATCGGAGAGCTGGCTGGTCAGTTGCACTTGGCTGTCCAGCCAGGGCAGCCAGTTCAGGCTGACGCCGCTGGCACGGTAGTCGTCGGCCACCGTCACGCCGCCGCTGACGCTCAGTTGCGCGTGCACGGGGCCGGTCCAGCCGGCGCTGGCCACCCAGGGGTCGGTGCCCTGTGCATCGCCGATATTGCGCACGCGGCCCGCCGCCAGGGAGTAGCCCGGGGCCGGCAAACCGAGGCCCAGCATCGCCGCCGGCACGGTGAACCGCCGTTCACCGCCGACGCTTTCCTTGATCGTGACCTCCACATCCGAACGGGTGTTGAGGCGCCGCACATCGCTCAGGGCAAATGGCCCGGCGGGCACCACCGTGGAATGGATCAACGCCCCGTTCTGGCGTACCTCGACTTGCGCCGGACTGTTGGCGATGCCTTCGATCACCGCGCCCTGGCCTTGCTCCTGCAGGGCTTGCTCGGTGAGTACCTGCACCCCGTTGATCTGCGCGCCGGCCAACACCGGGTTATAGAGGTTGATCTGCCCGGCTTGCAGCACCGCCTGGTGGCTGGCGAAGGTGCGCTGGGCATAGGCTTCCAGGTGGGTGCTGCGTGACAAGCCGTCCTGCCAGGTTTGCACCTGGCGGCTGCGTACGATCCAGTCGCCGGCATTGAACCCGATTTCAGTATTGGCCGAGCCGAACCGGCTGGCATCATCGCCGTAACGGTTGTAGAAACCACTGAGGTCGTAGTTGAGCAGACCGGCGAACCCACCGGTTTCATACCCCGAAACATCCTGGGGCACCGGGCGTAAGGCATCGGTGGGTACCACCAGTGCCACCGAGAGCGTGGCCGGATCCGGCTCCACCAGGCTTTGCGGGTACTGCCCGATAAAATCGTGGCACGGGCCGCTGTCGTTGGGCGTCAGCAGATGGGCAGCCTCCAGCAGGCCGCGGTCGAAGCACAGCCTGCCCTGCTGATCGAACGCCACCTCTAGCCGCCCTCGACGCTGGCCGTTGACCCGCAGGGTGATCTTATGCCGGCCAGCGGCGAAACGCGGCGCGTCCAGCAGCAGGCTCGCCAGTTGCGGATCAATGCCGCGCTGGTTCAGGGTCTGTGCGTCGAAGCCTGGCCTTGGCGCGGCGTCGGGCCACGCCTTGGCCGGCACCAGTGCGCACAGCAATACCAGGGTCGCCAACGGTGGACGGGCAGATGCAGCGGGCACGGCTTCGCCGTCACGGTAACTCAGGACTGTTTTCACGAAAGGCACTCAATCTGGTGGACGCCCGGTGCCGGCCCTGGCTACGTTGGCGGCGTCCTGGCAACGGTCGATGCGCCGTCACTCGTTATGCAGGCGCCTGCCTGGCGCCTGTTGGTTTCAAAGGGTGATAGGCGCGTCGTAGGCGGCCACGGCAAAGCCATACACGGTGGCCGGCTGCAGCCGCACCTGGGTCGCTGGCCCGCCGGTAGCCGGCACATTGAGGGTTTCGCCGGGCAGCACATAAGTGCGTGGCAAGGTCGCCTGGCCGTCGCCGGGCAGCAGGCGCAGTTCCTGGGCGAGGCGCACCACATACGGCGTATCGTTACGCACCTGCAATGTGCCGTCGCGCAGGGTCCAGGTCAGGTCGGTCCAGGGTGTGCGATTAATCGCCAGGCCCTTGGGATGCACGATCACCGGCAGGTTCTGGCGTACGGTCACGCCGACCCGGGCGTGCCCGGCTTCGGTGGCGGCCCGGCCCTGGGGCATGCCTTCAAAAATCGCGCGTTTGAGGCGCTGAGTGCGCAACGGCGCCTGGTTTTGCAGGATGAAGCGCACCAGTTGCGACTTGCCGCTTTCCACCCTGGACAACGGTGGCGTCACCACCAGCAGCGGCTCGGAGTCTTCGGGAATGTCTTGCAAGGTCACGTGCAGCAAGGCCAGGTTGCTGTCGGTGTTGGTGACCGAGACAGCCGCCTCACCATCGGCTTCGTGGATGATTACCACGGAGGTGTCGGGCACCATGCCGTCAGCCTGGGCATTGAGGCTCAACAGTAAGGCCAGGGTCGCAAGTGTGAGGCGTGTCGACGTCATGACGAAGTTTCCATTGGGCAAGTGAGTGGGTCAGAGGTAGCGCAAGTCCAGGACGACGGAACCGTCGAGGGGCACTTCCTGATCCAGGGTCAGGTACTGCGAAAAGTTGATCGAGGTGTCGACCCGCAGTTGGACGTTCAACTGGCGGATGAAGTCCGGTAGACGGTCGCCGGGCAGGGCGAACCCCATGTAGGACCTGGGATAGGCATTGGGCTCCGCCGCCCAGGTTTCGCCGCTGTCGTAGGAAGCCAATACCTGCATCGTCTGGGCGTCGCCTACCGGGTTACGCAACGACAGTGCCACGGAGCCGAGGCGTTCTTGGGGGGCGTGGACATTTCTGCCCAGGCCGTAGAAGTAATCCGGTGCCAGGGATGAATCCGCACGGTTGTCGATGCCCACCAGGGCAAACAGCATCGGCCGGTTACAGCGCACCGTCAGTTCCAGCAGTTGAGCCGGCAATACGGTGAATTCGTCGCTGCTGAGGGTGTGGGCGGGAATGCGGCCGTGATCGACGGAGCCGTTGTCGGACAGTTCCACATTACAGGCGTCAGGGGTCAGCCTGCCGGTCACCGTAAGGTCGACGAAGGAGGCCGCGAGCGCCGGGGCGGCCAGTGTCAGTGCGAGTACGACAGCAAAAAGGCGAGGGCGCATGTTCATCGGTGCAGGTCACTGGGTCGAATGAGGGTGGCCGATACGAAAAAAAGCCCATGCAGGCCGGCATGGGCGTACAGCAGATTAGAGATACATCACGGTCAGGGTGGCTGAACCATCAATCTGGACTTCATTGCTCAGGTCCAGGCGATCCGTGCGGTTGATGGTGGTATCCACCTCCAGGTCCAGCAGCAGTTCTTGCACCGGCACCGGCTGAGTCGGGTCACTCATGTCGGCTACCGAAATGTAAAAGTTGGGGTCCCAGAATTTTTCAAGGAACCAATTGTCCTGGCCGTTGATAGAGGCAATGGACTGCACTGCGACGCCGTCAGCGATGGGGTTAATGACTCTGATGTGATAGTGGCCGAGTTTCTCGGTGCCATTGATCAGGCCCAAACCGTAATCGCCGTTACTGATAGACGAGCCTTTACGATTGTCTTCCGATTGCAGCGCAATAAGGGTCTGCCCCTCGCAGACCACCGCCATCGTCAGGGTGTGCAAACCAATCATTGTCGGGTTGTCGGGGTTGAGGTCCTTGGCGGAAATCTTGCCATGGTCAATCACGCCGCCACTGGACAGGCTCGGCGTGCACGCGCTGGGGACGATCAGGCCCTTGACCGTCAGGTCCACGGTCGAGGCAGCGAAACTGGTTGTGGTGGCGAGCAGCAGCGTCGCGCTGGTCAGTGCGCCAAGTAGTGTTTTCATGGGACATGTTCCTTCGATGGGGTCTGTATGCAGCGGTTACAGGTACATGAGTTGTACGGTGGCGTGGCCGTCCACCGGCACTTCGTCAAGCAGCGTCAGGCTGTCGCTGGGCGCGATATGGGTGTTGAGCCTGAGGTTGGCCTGGAACTGGCGCACCGCGACCGGCACCGGCACGTTGTTGATCGCCACTGCCGTCAATACGGTGGGGTTGAGCTGGGTGCCCAGTTGCCACGTCGTGCCGCCATCGCTTGAGTTGATGGTCTGGGCGGGCAGGTTGTCGGCCAGCGGGTTATACAGGTTGAAGCCGGCGCCGCCGATCTTCTCGCCTTCTGCGGTCATGCCCAGGCCATGCCAGTGCGGGTGATTGGCGCTGGAGCCGGGCCGGTTGTCGATGGTGTTCAGGGTGAACAGCGTCGGCCCTTCGCAGCTCACGCTCAATTGCACGGTCTGCCGGGGCAGCGGAGTGTATTGGTCGGCATTGAGCTCTTTGGCCGACATTTTTCCGAAATCGACCACGCCGCCGCCGGTAATCAGGGTTTCGCAGGCGCTGGGGGTAATTACCCCGGTAACGGTGAGGTCCTGGGAACTGGCCGCGAAGGCGGGGGGCGCGCAGGTAATCAACAGAACGCTGCCAAGGGCAACCAAATGCTTGTTCATAAATGTGTTGTTCCGGTGTGTGACCAACAGGCGAAAACAGACCCATGGCGACCCACTGCAGCAAGGCAAGTGCTGTCAGGTCTGGTTTATAGCCGCCCTTGATAAATGTGGCGGGTCGTTACCCTCTGGCGGGGTGCAAACAATTTAGTCAGCGCCGTTACACACGGATATACAACTTTTACGACATTGGCCCAGCGGCAAGTAAAGGGAGGCGGGGTAAAGCTATTTAAGCGAGAAAGTTTTTTTTCGTAGTTGTTGTATCGTCAGTCATACATCTGAAAGGATATTTTGAGTGTGCGATTACAGTTATTTGAACGGCTTTGAGGGCTGCGCTATGCAGCGCCTTGAATGTCTGTTCCTGGCTGTTACGTCAGTGCTGCCCGAACTCAAGTAGTACTGCAAGGAGCACCTGATGAGGTAAGCGGGCGTGCTTTCGAGCGATGTCGCTTCGCAGAAAAACTGATGCGCCATGCCGCGACACCGGCACATTGGCGACAACAGTGTGTATTGGTAGTGGAGGATCACTGCGTCTTCAGGGCGATGATGGGCTGGCAACTGGATAAGCTCGGGCTGAGCCACCACTTGGTCGAGAATGGCAGCAGTGCCATGGCGGCCATTGCGTGCCGGCGTTTTGACCTGGTGATCAGCGACTGTCAGATGCCGGTCATGGATGGGTATAGCCTGGCGCGTGCCATACGCCAGCGCGAGCAAGACCTGGGGTGTGAGCGAGTGCCGATCATTGCGCTGACCGGCAACCTGGTGCACGACGACCCGCAACGCTGCCGCGACGCCGGCATGGATGCCTGGTTGCTCAAACCGCTGGCCCTTGAACCGTTGCGTGACATGCTGATGCGCTGGCTGCCCGGCGAGCGGGTAGCGCTTCCGAGCCGGTCGCCGGGCGTTTCTGCGCCGGGGTGGCCTACCCGCGCCAGCCTGGTCGAGCTGTTTGGCAGCCCGCAGGTCGTGGATCAGATGCTGCGTAGCCTGCTCACCGAAGCGCTGCTGGACACCCAGGCACTCACTCACGCACGCAACGCCTTGGATGCCAGATTGACTGCTGAGCGCTTGCATCGCCTGGTAGGCAGCCTGGCCTTCTTGGGTGGCGCGGGGCTGGAGTCCAGGGGCAGCGCCTTGATCAGTGAGGTACGTACCCATGGCGTGGCATTCAACCAGCAGAAGTTGGAAGTGTTCCAGCGCGATCTGGCGGCTTATCTCGACTACTTACGTGAATTGTGACGATTTGTCGAAGTTGAACGGTTTTGTCGTGACTTTGGAGTGTAAGAATTTTCCTTTTGTTCTGTAAGTTCAAAACTACCCCCTTCAAAACATGGGGTGCGGCTGAACCTCACTTGCTGTTACCGGTTGTTACCAATCGCCAGCAAGGTTATTTTGCGTGCATTCAATTTGCCATCATTCGTGGGTATGTATGCTTCGTGTAATTATTGCTGACGATCATCCCATTGTACGTATTGGGCAGAGAGTGGTGATTGAGGCGGGCGGCAGGTGCAAGGTGGTCGCGGAGGCCAACGGTCCCGATGAGTTGCTCAACTTATTGGCCAAGGTACCTTGCGATGTGCTCGTCACTGACTTCGCCATGCCCGGGGGGCAGCAGGCCGACGGTTACGGCCTGTTGAGCCTGTTGAGTCGCCAGTACCCGGCGCTGCCGGTGATTCTGGTAACCATGTTCGCCAACATCGCTACCTTGCGCGCCTCATTTGCCCATGGCGCACGCGCCATCGTTGCCAAGAGCGCCTCGGCCAAGGAACTGCCCCTGGCGATCAAGGCAGTGTGCGCCGGCCAGAACTTCGCCAGCGAGTCCCTGCGCGAGCAGTTGGTGGAGGCAGGGCCGGGTGATCAATCGCAACAGCCGCAGCTGTCGGGCAAGGAGCGCGAGGTGGTGCGCATGCTGGCCAGCGGCATGACCGTCAGCCAGATTGCGGCGCGGGTCAATCGCAGTATTTCCACCATCAGCAAGCAGAAAAGCACGGCCATGCACCGGTTGTGTATATCCACGGATGTGGACTTGTTCGCTTATGCGCGTGCCGCAGGCATGGTGCCTTAGAAAGTTGCAGTTTTATGACAGTGGTTGATTAACTAGTGTGCGATTTTGGATTCGTATTAGTTGTATTCAGCTCAAGGTCGACCTGCTCTAAGTTGTGATGGTCTTTCTGTCGTTACTGCGATGGGCTGACATCCCTAGTCTAATTAGTTGAGTCGAACTTCAGGTTGGCAAAACGCCGGAGTGCGTTGTTCGATCCGTTGATAATCGGCCGAAAGTGAGCATTGATATGCAACCGTCTCGTGCACTTATGACCGCCGCCCTTTGGCTGGCGGGTGTTTCCAATGTAATGGCTGCGTCCAGTGTGGACCTCAGTGTGGTCGGCAAGATCACACCGGCAGCCTGTACGCCTCTCTTGTCCAATGCCGGCGTGGTGGACCATGGCAAGATCTCGGCCCAGGACCTGCATCCTACCGGCTACACGAAGCTGCCGGACGCCTCGCTTGAGTTGTCGGTCACTTGTGATGCGCCCACCTTGCTGGCGGTCAAGAGCACTGATAACCGTCCCGGCACCTCGGCCGAGCAGTTGGGCTCGGCTTCAGTGTTTGGCCTGGGCCTGGCCAGTGGCAATGAAAAAATCGGCTGGTACAGCCTGATGATGGCGCAAGTGAGCGCCGACGACGTACCGGGTATGCCGATTGAGTCGGCCAATGGCAACATGTGGCTCGATGCTGCGGGCAACACGGTCTGGCAGCCGGGCTTTCTGCGCAGCATCAAGGACCCGGGCAACGCCACTCCGACACCATTGGCGATGACCACCTTCAAGGGCGTGCTGGAGGTGTCCACGACACTCACCTATAAGAGAAACCTGCCGATCAGCGAAGAGATCCAGATAGACGGCAGCGCCACCCTGGAAGTGGTCTACCTCTGATACCGCCGGGCATCGCTCATCGACGCGGTGAATAGCCATGGCTTTCCCACGCGGTGCGGACTATCGTTCAGTCCTTCCTGAACCACGTGCGAAGCCTGCCCATGAGTGATGCCCATAACGCCCTGATTACCCAGTTCTACCAGGCTTTCCAGCGCCTGGACGCTGAAGCCATGGCCGCCTGCTACAGCGACGACGTGGTGTTCAGCGACCCGGCTTTCGGTGAGCTGCATGGGCGTGATGCCGGTGACATGTGGCGCATGCTCACCACCCGTGCCAAGGACTTCTCCCTGACGTACGACCAGGTGCGCAGTGATGAAACTACTGGCAGCGCGCACTGGGTGGCGACCTATCTGTTCAGCGCCACCGGCAATACCGTGGTCAACGATATCGGCGCCAGGTTTGTGTTTCGCGATGGCAAGATCTGCGAACACCATGACCACTTCGACCTGTGGCGTTGGTCGCGCCAGGCCCTGGGCCTCAAGGGCCTGTTGCTGGGTTGGTCGCCTGCGCTGAAAAACGCTGTACGTGCCCAGGCCCGCAAAGGCTTGAAGGCATTCCAGGCTGGTCGTTGATAAGATTGGCCTCCCTGCGGTTTGCCGAAACGACTTGTGACTGATCCTTCTGAATCCAAACCCTGGTTTGTCTACCTGGTGCGCGCCGCCAATGGCTCGCTGTATTGCGGCATCAGCAATGATCCGGTGCGCCGCTTTGCCTCCCATCAAAGCGGCAAGGGCGCGCGGTTTTTCTTGTCCAGCCCGGCTGTTGCGCTGGTTTATACCGAGCAGTGTGCAAGCAAAGGGGAGGCGTTGCGCCAGGAGCGGCTGATCAAGAAGCTTAAGAAGAGCGCCAAGGAATGCCTGGCGGCGAGCGGCTCGTTGATTGACAGGGGCGGCTAGGGCATCCGAGAAAATATTTTCTGATTCAGGTGAGGTAAACCCACGGCCCATCCGTGTAGTGCATGAACTGCGATCTATTCGCATTAACAGCGTTCTCTACACGGGTTCTCACAGCATGAAGTCAGCGGCAGGCGGTTGGGTAAAACAGTGGCTGGGAGCCTCGGTATTAGCGGTGTCGGGGTTGGCATTGCTGCCGCTTGGCATCGCCCAGGCGCAGGAGCAGCAAAGCGCCCAGTTCACGTTTGCCCTGGCCGCCAAACCGTTGCCCCAGGCCTTGAGTGATTTCAGCCGGGTCACGGGCCTGAGCGTGATCTATACCGATGACGCGCCCTATGGCCTCAATGCCCCGGCCGTCAGCGGGCAGATGAGTGCGACCCAGGCCCTGCAACGCCTGCTGAGCCATTCAGGTTTTACCTTCCGCCAGATCGACGCCCGCACCCTGGCCCTGGAGCCGGTGCCTACCGACGCAGCGGTGAGCCTCGGCGCCACCACCATCAGCGCAGCCAACCCGACCCAGGACAGCACCAGCTACCAGCCGCCGCCCACCAGCTCGGTGATGCGCTCCCATGGCCTTCTGCTGGAAACCCCGCAAACCGTCAACGTGGTGCCGGCCCAGGTGCTGCGCGACCAACAGCCGCGCAACCTGGATGACGCCCTGGGCAATATCAGCGGCATCACCCAGTCCAACACCCTCGGCAGCACCCAGGACGCGGTGATGTTGCGCGGTTTTGGCGACAACCGTAATGGCTCGATCATGAAGGACGGCATGCCGGTGGTGCAGGGCCGGGCCATGAACGCGACCGCCGAACGGGTCGAAGTGCTCAAGGGCCCGTCGTCTTTGTTGTATGGCATCCAGGACCCGGGTGGCGTGGTCAATATCGTCAGCAAGAAGCCCGAGCTGATGCAGTCCACCTCGCTGACCGCCCGTGGCTCAAGCTTCGGCAGCGGCAAGAACGGTAGCGGTGGCAACCTGGACACCACCGGCCCGCTCGGTGACAGCGGCCTGGGTTATCGGCTGATTGTCGATCATGAAGATGAAGACTACTGGCGCAACTACGGCACCCATCGTGAGACGCTGGTGGCGCCGTCCCTGGCCTGGTATGGCGACACCACCCAAGTGGTAGCGGCCTATGAGCACCGCGAATTTCTTGCGCCGTTCGACCGTGGCACCGCCATCGATCCCAAGACCAACCATCCGTTGAACATCCCCGCCACCCGTCGCCTGGATGAGCCATTCAACAACATGGAAGGCCGCTCGGATTTGTACCGCCTCACGGTCGATCATGATCTGAACGACGACTGGAAGGCCCACTTCGGTTACAGCTGGAACCGCGAGACCTACGATGCCAGCCAGGTGCGGGTGGTCAAGGTCAACACCAACGGCACCCTGACCCGCAGCATGGACGGCACCCAGGGCGCGTTGACCACTGACCGCTTTGCCACCGCCAGCCTCGAGGGCAAGGTCAACGTGGCCGGTATGCAACATGACTTGGTGTTCGGCCTGGACGACGAGTACCGCAAGATCTACCGTGCCGATCTGATCCGCCAGGCGCCGCGTGGCACGTTCGACTACACCAACCCGGTGTACGGCAACGAAGTGGCGGGGTCCAAGGTCAGCGCCCCGGACAGCAACCAGACCGATCTGCTGCGCAGTGATTCGCTGTTCTTACAGGACGCGATTCACCTGAACGATCAGTGGATCCTGGTTGGCGGCGCGCGCTACCAGATGTACGACCAATACGCCGGCAAAGGCGTACCGTTCACTGCCAACACCGATGGCAACGGGCAGAAGTGGGTGCCGCGTGCCGGCCTGGTGTATCGCTACACCGATGAGCTGTCGTTCTACGGCAGCTATACCGAGTCGTTCAAGCCCAACTCCACCATCGCGCCACTGGCGAATAAAACCGTGCTGGACGGCAGCCTGCAACCGGAAGAGTCCAAGGCCTGGGAGCTGGGCACCAAGTTCGATATGCCGGGACGTATCACTGCGAGCGCGGCGCTGTTCACGATCGACAAGCGCAATGTGCTGGTGCAGGTGGGTGAAGGCTTGACGTCGGTCTACAGCGTGGCAGGCAAGGTGCGCTCCCGTGGTCTGGAGCTGGATGCCAGCGGCCAGTTGACCGACAACTGGAGCCTGATCGGCAGCTATGCCTACACCGATGCCGAGGTCACCGAAGACCCGACGCTCAAAGGCAACCGCCTGCAGAACGTGGCGAAAAATACCGGCTCGCTGTCGGCGGTGTATGACTTCGGCAGCATCTTCGGCGGTGATCAACTGCGGGTCGGCGGGGGCGCTCGCTATGTGGGCGAGCGTGCCGGGGACGCGGCCAACAGCTTCGAACTGCCGAGCTACACCGTGGCCGATGTGTTCGCCAGCTATGACACCAGGCTTGAGGGGCAGAAGGTCAAGTTCCAGCTCAACGTGAAGAACCTGTTCGACCGCACTTACTACACCTCGTCGGTGAATACGCAGTTTGTGTCCATAGGCGATGCGCGGCAGGTGTCGGTGTCCAGCACACTTACCTTCTAACGCCATCCCTTTGTAGGAGCGAGCTTGCTCGCGAAAAACGTCAATGCTCACGCGGGCTGCCTGGTTTAACGCGTTGCCTGTGCGTTCTTCGCGAGCAAGCTCGCTCCTACAGTGTTAGCGTTGCCGTTATTGTTGATTTTGCGGGAACGGCACACTGATGCACTTTGGAAAATGGTTTCACACCAGCACCCTGCTGGTCGGCTTGAGCTTTTTACTGGGTGGCTGCGCCAGCGTATCGCAGACGTCCACGCCTGCCACCCTGGACAAACTGTTAAGCGACCCGGCGCTGCACGGCGCCACGGTGTCGCTGATGGTGCGCGATGCCCGCACGGGCACCACGCTCTACCAGCACAACCCACGCACACGGTTGGTGCCCGCTTCCAACCTCAAGCTGCTGACCACGGCAGCGGCGATGGATGTGTTGGGGCCGCAGTACCGTTTCTCTACCCAGTTAGTCAGTGATGGCATACGTCAGGGCGACCGTCTGACTGGCAACCTGTACCTGCGTGGACTCGGCGACCCGAGCATCCAGTTCGCCGACTACCAGGCCCTCGCCGCGCAGTTGGCCAGCCAGGGTGTGCGCCAGGTGCAGGGCGACCTGGTGTTCGATGACACCTGGTTCGATGCCGAGCGGCTGGGTGTCGACTGGTCCCATGATGATGAAACCACCTACTACGGCGCGCAGATTTCGGCGCTGACTGTGTCACCCAATGCGGATTTCGATGCCGGCAGCGTGCTGGTCACCGCCAAGGCGCCGTTGCGGGCCGGCTCGCCAGTGGGTGTCGATATTTTCCCGCCCACCGATTACCTGCAACTGAGCAACCGCGCCGTGAGTGGGCCGGGCAACACCTATGGAATCAACCGCCGCCATGGCACCAACCTGCTGCAACTCAGCGGTGCGGTGGCTCCGGGGCGACAGAGCCAGCAACTGATCAGTGTCTGGGAGCCGACGCAACTGGTGGCCAATCTGTTTGAGCAGGCGCTGGCGCAGCAGGGGATTAAAGTATTAGGGCGTCGAGTGATGGGCGCGGCAAGTCCGGCAGCAGTGACAGTGCTGGCCGAGCACCAATCGGCGCCATTGCAGGAGCTGATCGTGCCGCTGCTCAAGCTCTCGAACAACAACATGTCCGAAGCCTTGCTCAAGGCCATGGGCCGCCAGACCGCCAACAGCGGCACGGCGGCGGCGGGCGTGACGGCGGTGGCCGGGTTCTTGAAGCGCCAGGGGGTGGACACAAGCAGCCTCAATCAAGTCGACGGTTCCGGCCTGTCGCGGCGCAACCTGGTGTCGGCGCAAACCCTCACCGACCTGCTGCTGGCCGCGAGCAAACAGCCATGGTTCAACGCCTGGTACAACGCGCTGCCGGTTGCCGGCAACACTGACCGCATGACGGGCGGCAGCCTGGGTTATCGCCTGCGTGGCACCTCGGCCGAAAACAACCTGCATGCCAAGACCGGCTCCATGGGCGGCGTGTCGTCATTGAGCGGCTACGTTACCGACGGCCACGGGCGCAAGCTCGTGTTCTCGATGCTGACCAACAATTATGTGGTGGCCGGTGCGCAGGTCAAGGCGCTGGAGGATCGCCTGGCTGTGGCTTTGTCACGCAGCGAGGATTGATTCAGGGCTGATAGCCCATGCGCCAACTCACGGCCCGGGTCGCCGCCAGCAGATGCTGCGCCGCCGGGCCATCTTCATCGGCGTGGAACAGCGACGTCGGGCCGACTACGGTCATCACCGCTGCCACCTGCCCGACGGCATTGAACACCGGCGCCGACAACGCATCCACGCCGGGCATCAGCAAGCCATGCACAAAATGCAGGCCACGGCTGCGGATCTGCTCGCACACCGTGGCGTAGGCCTGATCGTCCGCCAGCGAGTGGGCGATGCCGGCTTGAATCTCGCGTTCGCGCAATTCCACGGTTTCCCGCGACGGCAGGTAGGCGCTGAACACCAGCCCGGTGGACGAGCTGAGCAGCGGCAACACCGAGCCCAGCTGTGTGACCACAGTGACGGCACGCACCGCCGGTTCGATCTGCACCACTGTTGCGCCCTGGTTGCCCCACACCGCCAGGAAGCAGGTTTCATTCAATTCATCGCGCAGCTCCGCCAGGGGCATGGCGCCGACTTTCAACACATCCATGCTGCCCAGCGCCGCCAGGCCCACGCGCAGTGCTTCGCGGCCCAGGCCGTAATGGTTGGTGGCGGGGTTCTGTTCGGCAAACCCCGAGGCGATCAGCGCCTGCAAATAGCGGTGGACCTTGCTCGCCGGCATCTGCACATGGTCAGCCAGACGTGACAGTGAAGTGGCCGGAGACAGTTCGGCCAGGGCCTTGAGAATATCGGTGCCGACTTCCGCCGAGCGGACTTTCTGTTTACCGGTGTCGCGGGGCTTTTCCATGGAAGGGCGAGAATCCGAGAGATGAATGGGCGTCTTTATAGCTTGACGCTCGATAGCGATCAAATTACGTTATGCGTAACTGGATTACGATAAAAACAACTTGTGTACAGAGGATGATCCATGCACCTCGAATATCTATCTGGCTTTGGCAATGAATTCGCCAGCGAAGCCTTGCCTGGCGCGCTGCCGGTCGGTCAGAACTCGCCACAAAAAGCCCCTTACGGGCTCTATACCGAACTGTTTTCCGGTACCGCCTTCACCATGGCCCGCAGCGAAGCGCGGCGTACCTGGCTGTACCGCATCCAGCCGTCGGCCAACCACCCGGCGTTCATCAAGCTGGAACGCCAATTGGCCGGTGGCCCGCTGGGCGCAGTAACGCCCAATCGCCTGCGTTGGAACCCCTTGGATCTTCCGAGTGAGCCGACGGACTTTATCGACGGCCTGGTCGGCATGGTGGCCAACTCGGGGTCGGAAAAACCTTCGGGCATCAGCATCTATCACTACCGCGCCAATCGCTCCATGGAGCGCGTGTTCTTCAATGCTGACGGCGAACTGCTGATCGTCCCCGAACAGGGTCGCCTGCGCGTCACTACCGAACTGGGCGTGCTGGACGTCGAGCCGCTGGAAATTGTCGTACTGCCCCGCGGGCTGAAGTTCCGTATCGAACTGCTGGACGCGCAAGCACGCGGCTACGTCGCGGAAAACCACGGCGCCCCGCTGCGCCTGCCCGACCTGGGCCCGATCGGCAGCAACGGCCTGGCCAACCCCCGCGACTTCCTTACACCGGTTGCCCACTATGAAGACCTCAAGCAACCTACAACGCTGGTACAGAAATTCCTCGGTGAACTGTGGGCCTGCGAGCTCGATCATTCGCCACTCAACGTGGTCGCCTGGCACGGCAATAACGTGCCGTACAAATACGATCTGCGCCGGTTCAACACCATCGGCACGGTGAGTTTCGATCACCCGGACCCGTCGATCTTCACCGTATTGACTTCGCCCACCAGCGTGCACGGCCTGGCCAATCTCGACTTTGTGATTTTCCCGCCGCGCTGGATGGTGGCCGAGAATACCTTCCGTCCGCCGTGGTTCCACCGCAACCTGATGAACGAATACATGGGCTTGATCCAGGGCGCCTACGATGCCAAGGCCGAAGGCTTCCTGCCCGGCGGCGCGTCGCTGCACAGTTGCATGAGCGCCCACGGCCCGGACGGCGAGACCTGCACCAAGGCCATCAATGCAGACCTGGCGCCGCACAAGATCGATAACACCATGGCCTTCATGTTCGAGACCAGCCAGGTGCTGCGCCCGACTCAGTTCGCCCTCGAGTGCCCGCAACTGCAACCCGCTTATGACCAGTGCTGGGCCGCACTGCCCGCCACCTTCAACCCGAATCGGAGATAACCCATGACGCAATCAACGCTTGCCCGCAGCTGGGTGGCCTCCGCCAACGGCCACGCGGATTTCCCCCTGCAAAACCTGCCCCTGGGCATATTCAGCATCAATGGCTCGGCACCGCGCAGTGGCGTGGCGATTGGCGACGCAATCCTCGACCTGCATGCCGCGTTGGATGAGTTTGACGGTGAAGCCCGACGCGCCGTCGAGGCCACGGCGGGTGGCCAACTGAACGCGTTTTTTGAACTCGGCCGTGGCCCTCGGGTTGCCCTGCGCGAGCGCCTGCTGGAACTGCTGGCCGAAGGCAGTAAGCTGCAAACCCGCGAGGCGCAGGTGCTGCACCGTGCCGCCGATTGCCAGATGCACTTGCCGGCCAGGATCAATGACTACACCGACTTCTACGTCGGCATCGAACACGCGCAGAACGTTGGCAAATTGTTCCGCCCGGATAATCCATTGTTGCCGAACTACAAGTACGTGCCGATTGGCTACCACGGCCGTGCCTCGACCATTCGCCCGTCAGGCACGGATGTGCGGCGCCCCAAGGGCCAGACCCTGCCGGCCGGCCAGACCGAGCCGACCTTCGGTCCCTGTGCACGCCTGGACTACGAATTGGAATTGGGCATCTGGATCGGCCAGGGCAATGCCATGGGCGACGCGATTGCCATTGGCGATGCCGCCGAACATATCGCCGGCTTCTGCTTGCTCAACGACTGGTCGGCGCGGGATATCCAGGCCTGGGAATACCAGCCGCTGGGGCCGTTCCTGTCCAAAAGCTTTATCACCAGCATCTCGCCATGGGTGGTGACGGCCGAAGCGCTGGAGCCATTCCGTAAAGCACAACCGGCGCGGCCCGAGGGTGATCCACAACCCTTGTCGTATCTCTTGGATAAGCGCGATCAGAACGCGGGTGCCTTTGATATCGAACTGGAGGTGCTGCTCACCACGGCTTTGATGCGTGAGCAGAACCTGCCCGCTCATCGTCTGACTTTGAGTAACACCGAACACATGTACTGGACCGTGGCGCAAATGGTCGCGCACCACAGCGTCAACGGCTGCCAGTTGCAGGCCGGTGATCTGTTCGGCTCGGGCACCTTGTCCGGTCCGCAACCGGGGCAGTTTGGCAGCCTGTTGGAGATCACCGAAGGCGGTAAGAAGCCAATCGAATTGCCCAGCGGGGAGGTGCGTAAATTCCTTGAGGACGGCGACGAAATCATCCTGCGTGGCCGTTGCATCCGCGAAGGTTTTGCCAGCATCGGCTTTGGTGAATGTCGCGGCACCGTGGTCGCGGCGCGCTGAGAGGGCAGGGCAATGGAACTCTATACCTACTACCGTTCCACCGCGTCGTATCGGGTACGAATTGCCCTGGCGCTCAAGGGCCTGGACTTCACCGCGCTGCCGGTCAACCTGCTGGTGCCGACAGGCGGCGCCAATCACCAGCCCGAGTACCTGGCGATCAACCCGCAAGGGCGCGTGCCGGCGTTGCGCACTGATGAAGGCGCGTTGCTGATTCAGTCACAGGCGATCGTTGAGTACCTGGAGGAATGTTATCCACAGGTGCCGCTGCTTCCGAAAGATCCCGCGTCCCGTGCCCACCAGCGCGCAGTTGCGTCGATCATCGCCTGCGATATCCACCCGTTGCATAACTCCAGCACTCAAAACCTGTTGCGTAAGTGGGGGCATGATGAAACGCAACTGCTCGAGTGGATCGCCCATTGGGTCAGTCAGGGATTGGGCACGGTGGAGCAGTTGATTGGCGATGACGGGTTTTGCTTCGGCGCGCAGCCGGGCATGGCGGACGCGTTTCTGATACCCCAGCTGTACGCGGCCGAGCGCTTCAAGGTGCCGCTGGGGGCGTACCCGCGTATCGGCCGAGTAGCGGCGTTGGCGGCGCAGCATCCGGCGTTTGTGCAGGCTCATCCTGCCAACCAACCTGACACACCTTAGCTTTCAGAAATTGCCTAAATCCAAATGTGGGAGGGGGCTTGCTCCCGATTGCTGTGTATCAGCAATAAGTTTGTCAACTGACACACCGCTATCGGGAGCAAGCCCCCTCCCACATTTGATCGTGCCAACATAAAAAAAATAAAGGTCCCTTGCGATGCACAATCAGATTGCCAGCTTTCGCGCGGCACTCGACGCCCGCCCGGTGTCGCGCTATCAATGGTTGATTCTCCTGTTGCTGGCACTGCTACTGGTCACCGATGGCTATGATGCCCAGGTGCTGGGTTATGTGGTGCCGGCGCTGGCCAAGGATTGGGGCCTGGAAAAAGCCGCGTTCGGCCCGGTCTTCAGTGCCAACCTGCTCGGCCTGACCCTGGGCTCACTGCTGGTGACGCCGCTGGCGGATCGGTTTGGCGTGCGACGTATTTTGCTGGCCTGTGTGCTGATCTACGCCAGCCTCACAGTGCTGATGGTATTTGCCAATTCCCTGACCACCCTGATGACGGCGCGGTTTATCTGCGGCATCGGCATGGGCGGTGCTATGCCCAGCGCCATGGCATTGATGTCGGAATATTCGCCGCCTCGCTTGCGCACCTTGATGGTGACCTTGGCCGCGTGTGGCTTTTCGTTCGGCGGCGCGGCGGGCGGGTTTGTAGCCGCCGGCTTTATCGACGGCTTTGGTTGGCAGGCGGTATTCCTGGCCGGCGGTGTGACGCCGTTGTTGCTGTTTCCATTCCTGATGTGGCTGTTACCGGAATCCCTGCCGCGTCTATTACGCGATAAGCCGCCGTACCTGCGATTGCGCAAGGTCACGGCGCGCATGTTGCCCGACTGGCAACCGCCACTCGCGAGCGAAGCCGAAAACCTGCGGGAGCAGGGCAGTAAGTTCACGGTGGTGGAACTGTTCCGAAATGGTTACGCGCGCCCGACGTTGCTGATCTGGGCGACCTTTTTTGTCAGCCTGATCCTGCTGTACTTCATGATCAGCTGGTTGCCTTCACTGCTGCTCGAAAGCGGCCTGGCGCTGAATGAAGCCAACCTGGTCACCTCCATGTTCCTGTTCGCCGGCACCTTGGGCGCGATCCTCATGGCCTGGTTTGCCGACCGCCTGAAAAGCAAAGTGCGGCTGCTGTGCGGCGTACTGGCGGCAGCGGCGTTGTGCACCGTCCTGCTGGGCTTGAACCACGACAACCCACGCTACCTGGTGGCCTGCGTGTTTGCCGCCGGGTTCTGCATCATTGGCGGGCAACTGACCCTCAATGCGTTTGCGAGCAATTTCTACCCGGCGCAGGTGCGCGCCACCGGCACGGGCTGGGCATTGGGTGTGGGGCGGTTCGGGTCAATTCTGGGGCCGTTGTTTGGCAGCCTGTTGCTGGCGATGCATATACCGGTGCAGCAGATTTTCTTTTTCTGCGCGATTCCGGCGGTGATGGCGGCGCTGTTGATTATCCAGGTGCGCTCGCCGGGCGTGAGCGAACCCATAGACCCGGCGCATAACGACATTCTCAAGGCGTCCTAATGCACCACTGAATTGGGCGGCAGGTGCCCCAGCCGCTCGGTCAGGCGCAGACGCTGGATGGGGTCATCACTGAGCATCAGCGCATGTTCCAGGTCAAAGCGTTCAGCACTCGGGCAGTCCAAGCGCTGGTACAGGCTGGCCCGCGCCAGGTAGTCGGCGGCGTTGGCACTGCCCAGTTCCAGCACGCGCTCGGCGTCTACCAAAGCGGCCAGCGGTTCGTCGTTGGAAAGGTGCAGTTGGCGCAGGTTGCGCGACAAGCGTTGCAGAATCGCCCGTGGTTCGGCGGTATGCAGGTGGTCGGCCTGCAACTTGAGTTTCGGCCCGTATTGCCGGTGCAGCAGCTCGCGACAGTCATTGGGGTACAGGCGCCGTCCACCGCACGGGTCGAGCAGGTGATCGGTACCGGGCACCCGCAGCAGGAAGTGGCCCGGGAAGTTCACACCGACCATGGGGATATCCAGGCGCCGCGCCATTTCCAACGCGATCAGGCCCATGGCCAAGGGCTGCCCGCGTTTGCGTTGCAGCACCTTGTCGAGCAATACGGCAGCGGGACGCAACGGGGTGTGGTCATCCTGGGCGAACCCGAGGTCATTCATGCGCCGCAGCAGCGGTTGGCCCAGCTCGTCCGCCGGCAACATGGGCATGCCCAGGCTGACCTGTTGTTGTAGCGCGGTGAGATCCTGCAGGATCAACAGTGGCTGCACACTGGCGTCGTGTTCGGCAGCAATCCACAGCGCCGCTTCGAACAGCGCAGGGGGTGAACGGTCCAGGCAGGCGAAAAAGGCGGTGCGGGGATTCATTGCGTTCTCCGGCGGATGCCCTGTTTTAGCCTTGCAGGGAATTTTCGTCCAGCGTCTTAAGAAATATCCCGCGCTCTTATGTCGTAGATCCCACGAAACAGCGCGGCTTATTCCAGTGCAATCCAGCAGTTTTCTACCGCCGGCCTATACTTGGCCCACTACCAGAAGTGATTCGGGAGCTCGAAGATGTTTGCGCTCATGCACAGCACCCGCCTGGAATCGCTGCACCTGAGCGTCGACCCGGTGACCGGGTTGAAGGCGATCATTGCCATCCACGACAGTCGCCGCGGGCCTGCCTTGGGCGGTTGTCGCTACCTTGCTTACCCTGACGATGAAAGTGCCGTGGCCGATGCTGCGCGGCTGGCCCAAGGCATGAGCTATAAGGCCGCGTTGGCTGGGCTGCCGGTGGGCGGCGCTACTGCGGTAATCATGCGTCCTGCGCACGTGGAAAGTCGTGCGGCCCTGTTCGAAGCATTTGGCCGCTGTATCGAAAAACTCGATGGCCGCTACATCACCGCCATCGACAGCGGCACCTCAGTCGCCGATATGGACTGTATCGCCCAGCACACCCGCTTCGTCACCAGTACCACCGCCGCCGGCGACCCTGCGCCCCATGCTGCCATGGGCGTCTTCGCCGGCATCCGCACCACCGCCATGGCGCGCCTGGGCAGCGACAACCTCGAGGGCCTGCGCGTCGCGGTGCAGGGCCTGGGCAACGTCGGTTATGCCCTGGCCGAGCAACTGCACGCCGCCGGTGCCGAATTGCTGGTCAGCGACATTGATCACGGCAAGGTGCAGCTGGCCATGGAGCAACTGGGCGCCCACCCCATCGCCAACGACGCCTTGCTCAGCACCCCCTGCGACATCCTCGCGCCCTGCGGCGTGGGTGCTGTCTTCAACCGCAGCAGCGTTGGTCAGCTGCGTTGCGCCGCGGTGGCCGGTTCGGCCAGCGCCCAACTGACCAACCTGGACATCGCCGACCAGTTGGAAGGCCGTGGCATCCTCTACGCCCCGGACTACGTGATCAATTCCGGTGGCCTGATCTACGTCGCCCTCAAACACGCCGGCACGGACTTGCCTGGCATCACCGCGCACCTGTCGAACATCGGCACGCGCCTGACCGAAATCTTCGCCCACGCCCAAGCCGAAAAACGCTCCCCGGCACGGGTGGCCGACGAGCTGGCCGAACGCCTGCTGTACAAATAGCCCAGGCATTAAAAAGGCCCTGAATCGATGATTCAGGGCCTGTTCAATTCGGGCTTTACTCTGCCGCCGGGTTCAGCAACTCGGACAGCGCGTCCGGTTGGCTCTTGAACGCCTTGGCAAATACATCGCGGTTCTTCGCCATGTAGATCCCGGCTTCTTCCACCTGCTGCTCGCTCAGCGACGGCACGGCTTTTTGCAACACTTCTGCCAGCAATTCAGCGAGTTCCAGCATTTTGTCATGACGGTCAGCTTCGGCTTTATCCATGAACAAACGCTCCAGATCTCGGCTGCTGCGGTATACCACTTCGACGGCCATTCACCACCTCACATGCCTTCACGATAGTTGTCTTTTGCGACTACTGTATTTATATACAGCGAAAAGGATAAGCCAAACGTTGGGGTTTGGATAGTAGGTTTTTAATGTAGTTGGGAAATGGGGGTTTGCTACACCGGAAATTTCTGACAACTTGCCGGGGTTGCGCTGGAATTGTCCGGTGGCTTACCTTCCTCGGGCGCTGCATTTGCAGCGAGTGGGCTTGGCGGCCCAACAAGGAAGCGCAACGACCCCCCCTGTAAGAATGTTGGATTTTTGCATTAGCATTCTTCTGCCATGGCGGGTTGCGCATGGACCCTTCGGGGTGCCGGGGTGTTCCTTGCCGGTCCGCCAACCTTGTGCAATCCGTCACCCAATCTGCTTGGCGGCAGCCGGTGATGGTTTCTTAACTAAGGAACTAGGCCATGAAAAAACACACACCCAACCCCCCGCCTACTGAGTCGGTGCTATTCAGTGTCACACCTGAGGCAGACACAGAGACCTTACTCGCAAACGCCAGCGAAACGCTGAGCAGTGCCTGTGAGATGGCCAATAAGCTGGCATTCGACCTTGAAGGTCCGCAGCAAAGCCTGGTCCTGGCAATTCATCAGTTGATTGAAATGGGCGGTCTGCTGGTCGAGCGCGCGCTGGAGCAAGTCGCACCAACTTGATGCTAAGGCCCGATCGTTCTCACACTCGTGGGAACGATCCGAGCACAATTAAGTGCCTCGTGTCACTCGGCCACCATCTCACTATCCTGCCTATGGCCTTGTTTCTGCATGCAGAACAACCGTCACGTCCAACCCGCATTATCCGGTCGAGCCGACCTAAGGAAACACCATCGTGAAAATCAACTGGGCCGAAAGGCTGCGCCAGCAAGTCCATGGGCTGGCCGAGTCCCTGGGCAATCTGTTTGTAGAGTCGTTCCACTACCTGGCGCTGTTTGCCATCGGAGCGGTAACCGCCTGGGCAGCGGTGATGGAATTTCTGGGGATGCTGGAGAACGGGCACATCAAGATCGATGACATCTTGCTGCTGTTCATCTACCTGGAATTGGGCGCGATGGTGGGGATTTACTTCAAGACCAACCACATGCCCGTGCGCTTCCTGATCTACGTGGCGATCACCGCGCTGACGCGCCTGCTGATCTCCAACGTGTCACACCACAACCCGCCGGATATCGGCATCATCTACCTGTGCGGTGGCATCCTGCTGTTGGCGTTTGCCATCCTGGTGGTGCGCTACGCGTCGTCGGCTTTCCCTTCGGTGAAGGTCGAAGGCCCGCGTCGCAAGGGCGAGGCGAGCCTTGAAACCGAGAAAGGTGAGCTTTAAAGCCCGACGCTGAACGGCAGGGTACGGGCGGGCGGTTGCTGCAGGAGTTTGTGGTTGTCGCCGTCCGTCATCAGTTCGAGGATTTCCACGGCGCTATGGCCCTGCTCGATGGCGATGCCGAACTGGATGCTCTGTACCAGGCGTCGCAGCCTTTGCGGGTCGTTGCGCTGTTCGGCGCTGATCATGCGCTTGGCCACCACGCCGGTTTCATCCGACAGGGTGAGCATGATGCTGCCGTCCAGCCGCTGGATGCTCAGGTTAACGCGGTATTGGGGGCTGAAGGTATCGGTGATGATCTGAAAAGGGTTGTCCATGGTGCGTTACCGCCTGATAAGAACATGCAGTCATTGACGGCCGGTGTCGGGATTAGTTCGCATTGCCTGACCATCGGCCAAAGTCCGTTTTCCTCGTAAGTTCTACAGCAAGCCTCGTGCCGTACAAGCGCTGAAGTTTTAATGTGGGAGGGGGCTTGCCCCCGATAGCGGTCTTTCAGCCAAGTATTTATTGGCTGACACACAGCTATCGGGGGCAAGCCCCCTCCCACATTTGTTCTGTGTGGCTATTGGGGGCGGTGAACTGTTTCAGGGCAACGCTGAGAAAATGATCGCAGACAGCGCAGTCGGGATGCTCGGGTAGGAGTGCCCTAATCAGCACTCCACCCAGCTGACCGCCAGGCCGCCCCGTGACGTTTCTTTGTATTTGTCATGCATGTCGGCGCCGGTATCACGCATGGTGCGGATCACCCGGTCGAGGGAAATGAAGTGCTTGCCGTCGCCGCGCAGGGCCATTTGCGTGGCGTTGATCGCCTTGACCGCGGCAATGGCGTTGCGCTCGATGCACGGCACTTGCACCAGGCCGCCAACCGGGTCGCAGGTTAGGCCGAGGTTGTGTTCCAGGCCGATTTCGGCGGCGTTTTCCAGTTGCTCCGGGGTGGCGCCGAGTATATCGGCCAGCCCGGCGGCGGCCATGGCGCAGGCCGAACCGACTTCACCCTGGCAACCGACTTCGGCGCCGGAGATCGAGGCGTTTTTCTTGCAGAGAATGCCGACGGCGGCAGCGGCCAGGAAGAAATTTACTACGTCGTCATCGGACGCATCAGGGTTGAACTTCATGTAGTAATGCAGCACCGCCGGGATGATCCCCGCTGCACCATTGGTCGGCGCGGTGACCATGCGCCCGCCGGCGGCGTTTTCTTCGTTGACGGCGAGGGCGAACAGGTTGACCCACTCCATCGCCGACAGGGTCGAGGTGATGACGTTGGGTTTGCCAATTTCCAACAGGCTGCGGTGCAATTTTGCCGCCCTACGTGGCACATCCAGGCCACCGGGCAGGATGCCTTCATCACGCAGGCCCTGTTCCACGCAGTCGCGCATCACCGACCAGATATGCAAGAGGCCGCTGCGGATCTCTTCGTCGCTGCGCCACGCGCGTTCGTTGGCCATCATCAGTTCGGAAACCCGCAGGCCGTGCTTGTTGCACAGGGCCAGCAGTTCCACCGCGCTGGAAAAGTCGTAGGGCAATTGCACATCGCTGGTCGGGGCAATGCCCGAGGCGGCCTCTGCAGCTTCGATGATGAAGCCACCGCCAACCGAGTAATAGGTTTGCTCGCTCAATAAGCCGTCGTCGCCATAGGCGTGCAAGGACATGGCGTTGGGGTGGTAAGGCAGGCTTTCATCCAATAGCAGGAGGTCGGTTTGCCAGTTGAAGGCAATTTCCTGGGAACCCGCAAGCAGTAATTGGCCGGACTCGCGCAGCTGCTGGATGCGTGCATTGATCGAGGTGGGGTCGACCTTATCCGGCCATTCGCCCATCAGGCCCATGACACAGGCGCGGTCGGTGGCGTGGCCGATGCCCGTGGCGGACAGCGAGCCGTACAGGCGTATCTCGACGCGGCGGGTCTGGCTGAGCAACTGCTGGTCGACCAACGCCTGGGCGAATGTTGCCGCAGCGCGCATCGGGCCGACGGTGTGGGAGCTGGAGGGGCCAATGCCCACTTTGAAGAGATCGAAAACACTGATAGCCATGCTAAACCCTTACAAGCAATGGAGTAGAAATCGCTGCCATGTTTTGTAGGACGAGCGCAATTAGGGCGATACTGAGCCTATAGATCGACACTGACCAACGAATTGTTCTAAGACACCCTTTAGCAGGACTAAACCCTATGACCCGCCCCCTCAATGGCCAGACCTATGTCTGGTTGCATGTTTTCTCCTGCGCTGCACGGCACCTGTCGTTCACCCGCTGCGCCGAAGAACTGCACATCACACCAGGTGCGGTGAGCCAGCAGATTCGCCAGCTGGAGGAACGCCTGGGGTTTCGGTTGTTTCATCGGCGTGCGCGCGGGGTGGAGCTCAGCGCTGAGGGGCAGCGCCTGGCGGCCGTGGTGGGGGAGGCCTATGGCAGCATTGATGCGGAATTGCGGCACCTGGACGCGGGAATGATCAGCGGCACCTTACGCTTGCGTTCGATCCCGTCGTTTCTCGGCAAGTGGCTGACCCCGCGCCTGCCGCGTTTGCAGCAGCGTTTTCCGGATATTCAATTGCGCCTGGTCGCCGAGGACAGCAGCATCGCCTTGCATGAAGGTGATTTCGACCTTGCTATTGACCTGAACGACGGCAGCTACCCCGGCTTGTTATCCACAGCCCTGCTGGACGAGCAGATATTCCCGGTATGCGCGCCCAGCTTGTTGCGTGGCCGGCCACCGTTGCACGGCCCGGCTGACCTCGCGCACTTCCCACTGCTACACGACATCACCGCCTGGCGTGGGAGTTATGAATATGCCGAGTGGGAGTTTTACCTGAATGCCATCGGCTATCACGGTGCGGATGTGCGGCGCGGGCATACCTTCAATCGCAATCACTTGACCATCGAAGCCGCCATTGCCGGCATGGGCGTGGCAATTGCGCGGCGCACCTTGCTCAATGATGAACTGGAGCGCGGCACCCTGATCGTGCCATTCGGCGTGGCCGTGCCCAACCATAAACGCTACGTGCTGCTGTACGCGCCAGGTGCGTTGAACCATCCGGGCGTGCGTGCGGTGCATGATTGGCTGGTAGAGGAAGCAGGGGTTTTTCGCGTTTTGCACCCTTTGGCAGAGGCGCAATTATGAGATTGGTTGGTCGTAAGAAGATGTAACTAACTCCCCACCCTACCAGCGTTTTTGCCCGTCGTCAGGGTTAATTTGTAATGTAGGATTTATCTTTGCAAAGGGGTTGAATTGTTTCAGCAGGTGCTCAATTGTGTAATCAGGAGGTCATGGTTTCACCACCCCGGTGTTGCAGTTTGTGACCTCTGGCGAGCTAGCTGAAATAAGGGAAGAACTATGCAAATCCAAGTCAATAGCGATAACCATATTGAAAGCAGCATCCGACTGGAGGAGTGGGTACGTACTACCATTGAGAGCACGCTCGAACGTTATGAAGAAGACCTGACCCGTGTTGAGGTCTACCTGCGGGATGAGAACGGCGACAAGCCCGGTCCCCACGATTTAAGTTGCCGCCTGGAAGCACGGCCAAAGGGCCATCAACCGGTTTCCGTGTGCCATAAAGCCGATACGCTGGAACAAGCGATCGATGGCGCCGCCACCAAGCTGGACCATGCGTTGGAACACCTGTTTGGCAAACTGCAAGGCAAGCCTCGCGCTGCTGCGAAAACCCAGCCAATCAACAAAGTGAATGAAGACGCGCTTGAAGAGGAATTCCTGGAAAACGAAAACGCTGCAATCAACGGCTGACCGTTTTTTAAACCCCCACTGAAAACGGGCCTGCATATGCAGGCCCGTTTTCGTTCAGCCACGGAGCCTGAAGAAATACCGGCTCAGCGCGGCTAATCCGCAAGCCCCCAAGCCCGCAAAGAGCATGGCCCAACCGGCGCCGGTGCGCAGTGCCGTCTGCGCATCAACGGCGGACAGCCCCGGCGCGTTCAGCTTGCCTGCTGCAATATGCTGGCTGAGCGCTGCCCACTCCAATGCCGTGTTGTCAGGCAGCACATTGGCCAGGTGGTGGCTGATCCCCAGCAACAGCACCAGGCCCATCAACGCAATGTTGAGTGCCAGGGTGATCAGTCGTGCGCTGAAGTCGATGCCCGACGCCATGCCCGCACGGTCAGCCGAGACGGCCCCGGTGGTGGTGTTGGTGGTGGGCGAGTTGGTCAACGCCAGGCCAATGCCGGCGATCACGCAACTGAGCAACACCAGTGCGGTGCTTGGTTGTGCGACGACATTGACGGCGGCCATGGCCAGGAACCCCGCGCCCATCGTACCCAGGCCCAGCGGAATGATGCGTTCGGCGCCGAAACGCAGGGCCAGGCGTTCGGTCAGCGGCGGCACCAGCAAGGTAGGCAAGGTGTAGGCGAGCAGGGCGGCGCCAGTGGTCAGCGTGTCGTAGCCCAGGCCTGCCTGGAAGTACAACGGCAGGTAAATCATGAACGGCCAGAAGCTGAAGTTCATGCCGATCGAGCCCATCAACGCACCGTTGAAGCGCTGGATACGGAATACCGAGAAATCGAACATCGGGTGTGGGCTGCGCCGTTCGATCAGGATGAACAGCAGCATGCCTATTAAGGACAGGCCGGCCCAGCCGAGCATCGCCGGGGTGTCAAAACCATACTCGCTGCCCTGGGTGATGAAGTACACCAGCGCGAACACCGTCAGCGTCAAGGTCAGCATCCCGGCGATGTCCAGGCGATGACTGGCCGGGTCACGGGATTCCTGCACGCTGGCATGCAGCAGCACCAAAGTGAACAGGGTCAGCGGTACGTGGACCAGGAACACCCAGCGCCAGTCCGCCACGGCCAGGATTAATGCCCCGACCATCGGCCCGAAACCCAGGCCCACGCCGGCAATCACTCCCCATATCGCGAAGGCTCGCGCTCGCGCCGCCGGCTCGCGGAACTGATGGGACAGGATGGCGAACTGGCAAATCATCATCGCACCAGCACCAATGCCTTGTACGAACCGCGCCACGATCAGCGTCGACGCATTGTCCGCCAGCCCACAGGCCAGCGAGGCCAGGCCGAACAGCCACAGGCACAGCACCAGTACGCGCCGACGGCCGAAGCGATCGGCCAAGGTACCCGCCGCCATCAGCACACTGGTGCAAGCCAGGGTATAGGCATTCATGATCCATTGGGCGTCCTGGAAACCGGTGCCGAGTTGCTGTTCAAGGGTCGGCAGGATGACCGGCACGCTGGAGATTTCCAGGCCGAACATCAGGGCTACCAGGCAGACGGCGGTGAGGGCCAAGCCATTTCTGGTGGTGCTTGGCGGGTGGAGGGCCGATACAGCAGCGGCGGGCGGCATGACAGGTTCCTTTTGAATAGGGGAGGGTTCTATTCTCTCGGGAACCAGATTCGTTATTTGTGATAAGTTTTCCATTAATAAGGGAATCACAGGCGACAATTGACTCATGGCCACCCCGCGTTTTGATGGCGTCGAGCTGTTTCTGCAAATTGTCGAGAGCGGTAACCTCACCGAAGCCGCCGAGCGCCTGAACCTCACGCGCTCGGCCGTCGGTAAAGGCTTGGCGCGCCTGGAGGCGCGGCTTGGCACATGTCTGCTGCAGCGCTCCACGCGCCGCCAACGATTGACCGAGGACGGGCAGGCGTACTACGAGCATTGCCTGCGCGCCTTGGCCGAACTGGAAGCCGCCGAATCGGTGCTCGAAAGTGGTCGGCAACAACCACGCGGGCGGTTACGGGCGAGCGTGCCGTTGGCTTTCGGGCACCACTATGCGGCTCCGGCGTTGTGGGGCTTGATGGAGCGTTACTCTGAACTGGAAATCGAGATTTGCTTCTCCGACCGCATGATTGATCTGGCACAGGAGGGCTTCGATATGGCCGTGCGGATCGGCACGTTGCCGGATACCGACCGCCTGAGTGCACGCCGCCTGGGACAGCAGGTCATGGGGCTGGCGGCGTCACCGGCGTATCTGCAGCGCAGGGGGAGCATTGAAAGTATGGAAGACCTGACCGTTCATCGCGGCATCGCGTATCGCAGCAACACCACGCATCGCTCGCACCTGGCCTCGCTGTTGGTGCTGGATGATCTCCAAGCGGTAGCCGATGCGGTCATCGCGGGCGTAGGGCTGGCCTGGTTACCGAGTTGGTTGATCGCCCACTATGCGTTGCGCGGGCAATTGCAGGCAGTGTTGCCAAGCTATCGCGAGCAGCCGGCGCCTATCCATGTAGTCTGGCCGACGGCGGTGCATATGCCGGCCAAGACGCGGTGTGCCATCGATGCGTTGGTGGCGGGTACGCCCAGTTGCCTGGCGGGTAGCTAGACCCTCGGATGTACTTCAATCCTGGACACACTGAATATCAAATGTGGGAGGGGGCAAGCACCCTCCCACATTTGGATTTGTTACGGTCTGCAGGTTGGAGGCAGATCAGAACGCAATGGACGTCTGCACATACACCGTACGCGGCTCACCCACGTACTTGCCCTTGTTGTTATCGTCAAACGAGCGGGTGTAGTACTGCTTGTTGAAGATATTCTTCACCCCCACCGCCACATTCAAATCCGACAGTTGCGGGCCGAAGTCATAGGCCGCACGGCTGCTGAACAGCATGTAGCCGGGGATGCGCCCATTGGCACCGTCGGCGCTTTCGGCCTGGGTGTTGGCATTGTCGGCAAACTGGCTGCTCTGGTAGCTGCTGTCCACATTCAGCTTCCACGGGCCGTCGGTGTAACCCACACCGAGAGTGCCTTTGTGCTTGGACGAGAAGGGCACGCGGTTGCCTTTGTTCGGGCCGTCTTCGCGGATGGTCGCGTCAACATAGGCATAAGTGGCATACACATCGAAACCCGCCAGCGCCGGGCTCAGGCCGTCGAGGGCGTAGTTGATGCTCGACTCGATGCCCTGGTGGCGCGTCTCACCACGGGCGATCACCGTGTCGTTGGTCTGGTTGCTGTCGTACTGGTTGTCAAAGTTGATTAGGAACGCGCCGATTTCAGCACGCAGCGTGCCGTTGTCATAGCGCGTGCCGAGCTCCCAAGTGCGGGCTTTTTCCGGTTTGACTTCGCCGCTGTTCACGCGGTTGGGCATCTGGCTGTACTGCACGCTGCCGAATGAGCCTTCGGTGTTGGCGTAGAGGTTCCAGTCGTCGGTGAGGTGGTAGAGCACGTTCAGCGCCGGCAGCGCGGTGTTGTAGTCACCCTTGTATTTGACGTTGCTCAGGTTGTTGGTCTGCTGGGACTCGATCATCTCGTAGCGGATGCCCGGGGTGATGGTCCACTTGCCGATATCAATGCGGTCGTCGATGAAGAACGCATTGGCTTCGGTGCCACCGCGCGTGTCGCGGTCGTTGCGGCTGTCGGTGGTGGGGATTTGCTGATTGGCGGCGATTGGCGTGCGGTAGCGCAGTTCGTGGCCGGCTTCATTGATGTAGCGGTAGCCGACGCCCACTTCATGACTCGTGGGGCCGAGGTCGAAACCCTGGGCGAATCGGGTCTCGAGGCCGCGTACCCAATATTCGCGTGGCGACAGCGACAGGAAGCTGCCCTGGTCCAGATAACCGCTGCGCAGGGTCTTGGTGAAGAAGCTGTTGACCGTGAATTCGCGACGGTCCTGCTCGTAGCGATAGCCGACGTTGAACATGGTACGGCGGCCCCAAAACTTGTCGTAGGGGCGGGTGGACTGGTATGGATCGGCTTTGTAATCCTTGACGTTCAAGCCGCCGGGCATATCGGCCTGGCCTTCGTAGTACTGTGCCATGGCGTTGAAGCTGTTGGCGTCGTCCAGTTGGTATTTGCCCTTGAGGATCAGGTCGTCGATGCGCGTATTGCTGTTTTCGCGCCAGTCGCCGCCGCGGGTGCCGGAGTACAGCAGCGCGCCGCCCAGGCCATTGTCGGCAGTGCCGCCGGCCAGCAGGTTGCCGGTGGTCTTGAAGCCATCGTGGCTGGAAGACGGGCTGGTCTCGGTCTGCAACCCGCCCTTGACCGTGGGCGCATCCGGGATAGCGCGGGTCACGAAGTTGACGATGCCACCGACGTTCTGCGGGCCGTAGCGCACCGCACCGCCGCCGCGTACCACATCCACCGCGTCCATGTTGCCCATGCTGATCGGCGCAAAGGACAACTGTGGCTGGCCGTAGGGCGCAAAAGGCACCGGGATGCCATCCATCAATACCGTGGAGCGCGACGCCAGGCGCGGGTTGAGCCCGCGAATGCCGAAGTTCAACGCCATGTCGTGGCTGCCGGTGCCGTTGTTTTCCGGGGCATTGACGCCGGGGATGCGGTTGAGCACATCGCGTGCCTGGGTTGCGCCTTGGCGTTCAAACTCTTCACGGCGGATAACGTCACGGGCGCCGGGGTGTTCGAACACGTTGGTTTGCGCTGCGTCACCGAGCCAGTCGCCGACCACGTTGGAGGTTTGCAATTCAAGGGGGGCGGTGACGCCGGTCGGTTGCAGGCTGTAGGCATTGTCACCTTCGGCCCGGGCTTGCAGGCCGGTGCCTTCCAGTAATTTCTGCAGGCCGTCGGCGGCGCTGTAATTGCCCGACAGGCCGCGGCTTTGCATGCCGGCCGTCACTTCGGAACCGAAAGACACCAGCACCCCGGCTTCGCGACCAAATTGATTCAGGGCCGCTTCCAGGGTGGTCGGCGCGATGTGGTAGGTCTTGGTGTCGGCAGCCATCGCGGGGGGAAGGACGGTCAGGCTGAGGCTGGCGCCCAATAGGAGTTGGCGCAAGGTGCGGGCGAGAAGCGTCGGTTGCTGGGGCATGAAGGCGGTCCTGAGAAGGAAGGATCAAGGTGGCTTTCCTTCTCTGTCACGCCAGGTGCGGAAAACGGCTCACTTAAACGCAAAATAAATTCAGGCACGTGCCTGCACGGTCACCCAATAGCGGGTAAAGCGCCGCACTTTCACCGGCAGGCTGACTTCCAGCAGGTCGAGGATGCGTTCGCTGTCATCCAGCGGGTAGCTGCCGGACAGCAGCAGGTTCGCCACTTGCGGGTCGCAATGCAGCTGGCCGCGGCGATAACGCCCCAGTTCGCTGAGAAAGTCTTCCAGGCGCATATGCGCGGCCACCAGCATACCGTCGGCCCAGGCGCCGCTGTTGGCGTCGGTCGGGCGCGGGGTGTCCCAGCCTTTGCGGGTGAAATTCATCTGGTGCCCGGCCGCTACGTTCAGTGGCAAGCCACCGTAATTATTGGGCGTGACCTCGACCTGACCAGCCAGCACTGCGAGTTGGGTATGGTCGTTGAACTGGCGCACATTCAGGCGCGCCGCCTGGCTGCTGAGCAGGCCCTGGCCGGTCAGCACGCGCAACGGCGTATCGCCTGCATGGGCGGTCAGCAGAATTTCGCCTTCGAGCAGGCGGATCAGCCGTTGCTGCCCATCGATATGCACATCCACTGCGCTGCCCGTGTTGAGTTTCAACTGGCTGCCATCGGCCAGTTGCACGGTGCGACGCTGGCCCACCGGACTGCGATAGTCGGCGCTCAGCGGTGGCAGGATATGTTGCTGGCGCAGGCTCCAAACTGCTGCCGAACCGGCGCCCAGGATCAGCAGCAACTTCAGCGCCTGGCGCCGGCTGCGCAGGGTGGGGGCATTCAACGCCGCGTGGGCCAGGGGCGAGGGCATGCCGCGTAGGCGTTGGTTGACCTGCTGGATCTGTTCCCAGGCGCGCTGGTGCTCGCTGTGGGCATTCAGCCATTGTTGCCAGGCTGCTTGCTGGCGTGGAGTGAGCGCGCCTTGCTGCATTTCCAGCAGCCAGTGCACGGCTTGTTCGGCGACTTGGCTGGAGACGTTCATAACGCGAAGTAACAGCGCATGGCCGCTTTGGTCAGGTGGCGCTTGACGGTGGCGATGGAGATGCCCAGTTCAGCGCTGATCTGCGCGTAGGTCAGGCCATCGAGCTGGGCGAGCAGGAAGGCCCGCTTGACCAGCCTGGGCAAGCCATCGAGCAGTTGGTCCAGCTCCAGCAGGGTTTGCAGGATGATTGCGCGGTCTTCTTCCGACGGTGCGACGTGCTCGGGCATTTGCGCCAAGGCATCGAGGTAGGCGCGCTCCAGGTCCTGGCGGCGATAGAAGTTGAACAATACGCGCTTGGCCACGGTGGTGAGGAAGGCGCGGGGTTCGATCAGGGTCGGGGTGTCCCTTGCGCTGAGCACGCGGATGAAGGTGTCCTGCGCCAGGTCGGCGGCGTTTTCCGGGCAGCCGAGCTTGCGTCGCAACCAGCCGGTGAGCCAGTGGTAATGGTCGTTGTACAGAACTTCGACGGTATTGGACGGCTGCAACGCGATCACTCCGTAAGCATCGCCATGCTTTAGAGAACAAGAATTGTTCGCATTGTAGGGGCGACGACGAGGTTCGGCAATCCGTCACGGCAGGTGATTCATCCGTTCTCTTTTGCTTATGAGAATATTTATCATTAATATTGCGCGCTGATCAGCTTGGCGTCTGCCGCATGAAAAGCAAAACCTCATTGCCCGTTTCCTACCGCCTCGCCGTCACCTCGCGTGTGCTGGCGGCTGTTATCGGCGGCTACCTGATGGCATCCCTGGCCGCCATCTGCCTGGCGTTGTGGATGCCCACATCGCGTGCCGACGCGGTGGTCACCGGCATGATGAGCTCGTTTGTGTTCTACCTGCTGGCGGTGCTCTGGTGCTTTGCCTGCCGCACTGCGTGGCGTGCCTGGGCGGGGGTGATGCTGCCAAGCGCGCTGTTTGCCACCCTGGCCGGCGTAGGTTTGTGGATGGTGCGCACATGAAGGAGGGTTTTCGCCAAGCCATGGCCTGGCTGCATACCTGGGCCGGGTTGATCTTCGGCTGGCTGCTGTTCGCGATTTTCCTGACCGGCACCCTGGCCTATTTCAAAGACGAAATCACCCACTGGATGCAGCCCGAAGTGCAGGCCCATCCCCTGGATGACGGGCGCAGCCTTGCCGTGGCCCAAAGCTACCTGCAACAACAGGCGCCGACTGCGGCGAGCTGGTTCATCAGCTTGCCGACCAGCCGCGACCCAGGCTTGTCGGTGATGTGGCAAGACAAGGCCGAGCCGGGCAAACGCGGCACCTTCATCCAGAAAATCCTCGACCCGGTCAGCGGCCAACCGGTGCAGGCCCGCGACAGCAAGGGCGGCGAGTTCTTCTATCGTTTCCACTTCCAACTGCAAATGCCTTACCCGTGGGGCCGCTGGCTGTCGACCATCGCCGCCATGGTGATGTTTGTCGCGCTGATCACCGGCATCATCACCCACAAGAAAATCTTCAAGGACTTCTTCACCTTCCGCCCGCGCAAAGGCCAGCGTTCCTGGCTGGACGGGCACAACGCGGTGGGCGTGCTGGTGCTGCCATTTCATCTGATGATCACCTACAGCAGCCTGGTGATTTTCATGAGCATGGTGATGCCGGCGCCGATCATGGCGTCCTATGGCGACGACAGCCGGGCATTCTTCAAAGAGCTGTTTCCCAACACCGACAACCCGCCGGCCCTCGGCCAACCGGGCCAGTTGCTGCCGTTATTGCCGATGTACCAGCAGGCGCGGCAGCAGTGGGCGGGCGGCCATGTGGGACGGGTGGCAGTCAACAACCCTGGGGATGTGAACGCGTCGGTCAACGTGTTCCGCGCCGGCTCCGATAGCGTGGTGCATGATTTCGGCAATACCGTGTCGTTCAATGGCACCACCGGCGAGTTGTTGCGGGTTAGTGGCGAGCCGTCCCTGCCGGCGGTCGTCGGTGGCAGTTTCTACGGCCTGCACATGGGCCATTTTGCCGGCCCGGTACTGCGCTGGCTGTACTTTATCTGCGGGTTGGCGGGCACGGCGATGATCGGCACAGGGCTGGTGATCTGGCTCGGCAAGCGTCAGCTCAAGCACGCCAAGAGCGCAGTGATGCCGTTTGAATTGCGCCTGGTAGAGGTGCTGAATATCGCCAGCATGTCTGGCTTGATGATCGCCATCGCCGCGTTTTTCTGGGCCAACCGCCTGTTGCCGGTAAGTTTCGCCGCGCGCTCTGACTGGGAGGTGCAAGCCTTCTTTGTCGCCTGGGGCCTGAGTTTGTTGCACGCGATGCTGCGTCGCGGTCGTCGAGGCTGGGTCGAACAACTGAGCATCGGCGCGCTGCTGTTTGTGGCGATCCCGCTGCTTAACGCAATGACCACCACGCAGCATTTGGGCGTCTCGCTGATGAACGGCGACTGGGCCATGGCCGGCTTCGACCTGACCTGCCTGGCCAGCGGTGTGTTCTTTGCCTGGGCGGCGTGGAAGATGCAACGCCGTACCGCGTCGCAACCCAAAGCCGAACGTGCGCGTGGGTTGACGCTCAAGCAGGAGGCCGGCTGATGCTCCTCGCGCTGCTGATGTGCTACGCCGGGTTTACCGCGCTGTGCCTGTCCACCGACCGTCATCACGGCGAGCTGCTGCACAGCAAACTCACGTCGAAGCGGCGCTTGGGGCTGCGGCTGGGTGGCTGGTTGCTGCTGATTGCCGCGATCTGGCCGGCGGTGCTGGCCGCAGGCTGGAGCCAGGGCCTGGTCGAGTGGTGCGCAGTGTTGATGCTCAGCGCCTTGTTGCTGGTACTGCTGTTGCCATATCGGCCAAGGCTGGCGCTGATTCTGGCAGGCCTCAGCCTGCTGGCCAGCCCTGTCGCGGCACTAGCCCTGTCCTGAGCCTGCCATGATGATCAGCCCACCGCCGGAACCCCAGGACCGCCCGCACCCCGATGCGGCCGGTGGCCGCGCGCATTTCCTGCAGGTGTTTTTGTCCCAGCGTTCGCAGATGGAAGCGCTGGTCAGTCGCCGTGTCGGGTGCCGCGCCACGGCAGCCGACCTGGTGCAGGATTTGTTCCTGCGCTTCTGGCGTCGCCCCTTGGTGCAGGTTGAAGAACTCAGCACCTACCTGCTGCGCTGCGCCAGCAATATCGCCATCGATCACCTGCGTAGCGAAGGTGCACGAGTACGCAGCAGCGAAGGCTGGTTGCCCGAGCAATCAGATCACCAAGTCTGCGAACCCCAGGCCGCACTGGAGGCAGGCCACGATCTGCGCCACGTGGAAACCGCCCTGCGCAATTTGCCCGAGCGTACCCGCCAGATTTTCCTGCTTAACCGTATCCACGGGCGCAAGTATGCAGAAATTGCCAAGGCCATGGGGCTGTCCCAAAGTGCCGTGGAAAAACATATGATGCGCGCCCTCGAAGCCTGCAAGGCCAGCCTTCGTGAACCAACGCAGCCACGCACGCCAGGGAAAGCACCGTGAACATCACGCCGACACCCGCCCAGGAACAGGCCGCCCTTGACTGGCTCAGCCTGCTGCATGACCAGCCCAGCAGCGGCGACCAGGCTACGTTCAGCCGCTGGCTGCGCGCTGATCGCGCGCATGCCGAGGCGTACGCCCAGGCTCAGGTACTGTGGGAACTGAGCGAAGAGCCGGCGCGCAAGCTGGCCGATGAGGACGCGCTGGCCTTGCAGGCCTACCTCAATAAGATGAATTCCTCCAGGCGCTCCCGTGTACTGCGCTGGCCCGGCGCCCTGGCCATGGCCGCCTGCCTGCTGGCGATGGTGTCGATGGGCGCCGGTTGGCAGCCGTCGCGCTGGGTCGATGAGTTGGGTGCTGACTACGTGACGGCGCCGGGGGAGGTGAAGACCTTCACCATGACCGATCAATCCGTGGTCACCCTTGACGCCGACAGCGCCATTGCCGTGGATTTCAGCCATGGTCAACGGCATATCCAGCTGCGGCGTGGCGCGGGATTCTTCAGCGTGGCACACACCGGCCAGTCCTTTGTGGTGGAGGCGGGCGGTGGTCAAGCGCAGGTGCTGGGCACCCAGTTTGAGGTGCGCCTGCAACCGGCCGGAGCCGAGGTTACCGTATTGTCCGGCCGGGTGGGCGTCACACCATCGGAACAGGGCCAGCAGCAGGTTTTGACAGCAGGTCAGCAAGTGGCCTACGCCGATGGCGTTGCCGATGCCATGCACGCTGTCGACAGCGAATCCCGCCTGGCCTGGCGCGATGGTTGGCTTAACTACTACCAGGCGCCGCTGGCCGATGTGGTCCAGGACTTGAGTCGTTATTACCCTGGCCGATTGCTTCTGCTCAATGAAGAGATGGGCGCCAAACGCGTCAGCGGCAGTTTCCCGAGCAACGACCCGTTGGCGGTATTGAACGCCTTGCAAGCGGTGCTGGGCTTTGAACAACACAGGCTGCTGGGTCGCATCATCGTGTTGCGCTAGACGCAGCGCCGTTCACCGAACCTTCATCGCAATCGCTAAAACCTGTCACCAAACGGTTACACGTGCCGTGGATCATCCCTGGGTTCCTGAGCAAGTGGTCAGGAAGAGCACCTCTGCCCCATACAACACAACAATGTCAGTAAGGGATCTACACGTGAACTACAACTCTCTTTATGCCCTGCTTCTGGCATCGGGCCTGGGCGGCTTTGCACCGCTGGTTATGGCTGATGACACCCAGGACGTAGGTTCGGTGAACGTTGCCGGCAAGCAGACCCTGGGCAACGGCCACATGATTCGCGAAGAAAGTGCCAAGGCGCGCTCGACGGTGACCAAGGAGGCCATGGACGAAATGTCGGCCACCGCCAACGCCATCGACAAGCTCAAATACACGCCGGGCATCAACGTTTCCAGCGATGACGCCAGCGGCACCAGCGGCACCAACTTCACTATGCGCGGCATGAGTTCGGACCAGGTCGGGGTGTCGGTGGACGGCGTGCCGATCAACGATTCTGGCAACTACAGCGTGTATTCCAACCAGTTGGGCGACCCGGAAAACCTTGCCGAAGTGTTCGCCACCCAGGGCTCCTCCGAGGCCGACGGCCCGCACATCGGTTCCAGCGGCGGCAACATCGGCATGATTACGATGCGGCCAACCAAGGAGGCGGGGGTTTTTGCCAAGCAGACCTTGGGTACCAATAACCTGCGCAAGACCTTCGTTCGGGCGAATACCGGCGATTTCGGTGGTCTCAAGACCTGGGTCTCGGCATCGCACCTGGAAGGTGACAAGTGGCGCGGCAAGGGTACCCTGCGCAGCGATAAAATCGAGTGGAGCAGCCTGTTCGAAGGTGACAACGGCAATTCCACGTTGGCCACGGTCAAGTACAACAAGCAGGAAAACTACAACTACAACAGCCTGAGCAAGTCGCAGTTCGACAATGAAGGACGGCGCAAGGACTACGCTGAAAGCCCGGTGTACAAGGCCGGTTTGTTGTCTGCGTCCTACAAGCTCAACCGCAACCCCTTTGAAAGCGTCAACGCCACGCTGACCCAGCGCTGGCAACTGCAAGACAACCTGTCGTTGACGGTCACGCCGTACTACTACTGGTCCAACGGTGGCAGCTTCAGCGGCCAGACTGCCTCCAACCTGGGGCCGAGATCCGACAAAGCCGGCAACTACGACCTCGGCAACCTGCAATCGGCCAACTACTATCGCCCTTCGTGGACCGAGACCTGGCGCCCCGGCGTCACGGCCAAAATGAAGTGGGACATCAACGAAGAACACAGCCTGGACTACGGCTACTGGTATGAACGCGCACGCCAGCGCCAGACCCAGCCGTTTATCGGCATCAACGGCGAGGGCGCGCCGGATGATGTGTGGGGCGACTACAACAGCGGCGGCCAGGTGGTCGACAAGAACGGTGCGACGGTACAAGGTCGTCACTACTACACCGTCACCCCATCGCAAAAGCTCTGGGTACAGGACAGCTGGCAAGCCACGCCGGACCTGAGTTTTGTCGGCGGCGTGGCCTACCAATACGTCGAACGTGACGGCAACAACCTCGGCAGCCTGTACGACAAGCCGGAAAAACGTAACACCCGTTACCACCAATTCCTGCCCAGCTTCAGCGCCAAGTACCAGGTCGACGAGAGTAACCAGGCGTTCTACAACGTCACCCGCAACATGCGCACGCCGCCCAACTATGTGCTGTACAACAAAGGCGACTCCGTCAGCCTCAAGTCCGAGTTGAGCTGGAACCAGGAACTGGGCTGGCGCTACACCGAAGACGACATGGCCTTGAGCGCGACCCTGTTCTACATCAGCTTCAAGGATCGCCAGGTGTCGACCACCGATGCCAGTGGCGACTACATGGTGCTCAACGTTGGCAGCGTCGCTAACAAAGGCCTGGAATTGGAATGGAGTGGTTTGTTGCCCCACAACTTCAACTACTACGTCTCGTACACCTACACCCAGTCCGAGCAGAAGGACGACCTGCTCAGCAAGAATGTGCTGTTGCCCACCTCTGGCAAGCAACTGGCCAACGTACCGGAAAACATGTTCAACCTGGTGTTCGGCTATGACGACTCGCGGTTCTACGGCAACGTGGCGGGCAAGTATGTCGGCAGCTTCTACGGTGATTTGACCAACAAGGAGAAGATCGAAGGCCGTACGGTGTTTGACCTCAATGCCGGTATCTATTTGCCGGTGGACAAGAAGGTCATCAAGTCGGCGACCCTGCGCTTGTCGATGCTCAACGTCTTCGACAAGGAATACCTCAGCTCGGCCCGCACCGTGGCGTTCAACTCGACACCGGTCAACGGCCTGGCGCCGAGCACGGCGTATTACAACGTAGGGGAGGAGCGCACGGCGATGGTGTCTCTAGAGGCCAACTTCTAAGACCACCACGAAACCAAATGTGGGAGGGAGCAAGTCGAATCGTCGCACCGCCCCTCCCACATTTGATCCACGGTGTTTCAGGAGCTGGGTTATTTCAGGGCCGCCATGATCGCATCCGGGTCGTAGTCGCGGATCAGTGTGCCATTGACGTCCACAAATGGAATTCCGCCACCACCCAACGCCTCATAGGCCTTGCGCGCCTGGGCGTCCTTCTCGATATCCAGCGCCTGGTAAGGAATGCCTTTCTGGTCCAGAAAGCGCCGGATCTGTTTGCAGTATCCACACCAGTCAGTGGAATAAAGCACCACACGCGCCGAGCTGCGTACCTGCTCCGAAACCACCTGGGACGGGTTGAACAGCCGCTCGACCTTGCCCCAGTTCTGGATCACCACCACCACCAGCAATACCAGCAGGACTTTCTTGAAGACCCCGCCCAGCATCAATTACGGCGCTTGAGCTGGTCGGTCAGTTGGGTCGGCAGGCCCTTGATGATCAAGGTGCCGGCAGCTTCGTCGTACTCGATCTTGTCGCCCAGCAGGTGTGCTTCAAAGCTGATGGACAAGCCCTCGGCGCGCCCGGTGAAACGGCGGAACTGGTTGAGGGTGCGTTTGTCCGCCGGGATTTCCGGCGACAGGCCGTAGTCCTTGTTGCGGATATGGTCGTAGAAGGCTTTTGGCCGATCTTCATCGATCAAGCCGGAAAGTTCTTCCAGGCCCATGGGCTCGCCGAGCTTGGCCTGGCTGCTGGCGTAGTCCACCAGGGTCTTGGTCTTTTCACGGGCGGATTCGTCAGGCAGGTCTTCGCTTTCGACGAAGTCGCTGAACGCCTTGAGCAGGGTGCGGGTTTCGCCCGGGCCGTCGACGCCTTCCTGGCAGCCGATAAAGTCGCGGAAGTACTCCGAGACCTTCTTGCCGTTCTTGCCTTTGATAAAGGAGATGTATTGCTTGGACTGCTTGTTGTTCTGCCACTCGGAGACGTTGATGCGTGCTGCCAGGTGCAACTGGCCCAGGTCCAGGTGACGCGAGGGGGTCACGTCCAGCTCGTCGGTCACCGCCACGCCTTCGCTGTGGTGCAGCAGGGCGATCGCCAGGTAGTCGGTCATGCCTTGCTGGTAGTGGGCAAATAGCACGTGGCCGCCGGTGGAGAGGTTGGATTCCTCCATCAGCTTCTGCAGATGCTCCACGGCGGTACGGCTGAAAGTGGTGAAATCCTGGCCACCGTCAAAGTATTCCTTCAACCAGCCGCTGAACGGGTGCGCGCCGGACTCGGCGTGGAAGAAACCCCAGGCCTTGCCTTGTTTGGCGTTGTAGCTCTCGTTGAGGTCGGCAAGCATGTTCTCGATGGCGGCCGACTCGGACAGCTCGGAGTCGCGGGCGTGGAGAACTGCGGGTGTGCCGTCGGGTTTTTTGTCGATCAGGTGGACGATGCAATGACGGATCGGCATAGGCTTCTCGGCTGGTTGAAGGGGGAGCGGTTGGCCTCCCCGAAAAGTCGCCCAGTGTACCGCACCCATTGGTCAAGACGTGCCCCGAAGGGCATTTTGCCCTTCTCCGACCGGCCATATGCCTTTTTTTCACGGTTTAGAGCGATAAAGCTGACCAAATGGGTATGTTGAGGCGGATATTTCCCCGTCTCTGTGCTAGTTTTGCCCGGTCTTACGCCAAGTCTCGGCGTTAAGCGTGCATTCAGCATTTGTCAGGTCGAACCAATCCCCGTTTCAAGCATCTATAACCCCGATCTCCGTGGTTATGGCCGGGGATGCCAGGCCATGACGGTCGGGCTCGACGGCTGACACTGCACTCTGCAATCCATATGAATTTGATAGGGAAGGAACACCACAATGGCTTTGACTAAAGACCAACTGATCGCTGATATCGCTGAAGCTATCGACGCGCCAAAAACCACCGCGCGTGCTGCTCTGGACCAACTGGGCCAGATCGTTGCTGATCAGCTGGAAAACGGCGGCGAAATCACTCTGCCAGGCATTGGCAAGCTGAAAGTGACCGAGCGTCCTGCCCGTACTGGCCGTAACCCTTCGACTGGCGCTGCCATCGAAATCGCTGCCAAGAAAGTTATCAAGCTGGTTGTGGCTAAAGGCCTGACCGACGCTGTTAACAAGTAAGAAGCAGTAAAAAAAACCGTGCTTCGGAGTGATCCGGGCACGGTTTTTTGTTGCCTGCGGTTTTTCTAACTAACTGTAGGAGCGAGCTTGCTCGCGAAAGACGTTAACGATAACGCGTCCGTTCTGGTTGAACGCGGCGCCTTGGTGTTTTTTCGCGAGCAAGCTCGCTCCTACAGGTGGGCTAGCGGACCCAGCGCTGGCGCCAGATCTGCTGCTCATTCTTGGTCTGGAACGTCCACGCCACAAACCGGCTTTGCTTCTGCCCCTGAGACATCTCCACCACCTGGCTTTCCAGCACGCCGGCTTTTTTCAGCGCGGTCTGGATCGCGGGCAGGTTTGACGCTTTTGACACCAGGGTGCTGAACCACAACACCTTGTGGGCAAAATGCGCACTCTCGGCGATCAACTGCGTCACAAAGCGTGCTTCGCCGCCTTCACACCACAACTCGGCCGATTGGCCACCGAAGTTGAGGACCGGCAACTTGCGTTTCGGATCGGCCTTGCCCAGGGCACGCCACTTGCGCTCGCTACCCTTGGTGGCTTCGTCCATGGACGCATGGAACGGCGGGTTGCACATGGTCAGGTCAAAGCGCTCGCCCGGCTCCAGCAAGCCCAGCAGGATCTGCTTGGGGTTGGGCTGTTGGCGCAGCTGGATGACCTTGCCCAGGTCATTGGACTGCACGATGGCCTTAGCGGCGGCGACGGCTATAGGGTCGACTTCCGAGCCCAGGAAGTTCCAGCGATACTCCATATAGCCAATCAGCGGGTAGACGCAGTTGGCGCCCATGCCGATGTCCAGCACCTTGACGATGGAGCCGCGCGGGATCTTGCCGTCGTTGACGCTGGCCAGCAGGTCGGCGAGAAAATGCACATAGTCGGCACGCCCCGGCACCGGCGGGCACAGGTAATCGGCCGGGATGTCCCAATGCTCGATGCCATAGAACGACTTGAGCAAGGCCCGGTTGAATACCCGCACCGCGTCCGGGCTGGCAAAGTCGATGCTTTCCTTGCCATAGGGATTGATGATCACGAATTGCGCCAGCTCTGGCGTCGTCTTGATCAGCGCCGGAAAGTCGTAACGGCCTGTGTGGCGGTTGCGCGGGTGCAGGGTGGCCTCTTTGCGCGGAACCACGGGCTTGGCCGGGGTAGCGGATTTAGGCTTCTTGCGCGGGGGTTTAGGCGTAGTGGGGGCGGTCATGTTGATTCTGGTGTTGGCTCAAAGTGGCGGCCATTGTCACACATTCCCGAGGACAACTCGGTCAAATGTGGGAGGGGGCTTGCTCCCGATAGCGGTGTGACAGTCAAGAATATTGAGACTGATCCACCGCTATCGGGAGCAAGCCCCCTCCCACAGAGGCAAAAAAAGAGACCCGGAGGTCTCTTTTTTCACGCGAATTGAACCTTACAGGCTGGAGATCCGCGCATGTTGCTCGGCCAGCTTGCCCAAAGCCTGTTCAGCTTCGGCCAACTTGGCGCGTTCTTTGTCGATCACTTCTGCCGGTGCCTTATCGACGAACGCCGCGTTGGACAGCTTGCCGCCCACGCGTTGCACTTCGCCTTGCAGGCGGGCGATTTCCTTGTCGAGACGGGCCAGTTCCGCGCCCTTGTCGATCAGACCGGCCATCGGCACCAGCACTTCCATGTCGCCGACCAGCGCGGTGGCGGACAGCGGTGCTTCGGCATCGGCAGCCAATACGGTGATCGACTCCAGCTTCGCCAGCTTCTTGAGCAGCGCGTCGTTCTCGCTGAGACGGCGCTGATCTTCGGCACTGGCGTTCTTCACGAACACGGCCAATGGCTTGCCCGGCCCGATGTTCATTTCGGCGCGGATATTGCGCGTGCCGAGCATCAGGGTCTTGAGCCACTCGATATCGCTTTCGGCGGCCGCATCGATGCGCGCTTCATTGGCCACCGGCCAAGGTTGCAGCATGATGGTCTTGCCTTCGATACCGGCCAGCGGCGCCAGGCGCTGCCAGATTTCTTCGGTGATGAACGGCATGAACGGATGCGCCAGGCGCAACGCCACTTCCAATACGCGCACCAGGGTGCGACGGGTGCCGCGCTGGCATTCGACCGGGGCGTTTTCGTCCCACAATACCGGCTTGGACAGTTCCAGGTACCAGTCGCAATACTGGTTCCAGATGAACTCGTACAGGGCCTGTGCGGCCAGGTCGAAACGGAACTGGTCGAGCTGGCGGGTCACTTCGGCTTCGGTGCGCTGCAACTGCGAGATGATCCAGCGATCTGCCAGGCTCAACTCATAGGCTTCGCCGTTCTGGCCGCAGTCTTCGCCTTTATCCAGCACGTAGCGCGCAGCGTTCCAGATCTTGTTGCAGAAGTTGCGATAGCCTTCGACGCGGCCCATGTCGAACTTGATGTCGCGACCGGTAGAGGCCAGCGAGCAGAAGGTGAAGCGCAGGGCGTCGGTGCCGTAGCTGGCGATGCCGTCGGCGAATTCGTCGCGGGTCTGCTTCTCGATCTTTTTCGCCAGCTTCGGCTGCATCAGGCCCGAGGTGCGTTTCTGCACCAGGGTTTCCAGATCGATGCCGTCAATGATGTCCAATGGGTCCAGGACGTTGCCCTTGGACTTGGACATCTTCTGGCCCTGGCCGTCGCGTACCAGGCCGTGCACGTACACGGTCTTGAACGGTACCTGCGGGGTGCCGTCTTCGTTCTTCACCAAATGCATGGTGAGCATGATCATCCGGGCAACCCAGAAGAAAATGATATCGAAACCGGTGACCAGCACGTCGGTTGAGTGGAATTTCTTCAGGAACTCGGTCTGCTGCGGCCAGCCCAGGGTGGAGAAAGTCCACAGGCCTGAGCTGAACCAGGTGTCGAGTACGTCGTTGTCCTGTTGCAGCACAACATCCGCGCCCAGGTTGTGCTTGGCACGCACTTCGGCTTCGTCGCGGCCAACGTAAACCTTGCCCGACTCGTCGTACCAGGCCGGGATGCGGTGGCCCCACCACAGCTGGCGGCTGATGCACCAGTCCTGGATGTCGCGCATCCACGAGAAGTACATGTTTTCGTACTGCTTGGGCACGAACTGGATACGGCCATCTTCCACGGCGGCAATCGCAGGCTCAGCCAGCGGCTTGGTGGACACGTACCACTGGTCGGTCAGCCACGGCTCGATCACGGTGCCGGAGCGGTCGCCCTTCGGCACTTTCAGGCCATGGTCGTCAACGCTGACCAGCAATCCGGCAGCGTCGAACGCGGCAACGATCTGCTTGCGCGCTTCGAAGCGGTCGAGACCGGCGTATTCGGCCGGGATTTTGCCGTCGATGCTGTCGTTCAACGTACCGTCCAGGTTGAACACCTGGCAGGCCGGCAACACGGCGGCATTCTTGTCGAAGATGTTCAGCAGCGGCAGGTTGTGACGCTTGCCGACTTCATAGTCGTTGAAATCGTGGGCCGGAGTGATTTTCACGCAGCCGGTGCCGAATTCAGGGTCGCAGTAGTCGTCGGCGATAATCGGGATGCGACGGCCAACCAGCGGCAGTTCGACGAACTTGCCGATCAGCGCCTGGTAGCGCTCGTCGTTCGGGTTCACCGCGACGGCGGCGTCGCCGAGCATGGTTTCCGGACGAGTAGTGGCGACGATCAGGTAGTCGTTGCCTTCAGCGGTCTTGGCGCCGTCGGCCAGCGGGTACTTGAGGTTCCACAGGAAGCCTTTTTCGTCGTGGTTTTCCACTTCGAGGTCGGAAATGGCCGTGTGCAACTTGGTGTCCCAGTTGACCAGGCGCTTGCCGCGGTAGATCAGGCCGTCTTCATGCAGGCGCACGAAAGCTTCTTTAACGGCTTCCGACAGGCCGTCGTCCATGGTGAAGCGCTCGCGGCTCCAGTCTACGGACGAACCCAGGCGACGGATCTGACGGCTGATATTGCCGCCGGACTGGTCTTTCCATTCCCAGATCTTTTCCAGGAATTTCTCGCGGCCCAGGTCGTGACGGCTCTGGCCGGTGGCTTCGAGTTGACGTTCCACCAGCATCTGGGTGGCGATACCGGCGTGGTCGGTGCCCGGTTGCCACAGGGTATTGCGGCCCTGCATGCGGCGGAAACGGATCAACGCATCCATGATCGCATTGTTGAAGCCATGGCCCATGTGCAGGCTGCCAGTGACGTTCGGTGGCGGAATCATGATGGTGTAGGAGTCCCCGGCACCTTGTGGGGCGAAATAGTTTTCGGACTCCCAGGTGTTGTACCAGGAAGTTTCGATAGCGTGGGGCTGGTAGGTCTTATCCATGCGCGGCGGGACCCTAGTTGGCATTTATTCAGGAAAGCCGGCAAGTATAACGGGGCAGGACGAGGAGGGCGAGTTGAAGACGGACTTAAGGCTGATGCAAAACTAATGTGGGAGGGGGCTTGCTCCCGATTGCTGAGTGTCAGCCACCGAATCATCGGCTGATACACCGCTATCGGGAGCAAGCCCCTCCCACAGGAAATATCAGTGTGGTTTAGGACTGGTACTGGCTGAGCAACCGTTCCATGCGCGCATCCATCCGCCGCTTGATCTCAGCTTCAATATGCGGGGCAAAGTCGTCGATCACATCCTGCATGATCAGTTGCGCGGCAGCGCGTAGTTCGTTGTCCAGGTGCAGCAGCAGGGCATCGGGGGCTTTTTCTGCGGCCGGAGCGGGTTCGGCAACCACAGGTTCCGGTGCGGCAGGCTTGCCGCCGACCATATCGAACAGCAGCGGAATCTGTACCTCGCCATCGACCGTGTCGGTCAGCAGCGGCGGCTGAAGGTTGTCATCACCCAGCAACTGGCGGATAGACTCCAGGTCATCCAGCAGGTGGTCGTCTTTTTTCAGCGGGTTGGGAGTGTCCATCGTGTGCTCAAAGTCGTTGTAGCCGGTGATCCTGCAGAGAATAGCCCTGTTCGCGGTAGAAACGGAAACTCTCCCGCGCGGCCTGACGAATAGCCGGGTCTTCCACCACCACTTCCGCCACGCGGGCAAACGTCTTGGCAAAGGCCGGTACTTTCAGGTCGAGGTTGACCAGCAGGTCCTGGTGATCGCCGCAACTGTCCCCTAAACCCAGGACAACCAGGCTTTCAGGTTCTGATTCGGCGGGGCCGTGGGGCACGAAGCTTTCGCCCTTGAAGCGCCACAGGCGGGCATCCAGTTCGTCACGTTGGGCGGCATCGCTGCAATGCAGATAGATGCGGTGGCCCATGCGCCAGGCTTTTTCGGTGAGCTTGCAGGCAAAGTCCAGGCGCGCGAGGGGATCGGCGCTGGGCAATATATAGAAGTCGACTTGGGTCATTGCAGTTCCTGGTGCTGGCCCGCCAGTTCTGTAGGAACGAGCTTGCTCGCTCCTACAGAAGGGCCGGTGGCGCTTAGGCTTTGGCGCGATCCAGCAGGTACTGGGTCAGCAGCGGTACTGGACGACCAGTGGCGCCCTTGTCCTTGCCGCCGCTGGTCCAGGCCGTGCCGGCGATGTCCAGGTGCGCCCAGTTGAAGTTCTTGGCAAAGCGCGACAGGAAGCAGGCCGCCGTGATGGTGCCGGCTTTCGGGCCGCCAATGTTGGCGATGTCGGCGAACGGGCTGTCCAGCTGTTCCTGGTACTCATCGAACAGCGGCAGTTGCCAGGCACGGTCATCGGCGGCCTTGCCGGCGCTGAGCAGTTGCTCGATCAGTTCGTCGTTGTTGCCCAGCAGGCCCGAGGTGTGGGAGCCCAGGGCAACGATGCAGGCGCCGGTCAGGGTAGCGATGTCGATCACGGCTTGTGGCTTGAAGCGCTCGGCATAGGTCAGTGCATCGCACAGCACCAGGCGGCCTTCGGCGTCGGTGTTGAGGATTTCCACGGTCTGGCCGCTCATGGTCGTGACGATATCGCCTGGGCGGGCAGCGCCGCCGCTCGGCATGTTCTCGGCACACGCCAGGATGCACACCAGGTTGACCGGCAGTTTGAGTTCCAGCACCGCACGCAGGGTGCCGAACACGCTGGCGGCGCCGCCCATGTCGTACTTCATCTCGTCCATGCCGGCGCCCGGCTTGAGGCTGATGCCGCCGGTGTCGAAAGTAATGCCTTTTCCCACCAGGGCGTAGGGCTTCTCGGACTTCTTGGCTCCGTTATATTGCATCACGATCAGGCGTGGCGGCTGGTCGCTGCCCTGGCCCACGGCATAGAACGAGCCCATGCCCAGTTCCTTGATCTTCTTCTCGTCGAGCACTTCGACTTTCAGGCTCTTGAACTCCTTGCCCAGCGCCTTGGCCTGTTCGCCCAGGAAGGTCGGGTGGCAGATGTTCGGCGGCAGGTTGCCCAGGTCGCGGGTGAACGACATGCCCTTGGCGATGGCCTGGGCGTGGGTCACGGCGCGCTCGACTTCAGCCTGGGCGGCCTTGATGGTCAGCAGGGTGATTTTTTTCAGGGCGCGCGGTTCGGCCTTCTGGCTCTTGAACTGGTCGAAGGTATAGCCGCCGTCCACCAGGCTTTCGGCCAGCAGGCGGGTCTTGCCATAGCTGTCACGGCCCTTGATGACGATTTCGTCGAGTGCCAGTGCCGCATCCGTGCCACCGAGGCCCTTGAGGGTGGTGAGGATGCCGCTGACAATTTTGCGGAACGGACGGTCGCCCAGTTCAGCATCCTTGCCCACGCCCACCAGCAAGACACGCTCGGCTTTAAGGTTAGGCAAGCTCTGCAGCAGCAGGCTCTGGCCGACTTTGCCGGCCAGGTCGCCGCGCTTGAGCACTGCGCTGATAGCGCCGCCGCTCAGTTCGTCCAGTTGCTTGGCGGCGACGCCGAGTTTGCGGCCTTCGCCGACAGCGACCACGAGGGTGGCGGTTTTCAACGTTTCGGGGCTAACGCTTTTTACAACCAATTCCATTTTCGGGTCCCTTATAAGGTCGGTGAGCCTGGCGTTTGTACCCAGGCTTTAAAGCTTGGCGGCGTTGTAAGCCGCCCGCGACAAAGGCCGCAGTTTGAACCTCGCCGACGGAGCCTGACAACCCTTGGCGCGTGCTTTGTGCGTGCGCATGAGTAAGCTCCGTGACAGGCGCGACCAATCACAGGATAATGCCCCATCTTTTTAGCCGGCCCGCGCAAACGGGCTGACTCGGTATGCTTGCTTGTTTGGCCGCCTTAGCCTGACAACCCTGGAGTGTCTGGTTTGATCGTCTTCCGTTATCTATCCCGCGAAGTCCTGTTGACCCTGAGTGCCGTGAGTGCGGTATTGCTGGTCATCATCATGAGTGGTCGTTTCGTCAAGTTCCTGGCCCAGGCCGCCGCTGGCGCCCTGGATCCAGGTTCACTGTTCCTGATCATGGGCTACCGGATGCCCGGCATGCTGCAGCTGATCCTGCCGCTCGGGCTGTTTCTCGGCATATTGCTGGCCTATGGCCGGCTGTACCTGGAAAGTGAGATGACTGTGTTGTCGGCCACCGGCATGAGCCAGCAGCGCCTGCTGGCCATGACCATGGTGCCGGCCGCCGGCGTTGCCCTGGTGGTGGCCTGGTTGAGCATGAGCCTGGCACCCCAGGGGGCCATGCAGTTCCAGCTGCTGCTGAACAAGCAGGATGCGATGACTGAGTTCGATACCCTCGAGCCCGGGCGCTTCCAGGCGCTCAGCGACGGTTCGCGGGTGACCTACACCGAAACCATGACCGACGACCGCTCCAACCTCGGCGGCGTGTTCATTTCCCAGAAGAACCTCGGCCAGAACCAGAAAGACCGTGGCATTACCATCCTGGTGGCCGATAGCGGGCGCCAGGAAATCCGTCCCGATGGCAACCGCTACCTGATCCTGGAAAACGGCTACCGCTACGACGGCAGCCCTGGCCTGGCGGATTATCGGGCGATCAAGTACGACACCTATGGCGTCATGCTGCCGAAGGCCGAGATCAGTGACGAGGTCACCGACCGCGACGCACTGCCCACCTCATCGCTGTTCGGTAACCCGGAATTGCGCTCCGTCGCCGAGTTGCAATGGCGCCTGTCCCTGCCGCTGCTGGTGTTCATCGTGACTCTGATGGCCGTGCCGCTGTCGCGCGTCAACCCGCGCCAGGGGCGCTTCCTCAAGTTGCTGCCGGCGATCCTGCTGTACATGGCCTACCTGACCATCCTGATTTCTGCCCGTGGTTCCCTGGAGAAGGGCAAGTTGCCGCCAGCCCTGGGCCTGTGGTGGGTACACGGGGTTTTCCTGATGATCGGCCTGGGACTGCTCTACTGGGAACCTATCCGTTTGAAAATGAAGAGCCGTCGTGGCCTGAAGGAGTTGGCTCGTGGCTAAGCTTGATCGTTACATTGGTAGCAGCGTACTGATCGCCATCCTGGCGGTATTGGGCATCATCCTCGGCCTGGCCTTGTTGTTCGCCTTCATTGATGAAGTGGGCAACGTTACCGACACTTACACAGTCACGGACGTGCTGAGCTACGTGGCACTGACTGCGCCGCGTCGTCTCTACGACATGATGCCGATGGCCGCGCTGATCGGTTGCCTGATTGGCCTGGGCACCCTGGCCAGCAACAGCGAACTGACCATCATGCGCGCCGCTGGCGTCTCCATTGGTCGTATCGTCTGGGCGGTGATGAAGCCGATGCTGCTGCTGATGGCGTGCAGCGTACTGATCGGCGAATACGTTGCGCCTCCGGCGGAAGCCACTGCTCAGGCCAATCGCGCCCTGGCCCAGGGGTCGGGCGATGCGCAAAGCGCCAAGCACGGCCTGTGGCACCGCCAGGGTGATGAGTTCATCCACATCAATGCCGTGCAGCCAGGCGGCCTGCTGATCGGGGTGACCCGCTACACGTTTGATAAAGAGCGGCACATGCTGTCCTCCAGCTTTGCCAAGCGCGCGCAATACAGTGCTGAGCAATGGCAACTGAGCGATGTCACCACCACTTACTTCCGTAATGTGGGCCAGGGCACCAAGTCCAGCACCGAAGTGATCAATGTGCCGACCGAGCAATGGGATATCGCCCTGAAGCCGGAATTGCTCAATACGGTGGTCATGGTTCCGGAAGCACTGCCGATCTCCGGTTTGTGGAGCTATATCCATTACCTCAAGGACCAGGGCCTGAACAACGGTCGCTACTGGCTGGCGTTCTGGGTCAAGGTGCTGCAGCCGGTTGTCACCGCCGCGCTGGTGCTGATGGCGATCTCCTTTATTTTCGGGCCATTGCGTTCCGTGACCCTGGGCCAACGGGTATTTACCGGCGTGCTGGTGGGCTTTACCTTCCGCATCGCCCAGGATTTGCTCGGGCCCTCGAGCCTGGTGTTCGGTTTCTCGCCGCTGTTTGCGGTGCTGGTGCCGACGGCCATCTGTACTCTGGCCGGGTTCTGGCTGCTGCGCCGGGCCGGTTGACGTCGCGCTTATGCACAAAAAATGCCCCGCTCCCATGAGCGGGGCATTTTTGTTCTGGTCACCAAAGATGACGCCTGGCCCGAGCATCAGGTACAATTCCCGGCTATTTTTCAGCGGGCAATCTGCCTGCAGCCTTTTTGAGTGTTGATCCGTGAGTGATTTGAGTCATATCCGCAATTTCTCCATCATCGCCCACATTGACCATGGCAAGTCGACGCTGGCCGATCGGTTTATCCAGATGTGCGGCGGCCTTGCCGAGCGTGAAATGGAAGCCCAGGTCCTGGACTCCATGGATCTTGAGCGCGAGCGCGGGATCACCATCAAGGCCCACAGCGTGACGCTGTACTACACCGCCAAAGACGGTATCAAGTACCAGCTGAATTTCATTGACACCCCAGGCCACGTCGACTTCACCTATGAAGTCAGCCGCTCCCTGGCCGCCTGCGAAGGCGCGTTGCTGGTGGTGGACGCGGGGCAGGGCGTCGAAGCCCAGTCCGTGGCCAACTGCTACACCGCCATCGAGCAGGGCCTGGAGGTCATGCCGGTACTGAACAAGATCGACCTGCCTCAAGCCGACCCTGATCGCGTCAAGGAAGAAATCGAGAAAATCATCGGCATTGACGCCACCGACGCCGTCGAGTGCAGCGCCAAGACCGGCCTGGGCGTCGACGAAGTGCTCGAGCGCCTGGTCAAGACCATTCCCGCGCCAACCGGCAACTACGAAGATCCGCTGCAAGCGTTGATCATCGACTCCTGGTTCGACAACTACCTGGGGGTTGTCTCCCTGGTACGCGTGCGCCATGGCCGTGTGAAGAAGGGCGACAAGATCCTGGTCAAGTCCACCGGCAAGATCCACCTGGTGGACAGCGTCGGTGTATTCAACCCCAAGCACACCGCCACCACTGATCTGAAAGCCGGTGAAGTAGGCTTCATCATCGCGGGTATCAAGGACATCCACGGTGCGCCGGTAGGTGACACCCTGACTTTGAGCTCTACCCCCGACGTCGCCATGCTGCCGGGCTTCAAGCGTATCCAGCCGCAGGTCTACGCCGGCCTGTTCCCGGTCAGCTCCGACGACTTCGAAGACTTCCGTGAAGCCTTGCAGAAGCTGACGCTCAACGACTCGTCGCTGCAGTACACCCCGGAAAGCTCCGATGCCCTGGGCTTCGGCTTCCGCTGCGGGTTCCTGGGCATGCTGCACATGGAAATCATCCAGGAGCGCCTCGAGCGCGAATACGACCTGGACCTGATTACCACGGCACCGACCGTTATTTTTGAGCTGGCGCTGAAAACCGGTGAAACGATTTACGTCGACAACCCGTCCAAGCTTCCAGACCTGTCTTCCATCGAAGACATGCGCGAACCGATCGTGCGCGCCAATATCCTTGTGCCACAGGAACACCTGGGCAATGTGATTACCTTGTGTATCGAAAAGCGTGGCGTGCAGCACGACATGCTGTTCCTCGGTACCCAGGTGCAAGTGACCTACGACTTGCCGATGAACGAAGTGGTCCTGGACTTCTTCGACCGTCTCAAATCCACCAGTCGTGGCTATGCTTCGCTGGATTACCATTTCGACCGTTACCAATCGGCTAATCTGGTGAAACTGGATGTGTTGATCAACGGCGACAAGGTCGATGCCCTGGCACTGATCGTGCACAAGGACAACGCGCACTACAAAGGTCGCCAGTTGACCGAGAAGATGAAAGAACTGATTCCGCGCCAGATGTTCGACGTCGCGATCCAGGCCGCCATTGGCGGGCAGATCATTGCGCGGACCTCCGTCAAGGCTCTCAGAAAGAACGTACTGGCCAAATGCTACGGCGGCGACGTAAGCCGTAAGCGCAAGCTGCTTGAGAAGCAAAAGGCCGGTAAAAAACGCATGAAGCAAGTGGGCAACGTGGAAATTCCACAAGAAGCCTTCCTTGCGGTGCTCAGGTTGGATAGTTAGGTCCTATGTCACTAAATTTCCCGCTGTTGCTGGTCATCGCCGTTGCCGTCTGTGGTTTCCTGGCGTTGCTCGATCTGGTGTTTTTCGCCCCGCGTCGGCGGGCAGCCATCGCTTCCTATCAGGGCAGCGTCAGCCAGCCCGATGCGGTGGTGGTCGAGAAGCTCAACAAAGAGCCCTTGCTGGTTGAATACGGCAAGTCGTTCTTCCCGGTGTTGTTCATCGTGCTGGTGCTGCGCTCGTTTCTTGTAGAGCCATTCCAGATCCCTTCGGGGTCGATGAAACCGACCCTGGACGTGGGTGACTTCATCCTGGTGAACAAGTTTTCCTACGGGATTCGCCTGCCGGTGATCGACAAGAAAGTCATCCCGGTCGGTGACCCGCAGCGCGGCGATGTGATGGTGTTCCGCTACCCAAGCGACCCTAACGTCAACTACATCAAGCGTGTCGTCGGCCTGCCGGGCGACGTGGTGCGCTACACCAGCGACAAGCGCCTGTTGATCAACGGTGAGTCAGTGGCCGAGAAGCTGCTGGGCGCCGAGCCGAATACCCTGGGCAGCGCCGAGCTGTACCAGGAAAAACTCGGTACGGTAGAGCACGAAATCCGCAAGGAAATGAGCCGCTACCGCGCGATGCCTGATGGCGAGTGGAAAGTGCCTGCCGGGCACTATTTCATGATGGGCGACAACCGCGACAACTCCAACGACAGCCGTTACTGGGATGACCCCAATATTCCCAAGGACCTGCTGGGCATGGTGCCCGACGAGAATATCGTCGGCAAAGCCTTCGCGGTCTGGATGAGTTGGCCGGAGCCCAAGCTCAGCCACCTGCCGAACTTCTCGCGGGTCGGGCTGATCAAGTAATACAGGCGGCGCTGTGAACACAGCGCCGAATGCTTTTCTGGGGCTTGGACAATTAACCGTCCGGCCTCATGCAGCACCAATCAGGATGTGAATTTGAACATTGCGTCAATCGTCGATGGCCGCCGGTGCCACCAACTAGATATGGATAAACCGTGACCGTTTCTCTAAGCCGTCTCGAGCGCCAGCTCGGCTATACCTTCAAGGACCAGGAATTGATGGTCCTTGCCCTCACACACCGCAGCTTTGCAGGGCGCAATAACGAGCGCCTGGAATTCCTCGGTGATGCCATCCTCAATTTCGCCGCCGGTGAGGCGCTGTTCGAGCGTTTTCCGCAAGCGCGCGAAGGCCAGCTTTCGCGCCTGCGGGCTCGCCTTGTGAAAGGCGAGACCCTGGCCGTGCTGGCCCGCGGTTTCGGCTTGGGCGAGTACCTGCGGCTAGGGTCCGGTGAGTTGAAAAGCGGCGGTTTCCGTCGCGAATCGATTCTGGCCGATGCCCTGGAAGCATTGATCGGTGCGATCTACCTCGATGCAGGAATGGAGACGGCCAAGGAGCGCGTGGTTGCCTGGCTGGCATCGGAAATCGAAAGCCTGACACTGGTCGACACCAACAAAGATCCCAAGACCCGCCTGCAGGAATACCTGCAGTCCCGCGGTTGCGAACTGCCACGCTACGAAGTGGTGGATATCCAGGGTGAGCCTCATTGCCGCGTGTTCTTCGTGGAATGTGAAATCACCTTATTGAACGAAAAAAGCCGAGGTCAGGGTGTGAGCCGTCGTATTGCCGAACAGGTAGCGGCCGCTGCAGCACTGATTGCCCTGGGCGTGGAGAATGGCCATGACTGATTCAACCGCAACACGCTGTGGCTATGTTGCCATCGTCGGCCGCCCGAACGTGGGCAAGTCCACGCTGCTCAACCACATCCTCGGCCAGAAGCTCGCGATCACCTCGCGAAAGCCCCAGACCACCCGCCACAACATGCTGGGCATCAAGACCGAAGGCAACGTGCAAGCGGTCTACGTCGATACCCCGGGCATGCACAAAGGCGGCGAGAAAGCCCTGAACCGCTACATGAACAAGACCGCTTCGGCGGCGTTGAAAGACGTCGACGTGGTGATCTTCGTGGTCGACCGCACCAAGTGGACCGACGAAGACCAGATGGTCCTCGAGCGCGTGCAGTACGTCACCGGCCCGTTGATCGTCGCGTTGAACAAGACCGATCGCATCGAAGACAAAGCCGAACTGATGCCGCACCTGAGCTGGCTGCAGGAACAACTGCCGAACGCCCAGATCATGCCGATCTCGGCCCAGCACGGCCACAACCTCGAAGCCCTGGAGCGCGTGATCGCCGGTTACCTGCCGGAGAACGAGCACTTCTTCCCGGAAGACCAGATCACCGACCGCAGCAGCCGCTTCCTCGCCGCTGAACTGGTGCGCGAGAAAATCATGCGCCAGATGGGCGCCGAGCTGCCGTACCAGATCACCGTGGAAATCGAAGAGTTCAAGCAGCAGGGCAAGACCCTGCATATCCATGCGCTGATCCTCGTCGAACGTGACGGCCAGAAGAAAATCATCATTGGCGACAAGGGCGAGCGCATCAAGCGCATCGGCACCGAAGCGCGCAAGGATATGGAATTGCTGTTCGACTCCAAGATCATGCTTAACCTGTGGGTGAAGGTTAAGGGCGGCTGGTCCGATGACGAGCGTGCACTGCGCTCCCTGGGCTATGGCGACCTGTAAGGTCTCGAATGCACCACAGGGCTGAAAATGTGGGAGGGGGCTTGCTCCCGATAGCGGTGGGTCAGTTAACCATTAAGTGACTGACACACTGCAATCGGGGGCAAGCCCCCTCCCACATTGGGTTTGTGTCGTTTTCAAAAATGCATTCCAACAGTGAGCATCCATGTCCCAATCCCCGCCTCCCAGCCAACTCGCCTACGTGCTGCACAGCCGCGCCTATCGTGAGACCAGCGCTTTGGTGGACTTCCTCACGCCTCAAGGCCGCTTGCGCGCGGTATTGCGCAGTGCGCGAGGCAAGGCGGGTACGTTGGCGCGGCCGTTCGTGGCCCTGGATGTGGAGTTTCGCGGCAAGGGCGAGCTGAAGAACGTCGGCCGCCTGGAAAGCGTCGGCACCAGCGCCTGGCTAAATGGGGATGCACTCTTCAGTGGCCTTTACCTCAATGAACTGCTGATCCGCCTGTTGCCCGCCGAAGACCCGCACCCGGCGGTCTTCGATCACTACGCCGCCACGTTGCTGGCCCTGGCCGAAGGCCGGCCCCTGGAGCCGTTGCTGCGCGCCTTCGAATGGCGCTTGCTCGACGACCTTGGCTACGGTTTCGAACTGAGTAACGACCTGCACGGCGAGCCCATCGCCGCCGATGGCATGTACCGCCTGCAAGTGGACGCTGGCCTGGAGCGTGTGTACCTGCTGCAACCGGGCCTGTTCCAGGGCTCCGAACTGCTGGCCATGAGTGACGCGGATTGGACTGCGCCGGGTGCCTTGTCCGCCGCCAAGCGTTTGATGCGCCAGGCCCTGGCCGTGCATCTGGGCGGGCGGCCGCTGGTCAGTCGCGAGTTGTTTCGAAAGCCCTGACATCCCCGTGTATGCTGTGCACCGATTCTTTCCCTTTTCAGGAGTGCTTCCGTGACCACCAGCAATCGCATTCTTCTTGGCGTCAACATCGACCACGTCGCCACCCTGCGCCAGGCCCGGGGCACCCGTTACCCTGACCCGGTCAAGGCCGCGCTGGACGCCGAAGAAGCGGGTGCCGACGGCATTACCGTGCACTTGCGCGAAGATCGCCGCCACATCCAGGAGCGCGATGTGCTGCTGCTCAGGGACGTGCTGCAAACGCGCATGAACTTCGAAATGGGCGTTACCGAAGAAATGATGGCGTTTGCCGAGCGCATCCGCCCGGCGCATATCTGCCTGGTGCCGGAAACCCGCCAAGAACTGACCACCGAGGGCGGCCTTGATGTCGCAGGTCAAGAAGCGCGGATCAAGGCCGCGGTGGAGCGGCTGTCGAAGATCGGCAGCGAAGTGTCCTTGTTTATCGACGCCGACGAACGCCAGATCCAAGCCTCGCGCCGTGTCGGCGCCCCGGCCATCGAACTGCACACTGGCCGTTACGCCGATGCCACCACCCCGACCGAAGTGGCTGATGAGCTGCAACGCATCATCGACGGCGTGAACTGCGGGCTCAACGAAGGCTTGATCGTCAACGCCGGCCACGGCCTGCACTACCACAACGTCGAAGCGGTGGCCGCGATCAAGGGCATCAACGAGCTGAACATCGGCCATGCGCTGGTGGCCCATGCATTGTTCGTTGGTTTCAAAGGCGCAGTGGCCGAGATGAAAGCCCTGATCCTGGCTGCTGCCAAGCACTAACTGCAGTTCCACCTGTAGGAGCGAGCTTGCTCGCGAAAAACCTGATAGCAACGCGGGCAGCCAGACTTCCCCCAGCATCGTTAACGACCTTCGCGAGCAAGCTCGCTCCTACAGGTTTCTGCCCTCATTCATCTGTGCGGCAATGCGAACCCTTACTGTTTAGCCGCCGCAGGTGTATCGTATCTGCCCTTTGCAGGCCCTGCGCCTGCGGCAGATACGTGAGGTTGTTGTGTCCCCATCGTTTTCCCGTCGACAGATCCTCGGTGGCCTTGCCGGCCTGGCAGTAGTCGGTGTGGGTGCCGGCGGCGCCTACCGCTACTGGCTGGGCAAGGTTGCCGATGCCAACGCAGGAAGCGACTACCAATTGATTGCCGCGCCTCTGGACGTGGAACTGGTGCCGGGGCACAAGACCGAGGCCTGGGCATTCGGCCCTTCGGCGCCTGGCACCGAGCTGCGCGTGCGCCAAGGCGAATGGCTGCGGGTACGCTTCATCAACCACCTGCCGGTTGCCACCACCATTCACTGGCATGGCATCCGCCTGCCGCTGGAAATGGACGGCGTGCCCTACGTCTCGCAGTTGCCGGTACTGCCGGGCGAATACTTCGACTATCAATTCCGTGTGCCCGATGCCGGCAGCTACTGGTACCACCCCCACGTGAACAGCAGCGAAGAACTCGGCCGTGGCCTGGTCGGCCCGCTGATCATCGAAGAGCGTGAGCCCACCGGTTTCATCTACGAGCGCACCCTCAGCCTGAAAAGCTGGCATGTGGACGAAGAGGGCGCCTTCGTCGCCTTCAGCATTCCCCGTGAAGCAGCGCGTGGCGGTACGGCGGGGCGCTTGTCGACAATCAACGGAGTGTCCCAGGCAGTCGTCGATCTCCCAGCCGGGCAGATTACCCGGGTGCGCCTGCTCAACCTCGACAACACACTGACTTATCGTCTTAACATCCCTGACGTCGAAGCACAGATCTACGCGCTGGATGGCAACCCCATCGAGCCGCGCCCGTTGGGCAAGGAATACTGGCTGGGCCCGGGCATGCGTATCTGCCTGGCGATCAAGGCACCGCCGGCGGGTGAAGAACTGTCGATCCGCAACGGCCCCGTGCGTCTTGGCACCTTTCGTTCGGTGGCCAATACCGACGCGCCCACTCAGTGGCCACCGGCATTACCTGCCAACCCGATTGCCGAGCCGGACCTGGCCAATGCCGAGAAACTCAACTTCAATTTCGAATGGGTCGGTTCGGTGTCGGTCAACGTCGACAACGGCAAGCCGCCGAGCCTGTGGCAGATCAACGGCCAGGCCTGGGACATCACCGACAAGACCTGCGCCGACCGCCCGATTGCCAAGCTTGAGAAGGGCAAGAGCTACATCTTCGAATTGAAGAACATGACTCAGTACCAGCACCCGATTCACTTGCACGGCATGAGCTTCAAGGTGATCGCTTCGAACCGCCACAAGGTGATTCCGTATTTCACCGACACCTACCTGCTGGGCAAGAACGAACGCGCCCGTGTGGCGTTGGTGGCGGATAACCCGGGGGTGTGGATGTTCCATTGCCATGTGATCGACCATATGGAAACCGGCCTGATGGCCGCCATCGAGGTGGTGTGATGCGCCAGGTTCGCCCCACGGCAATTATCGACCGCAGCCGCGATCAGGATTTCATGCGCGAAGCCTTGGCCCTTGCTGCCCAAGGCGCGGCGTTGGGCGAGGTGCCGGTAGGTGCGGTGCTGGTGCAGGACGGTGAAATCATCGGGCGCGGCTTCAATTGCCCGATCATCGGCAACGACCCCAGCGCCCATGCCGAAATGGTCGCGATCCGCGCTGCCGCCCAGGCGATCAGTAACTATCGCCTGGTGGGCAGCACGCTGTATGTGACCCTGGAGCCGTGCAGCATGTGCGCCGGGTTGATCGTGCATTCGCGCATCGCAAGGGTGGTGTATGGCGCACTGGAGCCCAAGGCCGGGATTGTGCAGAGTCAGGGGCAGTTTTTTACCCAGGGCTTTCTCAACCATAAGGTGCTGTTTGAAGGCGGCGTGCTGGCCGAGGAGTGCGGCACGGTGTTGAGTGAGTTCTTCAAGGCCCGCCGAGCTAAACCACCACTCTAAAGAACACTGAGAACAAAAAATGTGGGAGGGGGCTTGCTCCCGATAGCGGTGTATCAGCCATAAATGTGGTGGCTGACACTCTGCTATCGGGAGCAAGCCCCCTCCCACATTTGGATCTTCATCTATTCAGTGATTACTTCTTGGCGATGATCACAGCCCGCATCGGCGCCGGCAGCCCTTCGATGGTCTTGCTGTGATCTTCGGGGTCGAGGAAGTCACAGAGCGACTGGTACTTCATCCACTCTGTCCCCCGCTGTTCCTCAACTGTGGTCACGCTCACATCTACGCACCTCACCTCACTGAATCCGGCACGGCGCAGCCACAGCATCAAGGCCGGCACCGAGGGCAGGAACCACACGTTACGCATCTGTGCGTAGCGATCTTCCGGCACCAGCACCTGCTGCTGATCGCCTTCCACCACCAGGGTTTCCAGGACCAGTTCGCCGCCTTTGACCAGTGTGTCTTTCAGCGCCAGCAAGTGCTCGATCGGCGAGCGGCGGTGGTAGAACACGCCCATGGAAAACACCGTATCAAAGCCTTCCAGGTTCGCCGGCAAATCTTCGAACGGGAAAGGCAGGTGCCAGGCTTTGGGCTCAGACAGGTAACGTTGCACCGCCTGGAACTGGCAGAAGAACAACCAGTTCGGGTCCACGCCAATCACGCTGTCGGCCCCGGCGCCGAGCATGCGCCACATGTAGTACCCGTTGCCGCAACCCACATCGAGGATACGCTTGCCGTTCAGGTCCAGGTGCGGTGCTACCCGCGACCACTTCCAGTCCGAGCGCCATTCGGTGTCCACATGCACACCGAACAGGTGGAACGGGCCTTTGCGCCAGGGGCTCAGGCCCATCAGGGCAGTGTGCATTTGCGCACGGGTGGCGTCGTCGCAGTCGGTGTCCAGCACCAGTCCGTTGAGCAAGTCGACTTCACTGGGTTGGATCTTTGGCAGCGCATCCAACGCGCTCTGCCAGCGTTCCAGGTCGCCATGACCTTTTTCCATCTTGCTATCGAGCTGCGCTTGCAGGCCCTGGGCCCACACGGCCAAGGGAGTGCCGACCAGGTGGCGGGCGAGGGGGGACAAATCAATCATGGCAAGGCAATCAACGAGGCAAAGTTAAGACACTGGAACCACGGCACGACTTTCGAGAACCCGGCCGCCAGCAGGCGTTCGCGGTGTTCTTCGAGGCTGTCGGGCTTCATGACGTTTTCGATGGCGCTGCGCTTCTGGGCGATTTCCAGTTCGCTGTAGCCGTTGGCGCGCTTGAAGGCGATATGCAGATCGGTGAGCAGCGCGTGTTCTTCAACATCGTTGAAGCGCAGCTTTTCCGAAAGGATCAACGCCCCGCCTGGCAGCAGCGCCTGGCGGATACGCCCGAGCAACGCCAGGCGTTCGTCAGGGGCGATAAATTGCAGGGTGAAGTTCAGCGCCACCACCGAGGCGGGCTGGAACTGCAGGGCGAGAATATCGCCCTCAATCACCTCGACCGGCAGCAGTTCCTGGAACATCGAGTCCTGGCCGTTGAGGTATTCCCGGCAACGCTCGACCATCGCCGCCGAGTTATCCACAGCGATCACCCGGCAGCCATCGGTGCGTACATGACGACGCAGGGCCTGAGTGACAGCACCCAGGGATGAACCCAGGTCATACAGCACGCTGTTGGGCTGGGCAAATTGTGCGGCCAGCACGCCGAGGTTCTCAACGATGGTCGGGTAACCCGGCACCGAGCGCTTGATCATGTCCGGGAACACCCGCACCACATCCTCGTTAAAGGCGAAGTCCGGCACCTGGGGCAGGGGCTGGGCGAATAGGCGATCGGGTTCTTTGCTCACGACTGTTCCGGCGACGAGGGGGAAAGGCCGGCATTTTAGCCAAGTTGGTCTTCGGATGCGCGGGTTGTCTGATGGAAAGCAGAGGCGGTGATGCCCCATTGCCCGAGCCAATAGGTGATGATCAACAAATAGGGGGCTGCTTCGAATGTCACTACAAAGCGGTTGATACCGATCAACGTATCGGAAAACACAAACGACACTGCACCCGCCGCCGCCAGCAGCGCTGAGCGTTTCGGCACCTCGCTGCCCAACCGCGCCAGCGCACGCCAAAGCATGGCGCTGATCACCAGCGCGTAAACCACCACCGGTATCAGCAACTCGCCCAAGCCGTGGGATATCAGGATGCTCAGCAGGATTGCCCCGACTCCAAGGGCCAGCACCAGCGGCAGCAGTGCCAGGCGCCGGCAGTCACTGAAATAGGCCTTGAGATAGGCCAGGTGCGCGCACAGGAATGCGCCCAGGCCAAAGATAAACAGGTCCCCCGGCCAGGCGAGCAAAACGTCGCCCACCAGGGAAAAAATCAGCCCCAGGCTGATCCAGCGCCGATAGTCGGTGGGCGGTGCGTCATGCAGCCACCCCAGCAGTGCCAGTACCGGCAGCGGCTTGACCAGCAGGCACAGCAGCGTCGCATGGGTCGCCAGGCCGTAGATGAAGGTGCCGGCGCCCATCAAGGCAAGGATCAGCCATGGCATATCAGTTCACCGTAATGGCGCAGTCAAAGGTTTCGACGGGCTCGGCTTCCGGTTCCCAGGGTTGCTGGGAGGTCAGGCGCAAACGGCCCTGGCCAGCGGCAAATGCCTGGAAGCGCCAGGTGGACTGCCCGCCACCGCCAATTACGCCGGATTCGCTGCTGCTATAAACCTCGGGGCTCAAGGCGCGCAAGACACCGCCGGCAGAGTCCTGGATGGCCCAGCGATAACCGGTGGTGGGGTTGCTTGGCAGGGTGAGGATCAGGTTTTGTCCGGTTTTAAGCAGGATTGGGCAACTGCTCTGGTTTTCCACGCTGATGTTTTGCTTGGGAGCACTGGCGCAAGCGGCCAGCAGGGCAAGGCTCAAGGGGAGAAGCAGGCGGGCAGCGGTCATGGGGGCTCCGTTTATACACGACGAAGGGCGAGCATAACCGAAGATGAGACAGGGTGTGACAAGCAGGATATGTGTCGCGGCCACTGACGCCATCGGGGGCAAAGCCCCCTCCCACACTTGAATGTGTTCACAAATCAAAATGTGTGAGGGGGCTTGCCCCCGATGAGGCCGGTTCAGGCGCTAGAGCTCTATCAGAACAGCACCTTCGCCACATCCGCAAAGCGCTTGGCAAAGTGCACCGTCATGCCTTCCTTCAGATACTCCGGCAATTCTTCAAAACTGCCACGGTTCGGCTCCGGCAAGATCAACTCGTGGATCTTCTGACGCCGCGCCGCAATGACTTTCTCGCGCACCCCACCAATCGGCAATACATGCCCGGTCAGCGTCAGTTCACCGGTCATCGCTACGCCTTTCTTCGGCGGTTGGTTGCGCGCCAGGGACAGCAATGCACTGGCCATGGTCACACCCGCGCTCGGGCCGTCTTTCGGCGTGGCGCCTTCCGGTACGTGCAAGTGCACGAAGGCTTCGTCGAAGAACTTCGGATCACCGCCAAATGACTTCAAGTTCGAGCTGATGTAGCTGTAGGCGATTTCGGCGGACTCCTTCATCACTTCACCCAGCTGCCCGGTAAGCTTGAAGCCGCGATTGAGCGTGTGGATACGCGTCGCCTCGATCGGCAACGTAGCGCCGCCCATGCTGGTCCAGGCCAGACCGGTGATGACGCCGGTGCCGGACAGTACTTGCTCGTTACGGAACACCGGCATGCCCAGGGAGCTTTCCAGGTCCTTGTTGCCAATCTTGATCACGCTATTGGGCTCATCCAGCAGCTTGACCACCGCTTTGCGCACCAGTTTGCCCAGTTGTTTTTCCAACTGGCGCACACCGGCTTCCCGTGCATAACCGTCGATCAACGCACGCAGGGCGCCGTCGCTGATACTCAGGCTGTTTTTTGCCACGCCGGCTTTTTCCAACTGTTTGGGCCATAGGTGGCGCTTGGCGATGGCGACTTTTTCTTCGGTGATATAGCCCGACAGGCGAATCACTTCCATACGGTCGAGCAACGGGCCTGGGATCGAATCGAGGGTGTTGGCGGTGCACACGAACAGTACTTTGGACAGGTCCAGGCGCAGGTCCAGGTAATGGTCGAGGAATTCGACGTTCTGCTCAGGGTCGAGGGTTTCCAACAACGCCGACGCGGGGTCGCCCTGGAAGCTCTGGCCCATCTTGTCGATCTCGTCGAGCATGATTACCGGGTTCATGACCTCCACGTCTTTCAATGCCTGCACCAGCTTGCCGGGCAGGGCGCCGATGTAGGTGCGGCGGTGGCCCTTGATCTCGGCTTCGTCGCGCATGCCGCCGACGCTGAAACGGTAGAACGGTCGGCCCAGGGATTCAGCGATGGATTTACCCACACTGGTCTTGCCCACGCCCGGCGGGCCCACCAGCAGCACAATGGAGCCGGCGACTTCGCCTTTATAGGCGCCGACGGCGAGGAATTCGAGGATGCGGCTCTTGATGTCGTCCAGGCCCGCGTGATGCTTGTCCAGCACCTTGCGTGCATGCTTGAGGTCGAGCTTGTCTGCGCCGTACACGCCCCACGGCACCGAGGTGGCCCAGTCCAGGTAGTTGCGCGTCACGGCGTATTCCGGCGAACCGGTCTCGAGAATCGACAGCTTGTTCAGTTCTTCATCTATGCGCTTTTTCGCCTGAGCCGGCAGCACCTTGCCTTCCAGGCGCTGCTCGAACTGCTCGACGTCGGCGCTGCGGTCGTCCTTGGTCAGGCCCAGCTCTTGCTGGATGACCTTGAGTTGTTCCTTGAGGAAGAACTCGCGCTGGTGCTCGCCGATCTTGCGGTTCACTTCGGCGGACAGCTCTTTTTGCAGGCGCGCGACTTCGACTTCCTTGCGCAGCATCGGCAAGACTTTCTCCATGCGCTTGAGCATGGGCACGCAGTCCAGCACTTCCTGCAACTCGTTACCGGTGGCCGAGGTCAGCGCGGCGGCGAAGTCGGTGAGCGGTGAGGGGTCGTTGGGGCTGAAACGGTTGAGGTAGTTCTTCAACTCTTCGCTGTACAGCGGGTTGAGGGGCAGCAGTTCCTTGATCGCGTTGATCAGCGCCATGCCGTAGGCCTTGACCTCGTCGGTGGGCTCGCTGGGCTGGTGCGGGTATTCGACTTCCACCAGGTAGGGTGGGCGGTGGTGCTTGAGCCAAGTCTTGATGCGCACGCGGGTCAGGCCCTGGGCCACGAATTGCAGCTTGCCGTTCTCGCGGCTGGCGTGGTGCACCTTGACCAGGGTGCCGTACAGCGGCAGGGCGGAGGTATCGAAATGCCGTGGGTCTTCGGGCGGCGTGTCCATGAAAAACAGCGCGAGCGAATGGTGGTCGGATTTGCTCACCAACTCCAGGGTCTCGGCCCAGGGCTCTTCATTGACAATCACCGGCAATACTTGCGCCGGGAAAAACGGCCGGTTGTGGATCGGGATGATATAGACCTTGTCCGGCAGGTTTTGCCCAGGCAGGGCCAGGCCAGTGTTGGACGAGGTGGTGTCAGCGTTTTCGGGGTCGGCGTAGTCGTTCAGGTCGTAATCAGGGACGTCTTGCTGGTCGCTCATGGGGCACCTGCATAAGGAAGTATGGAGGTTAGATGGGGCGGGTCAGCAGTGGTTTCAATGGTGGGGGTGAGATAGCAACATATTGCATGAAATTACTGCGGCTACCTGGAGAGTATGGGAGGGGGCAAGCTCCTTCCTGACAGTTGACCCGTATTGAATCAGCTGATTTTGTGCAGATACGCAGGCAGCGGCTGTTCCGGCAACACCGATAGCACCTTCAATCGCTGCAACATCCGCTGCCTGGCTCGCTGCAAATGCTCGCGCAGATTCAACGCTGCGGCATCGAACGCCCCATGCAGCAACAATTCAAGAATCAAGCGATGTTCGGCGAGCATGGCAGGATCGGCGCCGATCCCCAGTAAACGATGGAAAATTCGGCTGATAATCATCGGGCTTTGGCCCTGGCGGATCAGGGCGGCGATCTTGCGGTTCTGCAGGCCGGCGAGGCAGTGCTGGTGCAAGTCCTGCTCGATCTGTTCGATGGCTTCCAGGCTGCAATGGGGGCTGTCCTGGGCGTCGAGCACGCGCTGCAGCATAGCCTGGAGCATGACGCGGTCCAGGTCCGGTGCACTCTGGCGCAGGGCTTCGGGCTCCAAACAAGCGCGCAATTCGTAGTCTTCGGTGACTTCTCGGGCAGTCAGCGGCCCTGCGAGCCATTGGGAGTAAGGTTCTTTCTCCACCAGGCCACGGTCGCGCAGGCGCATCAGTGCTTCGCGCACCACGGCGCGGCTGACGCCGTAGTGGTCGGCGGCGGCTTGCTCGTCCAGGCGGTAATGACCGAAGGCGATGCAGGTAGACAACGCCGCGCCGATCTCCTCGACAATTCGCTCGCCCAGCGGCCGGGTGTCTACCAACTCGTCTTCATGGTTCAGGCCCAGGTGTCCGTGGCTCAAGGGCAGGCGCAGGGGCTCCATGGCCAGGCCGTCGGGGTTGATCAGGTAACCGCGGCCGTTGAAACGGCAAATCAGCCCTTCGGCATGCAGCAGGTCCAGCGCCTTACGCACCGGTACGCGGCTGGTACCGAACAAGTCGGCCAGCGGCGCCTCGAGCAGGACCAGCCCGTGGCGGGCGGTGCCGTTGACGATCGCGTCGCGCAAAACTCGGTGGATCATCGCGTAACGGGACGCCGAGGCGGACACTGCTTTCATAGCTTTCCTGTGGCTGTGGACGGTGGCCAGGGATTCTCTCATAGATGCGTCTGTCACTCTGCGCCACGTCGACGGCACTTTTTTGGGGCTGTAAACATGGGACTGTTACTTTTTTGCACCAAAACGTACTTTTTAATGAAAGGTACATTATTTAATTCGCGATTTAGGTGGATGCCTTCGCGAGATTTTCATTTCATGAAAAACTATCTAGCTCGATGGTTCGAAGGGAGACCGTCGAGCTAGGGAAGAATCCTCTAACGAGACTGGCACGAAAGCTGCCTTTATAAAACGTACATTTTATTAATATGTACGTTTATATAAGGGTATGCCGATGTCAGACGCCACCTCAATGGCCGAAGCATTCGCCAGCGGTCACAGCGACCCGGTGCAGGTGCTTGAACAGGCCCTCGTTCACGCGAGCATGGCCCCCAGCGTTTTCATCTCCCTGACCGTCGAGCGCGCCCGGCGTGAAGCCGAGGCTTCGGCCGCCCGTTGGCGTGCCGGGCAACCCTTGAGCGTATTCGATGGCGTGCCATTGGCCTGGAAAGATTTGTTCGACATGGCGGGCACCGTCACCACGGCCGGTGCTGCTTACCGCCGCAACGCGGCGCCTGCTGCTCATGACGCTCCCAGTGTTGGGCTGTTGTGCCGCGCTGGCATGGTCAGCCTGGGCAAGACCAACCTCAGCGAGCTGGCGTATTCCGGCCTGGGTCTCAACCCGCATTTCGGCACGCCCCACAACCCCAATAGCAGTGATCAACCACGCATTCCCGGAGGCTCGTCCTCGGGGTCGGCGGTTGCCGTGGCGGCCGGTATTGTGCCGATTGCCATGGGCACCGATACCGCCGGCTCGATCCGCATTCCTGCCGCGCTCAACGGCGTGGTGGGCTACCGCAGCAGTTGCCGGCGCTACAGCCGCGAAGGCGTTTTCCCCCTGGCACACACCCTCGACAGCCTCGGCCCGCTGACCCGCAGCGTGCGCGATGCGCTGGCCATCGATGATGTGCTCACTGGCCGTACTGGCCGTAGCCAACGCCACATCGCCAGCAGCCTCAAGGGCCAGCGCTGGGTGCTGGAGCAAGGCACCCTGGACACTATCGAGCCGGTCGTACGCATTAACCTGCTACATGCCGTCGATCAATTGAAGGCCGCCGGTGCGTTAGTCGAGGTGCGTCCGTCCGCCACTTTCCAGGCCACCCTTGCGCTGATCGAGGCGCACGGCTGGCTCGGTTCATTCGAAGCCTTCGCTTTGCACGAAGCCTTGCTCGATAGCGCCGATGCCGAGCAACTCGACCCCCGTGTGCGGCGTCGCCTCGAAGCCGCACGCTCACTGCCGGCCAGCCAGCTCATGCACCTGATCGAAGGGCGCCGGCGCCTGCAACAGCAGTTGATCGACGACCTCGACGGCGCCCTGCTGATCACCCCGACGGTGGCCCATGTCGCCCCAGCGTTGGCAGCGCTGGAGTCCGACGATGAGCTGTTCGTCACCACTAACCTCACCACCCTGCGCCTGACCATGCCCGGCAGCTTGCTCGACATGCCGGGCGTCAGCTTGCCCAGCGGCCGCGATGCCCAGGGCTTGCCCACCGGGCTGCTGCTCAGCGCCCCGACGGGGGAAGACGCACGCCTGTTGCGCGCTGCGTTGGCCGTCGAATCCGTACTTAACGTTTAAGGAGACACACCATGGCTAAAGATATTCTCTGTGCATTTGGCGTCGACGTGGACGCCGTCGCCGGCTGGCTGGGTTCCTATGGGGGCGAAGACTCGCCCGACGACATTTCCCGCGGCCTGTTTGCCGGTGAAGTCGGCGCGCCGCGTTTGCTCAAGCTGTTCGAGCGCTACGGCCTGCGCACCACCTGGTTTATCCCGGGGCACTCGATGGAAACCTTCCCCGAGCAGATGAAGGCGGTGGCTGATGCCGGCCACGAAATCGGTGTGCATGGCTACAGCCACGAAAACCCCATCGCCATGACCGCCGAGCAGGAAGAAATCGTGCTCGACAAGTCCATCGAGCTGATCACCCAGGTCACCGGCAAACGCCCCACCGGCTACGTCGCGCCCTGGTGGGAATTCAGCAAGGTCACCAACGAGCTGCTGTTGAAAAAAGGCATCAAGTACGACCACAGCCTGATGCATAACGATTTCCACCCTTACTACGTGCGCAAGGGCGACAGCTGGACCAAGATCGACTACAGCCAGCACCCCGACACCTGGATGAAACCCCTGGTGCGCGGCGAGGAAACCGATCTGGTGGAGATCCCGGCCAACTGGTACCTCGACGACCTGCCGCCGATGATGTTCATCAAGAAAGCCCCCAACAGCCACGGCTTCGTCAACCCGCGCCACCTGGAAGAAATGTGGCGCGACCAGTTCGACTGGGTCTACCGCGAGCACGAACACGCGGTGTTCACCATGACCATCCACCCCGACGTGTCCGGTCGCCCGCAAGTGCTGCTGATGCTGGAGCGCCTGATCGAGCATATCCAGAGCCATGCCGGCGTGCGCTTCGTCACCTTCGACGAAATCGCCGATGACTTTATCCGCCGCCAACCGCGTACCTGACCCTCTGACCACCCCCCCGAGGCGCGATCCATGTCTATCTACAACAAGCTTGACCTGACTGGCTGGAAACCCCGGCAATTGACGTCCCAGGAAGTGCGCTTTGCCACCTGGATCGCGTTTTTCGCCTGGGTATTTGCGGTGTACGACTTCATTCTGTTCGGCACCTTGCTGCCGGAAATCGGCCGGCACTTTGGCTGGGGTGAAGTGGAACAAGCCGAGATCGCGACCTGGGTGGCGGTGGGCACGGCGGTGGTGGCATTCGCCATTGGCCCCGTCGTCGATAAATTGGGCCGCCGCACGGGCATCATCTTTACCGTGGCCGGCTCTGCGTTGTGCTCGGCGCTCACCGCGATCGGCGGGGCATGGGGCAAGTCACCGCTGATTCTGATTCGTTCGTTGGGCGGCCTTGGGTATGCCGAGGAAACGGTCAATGCCACCTATCTGAGCGAGTTGTATGGCGCCTCGCAAGACCCACGGCTGACCAAGCGTCGCGGCTTCATCTACAGCCTGGTGCAGGGCGGCTGGCCAGTGGGTGCGTTGATCGCCGCAGGGTTGACCGCGTTGTTGCTGCCAATCATCGGCTGGCAGGGCTGCTTCGTCTTCGCCGCGATCCCGGCCATTGTGATTGCGATCATGGCACGCAAGCTCAAGGAGAGCCCGCAGTTCCAGATCCATAAGCGCATCAGCCAACTGCGCAAAAGCGGCGCGGTGAGCGAAGCGCAGAACGTCGCGCTGACCTACGGCGTGGACTACGACGAACACAGCAAGGCGGGTCTCAAGGCCGCGTTCCGTGGCCCGGCCCGTCGCGCCACCCTGGTGATCGGTGCCGCGCTGTTGCTCAACTGGGCGGCGATCCAGGTGTTCAGTGTGTTGGGTACTTCGGTGATCGTCAGCGTGCACCACATCTCCTTCGAGAACTCGCTGATCATCCTGGTGCTGTCGAACCTGGTGGGTTACTGCGGCTACCTCAGCCACGGCTGGATGGGCGACAAGATCGGTCGCCGCAATGTCATCGCCCTGGGCTGGATGCTCGGCGGCCTGGCGTTCGCCGGCATGTTGTTTGGGCCGAGCAATTTGCCGATGGTGGTCGGGCTGTACAGCCTGGGCCTGTTCTTCCTGATCGGGCCCTACTCGGCAGCGCTGTTCTTTATCAGCGAGAGTTTCCCCACCAGCATTCGCGCCACCGGCGGCGCGATCATCCACGCCATGGGACCGATCGGCGCGGTGGTCGCCGGCTTTGGCGCGACCCAAGTGCTGGCCGCCGGCAGTGACTGGCAGACCGCTGCGCTGTGGTTCGGCGCACTACCGTGCTTCTTGTCCGGCGCCTTGATGTTTGCCGCACGCCATGTGCGTCCGGAAACCGTTCAGTAAGGAGAGTGTGATGACGCCTAAAGTTGCCTTGATCACCGGTGCCGCCAGCGGCATCGGCCAAGCCCTCGCCGTGACCTATGCGCGCAATGGCGTGGCGGTGATGGGCGGGTATTACCCGGCCGATCCCCATGACCCGCAGACCACCGTGTCATTAGTGCAAGAGGCTGGCGGTGAGTGCCTGATGCTGCCGTTGGACGTGGGCAACAGCGCCTCGGTGGACGCCTTGGCCGAGCAGGCCGTGGCGCATTTCGGGCGCTTGGACTACGCGGTGGCCAATGCCGGTTTGTTACGCCGTGCACCCTTGTTGGAAATGACCGACGCGCTGTGGGATGAAATGCTCAATGTCGACCTGACTGGGGTGATGCGCACCTTTCGCGCCGCGACCCGGCATATGAAGAAAGGCGGCGCACTGGTGGCGATTTCATCGATTGCCGGCGGCGTGTATGGCTGGCAGGAGCATAGCCATTATGCGGCGGCCAAGGCTGGGGTGCCGGGGCTATGTCGGTCGTTGGCGGTGGAGTTGGCGGCATTGGGTATTCGTTGCAATGCGGTGATCCCGGGGTTGATCGAGACGCCGCAGTCGCTGGATGCGAAGAATTCGCTGGGCCCCGAGGGTTTGGCCAAAGCGGCGCGGGCGATCCCGTTGGGCCGGGTAGGGCGGGCCGATGAAGTGGCGTCGTTGGTGCAGTTCTTGACCAGTGATGCATCGAGCTATTTGACCGGCCAAAGCATCGTCATCGATGGCGGCCTGACCGTGCGCTGGCCTGACTGATGTACTCAATCCAAAAATGAGAAGGGGCGGTGCGACCGCCACTCCCACATTGGAACTGTGTTTTTCCAGGAGTTTTTTATGAATCAACTCACCCATCGCCGCGCCGTCATCACTGGCGCCGGCAGTGGCATCGGTGCCGCCATCGCCCGGGCCTACGCCGCCGAAGGTGCCCGCCTGCTGCTGGCCGACCGCGACGCTGCGAGCCTGGCCGAAACCGCCATCACCTGCCGCAATCTCGGCGCCGAGGTGTTCGAATGCTTGGCCGATGTCGGCAGCCTTGAAGGCGCACAGGCCAGTGTCGACCGTTGCGTCGAACATTTTGGCGGTATCGATATCCTGGTCAACAACGCCGGCATGCTCACCCAGGCGCGCTGTGTCGAGTTAAGCATCGAGATGTGGAACGACATGCTGCGTGTCGATCTCACCAGCGTCTTTATCGCCAGCCAGCGCGCCTTGCCGCATATGCTTGCGCAGCGTTGGGGACGGATCATTAACGTTGGCTCGCAGCTGGGCATCAAAGGCGGCGCCGAGTTGACCCATTACGCCGCAGCCAAGGCTGGGGTGATCGGCTTTACCAAATCCCTGGCACTGGAAGTGGCCAAGGACAATGTGCTGGTCAATGCCATCGCGCCTGGGCCTATCGAGACGCCGTTGGTGGGCGGCATCAGCGACAGCTGGAAACGCGCCAAGGCCGCCGAGTTGCCCCTGGGCCGTTTCGGCCTGGCGGACGAAGTCGCGCCGGTGGCGGTACTGCTGGCCAGTGAGCCAGGCGGCAATCTGTTTGTCGGCCAGACCCTGGGCCCGAACTCCGGCGATGTCATGCCATGAACGAGGTGTAGCCATGTGCGGACTCTGCGGGCTGTTAGGTGAGGATTTGCACTGGAGCGATCCCTTGGGTGACGAGTTACCGCGACGTCGTGAGCGCCTGCGCCGGATCGCGGCGATCAACCAGGTGCTGGCGGCGTTTCGGCTCAAGGTCGAAGACTTTCAGGGTGCGTCGTATCTGCTGCTCGGCGCCACCGGTAAACAGGCGCTGGCGAGCGGTCTGGATCAACTCTGGCAAGCAGCTGAAAACATGCTGGGCCGACCCTTGGATCCCCTTGATTCGCACCTCTTGGATCACCTGGAGTCGGCTGTATGAGCATCGCCCTGAATGTCATCACCGGCTTCCTCGGCAGCGGCAAGACCACCTTGCTCACCCGCCTGTTGCACGGCGAAAGCCTCGGTGACACGGCCTTGCTGATCAATGAATTCGGCGACGTCGGCATCGACCATCTGCTGGTAGAAGAGGTCGCCCCCGACACCGTCCTGCTACCCAGCGGCTGCGTGTGCTGCTCGATCCGCGGCGAGTTGAAAGACGCGCTGCTCGGCTTGCTGCAACGCCGCGAACGCGGGGAAATTCCGGCGTTCAAACGGGTGATTCTGGAAACCACCGGCCTGGCCGACCCGGCGCCAATCCTGGCGACTCTGAACAATGACGTGCAATTGCGCGGGCGCTTTCATATCGGCCTGGTCATCACCCTGGTCGACGCCAGCCAAGCCGCGCTGCAAGAGCGCCTGCACCCGGAATGGCTGGCCCAGGTGGCGGCGGCGGATCGCTTGCTGTTAAGTAAGACCGACTTGGCAGGCAACTGCGAGCCACTGCGCGCGCACCTGCGGGCAATCAATGCCGGCACGCCGATCCTCAACACCTTGGAGATTCACAACGGCGAGCAACTGCTTCTGGGCGAAGGCTTGCGCAGCGCCGAGCCGGCCGTGGAAGTCAGCCGCTGGCAACTGCGACCCACCACCACAACCACCCACGGCGCCGCGCAGGTGTGCTGCCTGACCTTCGATCAACCGCTGGACTGGGTCGGTTTCGGGGTGTGGCTGTCGATGCTGCTAAGATGCCACGGCGAACGAATCCTTCGTGTCAAAGGACTGCTCAACGTGAACGCCAGTAACGCTCCCATCGTCATTCATGGCGTGCAGCACTGCCTGCATGCCCCGGTCCATTTGCCTGCGTGGCCGGGCAAAGACCGCCAATCGCGGCTGGTATTTATCCTGCGCGGCCTTGATCCGGCGCTGCTGCGCCGCTCCTTTGAAGTCTTCTCCCGGCGGTTCGCGGCATGATCACCCTGCGTGTCCTTGGCACATCCGTGACCCTGCTTGAAACGCTGCGCGTGCGCGCCGAACAGGACCTGGGTATTCGCCTGGTATACCAGGTACACGATGTCGAGCAGGCCCAGCGCATCGCGGTGATGCAGCCCGATAGCTATGACCTGTATGACCAGTGGTTCCACAACGTTGACTTCGTCTGGCCGGCACGGGCGATCCAGCCCATTGACACCCGGCGTATTGCCCTGTGGCATGAGATCAATGACCTGCCCAAGCGCGGGCGCTTGTCTGCAGGCGACCGCCTGGGCAGCGGCAGCGTGCCCAGCGAACGTCTGTTCGTGCAGCACGATGGCAGCCTCGGCAGCACCGTCACCGAGCGCATCAGCATGCTGCCCCTGACTCACAACGCCGACAGTTTCGCTTACCGCCCCGAGCGTTTGCCTGAAGGCTTTTGCAGCCGCAACGAAAGCTGGGGCTGGTTGCTGGACCCGGCCTGGAGTGCGCGCACCGCCTTGCAGAGCGACGCCGCCATCGGTGCCCTGGATGCGGCGTTGGCGGTGCAGGGCGCCGGGCTGGCGACATTCAAGGACATCGGCAATATGAGCATCGAAGAAATCGATGTGCTGGCCGACATCCTGGTGCGCAAGCAGAAGCAAGGGCACTTCGCGGCGTTCTGGTCGGACGATGAAGAAGCCGCGCAGCTGATGCTCAGCCCGAACATCGATATTCAGAGCCTGTGGTCGCCGACCTTGATGCGCCTGCACCGTGCCGGGGTGAAGTACCGCCTGGCGGTGCCCCGCGAAGGCTATCGCGCCTGGTTCGGTGGCTTGTCTTTGTCGCGCCATGCCCAGGGGCCGGTGCTGGATGCGGCCTATGCGTACTTGAATTGGTGGCTTTGCGGCTGGCCCGGGGCTGTCATGGCGCGCCAGGGCTACTACATCGGCAACCCGGCGCGTACCCGTGATCACCTGAGCAGCGCCGAATGGGATTACTGGTACGCGGGCAAGCCGGCACGGGAGGAGCTGCCGGGCAGCGATGGCTTGCCGTTGATCGATATCGGCGATGTGCGCGATGGGGGCTCCTATGAACAGCGCATGGGGCATATCGCCGTGTGGAATTCGGTGATGGATGAGCACAACTATCTGGTGCGCCGTTGGGGGGACTTTATGCGTGCGCGAGGTGCATAACCTGTCTGGTCAATAATATGACGCTAACCTCCCGGTATTTATTGGGTTTACTTATGCCCAGTCCCAGCTAATCTGCTGAAATCGAATATTCCATTTAAATGGATATTTTTTTGACGCCAGGTTAACAGTTGGCAGGGACGCGTATGACCACAGGAAGGGGGCCCAGAGAGCGTCGAGCACGGCCAGAGGGCATGGCAATGCAGTGGCGCCACACTTTTCAAACCCGCATTGCCGCGGTGTTGGCGCTGTTGCTGCTGGTGGTCGTGGTCGCGACTTACTTCGCGGTCAAGGCTGCCACTACCCGCGCTGTGGAAAACCAGGCCGAGGTGCAATTGAACACCGGGCGCCAGGTGTTCGAACGCTTGTTGGACCTGCGCGGTCGCCGCCTGCAATACGGCTTGGACTGGCTCACCGTCGACGGTCCTTTCAAGCGTGCCGTGGCCAGCGGCGAGGCCTCAGCGATACAAGCGGCGCTGCGTCGGCACGGAATCGGTGTCAGCTCCAGTGCGGTTTTCGTACTTGGCCTCGATGACAAGGTCATCGCCAGTACGTTACCCGTGCCGGCTCGGGGCCAGCTGTTTCCCTATCAAGAGGCGTTGCGCCAGGCGCGACGCAGCAGTCAGCAAATGCTGATCGTGGCGATGGATGGGCAACCCTACTTGCTGGTACAAAAGGAAATGCTCGACCCGCAGCCCATCGCCCGCGTGGTCATGGGCTTCCCCATGGATGCGCAATTTGCCCATGAGCTACGGTCCATGAGCAACCTTGAGGTGTCGTTTCTCAGTGTGCAGGACGATCGTGTCGGCCAGCTCTTTACGACCCAACCCGACGGCTACCGCGCTACGGTCACCAGCCTGCTGCGTGCCGCGCAACTTGATCGACAGGCGCAGGTGTATCTGTTTCATGGCCAGCGCGTGCTCAGCCAAGTACTGCCTTTGGCCAACGCCGGTGAACGCGACGAGGTGCGCGTCTTGCTGCAAAGCCCGCTGGATCATGCCCTGCAATCCTTTGCACCGCTGGACCGGCAATTTCTCGCAATTGCCCTGGCGGTGTTGCTGGTCTCCCTGGCGGCGGCGTTGTTGCTTGCACGGCGAGTGTCGCGCCCCCTCGATGCGTTGGTGCAAGCCGCCGAACGCATCGGTGCCGGTGACTACCGCACGCCGGTGCGGGTGCGTAGCCATGATGAGTTCGGCCTGCTGGCCCGCGCCTTCAATGCCATGCAAAGCGGTATCGCCATGCGCGAACGGCAACTGGCCCATAACGCCTTGCATGACCCGCTCACTGGCCTGCCCAATCGCGCCCTGGCCATGGAGCGCCTGGGCAGTGCGATCAGTGCGCGGCGGCCGGTGGTGCTGCTGTACCTGGGGATTGAAAACTATCGGGTCATCAATGAGAGCTTCGGCCCCCAGGGTGTCGAGCAAATGTTGCGTGAAGCCAGTCGTTGCCTGTCCATGAGCCTGCTGGCCAGCGACACTGCGGCACGTATGGCCGGCAGTGAATTCCTGCTGTTGCTGGAAAACACCGGAATCGACCGCGCTGTGGCCCGTGCCGACCGCCTCTACGGACTGCTGACCGAACCCAAGCACATCGGCAACGACGAAGTGCGCCACGAAGTGAGCATCGGTATCGCGGCGTACCCCGCTGACGGGCAGCAGGTAGACGAATTGATCAATCGCGCCGCCATCGCCCGGCATGACGCGGCCAACTTGCCGGGGCATTTGCAGATATACCAGCCGGACCGCGACCTCGCTCACCAACGCCAGATCGCCCTGATCCGCGACCTGCGCCGCGCGGTGATCGAACGCGAGTTGTTCCTGTGCTACCAGCCCAAGCTCGACCTCACCCATGGCCACGTGCGCCAGGCCGAAGCCCTGTTGCGTTGGCAACATCCAAGCTTCGGACAAGTCTCGCCCGCTGAGTTCATTCCCCTCGCCGAGCGTACCGGCAGCATGGGCGGCCTGACCTTATGGGTGATCGAGGAGGCCATTCGCCAAATGGCAGAGTGGGCGCAGCGTGGCTTGCCGATGCAGCTGTCAGTGAATATATCCGTGGATGACCTGGCCGATGATGAACTGGCCGTTCGCGTCACCGCAATGTTGATGCAATACGGGGTGGCGGCCGAACACTTGATTTTCGAAATCACCGAAAGCGCCATCATGCACAACCCGCAACAGGCCCTCAGCGTGCTGGAACAGTTGCGTGGTTGCGGCATCAGCCTGTCTGTGGATGATTTCGGAACCGGTTACTCATCCCTCGCCCAATTGCAGCGCCTGCCAGTGCAAGAGTTGAAGATTGACCAGTCTTTTGTGCGCAATCTCGACAGTACCAGCGGCGATGGTGTGATCGTGCGCTCCACCATCGAGATGAGCCATAACCTGGGGCTCAAGGTGGTGGCCGAAGGCGTTGAGTTCGAGCACAGCCTCACCCTGCTCAAGCGCTGGAAATGCGACACCGCCCAGGGCTACCTGATCAGCCGGCCCTTGAATGCCATGGCGTTCGAGAGGTGGATGAGGCGTGAGCGGGTGCCTATCTAGAAGGCATTTCAATCACCAGGGACTGCAATAGCGCCCATAACCCTTCGACATGCTGGCGTTCGGTGCCCAGTGCGCCGATGGACACGCGCACCATCCAGCGTTCATCGAGGATCGCCGGCGTGACGTAGGCTTTGCCTGACAGGTTGAGCCTTTCTGCCCAGTCGCGCGTGTGCTTATCCAGCGCTTCGCCGCTCAAGCCTGGCGGTTCGTGGCGAATGCACAGGGTTTGCAGGGCCGGCGCTGCCACCAGTTTCCAGTGCGCACTGCCCTCAATCTGCTCCGCCAGCCAGCGCGCATTGGCCAGGTCTCGTCGGAGCCGCGCTCGCAGGCCGCTGACGCCTTGCTCGCGGATCAGGAACCACAGCTTCAGGGCGCGGAAGCGGCTACCCAGGGAAATCCGCCAGTCGCGGTAGTTTCTGACCTGACCGTCGGCGCTGGACTGCAGATAGCTCGGGTTGGTGGTCATGATGCGAATCAAATGCTCAGGGTCACGAACGTAGTACACCGAGCAATCGAAGGCCGCGCCCAGCCACTTATGCGGGTTGAGGACCAGAGAGTCGGCGTTTTCGATACCACGCCACAGCGCCCGGCATTCCGGCAGGATCATCGCGGCGCCGGCCATGGCCGAGTCGACATGCAGCCACAAGCCATGGCGCTGGGTCAGTTCGCCAATCGCATCCAGGGGGTCGATCGCCATGGCGGCCGTGGTCCCGGTGGTGGCAATCACCACGCAGGGGCGGTTGCCGGCGGCCAGGTCCTGCTCGATGGCTTGCGCTAACGCCTGGGGTGACATGGCGTTGCGTTCGTCGGTGGCGACCGTGCGGATATTGTTCTGGCCGAATCCAGCGAGAATGGCCGCCTTGTTCACTGAACTATGGGCGTGGGCCGAGGTGTAGACGATCAGGGGCGCGCCGCTGTCTTGCAGGCCGTCATGCATCAGCGCGTACTGGGAGCTGCGTTCCCTGGCGCTGATGAGTGCCACCAGGGTGGAGGTTGACGCGGAATCCTGGATCACGCCACTCCATTCGTGGCTCAGGCCGATCATGTCGCGCAGCCAGTCGGTGGTCACTTCCTCAATTTCGGTAAGCGCCGGGCTGGATTGCCAAGACAATCCCACCACACCCAAGCCGGTGCTCAGGCAATCGCCCAGTACTGAGGACAGTTCCACGTTGGAGGGGAAGAAACCGAAAAAACTCGGATGCTGCCAGTGCAGCAGCCCGGGCATGATCAGTTTTTCCACATCACCCATGATCTGTTCGAAGGGTTCGGCGCTTTCAGGCGGGCTGGCCGGCAGGGCGGCTTTGATTTCGCCAGGAACAGTCGTGGGCTGCACGCCGCGTTGCTCGATATTTTCTCGATAGTCTGCGATCAGGTCGATCATGGCGTAGCCATGGCGACGGAATTCTTCGGGGGTCATAAAAACATATCCATTTGCAAGCGGGTTAAAAGTATCAGCACCAGAAATAAAACGGTTCGCCAGGGGTATAGCCGATAAACGACTGCATGCTGATACGTTTTCCCGACTCGAATCCGCAAATGGCGTGGGGGCGGCGGGTATTGATGATCACCAGTTCGTTGTTGCGCGGCTGGATACGTAACGGCTTTTGCAAACGGTCCTCGGGCAGTTGTGCGCCTTCGAAACGCTTGACCTCGTCATAGGCAAAGGCCTCGGTATCCCAGATGATCAACTCTCCGCCTGATGGCGGCGTTTCCAGATAAATATTGGCGCTGAATTGGTGTTCCAGTTCCGCGATCGACAGAGGCAGGCAATCCACATGGGGAACCGTTTCCGAGAGGTGCGCCGTCTCGGGAAACATGGCACGGATAATCCCGCAGAACATCGGTTGGCCTTGAAAAGCTGCGGTGACTGCGCCTTGCGGCCAGATCTCCTTGAGCTGCTCCATCAGGTGTTGGATGGGCGGCTTTTCAGGTGCGCAAATGCTGTCGATCACACCGCGCATATGGGCCGCGTCAGCATAATATTTGGCTTGGGCATCGCTGCCGGCAGCCTTGCCGTAGGTGGAGTTGAACGGGGTGCCCCAGCGATGCACGCCGTAGAAATGCTGTACGACGTGGCCATCCTCGTAGGTTTCATGGCTGTATTGTTCCAGCGTGTCGGCCTCACCGATGATTTGATTTAACCGCTCGCTGGTTTTGGCGTTCGCAAACTCAGGTATTCGGATAGCAAGTACTTCTCCACTGATCAGTTGTTTCAAACTTGAGGTGTCGAGATATTCAAGTTCTATAATTTTTGCTGATTTGGACGTGGTTGGTTTTGTCGCAGCATGGTCCATCATGTTCAGAAGCTCCCTTTAGAGTTTTATCAGTAGGCGTATAGGGTACGCAGGGCGTGTGCAGTAAATTAGTTTTAAGGGCGCAGGGGACCGATAGGATTTTTCTTGAAACGCTGGTTTTTTAGCCGGCTGATTAATCGCGTATTAACGATCGTCAATTTTTGGCAGACGAAAAAAAAAGCGGCTACCCATCAGGTAGCCGCCCTTGTTTTACCGCCGGGTCCACTTAATCCGGCAGTTTGAACGCCATCACATAGTCACCCTGTTTGGTACCCAGGGAACCATGACCGCCGGCCATGACCAGCACGTATTGCTTGCCGTCCTTGCCGGTGTAGGTCATTGGTGTGGTTTGCGCGCCTGCAGGCAGGCGGCCTTCCCACAGTTGCTTGCCGTTTTTCACGTCATAGGCACGCAGGTACTGGTCGAGGGTGCCGCTGAGGAACGCGACGCCACCGGCAGTGGTGAACGTACCGCCCAGGCTAGGCACACCCATGGTCAGCGGGATAGGGACCGGCGAGCTGTCACGCACAGTGCCGTTCTTGTGCATCCAGATGGTCTGGTGGTTGGTCAGGTCGACCGCTGCCACGTAGCCCCACGCTGGTGCCTGGCACGGCAGGCCCATGGGCGACAGCAGCGCTTCGAGGATCACGCCGTACGGCGCGCCTTTGTTTGGCTGTACGCCTTCGGTTTCGCTGACGCGTGGGCCTTGCTTGGCGATGTCTGCAGCCGGGATCAGCTTCGATTTGAACGCCATGTAGCTTGGGTTCACGAAGGCGATCTGGCGTACTGGATCGACCGAGATGCCGCCCCAGTCGAACACACCGAAGTTACCTGGGTAAACGATCGAGCCTTGCAGCGATGGCGGGGTGAACGGGCCGTCGTAGCGCATCGACTTGAAGTCGATCCGGCAGATCAGTTGGTCGAACGGCGTAACGCCCCACATGTCGCGTTCTTTCAACGGCGGCGGCATGAAGTTCAGGTCGGACTTGGGCTGGGTAGGGGAGGTACGGTCGCCCGCCACTGCGCCTTGGGGTACGGCAACTTCGTGGATTGGCACCACCGGCTGGCCGGTAGCGCGGTCCAGCACGTAGATGCTGCCTTGCTTGGTCGACGCCATCACGGCCTGCTTGACGCCGGCTTCGGTCTTGATGTCGATCAGCGAAGGCTGGCCGCCGACGTCCATGTCCCACAGGTCGTGGTGGGTGAACTGGAAGGTCCACTTCACGTGGCCTGTGTCGATGTCCAGGGCCGTCAAGCCAGCGGCGTATTTTTCCGAATCGTCGGTACGGTCGCCGCCGTACTGGTCGGGCATCTGGTTGCCCATCGGCAGGTAAAGCATGCCGAGTTTTTCATCCACGGCGAACATGGACCACATGTTCGGCGAGTTGCGGGTGTAGGTCTTACCCTCGGCCAACGGGGTGGTGTCGTCCGGGTTGCCGCTGTCCCAGTTCCACACCAGTTTGCCGGTGTGCACGTCGAACGCACGGATTACGCCGCTTGGCTCATCGATCGAAACGTTGTCGGTCACGTGACCGCCGATCACCACCAGGTTCTTGGTCACGGCCGGTGGCGAGGTGGAGTAGTAACCGCCTGGGGCGAAGCTGCCGATGTTGGCACGCAGGTCGACCTGGCCTTTGTCACCGAAGTCTTCGCACATCTTGCCGGTGTCGGCGTTCAGCGCGATCAGGCGAGTGTCAGCAGTAGGGACGAAGATACGTTTCGGGCAGGCATTCGGCGCGGCAGCCGGGCTGGCGCTGCCGGTTGGGCTCTGCTCGGAAGCGTAGGCAGCGTCATCGTGGTACGACACGCCACGGCAAGTCATGTGCGCCCAACCCTTGAAGCTTTCAGCACCCTGGGTGGTGATCTTCGGGTCGAAACGCCAGATTTCCTTGCCGGTGTCCGGGTCCAGGGCAATCACTTGGCTGTGCGGAGTGCACACGTAGAGCATGCCGTTGACTTTCAGCGGGGTATTTTCCGCGGTGGTTTCACCGGGATCGCCTGGGCCAGGGATGTCGCCGGTACGGAAGGTCCACGCGGGTACCAGCTTATGCGCATTTTCCGGGGTGATCTGTGCCAGTGGCGAATAACGATCACCGTGGGCGGAACGGCCATAGGAATTCCAGTCGCCATCAGCCTGGGCCGGTGCAGCGCTGGCCATGCCCGGCACCGCGTCGCGGTCCAGTTGGCCGGTCTTGACCATTTCACCTGGGTTGGTGAACTGGCTGGCCAGGGCGGTAGCACCCGCCAGCACCACGGCCACGCTCAGCGCGCCAGTGCCCAGTGGCGCGGCTTGGCCACGCAACAACGGACGGCGAAACCACGGCAGCAACATGACGATGCCCAGGGCGAACAGCAGGGCCAGGCGCGGCACCAGTTGCCACCAGTCCAGGCCGACTTCCCACAGTGCCCACACGGTGCTGGCGAACAGTACCAGTGCATAAAGGCCCAGCGCGGCGCGGCGGGTGGCGAGCAGCAATATGCCGGTCAGGGCGATGCCAATACCGGCCAGCAGGTAGTACAGCGACCCGCCGAGCATGCTCAGCTTGACACCGCCGGCCAGCAAGGCCAGCCCCATGATCAGCAGCAAGATCCCCAGCAGCCTGGGCAGCAGGCGGCTTGGGCTTGAAGCCCCATCAGTGCTCATAGTGTGTTTCTCCGTTACGTTGGAATTATGTAACCCCGTGCTTCACTCACTGTAGATGACGATTCGGCTCGGGCTTGGTTCATCGTTATTTTTGATTTTTCTGTGGATAACCGGGTTATCCACAGGCGGGCGATATCCCCTCCAGCGCTGGTCGAGGTAAGACAGCGCTGTCTTTGCGTATAGGAAAAATTGGCAAAGGGGATCGACCGGGAGGTGAAGCGTTTCAGATTGTTGCGAAGAATAATGCGGCGGGGCGTTTTGAGAAAGGGTGAATCGCAAGATGCATCATTTCAGTTTTGGTAACAGTGACTCATTGTCGCTGCAAAATTGAGGTGGGAGGGGGCAAGCTCCCTCCCACAGAGGATTTGCTGTGTTGGTCAGAAGGTGGTGCGGATGCCGAACTGCACACTGCGCCCCGGTGCCGGTGCGATGTCGCGCAGGATCGAGCTGGCATAGCGCACGGTCTGGTTGGTCAGGTTCTCGCCGTTGACAAAGGCCAGCCACTGGCTCCCACCGACATTGAAGCGATACCCCGCGCTGGCACCCAGGGTGGTGTAGTCATCGGTGCCGCTTTCGTTATCCGGCACGCGCCCTTGGCCTGCTGCGTGTTCCACATCGATACGCGCTTGCCAGCGGTCCAGTTCCCATAGCAAGCCGCTGTTCAAGCGCAGCGGCGCGATGCGTGGCAGGGCTTCGCCGGTGTCCAGGTTGGTGGCGCGAGTGTAGTCGCCCGACAGTTCCAGTGCAAACTTGCCGTAGGCGCCTTCGCCGAGCTTCCAGTGATCCTGGGCTTCGAAGCCGGCAAAACGCGCACGCACACCGGAATATTCGTATTCGGGGATACCGCTTGCGTCCTCTTCACCCTCATCGTTCAAAGTGCGCCCCGTGCCGAGCAGGCCGATGTAGTTGGAGAAGCGGCTGTAGAACACGCCGAAGCTGCCCTTGTGGGCGCCATTGTCAAAGCGCAGTGCGAGGTCGCTGGACACGGCTTTTTCTTTCTTCAGGTTGGCATCGCCCAGCTCAAAGGTGCCAGTGGCGACATGGGCGCCGTTGGCATACAGCTCATAGAAGGTCGGTGCGCGCTCGGTGTAGCCCAACGTAGCAGCCAGGGACCAGATTGGCGTGAGGGTATACACCGCGCCGGACGACAGGCTGCCGGCGGTGAAGTCATTGCGCTTGCTGGCATTGGCAAATCGCTCGTTGCCCTTGGCATCGGGATCGACGCTGGTGTGTTCCACGCGGGCGCCGAGGCTGAGTTTCAGGCGCTCGGTGGCTTGCATCTCTTCGAGTATGAACAGTGCGCCGACATTGGTGTCGGTCTGCGGCACGAAAGCTTCTTCGCCCAGGGCCGAGAACTCGTTGCGGGTCACTTGGGCGCCGACCACGCCGTCGAATGGGCCGATCGGCTGGTGGCGAGCTTCAACACGGGCTTCATAGCCTTTGTTCTTGAAGATCGTACCGGTCTCGCCGCCTTCGATTTCGCGATGTTCATAGTCGGTGTAGCCCGCGTCGAGTTTCACCGAGGTGAACGGCCCTTGCAGGTTACGGATTTCGGACGCAAAGGCGTAGTGATCCTGCTGCATGCGGATGCGCACATCCTGCTCGGCCGGCGAGCCGTAGTTGCTGTCGTAGTTGCTGTAGGACAGCCCGGCATAACCATCGTCCCAGGTGTAGGAACCGCCGACGGCACCACCGTCCTGGCGCCCGTCGCTGTTGCCCAGGCGGCCATTCTTGCCTGGGCCGTCTTCGGTGGTCGGGGCATGGCGGCTGCGGGCATAACCTGGGATTTTCAGGTCGTTGAATTCCCGTGCATTGGCATCCAGGTGCAGGGCGAAGGTGCCGTTGCCGGCTTCCAGCTTGCCCGCGCTGCTACGGGTGGTATCGGCGCCACCGTAGCGCAACTCGCCGGCGCCGTGGATGCCTTCAATAGCCTCTGTGGGGATGCGGTTGTCGAAGGTATTAACCACACCGCCGATGGCGCTGCCGCCATACAGCAGGGCAGCCGGGCCGCGCACGATTTCAATGCGGTCAACGTTGATCGGATCGAGCGGCACCGCGTGGTCGTAGGACAGCGACGACGCATCCAGCGCGCCTACACCATTGCGCAGGATACGAATGCGGTCGCCATCCTGGCCGCGAATGATCGGGCGGCTGGCGCCCGGGCCGAAATACGAAGATGACACCCCCGGTTGCTTGTTCAGGGTTTCGCCGAGGCTGCCTTTTTGTTGCAAGGTCAGCTCATCACCTTCCAGTACGGTGGTGGGCGAGGCCAGTTGTTCGCTGCCCAGTGGGTTGCCGGTGACCACTTGGGGTGGCAATTCCAGGGCATGGGCTTGGGAGCTGATCAACAAGGCAGCGGCGAGAGGGGACAGGCGCCAGAGAGAAGGCAGGGACATCGGATATTCCTAGGTAAAACTTCTGTTAGATATGGTTACAATATAACATCTCTTTTTTATCGGAAAGTGGAACTTTTCCTGGCGGGCTATATTCAATGCCATGCTTCCACCTGCACGCCTCGTCGGCTAAGGTGCGCGGCTGTGTTTCCTCTATTTGCAAAAGGCCCGGCATGACCGCGACAAGCAACGACCCGCTCCACGGTGTGACCCTGCAACACGTGCTCACCACCCTGGTTGAACATTACGAGTGGAGCGGCCTGGCCGAGCGTATTGATATCCGCTGCTTCAAGAGCGACCCGAGCATCAAGTCGAGCCTGACCTTCCTGCGCAAGACCCCTTGGGCACGGGAGAAAGTCGAAAGCCTGTACGTCAAACTGATGCGCACCAAACGCCCGCTGGATTGAGGCCATGAAGCGCTTTGTGGCGGTAGCGGCGCTGGCCGGTTGGGTGGGGCTGGCGATCCAGCAATACCTGATCTTCTATTCACGCTGGGCCATCGACGCCAGCCTGTTGGGTGGGCTGATCAGCTTTTTCAGTTTCTTTACGGTGCTGACCAACACCCTGGCGGTGGTGGTGCTCAGCTATGCAGGGACCAAGCGCGACTCAGCGATAAAACGGTTTTTCCTGGCGCCAGTGGTCAGTAGCGCAGTCGCCGCGAGCATCATTGTGGTGAGCCTGGCGTATAACCTGCTGCTGCGGCATTTGTGGAGCCCCGAAGGCTTTCAATTCATCGCGGATGAATTGCTGCATGACGTGATGCCGCTGCTGTTTGTGATCTATTGGTGGCAGTGCGTGCCAAAGGGGCAGCTGCGTTTCAGGCACATTGGTGCCTGGGTGATCTACCCATTGGTGTACTTCGGTTATGTGCTGTTGCGCGGGGATTTGCTCGGGCAGTATCAGTACCCGTTCATTGATGTGCTGACCCTGGGTTACCCACAGGTGTTCGTGAATGCCGGAGGGCTATTGGCGGGGTTTGTGCTGGTGGCGCTGGTAGTGGTGGGGTTGGATAAGCGCCTGGGCCGGGCGCACTCCAACTGATACAGCTTGATCCAATGTGTGAGGGGGCTTCAGTCAGTTAAGCGTACATCGCCCTCCTACAAAGAGCCTTAACTGACTGACAGTAGGGCAAGCCCCCTCTCACATTTCCACCGTGTCAGCCTTATTCGTCTTCGCTGCCTTCGGCCCGCCAGTAGCCCACAGCCTTCAAGAACTCCTCGTTGACCTTGTGCGTATCCAGCAACACCCGCCGCACCTGGCGTGACAGCTTGGTTTCGGTCGCGACAAAACTGTACAGCGTGCCGCCAGGCAGCGTCAGATTGCGTACTACATCGAGCAGGTCTTCCTGGCCGCGCACCACCCAAATAGTCTCAACATCCGCAGCGCTCTCCAGCACTTGCTGTTCCGCTGCATCGGCGATTTCTATCACCGCCAGCACCTTTCGACCCGCCGGCAGTTCTTCCAGGCGCCGCGCGATGGCCGGGATTGCGGTTTCATCGCCAATCAACAGGTAGCTGTCGAAGATATCCGGCACGATCATCGAGCCCCGTGGCCCGCCGATATACAGGTACTGGCCGACCTGCACCTGCTCGGCCCAGGTGGAGGCGGGGCCGTCGCCGTGCAGCACGAAGTCGATATCCAGTTCACCGATGCTCAAATCGTAGCGCCGTGGCGTGTAATCGCGCATGGCCGGTTGCGGGCCGTCGCCCTTGATGGTGAATGTGGGGCTTTCCAGTGCGGCTTGTTCGGCGGCGTTCTGTGGGAACAGCAGCTTGATGTGATCGTCGCTGCCCAGGCTGACAAAGCCGGCCAACTCTGGACCACCCAGGGTGATGCGGCGCATGCGCGGCGTGAGGTCGACCACCCGTAGGACTTGCAGGCGGCGGCGTTTGATTTCGTGGGTAACGCGATGGATGGCTTGAGTATTCATTGGTCTTTCCCGTCGACGATGGCTTGGGCGGTGCCGTTGAGCAGCGCCGCGACACGAACGATTTCTTCCGGGCTCCAACGCCCATGGTGCGAATGCAAGGCATGACGCAGGTTGTGCACCGCCTCGTGGATTTCCGGCGGGCGGTCGTGGCCGCGCAGTGAGCGCTTGCTGACTTCCATGCGCATGCGAATGCCTTGGAGGGCAACCGCCTGTTCGCTTAAGAAGAGACGACCGGCGTCGGTGATTGTGTAGCGTTTTTTTCCGCCTTCGGCGTCACCGCTGATCAATTCGCTCTCTTCAAGGAAGGTCAGGGTGGGGTAGATCACGCCCGGGCTCGGGGTGTAAGCGCCGTCGAACAGGTTTTCGATCTGGCGGATCAAGTCGTAGCCATGGCAGGGCTGTTCGGCGATCAGCGCCGGCAACAGCAGTTTCAAGTCGCCGGGCGCGAACACCCGAGGGCCGCGGCCTGGGCGTTTATCGAAGCCGTCGCGGCCATGGTGAGGGTGGTGCTCTCTCATTTTTAAGTTCTCCATCTCGGTTAAGATAGAACTTAAGATATATCTTTTGATTTGGCAAGCTCGGGCGACTGATGGTCGGGCAGCGGCAGGTGTAAGAGGGGGGGTGAAAGGAACATCCGCTGGCGCGGTCCGGCAGACGAGCACGCACATTATCTTCGATGCGCAGCAGCCCGCTTCATGACCGGTGGCACAGCGCCTCTCCCGTCGCTTCCAGATACGGCACCAGCATCGGTGCCATGCCCTTGAGCACTTGCACCGGCAAGGCCGAGGTAAAGGTGAAGCCTTGGGCCGAGCTGCCGGGAACGAACGCGGTGAGGGTGCCGAAGTGGCGGTCACCGATAAAAAACACAAAGGTGGCGGTGCGGTTGATCGCCTTGGAGCTGAGTATCCGCCCACCGGCGCCGATGGCTTCGATGCGGTTGTCGCCGGTGCCGGTCTTGCCACCCATGGCCAGGGGCGTGCCGTCGGCCAGCTTGAAACTGCCGGCCACGCGCTTGGCTGTGCCAGCGTCCACCACCTGGGACAGCGCGCCGCGCAGGGCCCGGGCCACTTCCACCGGCATCACGCGCTTGCTGCGGTTGGGGTCGTTGACCAGGCGGGTATCATAGGGCGTGCCGGCGCCGAAGTGCAGGCTGTCGATGCGCAGTACCGGCAGGCGCACGCCGTCGTTGAGGATGATCCCCATCAACTCGGCCAGGGCCGCCGGGCGGTCGCCGGAGCTGCCAATGGCGCTGGCCAGGGACGGCACCAGGTGGTCGAAGGGGTAACCGACGGCCTGCCAGCGCTGGTGGATCTCCAGGAAGGCTTCGACCTCGAGCATGGTGCGGATCCGGCTGTCACGGGCGCTCTGATGGCGGCTCTTGAACAACCAGCTGTAGACCTCCTGGCGTTCGAACTGGCTGGCCTTGACCACCTCGCTGAACGTCGCTTCGGGATGCTTGAGCAAGTGGCCTACCAGCCACAGGTCCAACGGGTGGACCTTGGCGATATAACCTTGGTCCGGCAGGTCATAGGCCCCGGGGCCGTAATCCCGATAGAGTTTTTGCAGGCGTTCGTCGCTGAGTTTTTCATTCGCCTTGGCGCCGGTCAGGTGCGCACGCACGAACCGGTTGAAACTGTCCTGGCTGGCGTCGGGCAACAGGTAGCGGTGTACGGCGGCCAGGCGCATGGGCGTGGGGCGCAGGCCGTCGAGAAAAGTATCGAGACGTGCCTGGGTGTCTTTCTTCTGGTACTTCTTCCAGAACTTGCGCAGGTAGGTCGTACCTTCACGGTCGGCGAAACCGGCGAGGTATTCCTGGCGACGCGGGTCGCTGTCGTCCTTGAGCAGTGCCGCGCTGTTGTTGGCGCCAGAGTAGGTGGTGAAGCGCACCAGGTCACGCATCAGGCGAATGAAGGGCAGGTTGATCGACTCGCGCAGGGCGTCACGCAAGGTCGGGTTGCGGTGGTTGTCTTCATTGCGAAAATTATGGAAGTGATGCAGGCCGCCACCGGTGAAAAAACCTTCGTAGGGGCTGGCCGAGTAGGTGCGGTCGAGGGCAGCATCGAGCATGTTTGCCAGGGATTTATCCGCAGCCTGGATCAGGTAGTCGACGGCCCAGCGGCTGATACGATCCTGCTCGGCGATGTCGAGTTTCTTCAGGGCGGCCGGGGCCAGTACGGCGTACTTCTCGTGCAGCTCGGCGATGATCTGCAGGTAGGTGGTGAGCACCCGCAGCTTGGCGGTGGAGCCCAGTTCGAGCTTGCTGCCTTCGTTGATGTCGAAAGGTTGGTCGGTATTGTCGGTTTGCACCCGCACCCGCGCACCGTCGGCGGTGCGCTCGAACAGGGTAAAACTGTAGCGCACCTGTGCGGTGCTGGCGGGGCTGAGCAAGCGTTCACCGAGCAGGCCGAGCTTGGCGGCATACGTTGGTTCGGCGAGCTGCTTGAGGTAGTCGGTGAGTTGGTTCTGCAAGGAGCCTTGCAAGGTACTGGTGGCGGCCAGGTCGAGGCGATCAAGGTCGTACAGCGGGCGGTTGAGCAGGCCGGCCAATTGGCTGCGCGCCACGCTGATGCCTTTATTGCTGTCGACCCGTTGCAACGTCGGTTGCTGTTGCCAATCACGGAAACTGACCTGGGCAGCCAGCGCCGCCTTGGTCAGGTCGGCATCAATGATCTGATGATGGGCTAACAAGCGCAGGTGGCTGTCGGTCAGTTCGGTCAACTCGTCGCGGCCCTTGATCAGGTAATGGGAAGGACGGCGCTGGGCAATCATCAACGACAGTACCTGGCGCAAGGCCAGGCCACGTGCGGCGAGGCTGGTCGGGGCTCGGCCAGTGTCCGCCAGCGCCCGGTTGACCTGGGCAAAATCGGCGCCGTACCACACCCGCAGCCCTTCGGCCATGCCGTGCACCTCGCCATGACCGGGCACTGCCGACAGCGGAACGCTGTTGAGGTAGTCGCGCACCACGTTTTGCCGGGCGGCCAGGGTGTCGGGGCCATGCTGGTAGGCGCGCACGCTGGCGGACAGCATCTGGCGGATTTTTTCACTGCCTGACAGGGTCAGGCCGTCGGGTGAGTGGCGGTACTTTTCCAGTTGGGTCGCCAAGGTGCTGCCGCCGGCCGTTTGCCCGGGCAAGTGCAACTGGCGGGCGACTTGCGACCAGGCCGCCTTGGCAAATCGCGGCCAGTCCACGGCCGGGTTGGCCTGGGCCGGGTCGGGGTCCAGCAGTTCGCGGTTTTCGATGAACAACAGGCTGTGCACCAGCAGCGGTGGCACGTCGGTGAAGCGTGCATACAGCTGGGGCGGGTAGCTGAACTGATACAGCGGCGTGGCGCGGCAATCGGTGATCGACAACCCGGCCTGGAGTTTCTCGGCGTAGGGAATGAATAACCCATGGCGACTGTAATTCATCAGCGCCTCGGAGAAGCGTGCCTGGGATGCGACCACGTAGTTGCGCTTGAGCAGGCGCGGCAGGAACTCACCCAGGGCGCTGTAGCCCAGGCGCTGGTCAAAGGGCCCGGCGCCGGGATACACCATGGCATCGCTGGCGCCGGGGCCGACACTGTAGGTCAGTTCGCTTGCCCACTGGCTGAATAAGCGGGCTTGCAAGTGGGCGCTGCGCATTTCCCGTAGTGCGGCATAACCAGCGGCGAGCACGGCCATTAACACAATCAGCCAGCCCAGCCGCCGCCAGAGACGGGGCGGCGGTTTGCTTTTCGACAAAGGCGCGGGGGACGGGCTGTCGTTATTGACTTCAGCCTTGCTCGGATCGGTTTGCCACAGAGCGCCCATAGTCGATTGATCCATGCAGATTGATCGGACCTGTCTCAAGCGTAGACGTAGATTGGCGGTTCAGACGGGCGCATTAGACGGACTGGGCACTGGCTCGGCGACCTCGCCCAAGGAATTTTTCGTACCTGGCATTTCAAATGCTGATCAGTGATACGCCAATTGTTTTTCCGGTGATGCGCGTATTGAGTATTTGTGATTGCCGGGCCATGCCTTGCTGGCCAGGCGCTTGTTTTTCAGCGTGGATTAGCCCTGGCGCCTGGTGGCAGCTCGCTCGTCAACGGCGCGGACACAGGGGCCCGGATGCAGACAAGTTATGTAATAATTCCCGCCGTTTTGCGCCGTGAAGGCCGATTTAGACGCTTGCAACTGCAGCCGTCGAAAGCGGTTTTTACGGGGCTTATCGCCAAATTTTGCTGTTTATTGAGTGAAAAGCCCTGTCCGTAGCTTTTTATACTGCACGCCCCGCTGACCTGCCCGGTTTTTACGGTCAGGCGGGTTTGCCCACGAGGCAGGCCCGGTCCCAGCCGGTGTATCAGGCCATCCGCTGATACACCTGAGGCTCGGTGGCTAATCCAATAACAAGATGAGGTTGTACCCTTATGCCAGTCGGCAACCCACTGCCCCATGGCGAGACCGCTCAAGGCGGCCCGCTCAAACGTGAACTCGGTGAACGGCATATTCGCCTGATGGCCCTTGGCGCCTGTATCGGTGTCGGCCTGTTCCTCGGCTCGGCCAAGGCCATCGAAATGGCCGGCCCGGCGATCATGCTCTCCTACATCATTGGCGGCCTGGCGATCCTGGTGATCATGCGCGCCCTCGGCGAAATGGCGGTGCACAACCCCGTCGCCGGTTCGTTCAGCCGTTATGCCCAGGACTACCTCGGCCCGTTGGCGGGCTTTCTCACCGGTTGGAACTACTGGTTCCTGTGGCTGGTGACCTGTGTCGCTGAAATCACTGCCGTTGCCGTGTACATGGGCGTCTGGTTCCCCGATACGCCGCGCTGGATCTGGGCCCTGGCAGCACTGATCAGCATGGGCACCATCAACCTGATCGCGGTCAAGGCGTTCGGTGAGTTCGAATTCTGGTTCGCGTTGATCAAGATCGTCACCATCATTGCCATGGTGATCGGCGGCGTCGGCATCATCGCCTTCGGTTTCGGCAATGACGGCGTGGCACTGGGGATCTCCAACCTGTGGGCCCACGGCGGTTTCCTGCCCAATGGCGTGCAGGGCGTGCTGATGTCCCTGCAAATGGTGATGTTCGCCTACCTGGGCGTGGAGATGATCGGCCTCACCGCCGGTGAAGCGAAGAACCCGCAGAAGACCATCCCGAATGCCATCGGCTCGGTGTTCTGGCGCATCCTGCTGTTCTATGTGGGCGCCTTGTTCGTGATCCTGTCGATCTACCCGTGGAACGAAATCGGCACCCAGGGCAGCCCCTTTGTGATGACCTTCGAGCGCCTGGGTATCAAGACCGCCGCCGGCATCATCAACTTCGTGGTGATCACCGCCGCGCTGTCCTCCTGCAACGGCGGCATCTTCAGCACCGGTCGCATGCTCTACAGCCTGGCGCAGAACGGCCAGGCGCCGGCGACCTTCGGCACCACCTCCAGCAACGGCGTACCGCGCAAGGCGTTGCTGCTGTCGATCTTCGCCCTGCTGCTGGGCGTACTGCTCAACTACCTGGTGCCGGAAAAAGTCTTTGTCTGGGTGACCTCAATCGCCACCTTCGGCGCGATCTGGACCTGGGTGATGATCCTGCTGGCCCAGCTCAAGTTCCGCAAGGGCCTGAGCCCGGCCGAACAGAAAGCCCTGAAATACCGCATGTGGCTTTACCCGGTCAGTTCCTACCTGGCCCTGGCATTCCTGGTGTTGGTGGTGGGCCTGATGGCGTACTTCCCGGACACCCGCATTGCGCTGTACGTCGGCCCGGTGTTCCTGGTGCTGCTGACGGTGCTGTTCTACGTGTTCAGGTTGCAGCCGACCAACGCTGGTGAGGGAGCGGCGCTCAAGCAGCCATGAGCCACTGAGCGTGCCTGTGCACGCAAACGTGGCGCCTAGAGGGGCGCCATATTTGCGTGCCGGTGCCCCTACCTATCTATTCCTCCCTGCGGTTATTCACTCTTTAGGCTGGCTGCTTCGACTGCCATTTTTTAAAGAGTAACCCCATGCCCGACAGTAATCCCCTGCTGCTGCCCTATGATCGGCCGCCGTTTTCAACGATCCAGGCGCACCACCTGGTGCCCGCCATTCAGCAGATCATCACCGAGTGCCGCAGTGCCACCGCTTCGATTATTGCCAGTCAGGCAGCCTTTCCCACTTGGGATGACCTGGTGTTGGCCGTGGATGAACTGGAAGCGCGCCTGGATGGTTTTGTGCATGTCCTTACGCTGCTTGACTCCGTCCCCCAAGGGTTGGCCTGGCAGCAGGCATCAACGCGTAGTCAAGCGATGGCAACACAGTACAAAGCCGAGCTGGCAGGCAATGGCGACCTGTATCGGCTTCACCGACAACTTGCCGCCAGCCCGATCGCCGCGCTGTTTAGTGAGCAACGCCAAGGCGCACTGCAAAAAAAACTGCGCAAGTACCGCGTGGCCGGCCTTGAGCTGTCACCGGACAAGCAGCTACAGCTCAATGCGTTGAACCAAGACATCGAGGTCTTCAGCCAAGCATTCCTGGACCGCGTGAAAAACGCAAACGATGCATGGCGCAAGCACATCCTGGACGTGTCATTGTTGAGCGGATTGCCTGATTCAGCTCAGGCGCGCATGGCGGCCGCGGCTACGGCGGCCGGTCTGCAAGGCTGGTTATTGACTCTGTCGGAGCAGTCCTTTCGCGAGGTGATGACATACGCCGATCATCGAGGCTTGCGTAAGGAAATCATGCTCGCTTACTACAGCCGTGCAGTGGACAGCGGCCCGGATGCGATTGCCAATGACAATGAACAGGTCCTGACAACGTTGCTCTATAGTCGTCATCAGAAAGCGCAGTTGCTGGGTTACGCCAATTTCGCCCAACTGGCACTGGTAGAGCAGATGGCAAGCACAACGGAGCAGGTCAGCGCATTTATTCACCAACAGATCGACCTGGCACGCACAACGTTTACCCACGAGGCACAGCAACTGCAAAACTATGCCGCGCAACGGGGTATCGATGTGCTGGAGCCCTGGGACCACGATTATTTCGCGGAAAAAATCCGTCAGGATCTGGCGGGCATCTCCCAGCAAACCGTGGGTAACTATTTCCCGTTTGAGTGGGTACTGCAAAGGCTGTGCATGTTCGCCAAGACTCTGTTCGGCGTCGATTTGATCGAACAGGCCACGGTCGATACCTGGCACCCGGATGTGCGGGTATTTGAGCTCAGAGAGTACTCAGAGCCGATCGGGTATTTGTTCATTGACCCTTATCGCCGCAGTGAAGGGGCGGGGTTTGGCTTTACGTCCAGTCTACGAAGCCACCGAATGACAGCTGAAGGACGACCAAAACTGCCCATGGCGATGCTGCGTACCCAGATACCGGCCCCGACCACGACCCATCCTTGCTTGCTGGATCATTTACAGCTGCGGGTCTTGCTACACGAGTTCGGCCACTGTCTGCAGCACCTGTTGACCTCGGCGCCTTATCGGACGCTCTCCAGTATTGATCAACTGAGCCGTGACGCGTCGGAGTTCGTCAGTCAGGTCTTGGAGCAGTTCTGCTTTACACCCTCGTTCCTGATCTGGCTCTCAAGCCATTTCCAGACGGGCGAACCTTTGCCTGACGACATGGCCACCAAAATCAGCCGGTTGATTCACACCCAGACCAGCCAGGAAACCGCCAGGGTTTTGCTCACAAGCCTCGTCGACTTCGAATTGCACCGTACCTTTGGCGACGGGCGTACGCCCCATGAGGTTTTCAGCCAATGCAACGCGCAAGTCGGGCATTTGCAATGGCCGGCTGGCGCTCGTCCACTCAATAGCTTTGAACAGCTTATCGACTACGGTGCCAACGCCTACTCCTACAGGTGGTCGGGTGTCCTGGCCAGGCAGGCATTTGAACGGTTCGAGCGTGACGGGCTGTTCAACCCGGAGACCGGGAGAGCCTTTCGTGAAGCGTTCATCACTCAAGGGGACACCGGCACATTGTTAAAGTCACTGGCGCTTTTTCGGGGTGAAGGCGACTCCTGCGCCGAGCACTCCAAGGCATGACGCTTCGTTGTATATATAGCGCATCGGCGCAAGCCTGAACTGCCAGAGTGACCCTCCCGGATCACTCATGGCTGTTTATCCAGCAGCCAGGCCTGCATGGAGCGCACTTGATGGCTAGCGATAACCTTCCGTATTTTTTTTGCGAAACCCAAACCGACCGTACACAACTGACCGAGCGCCAAAGCGCGCGCCACTTCACGCTCCAGGACCTCGACTGGCTCGACACTGTCTATCTGGCCACTGATGCCTTGCGCCAGGCACAAAAAGCGCCGATGCATGTGCAAACTCTGCACCTGAGCGTACCCGATGAACAGCCGATTGAACTGGCGGGCGCGTTTGTCATGAGTCCCGCCCCAGGCACAGGGGTATTTCTCTACACACCTGCTCGAGGCCTGGAAAAGCTGGAAAGCCGTGGGGCTCTCAATACCCAATTGGCAACCTGGCTGAAGGATCCGCTGCAGCGCCAGCCGTTGCTTGATTACCTGTCCATTGCCCAGCAAGCGCAGCTGGCGTCGGTGACGAGCCTGAGTATTTCCACCCAAACCGTGGCTGGCGCTGTCTTCGAAGCACAGCAAGCGACCCTCGCCAACAACCGGCTTGAAAATGCCCGCCTGATGCGCGAGGAACTGCTCAATCTACCCAGTTTCATGTCTCTGCTGGATGAATACATCGCCGCACAAATGGCCCAGTCCTTCGCAGGTATCGACCAGCGCCAGACTCAAGTGCAGAGCACACTCGTCGATACTTCCAGCTCCTGCGGTGACACCGATACGCCAGCGTCCCGACACACCACCATGCGCTTCCTGCATGAAACCGTGCTGATGTATTTCGTCGCCAATGGCTGGCCTAGGGGAGAAACCCGGCATTACTCCAACCCCCAGCGATTGACTCAGGGCGCCGATGATCAGTTGCGCTGGGAAACCTCAGTCCAAGGGCTGGCCCAGGGGCTCAGCGCATACATGCTGCAACAGCCCAAGTTGTTTTGGCAGCAACCGGCTTCGACCGGAATGACGCGACAGCAGTTGTTTATCCAAGCGATGTTCCATGGGTTTCTCGTCGCCCTGCTGGACCAACAACAGCAAGGCATCATTTCGCCTGAGCAGCGTCTGCAACTGCAGGCGCTGCCGCTCAAGGCCGACCCTGGCGCGATCACCATCGCGCCCGCCCTGGCGGTCGATAAAGCCCTTCTGGAGGGGCCGCGACAGCCCTCGACCGAGTTGGCCAGCACTTTGATTATCCGCCATGACAAAAGCGGCGAGGCATCGCTCTGGCTGCTCTATAGCCCTCATCTGGGCTTACAACCGTTTACCGAGTTGGACTCACTCAAAGCCTACCTTCTCGGTCACCTGAACCCCCAGCAGCATCCCACTGCCTGGAGAAACTATCTGTCCAGACCGGAACGCTGCAGCGAAGTCGACCTGCAAACCAGCGACATCGCCCCCGCGCCCATCACCGGGGGTATTTTCCAAAGCCTCCTGGAAGGCATCATTCAAAAGCAAGGACGCAACCTTGGATATGCGCTGGACCAGTATCGCCTGAGCCAGGGCACCCTGGACCTCGACGCGCTGGTCGACCATGTGCTGGATGTGCGCGGCATGGTTGATCCAGCACTATTGACCCTCGAACCCATGGGGCGCTGGAGTACGCAGTTGGCGGCCGCCTGGACGGCGAGTGCGCTGCAACCGAGGATTCCACCAACGCTCCTGGCGATGCGCACCACGGTGCATTTGCTCGAAAACGTCGCTGCCGAAATCGAGCAGCAACGATCGTCGCGACCCTCGCTGGAACGCTCGGCCATTACTTATCTGAATACCAAACTGCACAGCCTCAAGCTCGCGCACCTGCAGGCTGCGTGCTTGTCGGTGCGCCATTACAGCCGCCCCTCGAGTGCCACCGGACAACCTCAGATATTGTCATCGAGCAGCATGGTCGAGCATTTTCTGGCGCGCTTATGTGGTGAAGCAGGCCCACTTACCGACTCGCCGGACACCCAGCTCTATTCAACCGCACCTGACAACGCCGCCAGCAAAATCTCCGGCTTGGAGGTCAAGACCTTCAATCATCTGATCGAAACGGCCATGGGTGGTTTTACCCAGTATTTGCGTCGGACCCACAGCCTGTACCCCAACATGGAGCCGGTGCTGAGAAAAGCCATGGAGATGGGCCTGATCGCGGAAATGCAGCTCAGGCTCTGGAACAACGCTGTGTTACCGATCGACTACGAGGTGCTGTCGAGCGTGCTGGGTATTTATGCCAGGGACCTGCGCCTGAGTGTCAACGGGTTCCGCCCTGATGCGTTTTACTTGAAGGTGGCGATCATTGGGCAAGTGACCTCGTACGCCCTCAAGAACTGCTTCGTGTTGACCGAGCGCGGTGGGCTGGACCCGCAATACTCAGGACGCATTCTGCTATGGACGCCTGCGTTGGGGCTGGAAGGTTTTCGTTCATTAAGTCAGTTCAAAGCCTGCGTGGATCAACGCCTGGCAGATCCGGCCGAACGCCAGGTTTTCCTGGAGAACCTGGCTCGACCGGACTGGCAGGCCTACCCGACCTATGCACTCAGTAGCCTTGAACTGATCGAAGACAACCTTGTTGAGCACGTTCAACGAACCCATGCCCAACAAAAAGACCTTGAGCTGGCACACATCCTGTCGATGCAGCTGTCTGCCCAGCAGTTGCACAAGCTATGGCAGGTTCGAGTCACGCAAAGCCTGGCGCCCACCAATGTGCAGCGAGCCATGGACATGGCCCAGTCCATGATCGTGCAACATGGTCTGCAGTGGTTGGGCCAGTCCAGTGCCGTCGATCAACAGCTCTATGCCGAACTGCTGGAGCAGTATCGAAACAATGTGAATGACAACCAGGATTACCTGCACGGGATCGACTCGCTGGCTCAGTTCACGCGCAAAAAGCTCAGTGCTTTGCTGACGACGCTGGACGAGCGCATCAGCATCAGTCCTGATGAAATCGAAGTAGGCCTGCCGGCCCAGGGCGACAAGCCTGCCCGCAATCAGCCGCTGCTGGCGTATGCACTGAGTCATCAATCGTATTGGAAGGATGAGGTGCCTTTCTTTGCCGGTACCGGCACAACGATGCTGCCTGCCACCCTGGACTCGCAGACACTGAACAATGGTATCCAGGCGCTGAAGATCAACGAGGCCTATAAGACTTACATCGAATTACGCCTGGGCGCCGCCAGTGCGGACTTCGTGCAACGCTCTACTCGGTTCGCCAAGCAATTGCCTTGGCAACTGATGCAATACGCTCATAGCCTGACATTGCAAGGCCAGCTGTCACCGACGGCCTTCGGACTTATCCAGCAGATCATGGATATGCCGGATGCGACTGCCCGGGCGACTGTAGTGGATGCCGATGCCAGCATCTGTGCGCTGCAAGTGCTGATCGATGCCGGGAAGAACATCCTCAAGGTGCCTGGGGTGTACTTGATCAGCCGTGCCGGTGCTGACAAGACGCCTCTAGTTCTCTATGCGCCTTATAGCCCTGGCCATGCCCTCAAGGAATATCCGGATGAGGCCGGGCTCGTTGCTGGACTGACATCGCCAGGCGCCTTGAAGAGTTGGCTGTTGCAGGTGACCCCGGCAGTCGACCAGGCCACGCTGACAGACGCCCTCAAAGGCACAGGGGTGAAACTGGCTTACGACGCCATCAACGTACCGCTGTTCAAACAGTTGTGCATCGATAATACCGAGCTGCTGACGTGCCTGCTGGGCTGCCAGAAAAAAGCCAATGCGCAGGCCTCCTGGGAGATGGTCAAGGCCGTGTTTTCGGCAGGCGTACAGGCTGCCAGCGTGTTCATTCCCGGCAAGCTGGCTTATCCCTTGATCGTCTGGCAGAGCTTCAAGCTGTTCAAAGACAGTGCCGATGACCTGCAAAGCCAAAACTGGCATGAGGCACTTGGGCATTTCATCGCAGGCGTTGCCCTGATGGCCAGCCTGCGCCGCTCCAGGCCCGCCGTGCCAGAAAGCGGCAGCCCCCCGGCGTCTCCTGACTCTGCAACGGCTGTGGTGTCGTGGCCCGCATTGGATATAACCGCGGCGCAACGCACCCGGCTACAACGGTTCGAAGTCCTTGAGCCAACCTTGGCCAGCCTGGTTAAAGACACCGCCCTCAACCTTTACCGGTCCGCTTCCAATCACTACTACGCAGCCGTGGCAGGCAAAGTCTTCCGGGTTATCAAGCTCGGCCTGGGTTGGCACATTACCGGCGATGCAGAAATTGGCCCTTTGGTGCAAAGCAACACGCAACAACAGTGGATGCTCAGTAGCAGTGACCCATTGCTGACCGGCCGCAGAGCGGTTGCACGATTGACCAATCGCTTCTACTCGGAGCCCTTTGCACGGCCCAATATGAATATATTGGCCATTGGCATGCGCGATATCCGCGCGCTTTACGCGCAAGAATCATTGATGATCACCGAGGCACTGGCAATGGCGACGTTCTATGCAAAGAACGCCCAGGAGAACGTGCGGCTGCTCCTGCAAACGCCTCATGCCGAGCCTGAACTGGTCAAACAGATCAAACTGTTTTTTGGCTTGCAGGTTCTCGAGGTCCAGCATCTTGAAAAAATCCAGGAGGTGGTCGACAAGGTCTGCAACGCGTTGCTGGAGCCCTCATTGAGCTCGCCGAACTCAACGCGATTTGTCATCGGCCGCTCACGAATGCCGGCGCTCACGGGCACCTATAAAGTGATGGCGTTCACGATCGTCCCTGACCCTCTTCAATTGCTGTACTTGACCGAGGCTTTTTTTAACCCAGGCTTGAAATACAATCGTCTGTTAATCAAACCTTTTTACGTCAACGTTCATGCGCGTGCGACGACGCTCATTCACGAAATCTCTCATCATGAATGTGAGACGTTGGACTTGGCCTACGTGCATTCCACCCACCCCTTCCATGACTTGATCGACCCTCAGACCCATGACGGCATCAGCACTAAACGGGTGCTCGAAAACCGCCAGCTTTCGCGACTGTCGCTCAGCACACCGGCCCATGAATTGTTCCAGGTTGTGGACATCGCCACCGGTCTCAAAGCAGACCCGGCCCAGGGCACGTCAACGGCGCCTGTTCTCAACCGGCTGCTCGCCGCCACGGGCACGCAAACCCTCAGCGATGCTCGGCAAGCTTTCCGCAATGATCCGTTGAAACGCATCACTATAGTGCTCAACAACGCCGACTCCGTCGCCTACTTGATTACACTCTTGGGACGTCGAAAAGCCATGCCTATAAGTCCAACCAGCGACTCCCGCTGATGCGCAATCCTCAATGACATCGCGCCGAGTGAATTCGGGGACTGCAGGTTACCCGACAGTCCGTTGAGCACTTGGTGGCTGCCGGCGGCGGTTACCTATTTAGCGTCGTTTCGCGCGGCGCCTGATTGAGGCGTTTGTTGAACTCCAGCCAGGCTGCGAGAGCCGACATCAGCACCACACCGACCAGGGCGGTGAGCAACTGCATGGCCATGGCGTCACCCGCCAGGGCATTGAGCATATCTGCCAGCGGCGCCAGCACCACACCCAGGCAAAACACCTCGAGTGAATAGCGGCCCATCTGGCAGACGCGCTCGGCCAGCGGGTTTTGCGTCCAGCCCCGTTCGGGCAGCAGCTTGGCGGTGACATAGGCCAGGGCAAGGAAATGCACCAGGCGCACCGGCGACAGGTCGGTCTTGCTGATGGGGTACAGCAGGTTGCTGAGCGCGGTCGGCATCACTGCGTCATGAACCTCAGGCCAGAGCCACGACAGCGTGATTACGCCAGCCACCAGCACGTACAGCGCCGCTGCGACAAACAACGGCTGACGCTTCAAGGGGCGCTTCTCTGGCTCTCGGGGGCGCTGGCTGTGGATCGCCGCGGCGCCTCCCAGCACAAACAGCAATTGCCAGGTGACCGGGTTGAAATACCACACGCCATCGGCGATCGCCCGCAGGTTCCAGCCCATCCACGGTGCCAGCAGGTACACCACCAGCGAAACGCCCACCACCGCCCAGGTAGCGCGCACCATCAGTGGCAGCACCACGGACAAACCGGCAAGCAAGACGATATACAGCGGCAACGGGTCCATCAGGTTGGGCTTGAAGCGCAGCAGCAGCTCATCGGTCAGCGCCTGTTGCGGGTGGGTGACGAAGTGCGTCAGGCCCATCTCCGCCACGAGGTCACGGGTTTCCACATGGCTATTGGCGAAGAACACAATGCCCATCAACAGTGCCAGCAGGAAGATATGCACCACGTACAGCACCCAGGTGCGCCGCAGGATCTTCAAGCAGGCCATCCAGTAGCCCTCGCGCTGCAGGACTTTGCCGTAGGCCAGTACTGAGGCGAAGCCGGCGAGAAATACGAAGACTTCCGCCGCGTCGCTGAAGCCGAAGTTACGCAAGGTGATCAGGCCGAAGGGGTTGTGGGGCACGTGATCCCAGAAAATGAAGATCAACGCCAGGCCCCGAAAAAAATCGATGCGCGGGTCGCGTCCGTTCAGCATGGCAGCGGGCTCTTGAACAAGTTGTTGAATGACGATAGGTGAGTGCGCGGCTTGTCGTACGCCGCACATCGGGCGGGCGCAGGTTGGCGGTATTTGTAAGCAAATGCAAAGGATGGATATTACTGGATGTCTCTAGACATCAATGATGACCAGCGTGCCTTCGCTACCAGGCAGCACTGCATGAGCAGTACCCGCTTCGACAAGGTACATCTGGCCGGCACCCACTCGGATCTCCTTGTCGGCGATGCTCAAGCGCAGCAGGCCGCTGACTACCAGCAGCCCTTCGTTGTAACCATGGGTTTCTTCTTCATACGCCTGCTCATCCATGCGTAACACCTTGATCCGCGCCGAGCCGACCTGACCCAGGCCGGTGGATTTCCAGCTCTGGGGTAATTGCTCTGCAATGGCGGCGAAGTCGAATAACGGCATGAGAATCTCCTTGTTTTCAACGATGCCGTCGGTGATCCGGTTCAACGGGCAAAGGTTACTTTCAGAAAGCGTCCATCAACAAGAACCTGCACGGCTCGGCCTGGTAGGCGTTGATCTGCGGCACCAACCGCGTGAAATGCTCGGTCTGGCAGTGCGCATCCAGCGCCGCCTGATCGGGCCACTGTTCGATAAAAATAAAGTGTCCCAGGTCTTTCTGGTCAACGAACAGATCGTAGGCGATGCACAGCGGTTCCTGACGGGTTTTCTCCACCAGTTCGGCGTACCACGGCCGCACGGTCTCCAAGTGTTCAGGCCGGATGAAATCTTCGGCGATGACTTTCAACATGGCGGGCGTCCTCAGGCAGCGGCTACTTCATGGGGCTCAAAACTATCCGCCCGCGCCATCTGCCACATACGCGAATAGAACTCGCCGTTCACTTCACCTGTGAGCAATTCGCCTGGCTTCAAGAACACATGCAGCTGCGAGAACAGCTTGATCTCTGTCGCCGACATGCGTCGCACCAAGTGTTTGGCCGACAACTGCGAGGGATGATCCAGGCCGGCAGCGGCGAGCATTTCCGCCAAGGCGTGCAGGGTGTTGCGGTGGAAGTTGAACACGCGCTGGGCTTTGTCCGGCACCACCAGTGCGCGTTGGCGCAGTGGGTCTTGAGTAGCGACGCCAGTCGGGCATTTGTTGGTGTGGCACGACTGCGACTGAATGCAGCCGATGGCGAACATAAAGCCGCGCGCCGAGTTGGCCCAGTCGGCGCCGATGGCCAGGACGCTGGCGATATCGAAGGCGCTGACGATCTTGCCGCTGGCACCCAGCTTGATCTTGTCGCGCAGGTTCAGGCCCACCAGGGTGTTGTGCACAAACAGCAGGCCCTCACGCAATGGCACGCCGATATGGTCGGTGAACTCCACCGGAGCTGCGCCGGTGCCGCCTTCCTTGCCATCGACCACGATAAAGTCCGGGAGGATGCCGGTTTCGAGCATGGCCTTGGCGATGCCCATGAATTCCCAGGGGTGGCCCAGGCAAAACTTGAAGCCTACGGGCTTACCGCCGGACAGTTCACGCAACTGGGCAATGAACTGCATCAGCTCGATCGGCGTGGAAAACGCACTGTGCCGCGACGGCGAGATGCAGTCTTCGCCCATCATGATGCCGCGGGTTTCGGCGATTTCCTGGGTGACCTTGTGCTTGGGCAGAATCCCGCCATGGCCGGGCTTGGCGCCCTGGCTCATCTTGATTTCAATCATGCGCACTTGCAGGTTCTGCGCCTGCGCGGCGAAGCGTTCCGGGTCAAAACGGCCGTCGCTGGTGCGGCAGCCGAAGTAGCCGCTGCCCAGTTCCCAGGTCAGGTCGCCGCCATTTTCACGATGGTAGGGGCTGATGCTGCCTTCGCCGGTGTCATGGGCAAAATTGCCGAGCTTGGCGCCCTGGTTGAGGGCGCGGATCGCGTTGGCACTCAACGAGCCAAAGCTCATCGCCGAGATATTGAACACCGACGCCGAGTACGGCTGCGTGCACTGTGGGCCGCCGACCATCACGCGAAAGGCACTGGGGTCACTCAACGGTGCCGGGCGCATGGAGTGGCCGATAAATTCGAAGCCCGACTGGTACACGTCAATCAAGGTGCCGAAGGGTTTGTCTGCCGTTTCATTCTTGGCGCGCGAGTACACCAGTGAACGCTGGGCCCGGGAGAAGGGCAACGCGTCGCTGTCGGACTCCAGCAGGTACTGGCGGATTTCCGGGCGGATACCTTCCACCAGGTAACGGATATTGCCCAGGATCGGATAGTTGCGGCGCACCGCGTGGGGGCTTTGCAGCAGGTCGAAAATACCAATCAGGCTGAGGATGCCGGTGACCAGTGTGAAGGGACACAGCCATTCATGTTGGATAAAGGGGAGGCTGGCGAGGGTGAAAATGACGCACACGGCAAAGAAGGCGTAACGGCTTAACAAAGACAGGCTCATACGGTTTTCCTTGGTTTCAACTCTGAAGGTCGATTACCCATTCTGCGCCTGTCGATAAAGCACGGACAAGGATTGATCTTCCGGTCGCGTATTTGTGCGTGCGAATCTTTGTACAGTAAAAAATATCTATCAACGTCATAGAGGAATCAATGACTGCAGCGTTACCACTCTTTAGGCACCTTCGGCATCTGGGTGTGACCAGATCGCGCTGGTAGGCCAAGGACGCATTTTTCGAGACGGAGTTTATAACGACTAGAACAAGTGATTTTTGTATGACTATATTGAGCGATGTTGGTGATAGTGGACGTATCTTTAACGCTTCAGATTACTTAGCCGATGATCATGAGGAAAAGGTTGCTGCGCATATCGCCCAAGCGCACAAACGGATGGAAGGTATCGAGAAGCCCGAGCAGGACGTGCGGCTAAAGCCGGATTTCTCCACGGGCCGCCCGCCGGGTGATACCCGCTCCGCTGAACAAATCATTGAGGACAACCCGATCCTCAAGAACCTTGGTGATGAGAAAGATATCAATCGTTCATTGGCTTATAAACGTCTGGGTGATTGGACCATTAATAACCCGGACCCGGACGCACGAGCCGACGCAGCATTCAACGCAGCGAGGGTACTCAACTATATCGATACGTCGTTATCGGCGACGGGCAAAGACCGTGGCAAATCCCATGACAATGGCGTGCTTGAAGGCATTACCAGCAGCGGCGATGCCAGGCGTGGTACGCCGGCAGGCATGTGGAAGGACTTTACTGAGCAGGGTTATACCGCCCTGCGAGACGATCATCGCCTCGATCCCACCAACGACAGCTATGTCAGGGAGGACGGTACGATCAAAAACGATTTCCAGTGGTTCGCTGGTAAGGTCGGAGAATATACTTGGATGTTTCCCGGGCTCAGCAATATGGCCAATGGGATCAGCAATTCGGAACCGGGGATAGGCGGGGCCATCGAGGGAGCCAAGGCCGGTTTTGACAAAACCCGGGCTGATGGTTTGGATAAGGCCCTTGCCAGTGCTACGAGTGGCGACTACAAGGGTATCGCCGAAGCCTATGCCGATACGGTGCGCAATAACGAGTCCACGCCGGAGGTGGTCAAGTCAGCATTGGATGCTGTGCGCAGTTAAGGCCGTTGGGTTAAAGCGGCTGGGGCTCCTATGAGGTGGGCTTGATTCACCGCGTTTTCCGGGCAAACCCGGCGAGCGGGCGTTTCGTGGGTCACAGCTTCTGGGAGCCCCCATAGACCTTTGCGCTTTACCAATATCGCAATTGGTTCTCGTTTGGAAGCGATTTTGTGTGTTACTGTATAACACTAAATACATCCAGACTCCCCGGAGGCCTTATGAAAGCTGGTATCCATCCCGACTATCGCACCGTGCTGTTTCACGACACTGCCGCCGATGTGTTCTTCCTGATCGGCTCCACCGCCGACAGTGATCGCACCTACAAGCACACCGATGGCAATACCTATCCCTACATTCCATTGGACGTGTCCAGCGCATCGCACCCGATCTACACCGGCCAGCAGCGCAAGACCCAGGCCGAAGGCCGCATCGCCGGGTTCAACAAGCGTTTCGCGTCGTTTGGCTCAAGCCCGAAAAAAGCCGAGCAATGAGTATGAGCCGGCGGCGTGCCCTACGCCGCCGTCTGCCGAATCGGCAGGACCACCCGAAATGTGGTGCCCTTGCCCGGTTCGCTGCTGACTGATATGTCGCCGTGGTGTTTCTTGACGATGCCGTAGGACAGTGACAATCCCAGCCCCGTACCTTCACCCACCGGCTTGGTGGTAAAAAACGGGTCGAAGATCTTCTGCATGGTCTGCGGGGCAATCCCACAACCGTTGTCGGCCACTTCCAGCCAGATGTTCTCGCCTTCCACGCCATTGCTGATGGTGATGGTGCCGCGCTCTGGGCCCATGGCTTGGGCTGCGTTGATCACCAGGTTCATCACTACCTGGTTGAGCTGCGAGGCCAGGCATTCGATGTCTGGCAAGGGCGCATAGTGCTTGATCACGTCTGCCTTGTACTTGAGTTCGCTGGCGACAATATTCAATGTTGAATCGATGCCGTGCTGCAAGTTGGCGAACTGCCAGGTCTGGTCGTTATCCACTCGTGAGAAATTCTTCAGGTCCTTGACGATCTGTACCACGCGGCCAATGCCCTCCTTGGATTCGCGTATCAGGATCGGAATGTCCTCCCTGAGAAAGTCCAACTCCAGCGTCGTGCGCAGTGCCTGGAGTTGATCGCGTTGGTCCTGCGCCGTAATGAACGCTTCGCTGTGCTGGTAGGCCTCGAGCATCTGCTGCAGTCGATTGAAGTAACTGTCGAGGGTACTGAGGTTGGAGGAAATGAAGCCTACCGGGTTGTTGATCTCATGGGCGACTCCGGCTGCGAGTTGCCCCAGTGAGGCGAGTTTCTCCGATTGCACCAGTTGGCTTTCCAACAGCTTGCGCTCGTCGATTTCCAGTTGCAGCGCCTGGGTGCGCTGTGCCACCAGTTGCTCCAGCTTCTCGGTTTGCAGGGAGGCGCGGCGGGCCATGTCCCATTTGTTGGCCAGGGTGTTGGCCATTTGCTGGACTTCAATGTTGTCGAAGGGTTTTTTCAGGATCAGCAAGCGCTCGTGGGCATGCAGGCGAAACAGCAGGTCTTCCCAGGAGTAATCGGAGTACGCGGTACACACCACCACTTGCAGGTCGGGGGCAACTTTCCACAATTCTTCGATCGTGCGGGCACCGTCCCAGCCCTGAGGCATGCGCATGTCGACAAAGGCCAAGGCATAGGGGCGTTTTTCGGCCATGGCCGTGGTCAGCAAGCCCAGGCCTTCTTCGCCGCCATAGGCCGAGTGCAGCTCGAACGCCTGGGCCTGGGGTTTGGCGGTTTCACCAAACAGGGCTGATTCCATCGCGTCCAACGCCTGGTTGGATTCCATCGCAGGCATCAGGATCTTGCGAAAATCATCATGAATGGATGGCGTGTCATCAATCAGCAGGACGCGCCGGTTGGGCGGTTGGTTCATGGGGTTGTTCCGGCGTGGGTGAGAGGGATGGTCAAGGTAAACACAGCACCACGGCCCGGCCCGTCGCTGTGGGCGCTGAGCTGGCCATTCATTTCCACTGCCGCCAGGGCGCAGCTGTGCAGGCCGAAGCCATGGCCTTCCTTGCGCGTGGTAAAGCCGTGGGTGAAGATCCGGATCATGTTTTCGGGCGGTATCCCTTCGCCGTCATCCTTCACGCTGATCTTCAAGGTGTCATCAGCCCCCGGCAGCACCGTCAGGGTCATCTGGCGTGGCCGGTCGCTGAGGCCGGTCATGGCGTACTTGGCGTTGCTGATCAGGTTGACCATGATCAGCAGCAGCCGGTGCTTGTCGCCGAGAATCTGCGGCACCTGCGCGTACTCCTTGACCACGGTGACGTGATGACGGCTCAGGGCGCCGGCGTTCATGCGCAGGGCGTCGTCCATCAGGGCGCCGATGTCGACGGGTTCGAGCAGTGATGAGGCCCCGGCGTAGGACTGTTGGGTCGAGACGATGTCCTTGATGTGGTCGACGCTCTTGCTCAATTGCGTCAGCTCATCGGCCATGCCTTGCTGTTCAAGCGCAATCGCGTCCACCAGTTGGTTCAAGTAGCCCGGCAGCAATTTGCCTTTGGCATCCTCGGTAAGGAAGGTACCCAGGTCGCCGGGGTGCTCGTTGAGCAATTGCATAGCCTTGCCCAGGCCCCTTGCCTTGCTATTGCGCAATGTGCGCGTGACCAGGTCGGCGGAGATATTCACGCTGTTGAGCACGTTGCCGACATTGTGCAGCACGTTGGTGGCGATCTCGGCCATGCCGGCCTGGCGGGCGCTGTCCATCAGCTCGCTCTGGGCATCCTTGAGCTGTTGGGTGCGGCGTTCCACCCGTTGCTCCAGGGTTTCGTTGGCCGCCTGCAAGGCGCGATTGACCCGGTTGATCTCGGAGAAACTGCGCAACAGCCGCATCGCCAGGTAGAGCAGCAACACCACCAGCAAGGTCGAGAAGATCAACAGGTAGCGATGGTATTGGTGATCGATGAGGTCGGCGGTCTGCTGGTCCTGGTTGAGATGGGTGGTCAGCTCATCCAGGCGCTCGCCCACCGGGACGGCTGCGATCTGCTCAAGCAGGCTGTTGACCAGTGGCTGCTCGCGCAGGATCAGCGAGATGTGATTGCTGAGGATCTCCACCGGCGCCTGGAAGTCGCTGGGCAGGCTCTCTTTGTTGATCGCCAGCTTGCCCAGGCCTACCAGGATATCGGCAGCGCGCTCGTCGCTGGTAACCTGGGCAAACTCCAGGCTGCTGAGCAGCAGGTCGTAGGTGTCGGTGGCCACGCCTTGCAGGCGCAGCCGGCCTTCATCGTCAATTTCATTGAATTGGGCCTGGATATCGTCTTCGGCCGTCGGCAGAAAGGCCAGGGAGTTGCGCAATACCGCGTTGTGGGATTTGAACTGGTCCACCAATCGCGCCTTTTCCTGAATGGCGGCCTGATAGGCTTCCTGGCTGCTGCGCCAACGCGGCAGGTCAACCGGGTTGTGATAGGTGTCGCGGTTCTGCAGGTCAGCCCATAGCCGCGTCATTTCCGCCAGCGGCGTGACCAGGGGATCGTAGTTGTGGGTGATCGCGATGCGGGCCTTGAGCACTTCGCTGTCCCACTGGGCATTGAGTTGCTGGAGCTGGCGGATCAGGTCCCTGGATTGTGTGTAGCTGGCCGTCTGGTCGCGGGAGGACTTCAGGTACAAAAACACCAGCGTCGAGGCCAGCAGCAGGGTTATCAGGCCCAGTAGCAGTTGGCTGGTGCGACGGCGGGACAGCGGCGAGCGCAATTTCATAGTGGCTTGCCCGCCCATTCGCCGGTCAAGGTCTTGAGAAACTGGATAATCAGGTCCTTGTCTTCCTGGCTCGGCGTGCGTCCCAGCTGGTATTTGAACATCACGTCGACGGCTTCTTCCAGGGTCTTGGCCGAGGCGTCGTGGAAGTACGGCGCGGTGACCGCCACATTTCGCAGGCTGGGTACCTTGAACACATGCCGGTCTTCTTCATCCTGGGTCACCAGGTAGCGGCCAAGGTCCGATTCCAGCGGGTTGCCGCGGGCCTTGAAATAGTCGCCCATCACGCCGAACTTCTGGAACATGTTGCCGCCGATATTCACCCCCTGGTGGCAGGCGATGCAGCCGTAGTCCTTGAAGCGCTGGTAGCCGTACTTTTCCTGGATCGTCAGGATCTCGGTATTACCCAGCAGGTACTGGTCAAACCGCGAGTTGGGGGTCAGCAGCGTACGCTCATAGGTGGCCAGGGCGTCTTGCACATTGGCGGCGGTGACGCCGTCGGGGTATGCCTGCTTGAACGCGTTCTGGTAGACGGGCAGGGCGGACAGGTTCTGCACCACGGTTTTCCAGTCACTGCCCATTTCCAGCGGGCTGATCACCACGTGTTCGACCTGCGCTTGCAGGGTATCGACCCGGCCATCCCAGAACTGCTTGAAGTTCAGGCTGGCGTTGAACACGGTGGGCGTATTGAGGGGCACCGGCTTGCCGTCAAAGCCCAGGGAGAAGGCTTTGTCATCGGCACCATTGGTTTGCAGATGGTGGCAGCTGGCGCAGGACAGCGTGTTGTTGACCGACAGCCGTGGTTCATTGAACAGCTGGTGGCCCAGTTCGACCTTTGCCGGGTCAAGTGTCGCAATGGCCGGCAGGGGCTTGAGCGCTTCGTCCAACGGTGCGGCCATCAAGGGCACCGCCAGGCCCGACCCCAGCAGCCATATCAGGCCGAGGCGGCAAATCGAGACATCGCTCAAGCGAGCACTCCTTGCAAGCAATGGGTTATTGATCGGGCATCAGTGTTGCGCCACCCGCTTGCAGCAACTGGGCGAAATCCTCGGCCGGCAAGGCCTTGCTGAAGAGAAAACCCTGGCCTTCCTCGCACTGCTGGGCTTGCAGGAATTTCAACTGTTCAACGGTTTCCACGCCTTCGGCGATGATGTTCAGCTCCAGGCTCTTGCCCATGCCGATGATAGCGCTGATCAGTTGTGCGTCCTGGTTATTTACACTCAGGCCGCGCACGAAGGATTGGTCGATTTTCAGCACGTCGATGGGAAAGCGCCGCAGGTAGCTGAGGCTGGAGTAGCCAGTGCCGAAATCATCCAGGGCCAGGCGCACGCCCATGGCCTTGATCCGGTGCAGCCTCTCTACAGTGGCATCGACGTTCTGCATCAGTACGCTTTCGGTGATCTCCAGTTCCAGCAGGGTAGGTGGCAGGCCGGTGTGTTGGAGGATGACGGCCAGGTTGTCAACAAAGTCGCGCTGGCGGAAGTCGATGGCCGAGATATTCACCGAGATCGGCAAGGGCGGCAGGCCCATGGCCCGCCATGCCTGGGCTTGTTCGCAAGCCTGGCGCAACACCCATTGGGTCAGGCGCACGATCAGCCCACTGTCTTCGGCAACCGGAATGAAGTCCGCCGGGCTGATCCAGCCTGCACGCGGCTGGAACCAGCGGGCCAGCGCTTCGGCACCGACGATGCGCCCGGTTTTCAGCGCCAGCTTGGGTTGGTAGTGCAGAGTGAGTTCATCCCGCTCCAGGGCCTGGCGCAGCGCGCTTTCCAGGTGTTGCTGGTGCTGGGCGCGCCGGTTCATGTCTTCGGTATAGAAGCTGAAGTCGTTCGGGCCACGCTCCTTGCTGGTGTGCATGGCAGTTTCCGCATGCTTGATCAACGCCACCGCGTGGGCGCTGTCATTGGGGCAGATACTGATCCCCAGGCTGGCGGTGATGCTCAGGTCATGCCCCGCCACGTGGCGAGTCACGCTGACCGCCTTGAGCACCTTCTGCGCAATATGCTGGGTTTGCTGGGGATGCTGGATGTCGTTGAGCAGGATCACGAACTCATCGGAGCCATAACGAAACACCGAGTCCGAGGCCCGCACCGTCGTCGCCAGGCTTTGGCTGACCTGCTGCAGCAGCTCGTCGCCCACCGGGTAACCCAGGGCGTTGTTGATGCGCTTGAAGCGGTCGAGCCCGAGGAACATCACCGCCAGTTGCGTGTCGTGCCGCCGGCCCAAGGCGATCGCCTGGGTCAGCCGGTCGCCCAGCAAGGTGCTGTTGGGCAAAGCCGTGAGCGCGTCGTATTGCAACAAATGCGAGACCTTGAGCAGCTCTTGCACACGTTCCTCAATGGTGCGTTCCAGGCCGATCACCTTGAGGGCTACATCCTGGGCCAGTTGCCATTTCCAGGTCAGGGCGCTGGCCATCTGGCGGATTTCCAGGGGGTCGAAGGGCTTTTTCAGAATCAGCAACTGGTCGTCGTATTTCAGCCGCGCTTCGATGGCTTCGAAGGAGTAGTCCGAATAGGCGGTGCACAGGGCGATTTGCAGGTTGGGATCGGCCGTCCACAGCTGCTCGATGGTTTGCAGGCCATCCCAGCCAGGCGGCATGCGCATATCGATAAACACCATGGCGTAGGGGGCATTGGCGGCCAGGGCTGTGTTGACCAGCGCCAGTGCTTCCTCGCCCTGGTAGGCGGAGTCAAGCTCGAAGCCGTGGCGCACCGGCGCAGTCGTGCCAAAGAGGGTGGACTCCAGGCTGTCGAGGGTTTGCTCACCCTGTTCATCGGCACACAGGATCTTGCGAAAGTCCTGGTGGATCGAGGCGGTGTCATCCACGATCAGAATGCGGCGGTTGGCCCGCACAGCCTTGGCGTTCATGATGCGCTCGGTAATGGTAAACGGCTTGATAGCATAACGCTTCCTTCCCTGGTCCTCGCTCGAGCGGGGCGCGAACTGACTATGACAGCATAGTCGAGCTCCCTTGATATCGACGGCCAGTTGGCGTCAAATCAACAGCGATTGCTGTATGAGGCCCGTCAGCGACGGAGCACGGCACGATACAACGGCTCAATGTAGCCCAACTTGGTTTTATTAAGGCAGAGTTACCATGGATGAACCACTCGCTACCAAGCCGGCTGTGCTGCTTGTGGACGATGAAGAGTCGATTCTCAACAGCCTGCGCCGCCTGCTGCGTAGCCAGCCCTACGACGTGGTGTTGGCGACCAGCGGCGCCCAGGCCCTCGAGATCATGGCCGGTCGGCCCATTGACCTGGTAATGAGCGATGCACGCATGCCCGGCATGGACGGGGCAACGCTGTTGGCCGAGGTGCATCGTCTGTATCCCACCACCGGTCGTATCCTGCTGACCGGCTACGCTGACCTGACCACCATCATCAAGGCAATCAACGACGGGCAGATCCACCGCTACATCAGCAAACCCTGGAATGACGAGGAGCTGCCGCTGGTGTTGCAGCAGGTCCTCGAGCATCAGCGCCTGCAACGCCTGGCCCACGGGCAGAACGAGCAGCTCAAGGTACTCAACGCTACGCTGGAAAAACGCGTGGTGGCGCGTACTGCTGAATTGCAGCAGACCGCCGACATGCTCGACCTGGCCTACGACGAGCTCAAGCGCAGCTACGTGACCGGCACCGAAGTGTTCTCGTTGCTGGCCAACCTGCGCTTACCCAAGGACAAACAGACCAACCGCGCCTTGATCGAGCTGATCCGCGTGTACTGCGCCAGCCAGGCCATGGACGAAGCCAGTACCCGCGACCTGACCATGGCCGCAGCGTTATACAATATCGGCAAATTGAGCTGGACCGACAGCATGATGATCGCGCCATCGGACCGGCTGCACAGTACCGACCGCGGGCTGTACCGCGAGTACCCGACGCAGAGCGAATCGTTGCTGATGACCCTGGAACCGATGAAGGATGCCGCGCGTATCATTCGTCATCACCAGGAGCGCTGGGACGGCAGCGGCTTTCCCGATCACCTCAAGGGCGAGGCGATCCCCGCCGGTTCGCGCCTGCTGAAACTGGCGGTGGACTTCATCGAGCTGCAAAAAGGCCTGATCCTCGAGCGGCATTTGAACAGCGACGAAGCGCTGCTGTATATCCGCAAGTACGCCGGGCGCCTTTACGACCCGCAACTGGTCGAGGCCTTTGTGCTGGCCTGCGCCACTTTCCTCAGCGACGTGACCCTGGGCGACCCCAACGTCAAGGTCATGGGCACCCGCGAACTGGCCGAAGGCATGGTGCTGGCGCGCAACCTCAATGCCGACAATGGCATGTTGCTGCTTAATGCCGGCAAGGTGCTGAACTTGCCGCTGGTGGACAAACTGATCGCGTTCGAAGCCATGGAGGGCGCCAAGTACAGTGTGTTTATCCGGGTGCCGGAGGAAGCGCCGCCGTTGCCGTAGTGGCTGCGGGGCTACACGCCCCAGGCCACGTGCTTGCTGCCGTGATAGTCAAAGATGCCACGGATGATGTAGACATCCTTGCCGCCTTCCTTGCCGTTTTGTTCTATCGCCACACGCCACAGTCCACGCCCCGAGCCGGCCTGCACCTGGGGTAGATCAACATAGGTGTAGTTGTTGATCCGCTTGCGGCTCAGGCGCCCGGCCTGGATATCCTGGGTGATCTGCTCGAGCTTGGTCATGGCGCTATCGGGCAGGAGTCTTTTCTGGGTCTGTGCCAACTCATCCAGCTTCACGATATTGATGTCCGGGTCACGGGCCGGGATGGCTTGCGTGACCGACGGCGTGGCCGGCCTCGGGCGTTGGGTCCTGTGGGTTTGAACGCGCGGTATTTCAAACTCCAGGGGCGTGGAAAATTTCGGCAGTTCCCGTTCGAATTGCGTGACGGTGCGGCTGTCGACCATGGTGACGCCAGCGTCAGCGTCGTGCTTGCCCCGTGACATGGCAATGTAGGGAATGCCGGACTTCTTGAAGTCTTCTGAATAAGAGGTGACCTGAAGCCTGGCGAGTTTTGCCTTGAAGGTATCCTTCATGAAGTCATCCAGGGTTTTCTTCACATCGGGCCGCAATAGAAACTGATGCGCCGCCTGTTCGAGGGGGATGTTGATGTCGGCGGCCAGTTTGAAGATCTGCGCGCGACGTGCCGGTTCGTTGGCGAACTCATTCAGCGCCGCCTGTTGCCAGGTGTAGAGCTCATATTTCTGCGCAAACCGCTCCATCGCATTCTGGTGTTTTTGCGTGATGGCGTAGCCGACGAATTGCGCCTCGGTGTCGGGGTCGATAATGGATATCGAGGTGCGGATCTCCTTGGCGAAATTGTCGTTCTTGCCAATCAGTCGTTTGACCTGCTTGAACAGCTCATCCTTGTCCGCGGCGGACAGCGGTGGCCTCAGGCTGCGGGTCGACTTGTGGATGTGTTCGTACGCGGCCAGGTCGAAGCGCAGGGTCAGCACGGACGTGCGTAATTTTTGTTGATTGGCTGTGCTCAAGCTGTAGGGTCTGGACAGCCAGAGGCGAAACTCAGCCTCATCCACATTCGTGCCCAGCTGCTGGCGTGCGCGAGTGATGAAGTTGAGTTTTTGCGAGGCGCTGGTTTGTCTGATGACCTCTTCTAACACCCGCATCTCTGCTTCTGTGGCATAGACCTGCATAGCCAGGATCAGGTCCGCATCCACTTGCTGTTCAGGGGTGAGAGGGCGCAAGGCCCCGAGAACCGGGCCGCCGCCCCTGGCGTTGCGTTCGAACCGCGGCTTCCAGCCCTTGGCATCTGCGGGCACGACCATAAAGTCCACGTGGTTCCCCGCCGGGTCGCGTACATAGCGTGCGCCGTCCTCTACATAGGACGGGTACAAGTAATAGCGGCCTGCCTGATCGCGCATCGCAATGCGTTGGTTATTGTGCTTATCAAAAAAATACGGCGCGCTGCCGGTTTGGCGCGACAGCTTGTAGCGGTTGGCCTGGGCAAACCCCGCAACATTGAAAAACGGCCCGATCTGCTCGGGTAACCGATAAGGCGTCACATCCACCCAGGCGGGTTCCAGCGGGCGCACGGAGGTCGCGGCCAGCGTTACGCGGGTTTTCTGGGCAGCGCCGATTTTCTTCGCCAGCCCCGGTACTCGCTGCCCTAGCTGCCTGGCCAGGCCCAGCCCGCGTTGGACACCGCGGCGCAGCAGCGACAGGGTGGCTTTGCCGGGAACCAGGCCAAGCAGGGTATCGGTAGCCTCCACGCCCAACATGAAGGCGTTCACCGCCGACTCACGTGAGACCTCGGCATTGCTGCGTGAGCGGAAGTCGGCGTGGGCCAGTTGAAACCCCAGCTGCGCCGAATACAGGTACGCGTGGATATTCCCGCTGATGGGCGTCAAGGCATACCGGTGCACACCGCGGGTATCGTTGAAGATGCGCTTGATTTCTTCGGCATCCTGGATCGCCATGCGCGGCCTGAAATACGCCTGCCATTCGACCCTGGCCTTGAGCGTGTCGAGCTGCGCCAGGCCCTTGGTGAGTTCACGCACGGGTATGCCATCCGGGGCGTCCGGCGTATACAGCAGGCTGACGCCGTCGGGCTTGGTGCCCTTGCGCTGAATCACCAGCACGCGATTGATCACCTGCCCACCTTGGCCCCTGGCCTGCGCGCCGCCCATGACCAGCAGGTTGACCTCTATCTCGTGATCGCTGACCCGGGGGCGGTTCGTTGAGTCGGGGTATTCGGTAACCGCCTTGATCCAGTCGCGGCCGCTGCCGGGGGTACGGAAAGTAAACAGCGCGTCAGCATCAGGGTTGAGTCGGCTCTCCAGAGCGTCCTTGTTCAGTTGTGCCGCACAGGCTGCCTGCCAGGCAATGGCAAAGGTGCTTCCCGCGCCATCTGATGCGAACGCGTTGCGCAGGTAGTTGGCGTAGCCCTGGCCAATGTCGGCCTCTTGGGCGAGCGCACGCAGATCTTCAGTGCCGAGCTTGCCTCGATGCACGCCGGCGGTGTCGAAGATATTCGCGCTGGCGCTGACCCGAGTGAGTAGGGCGCCTACGGAAAACGACTCGACATTGCGTCGGGCATAGCTGGCCAGTGTGCGCAGGTCGACAAGGATCGAGGTGCGCCAGGTGCCCCATGTCACCTGTTTACCTTGCAGGAACTGCGGGATGTCGATCTTCGGGTCTTCGCTGACGTAGACAATGCCGCTGGCCTCATCACGATAACCGCGCACCTCAGCCGACCTCGACCCCTGTTCGGCGGACACACGCAGATGTACCAGGCTTCTGTACGGGTCGATCTCCACGTCGGCATAAACGGGTTTTTGTTGTTTCAGCACCTTGTCGGTCTGCGCTTCGGCGAACGTTTGCAGGCTCGAGATGGTTTCCAGCAGCGGCAAAAGCACCAGGTTGCTGTCGAGCAGTGCCTTGTCCAATTGCCGGTAGCGGGCTTGATCCTGCACGCTGGCGGTTTTCAACCAGGCGGGTTCGGCGTCTATCAGGCGTAGGTTGCGTGCAACGAAAGCGACAGCTACATCCAGTTGCGGGGCCAGGTCAATCGCCAGGTCGAGCTCACCGGCCTGGGGCACGACTTCACTGCGCACGGCATGACAGGCCGCATAATATTGGCGCACGCGCAATGAGTGGACGCTGTGGGCAATCACGTCGGCGCTGATTCGCACCGGTTGCGTCGACAGCACCGGCAGGCCGGTCAGGCTGCTGCGTGCGGCTGCGGACAGGCTGGCAACCAGCAGCTTTGCGGCCGGCCCGTCGGCCTGGATTCGCGCCGCGATGGTTTCATTCAAGCGCTGCAGGTTGTCAAATTCCTCGTATTCCTCGCTCGCGCTGTACAACAGCACCTTGCCAGTGGGCGGTGTGTCCTGGGTGGGGCTGAGGATAAATGCCCCGGCGAACTCACTGCCATCGGCCAGCGCCAGGCGGTAGGCCGCGGGTCTGCTGCTGGCGGGTAGCGCCAGTTCCCGCGCCGCGTCACTGGGGTACTTGAGTACTGTTTCCGCCAGTGCCTGTGCGCTGGCCGACAATGTGCCGTCAAGCACGCGCAAGGCCAGTTGATGGGCCAGCACCTTACGGCGCAAGTCGACCAGTTGTGCTTGCGGGTTGGCCTGGGGCGGCTGGTCGCTGGTCCAGAATGTATTCAGGCTCAAGGTAATGGCGACTTCCAGCCGGCTGGGCAGGGTGATAATTCCGGCTGTGGAGGCCAGGCGTTTGTCGGCGTCCAGCGTGTCGCGTTCGCGGTAGAAAGCGCCGCTTTGCGCGCTCAGGTAGGCTTCTGCGCCAGGCTCACGCAACCTCTTGAGCAACATGCCCAGGGGCTCGCAGGACAGCAGTTGTTTTTGTCCGTTCTGATCTTCGCGGTAGCGACTGTAAAAGATCTGGTTAGCATCGATGGGCCGATGCAGTTCGGGGAACATCTCGGCCAAATGTTGCTGGTACACACCGCCCGCACTCGGTTGTTGCTGTAGCAGTTGCTGGGTCTGGGTATTGAGCGTGTCGAGGGCTCGGATGAGGTGGGCCGACTGCTCGTCAGTGGACAGCGAAGCCGGCGGCATGACGGGCAGCGTTACTGGCTGTGCGGTCGCGTCGTCGGCCTGAGGTTCGTCAGCAGTGGGTTCCGGGGTTGGGGGCGATGAAATAGGCATGGGCAAACTCGTCAAAAAGGGGCACGGCGCTCCATCGATGCGGCGCGCCGAGGGCAATAGGAGTGTGCGAGTCTAGGGTTGCCGATGGTGGGGACGGCGGTGCATGTATGTCGGCTAGGTTGTGTGGGCTGCAAGCCCATGGGATCCTTGGCGACTTTCAGAACCTGGGGGTGCTCCATGTCCAAGACTATCCGCATTGCCGCTGCCATCCTGATCGGCAGCGACGGCCAGACCCTGCTGGTGCGTAAGCGCGGCACCCAAGCCTTCATGCAACCTGGCGGCAAGATCGATGCAGGCGAGCAGCCGGTGCAAGCCCTGGCCCGTGAGCTGCGCGAAGAACTGGACCTGCATATCGACCCAAGTAAAGCCACGTACATCGGCACATTCTCGGGACCGGCCGCCAACGAGCCAGGGTTTGTCGTCGAAGCCCAGATGTTCCAGTTACGGATCGACGTGGCAGTGACCCCCGCCGCGGAGATCGAAGAAGTGCGCTGGATCGACCCGGCCGGCGACGGCGGCTTGCAGTTGGCGCCGTTGACCCGTGACCATATCCTGCCGTTTTACCGCGCTTCACTGACCGCGCCGGCCTGAGGCGCGCAATTGGGTCGATGCGGGGGCGGGGCTGCAGGTGGCGAGGATCCAGTTGATGCACCACTGTGTAAATGTGGGAGCTGGCTTGCCTGCGATGAGCATGGGTATCTACACAACTGAGTAGCATCCGACGGTAACCACGATGCGCAGCGAGCCGCTCTTGATCTTGATCTGCTTTTGATCTTAGGCGCCCCGTTAAACCACGCTGGCGGATTACGGGCACACCGAGCCTGGGCGAGGTGCCGAGTGGTGGGGGCAAGCACCTGCTTAACGCACCGCGCTGACCCCATCCAACGTGGAAAACGACGTGTCCTTGGCCGTCAGCAGGAAGTCGCGCATATACGGCGCGTCCAGCATGTCCGCCCGAATCCCGGCATACAGCGTTGCAAACAAGCCTTTCTCGCCCAGGCGCTTGGCCTTCACGTAGCCGCGTGAACTGTATTCATGCAAGGCCCAATGGGGCATGCCGCACACGCCGCGACCGCTGGCCACCAGTTGCATCATCATCACCGTGAGTTCCGAGGTGCGCACCTGGGCCGGCTCGACGTCGGCGGGTTCCAGGAAGCGCGTGAAGATATCCAGGCGGTCACGCTCCACCGGGTAGGTGATCAGGGTTTCGGTGAGCAGGTCTTCGGGCACGATATAGGGTTTGTTTGCCAGCGGGTGCTGGTTGGCCACGGCCAGCATGGCTTCATAGGTGAACAACGGCACGTAGGTGATACCGGCCAGTTCCAGCGGATCGGAGGTCACCACCAGGTCCAGGTCGCCGCGGGCCAGGGCCGGCAGTGGCGCGAAGGCGAAACCTGAAGCCAGGTCCAATTCGACCTCCGGCCAGGCATCGCGGAACTGGTCGATGGTCGGCATCAGCCATTGGAAACAACTGTGGCATTCGATGGCCATGTGCAGGCGCCCGGCGGTACCGCCGGCCAAGCGGGCAATATCGCGCTCGGCGCCACGTAGCAGCGGCAGGGTGGCGTCGGCCAGTTGCAGCAGGCGCAAGCCGGCGCTGGTAAAGCGCAGCGGCTTGGTCTTGCGCACGAATAGCGGCATGCCCAGGCGCTCTTCCAGTTCCTTGAATTGGTGGGAGAGTGCCGACTGGGTGAGATGCAAGCGCTCGGCAGCCTCCACCAGGCTGTCGGCTTCGCGCAAGGCGTGCAAGGTCTTGAGGTGGCGGATTTCCAGCACGATGGCCTCCATGAGCAGAATTTGTGATCAATGGTAACCCATTGAGTTCTGCTCATGTTTACCTGGCCCCTGTAATAGAGGGCTATTGGACCGCGCTGAAATGTTTATTGGCGAACGGCTTACCGATGTTGCCACGCCAGATTTTCAGGTCGGCGAAGGTTACGCCGCGTCCTTCGGCGGCCATTTGCCAATGCAGGCCCAGGTAACGTTGGCGCGGTATTTTCAAATGCCCCGCGACGAAACTGTCGAGCGCCGAGTCGGCCAGCGTGTAGTGCGAGTGCGCATACCATGCCGGCGTGTCCGGGGCCTGGCGGTCGTGGTTGCCAGCGGATCGCTTGCGCTGTTGGAGAACAACGCTTGTTGCCGGACGAGCAACCAGCGTTCCATGTCCGTGCGTCGGGTGAAGGTATGCCAGGCCGGTGCGAGGGTCGGCAGGTACAAAAGTTGATTGACCGGTTCCTCGTTATCCACGGTCAGCACCCAGGCGCCGGGCAGGGCAATGGTGCGGCGGCCGGCGGCATATAGCTATCGACACGACCGTTGAGCGATCTTCATTAAACTGTCATGCAACTGTGGCAGCGCGCTTGAACAAACTTCATCAGACTCGCGCTCTACTGGGGTTCTGCGTTTTGGTGTTTTTCATGCGTGTGTTGCTTTTACTGGCCGCTCTCTTGTTCGGCCTGCCGTCTTTTGCGGCGTCTCGATGTGATGTCAATGTTCCGACCCAAACGGTCGACCTGGAACAGGTGAGCATCGCCTACCAGAGCATCGGTCGTGCCTCCGACCCGGCCCTGCTGCTGGTGATGGGCTTGGGCGGGCAGTTGATCCACTGGCCCGATGAAGTGGTGGTGGCCTTGTGTGAACAAGGTTTTAGGGTCATCCGTTATGACAATCGTGACGTGGGCCTGTCCACTTGGCGCCAGGCCCCCGCCAGCGCCAACCTGACGTTCGAAGTGCTGCGCTACAAGCTCGGCCTGCCGGTGGCTGCACCTTACACCCTGACGGACATGGCCGATGATGCCCTGGGCTTGATGGATGCGTTGCAGGTTCGGCAATTCCACGTACTGGGCGCGAGCATGGGCGGCATGATCGCCCAGCATCTGGCAGCAATGGCCCCGCAGCGGGTGGAAAGCCTCACGCTGATCATGACCAGTTCCGGTGCCGAGGGCCTGCCAGCGCCGAACGCGGCGCTGGTGCAATTACTGTCACGGCGCAGTGCGCCCAATCGTGAGGTGGCGCTGGAGCAACAGGCGGATTTACTCGCCGCCCTGGGTAGCCCGGATGTGCAGGATGACCGCCAGGCGCTGTTGCACCAGGCGGCGCTGTCCTACGACCGCGCCTTCAACCCTGAGGGCGTCAAGCGCCAGATCATGGCGATCCTCGCCGAGCCCAGCCGTGTGCCGTTGCTCAACCAACTGAGAGTGCCGACCCTGGTGGTGCATGGCACTGCCGACCCGTTGTTGCCGGTGATGCATGGCGTACACCTGGCCGCACATATTCAAGGCAGCCAGTTGAAATTGATTCCAGGCCTGGCCCACCGTTTTCAGGAGGCATTCAAGGCGCCGTTGCTGGCGGCTGTATTGCCGTACCTGCAAGCCCATCGTGAAGATGCCGCGCACTGGGCGCAGATTGACCTTGGCGAGCCTGCGAAGCTGTTGTGAAGTTGGTGTATCGTGCAACCTTTATGGCGCACATTTAATGCCAGCGAGGTTGCCTGCATGAGTACTCCCCTGAAAATCGATTTCGTTAGCGACGTGTCCTGCCCCTGGTGCATCATCGGCCTGCGTGGCCTGACCGAAGCCCTGGACCAATTGGGCACCGAGGTGCAGGCCGAGATTCATTTCCAGCCCTTCGAACTGAACCCGGACATGCCCGCCATCGGTCAGAATATCGTCGAGCACATCACTGAGAAGTACGGCTCCACGCCTGAACAATCCCAGGCCAACCGCGAGCGTATCCGCGACATGGGCGCGGCGTTGGGCTTTGCTTTCCGTACCGATGGCCAGAGCCGCATCTACAACACCTTCGATGCCCATCGCCTGCTGCATTGGGCGGGGTTGGAAGGCTTGCAGTACAACCTCAAGGAAGCGCTGTTCAAGGCTTATTTCACCGATGGTCGCGACCCTTCAGACCACGCGACCCTGGCGATCATCGCCGAAAGCGTCGGCCTGGACCTCAAGCGCGCCGCCCAGATTCTAGCCTCTGATGAATATGCCACCGAAGTTCGCGAACAGGAGCAACTGTGGACCTCTCGTGGCGTGACTTCGGTGCCGACCATCGTGTTCAATGACCAATATGCGGTGAGCGGCGGGCAGCCAGCCGAAGCCTTTATTGGTGCGATTCGCCAGATCATCGAAGAAGCCAAAAACTAAAGCCAAAGCCGGGGCACCGCTCATAGCCCTGGCCCGCCCCTTGCATCACCCCCCTGAAGCCCAGCCGGCCTGCGGTTGGGCGCTGCCATTAGGGGTGAAACATTACCTTGAACATTCTTGACCTCGACCACAGCCTCACCGGCCAGGCACCCATTGCCCGGCGGTTGGCCAGCGGCCGGGCCACGCGCCTTGATCTGCTGGACCTGGGCCCGAAACTGCGTTTGTGGGCCACCGAGAAAACCTGGAAGCGCTTTGTTGCGCGCCTGGCGCAACGGCCACGGCCCAGGGATGCGCGCCCGGAGATCCTGTTTGTTGGCTCCGGTGACTATCACCATCTCACGCCGGCCTTTTTGGCCGACCTGAAAGAACCCATCAGCCTGATCCACTTCGACAACCACCCCGACTGGGTGCGCTTTGCGCCCAAGCGCCACTGTGGTTCGTGGGTCAACCGTGCGCTGAAGATGCCGGCGATCAAACGCATCGTTACCCTCGGCCCGTGCAGTGATGACCTGCACAACCCGCAACTGCGCGGCGGCAATCTCGGCGCCCTCAAGCGCGGGCACTTGCAGTTGTTTCCCTGGCAGCATCCGCCGTCGAAAGTCTGGGGCCGGGTAGGCGACGGTGCCGGCCACCAGCAACAGGAAAACCACCTGCACTGGCGCAACCTGGCGGACCTGGACTGGGCAGCGTTCCTCGACCAGATGATCGCCAGCCTGCCCACCGAAGCGATCTGGATCACCATCGACAAAGATGTGCTGGCCAGCGAAGACGCCGCCACCAACTGGGACCAGGGCGGCATGCGCCTGACCCACTTGCTCCAGGCCCTGCGGGCGTTGGCGGCGCATAAACGCATCATTGGTATCGATGTGTGCGGTGAGTTCGCTGTGCCGGCGTTCAGCAACGCGTTCAAGCGCTGGGAAGCCAAGTCCGACCAGCCGTCACCGGAGCGCTGGAGTGCGCAGGATCTGCAGCGCAATGCCGCGACCAATGAAGCCTTGATCGACCTGTTTGAGGAGCTGTTCCCATGACCCTGACCGTGGTGTTGTTGCTGGCCTTTTCCATCGTCCTCGATGTGATCGGCCAGTTGTGTTTCAAGTTGGGCGTAGACCGTTTGCCCCAGCTTGATGGTGGCTTTCGACTGCGCGCATTCTGGGGCCAGGTATTCAATGCGCCGCTGCTCTGGGCTGGCGTCGGGGCCTATGTCATCGAGTTTTTTGTCTGGCTCGAGGCCTTGTCCCGTGCGCCGTTGAGTCTGTTGTTTCCGCTGGCGGCATTGGCGTATTGCCTGGTGGTACTGGCGGGCAGGGTAGTGCTCAAGGAAACCGTCAGCCCCAAGCGTTGGGTGGGCACGCTGGTGATTACCTTGGGCGTGATGTTGGTAGCGATTGCGGGGAGCCAGGCATGACGACGCAAACAGGCGATAGCGGTTGGTTACATGGGCGTCTTGGCACCCTGATGCTGTGGGCGCTGCTGATCGCGACCGAAAGCGCCGGGCAGTTGTTTACCAAGGTGGCCGGTGATCAGTTGGGGCAGATGGACTTCACCTGGCAATGGCTGGCTGACGTGGCGCGCAACCCGGGGATCCTGGCGGCGATTGCCAGTTATCTCGGCGCGTTTTTCGTGTGGATGCTGATCCTGCGGCGCAGCAGTTTGTCCTTGGCATTTCCCTTGAGTTCGCTGGTGTTCGTGGCAGTGTTGCTCGGGTCGTGGTTGGGGCTGGGGGAGCACATCAGCCTGTTGCATTGGGTGGGCGTGGTGGTGATTGTCGGTGGTATCGCGCTTTTGGCTGAGGGCGAAGAGCACTGAAAATTCTGCTGCGCAACACAGGCCAAATGTGGGAGGGGGCTTGCCCCCGATGGCGGTGAGTCAGTCAATTAATCAGTTGACTGACACCCTGTCATCGGGGGCAAGCCCCCTCCCACATTTGGATCTGCTGACTTAAGGCAGAACTGCGTCGGCTTTTAATCGAAGGTGTAGCTGATCGCCGTCTGCACTTGGCCCTGATTCACATCGCCAGCCTGCTTGACGATGCTGCTCTTGGCCGCCGAGCCCACCAGGTGCACCCAGCTGGCACTGGTCAGCAGGGACCAGTGGGGCGCCAGGGGGAAGGCGAAGCTTTGGCTCAGCGTCACGTTCTGGAAACCGCCGCTGGCGTTGTAGGGCCGAAAGCCGGTGGCGGCGGCTTCGTTGCTGTCGACGCCGAAGTAGGTGTTGGCCTGGCGCGCATCGGCAAAATGCGCGACCAAGCCGCTGCTGCCGATGATCCCGCCACCCAGCGGGTAGCCCAGTTCACCGCCAATTTTACCCAGGGCGCCGCTCTGGGAATGCCCGCCGCCCACGGCCTGGCCCAGTTGCGCGTAGACGCGCCAGAAATTGGCCGGGGCGTACTGGATAAAACCGCCGACCTCGGCCATGTCCGACACGTTGCGCAAACCCTGCAACTCGCCGTTGGAAGTACGCCCCGCCAGGTAATTGATATAGGGGCCGGCGGTGATGCCGTGGCTGTTCAGCGCGCTCCAGGTCAGGCCGTCATCGGTGCTCAGGCTGACGTCTCCCCAGTCCAGGTCCAAGTATGGCACGGGCCGGGTTTCGTAGCGGCTGCCGCTGGGGTCATGGGGCTGATAGCTCAGGCCCGCGCCCACGTCGCCGCTGATGCCGTCCGCCCACGCGGCACTGGAAGCGCTGCACAGCCCAAGTAGACCGGTGAATACAGCAGATGTGAGCTTGGACATGGTGCGTTTTCCTAAGGTGGACAGGCGCGCATGAACGCGCAAACCCTCGCTTCTGCGCAAGCACTCATCTTGTTTGTAGCAAGCTACAAAAATTGTAGCTCCCAAGACACATTGTCCTCTGCAAATCCTGCAAACCCCCCGGCCTCACTGGGTTTTGCCCAGTTGGCACAGTCCCTGCTCTATCCCAGGTGCAAGCGCAGACAGCGCGCTCTCTTAGGTAAAGGCAGATGATCCACTGGCATATCGTGTGTGACTTCGATGGGACCATTACCCCCACGGATGTCATCGACAACGTCCTCCAACGCTTCGCCGGCCCCGAGTGGGAAACCATCGAACAGCAATGGCTGGATGGGCACATCGGTTCACGCGAATGCCTGAGCCGCCAACTGGCGCTGATCAAGGCGACCCCAAGTGAACTGCTGGCGTATTTCGACAGCGTCGAGATCGACCCGGACTTCCCGGATTTCGTCGACCACGTCATGGACCTGGGCGCGACCATCGAAGTGGTCAGCGACGGCATCGAACAAGGCATCGCCCGCATCCTGTCGCGCCACTACGTGACCCTGCTACCGATCCTCGCCAACCGCCTGCGCCAGGTCGACCACAACAGCTGGCGCATCGACTTCCCCTATGCCAGCGATGCCTGCCGCGCCGCGTCCGGCAACTGCAAGTGCAAATCCACCCCGCGCAACAAACGCGTGCTGGTGATCGGCGACGGCAAGTCGGACATGTGCGTGGCCTCCACCGCCGACTTCGTGTTCGCCAAAGGCAGCCTCGCCGAATACTGCGTCGCCAACCAGATCCCTCACGCGCGCTTCGAAACCTTTGCCGAAGTGCCTGCATTGCTGGCCAAGCTGCCACATGGCATCGCCGCCAACGCCACCACCTTCAATACCTCTGCTGACAATCAGGAACTCTTCCATCATGTCTGATATCCGTATCGCTACCGCCGAAGACCAGGTTCTGCTGGATAAGGAAGCCAAGTACTGCTCCTACGGCGACACCGTTCACTACATCGAACCGCCGCGCATTTTCAGCCGCTGCGAAGGCTCCTATGTGTGGGACACCGAAGACCAGGCTTACCTCGACCTGCAAATGTGGTACTCGGCGGTCAACTTCGGCTATGCCAACCCGCGCCTGAACAACGCGCTGAAAAAGCAAATCGACACCCTGCCGCAAATCGCCAGCCAGTACCTGCACAAAGGCAAGATCGAGCTGTCGGAAATGATCGCGGTCGACGCCAAGAACAAGTTCGGCCTCGACGGTCGCGTGCACTTCAACGTCGGCGGTTCGCAGTCCATCGAAGATTCCCTGAAAGTGGTACGTAATGCCACCAACGGCAAGAGCCTGATGTTCGCCTTCGAAGGCGGCTACCACGGGCGCACCCTCGGCGCCTCGTCGATCACCTCCAGCTACCGCTACCGTCGTCGCTACGGCCACTTCGGCGAGCGTGCGCAATTTATCCCGTTTCCATACCACTTCCGTGGCCCGAAAGGCATGACCAAGGAAGAGTACGGCAGCCACTGCGTGCAGCAATTCGCCCGCCTGTTCGAGACCGAATACAACGGCGTGTGGGACCCGAAAGTCGGCCAGAGCGAATACGCTGCGTTCTACGTCGAGCCGATCCAGGGCACCGGTGGCTACGTGATCCCGCCGATGAACTTCTACCGCGAACTCAAGCATGTGCTGGACCAGCACGGCATCCTGATGGTGTCCGACGAAATCCAGATGGGCTTCTATCGCACCGGCAAGCTGTGGTCGATCGAACACTTCGACGTACAACCGGACGTGATCGTGTTCGGCAAGGCGCTGACCAATGGCCTCAACCCACTGGGCGGCATCTGGGCCCGTGAAGAGTTGATCAACCCGAAGATCTTCCCGCCAGGTTCGACCCACTCCACCTTCGCCTCGAACCCGTTGGGTACGGCGGTGGGCCTGGAGATGTTCAAGATGACCAGCGAAGTCGACTACGGCGCGATGGTCATGGCCAAGGGCAAATACTTCCTGGAAGGCTTGCAAGACCTGCAGAAACGCTTCCCGATCATCGGCGACGTCGATGGCCTGGGCCTGGCGCTGCGTTGCGAAATCTGCGGGCCGGACGGCTTCACTCCGGACAAGGCGACCCTGGACTACATGGTCGAAGAAGGCATGAAAGGCGACATGGTGGTGGACGGCCAGAAACTCGGGTTGATCCTCGATGTAGGCGGTTACTACAAAAACGTAATCACCCTGGCCCCGTCCCTGGAAATCAGCTACCCGGAAATCGACCTGGGCCTCAAGCTGCTCGAGCAACTACTGGTGCGAGCGACCCAGCGGTGAGTGCGCACGGTATTGACCTCGGTGAAGGCGATGCCGGTTTCGTACTCGGTGAAGGTCCGGTCGGGATCCTGTTGATCCACGGCCTGACCGGCACCCCGACGGAGTTGCGCCAGGTCGCCAAGGGCCTGGCCAAGGCGGGTAACTGCACAGTGTATGTGCCGACGTTGGCCGGGCACTGCGGCGACAACAGCGACCTGCAAGCCACCGGTTGGCTGGACTGGTACGAAGGGGTGCGCAAGACCTTCGTACAGGTCAGGCAACGCCACGAGCAGGTGTTCGTCGGTGGCTTGTCCATGGGGGCGGTGATGTCGATGTATGTCGCATCTGAACACCCAGGCCAAGTCGCCGGGCTGCTGATGTATTCCACCACCTTGAAGTACGACGGTTGGAGCATTAACAAGCTGGCGTTTCTCACGCCGTTGCTGATGAAGATTCCGTTCGGTGTGCACATTTGCCGCTTCGAAGAGAAGCCGCCCTACGGCATCAAGAACGAGCGCCTGCGGGCCATCGTCGAGCGGCAGATGAAGGAAGGGGAAAGCAGCGAGGCGGGGTTGCTGACCATGGAAGGCATCACGGTGCGCGAGTTGCACCGTATGAACGCCGTGGTCAAGAAACGCATGCCCCAGGTCAAGGTACCGGCGCTGGTGTTGCACTCCATCGAGGATGACATCACCAGCCGCTGGAACGCCGACTACGTGGAGCGCCACCTCGGCGGTCCGGTGACCAAGATCCTGCTGGATAACTGCTATCACATGATTACCGTCGACCTGCAATACCGACGGGTTATCGAGTTGAGTGCCGAGTTTATCGGGCAGCACGCGGTGCAACTCAATCGTGTGGCCTGATCCGCTTACCTGTAGGAGCGAACTGGCTCGCGAAGGGCGTCAACGATAGCGCGTACTGCCAGGCTGAACGCGGTATCTGTGCGATTTTCGCGAGCAAGCTCGCTCCCACAGTGGGGCGGTGTTGATAAGGAAAAACTGTGCTAACCACCCAAGCCTTCCCGACCATCCGCGCCATTCAGCGCGATGCCTGGAACGACTGTTTTCCCGGTGCCCTGGAGGATTGGGACTATTACCTGGCCGTGGAAAACGCCGCGATCGATGACTTTCAGTGGCGTTACCTGGCGGTCTTTGACGATCAAACGCTAGTGGCTGTGGCTGCCGCGTTCATCACCCATTATCGCCTCGACACCACCGTGTCGGGGGCCGGCAAGCGCTTGACCGAGCGCCTGGACCGGCTGTGGCCGGGTGCTTTGCAACTGGCGTTGTACGCCATCGGTTCGCCGGTGGCTGAGCGCTGTGATGCCGGGGTCGCCAGCCATGTGTCCAAGGCACGGCGCCCGTTGTTGCTGCAACAGTTGCTGACGGCTGCGCGTGCCGACGCCGATCAACTCGGTATCGGGCTGGTGGCGGTCAAGGACGCGCCGACCAACGACCCGCATTGGGCTGAAAGCTGCAGGGCAGCAGGTTTTCAAAATATGCCGAGCTTGCCTACTGGTGTGTTACCGCTGCCCTACGGTTCAGTAGACGCTTACTTGGGTTCGCTGGGCAAATCCACTCGCAAGGACCTGCGCCGCAAACTGCGCGCACCGGGGCCGCGGGTCGAGTGGCGCCGCAATATCGATGATGTGCTGCCCGAGGTCATGCGCCTGTATGAAGCGACGCTGACGCGCGCGGACCTGCAGTTCGAGCGCCTGCCCGCCGGTTACTTCACCCAAGTACTCGAACAACTGAACGAGCGGGCGGTCTGTGTTCTTTACTGGGTGGGCGAACACCTGGTGGCGTTCAACCTGATCCTGCTGGACGAGCATCGGCTGGTGGACAAGTTCTTTGGTCACGACATCCAGTTCAGCCGCGAATACAACCTGTACTTTCGCAGTTGGCTGACCAATGTCGACTATTGTATTCAACACAAAATCCCGCTGTACGAGTGCGGCCAGGCCGGGTATGCCAGTAAACTGCGCCTGGGGTGCGAGTTCCAGGGCAACAGCCTGTTCTTTCGCCACCGCAACCGGCTGGTCAACGGCTTGCTCAAGCTTGTAAAACTGTTTATTCGACCGGATCGTTCCGACCCTGCCATGGCTGCTGCGATAAGCGAAACCTGATGATCACCAAGACCCGCCAGAAAGCCCGCCCCTTTGCCATTTCGCGTTGGAGCGTCCAGCGCAAGCTGGTGCTGGCGTTCTGGCTGGTCAGCGTTATTCCGACCATGATCGCGGCCGAGCTGGCCGCCACCACGCTATCGCAGATTTTCGACAGCAACGTACGCATCTGGCTGCAAGAGTCGACCAAGATCGTCAAGGACGAGATCGGCGACATCCTTCATGACAACGCGCGCATGGCCAAGCTGTTTTTGCGTTACACCAGCCCGCCGTCGTCCAAACAAGCCGCCAAGCATGACCGGCTCACCGCCGATATCGCCGACGCCACCGATATCGACGTGGTGGCGCTGATTCGCACCAGTGACCATAAGGTGGTGTTCAGCACGGCCGCCGATGACATCGTCAGGCAGATCAGCCTGACCAGCAATGCGGTGCTGCAGACCGTGCAAGTCGCCGGGGTGAGTACCGGCCTGGTGGTGTCGACCTTCGAAACCAGCCGTGACGGCGTTGATTACCTGCTGCTGGTGGCTACCTACCTGGATAGCAGTTTCCTGACCAGCGTGGCCGATGTGCACTCCCTCGACCTGCGTCTTTACCTGGCCAACCCCGCAGGCTTTTCCGAAATATTTTCCACCCAGCGCTTCGAGAATCACCCCTCGCGCATCCCGAAAAACGTCGAGGCTGCACTGCGCAGTACCAAACAACCCAGCGAGCAGTTCACCAACCAGTACAGCGGGTTGTATTGGCCGATCTTCAACGATGCTGGCGAGCTGCAAGGGGTGATTTTCAGCGGACTGCTACGTCATACCAGCCTGGTGGGGCTGGTGAACCAGAGCAACCTGTTCGTGCTGATTTTCCTGCTTAGCTCGGCCCTTTCGCTGGCGGCCGGGTTGCTGGTGTCGCGGCGCCTGACCAAGCCGCTGCGGGACCTGTCCCAGGGCGTGGACGCCGTGATCTCGGGCAGTTACGCCCACCGTGTGGTGGTCAGCGGTGGTGACGAGCTGGCGCAGCTGAGCAGCACCTTCAATCACATGACCGAGCGCCTGGGCGAGTTGCATCACCTCGAAGCCCAGTTGCGCCGGCGTGATCGCCTGCATGCGCTGGGTGAAGTCGCCATGGGCCTGGCCCACGAAATCCGCAACCCGCTGGGCATCATCAAGACCGCCACCCAACTGTTGCACCGGCGCGCCGACCTCGCGGACGCCGACAAGCGCCACCTGGAATATGTGATCAGCGAGGTCAGCCGCATCAACGACCTGATCACCGAGTTCCTCGACTTTGCCAAGCCCAACCCACCGATCCGCGTGTTGCAGCCGGCCCGCGCCTTGGTGGAAGAGATCCTCGGTTTCTGCAGCCCGGAGCTGAGCAGCCACAACATCGATGCACAGATAGACGACCAGGCGCCTGACGCCACGATCTATGCGGACGCCAAGCAGCTCAAGCAGGCCTGCCTCAACCTGATTCTTAATGCTATCGATGCGATGCCCGAAGGCGGGCGCCTGACCCTCGGGATCCGCAGCGTCGGCGATAACACGGTGATCAGCATCGGCGATACCGGCCAGGGCATTGCCGCGGATATGGTCGAGCGCATCTTCACGCCGTTCGTCACCACCAAGGCGTCGGGCACCGGGCTGGGCCTGGCCAAAGTTTATTCGATCATGGAAAGTCATGACGGCAGCATCGAATGCGCCAGCGAGAAAGATGCCGGAGCCACGTTCAGCCTGTACATTCCGGCTAACGGTGAAGACGACGGCGAAGATGAGGACAGGCATGACGCATAACGTATTAGTGGTGGATGACGAGCCCAAACTGTGTGACCTGTTGTCGTCCGCCCTGAGCCAGAATGGCATCCAGGTATTCAGCGCGGGCAATGGCCTGCATGCCCTCAAGGTGCTGGGGGATGAGGACATTGACCTGGTCATCAGCGACTGGCGCATGCCGGGCATGGATGGCCCGGCGCTGCTGGCCGAGATCAAGCTGCGCTACCCCCAAGTGCCGGTGATCGTGATGACCGCCTACAGCACGGTGAAAAATGCTGTGCAATCGATGCGCAACGGCGCCTATGACTACATCGCCAAGCCGTTCGATATCGACGAGCTGGACATCACCGTGGCCAAGGCCCTGCAATTTCGCGACATCATGCGCGATAACGCACGCATGCGCGCCGAACTGGACGAGCACGCACAGTTTGACAGCCTGGTCGGCGACAGCCCGGCGTTCCGCAAGGTATTGCAGGCGGTGGATTCGGTACGTGACAGCAGCACGACCATCCTGCTGACCGGCGAAAGCGGCACCGGCAAGGAAATGGTCGCCCGCGCCATCCACAAGCACGGCAGCCGCGCCGACAAACCCTTTGTGGCAGTGAACTGCGCGGCGATTCCCGAAGGCTTGCTGGAAAGCGAGATGTTCGGGCATCGCAAAGGCGCTTTCACCGGCGCCGTGGCCGACCGGGTAGGGCGCTTCATGCAGGCCGACAAGGGCACGCTGTTCCTCGATGAAGTGGGGGACATGCCCCTGGCGTTGCAGGCCAAGATTTTGCGTGCCTTGCAAGAGCGGGTGATCGAGCCGGTGGGCGACCCTCGGGAGCGCAAGGTCGACGTGCGAGTGATCGCCGCCACCAACAAGAACCTGCTGGACGCGGTGGCCAACAAAGAGTTTCGCGAAGACCTGTATTATCGCCTCAACGTCTTCCCGATTCCGCTGCCGGCCCTGCGCGAGCGCGTGGAAGATATAGCGCCCCTGGCCCGGCACTTCGCCCAGACCTTGAGCGCCACCGCCGGCAAACGCATCACCGGTTTCAGCCCCGAGGCGTTGCAGGCCATGGCGGCGTATCACTGGCCGGGCAATATCCGCGAGCTGCAGAACTGCGTGGAACGCGCGACCATCGTGGCGGCGTCGCCGGTGATCGAGGATATTGATTTGCCGGGGTATCTGTTTGCTTCCAAGCCAAGTGAGGGCGGGGTGACGGCGGTCCTCAGCGACGGGCCGGGCGTGCCGCGGGACCTGGATGCGGCGTTGGCGGAGGTGGAGAAGGCCTACATCCTCGCGGCGTTGCAGGAGAGCAATGGCGTTCAGGCCGCGGCGGCACAGCGCATCGGGATTTCCGAGCGCAGCTTCTGGTATCGCCTGAAGAAGCTAGGAATTCAAGTAGACAAAATAGTCCGCTGACACACCGATATTGGCGGCAAGCCCCCTCCCACATGTTTGACCGAGTTGAGTCAGGTATGGAGGCGTACCCACACGCTGACCAGCACCGTCGCGGCCATCAACCACGCTACGGCCGCCACAGCGAGTGACGCTTCCAGCCGCATCCGATCCACCATCACATACAAGGTCGCCAAATACACAAAGTAAGGAATGATCGACCACATCCCGAACACGATGGTGGTCTTCAAGTCCTCCACCGAACGGCCCTTGCCGACGATGTAATGGGCGATCAGCGCAAAGGTCGGAAACAGCGGCACCAGCCCCGCGATGTAATAATTTTTGGTCTTGGCCAACGCCGCCAGGATCAACACCACCGCCGCGCCAAGGGCGGCCTTCAGAACAAGATCCATCAGTGGCTCAACCCGTATTTCTTGACCTTGTCGAACAACGTGGTCTTGGCCATGCCCAGTTCCTGGCTGGCCTGGGTCAGGTTGCCGCCGCTGCGTTGCAACGCGTCGCTGAGCAGGTTGCGCTCAAAAGCTTCCACTGCCTCGGTAAAGGCCAGGCCCTGGTTACCGCTGCCGGCGCCGCTTTTCTTGAAGGCGGGCAGGCCGAGGGCGAAGCGTTCGGCGACGTTGCGTAGCTCCCGCACGTTGCCCGGCCAGTCGTGGCTCATCAGGCTGGACAAGGTCTGGTTGTCGAGGTCCGGAACGCTGCGGTCGAAGCGCAGTGACGATTGCTGCAAGAAGTGTTCGAACAGCTGCAGGATGTCTTCGCGCCGCTCGCGCAGGGGCGGCAGTTCCAGGGTCACCACATTGAGGCGGTAGTACAGGTCGCTGCGGAACTGGCTGGCGCGGCTCAGTTCGTCGAGGTCGGACTTGGTGGCGGCGATAACCCGGCAATCCACCGCCACGCTCTGGTTCGAACCCAGGCGTTCCAGGGTGCGCTCCTGCAAGACCCGCAGCAGTTTGATCTGCAGGTTGATCGGCATGCTTTCCACTTCATCGAGGAATAGTGTGCCTTGGTGGGCGTGCTCGATCTTGCCAATGCGGCGCTTGCCGGCGCCGGTAAAGGCGTTGGCTTCATGGCCGAAAATTTCGCTTTCGAACAGGTTCTCCGGCAAGCCCCCGCAGTTCAAAGCGACGAACTGGTGGGAATGGCGCCGGCTGAAATCATGCAGGCAGCGCGCGACCAACTCCTTGCCGGTGCCGGTCTCGCCTTCGATCAGCACGTTGGCCGAGGTGTCGGCGACGTTGGCGATCAGTTCGCGCAGGTTTTGCATCGCCGGCGAGCGACCGATAATGCGGCCTTCCAACGAGTCGCGCTCGGCCAGTTGGCGACGCAACGACCAGACTTCCCGCGCCAGCCCGCGCTGCTCCAGGGCGCGGCGGGCGACTTCCACCAAGCGTTCGGGGGAGAAGGGTTTTTCCATGAAGTCGTAGGCGCCGTTGCGCATGGCACCAACCGCCATGGAGATGTCGCCGTGCCCGGTGATCAGTACCACCGGCAGGCTTTTATCCAGGGCCTTGAGTCGGGTCAGCAGTTCCAGGCCGTCGATGCCCGGCAGGCGGATATCACTGATGACGATGCCGGCGAAGTTTTCGCCGACGCGATGCAGCGCCTCTTCGGCACTGCCCACGCCGATGCTGGGAATGTCTTCCAGCGCCAGGGCTTGCTGGCAGCCGAGCAACACATGGGGATCGTCCTCGACGATCAGCACGGTGAGGTCGTCGGTCGCAGTTGTAGTGTCTGTATTCATGTCGACTCGGTTTGTTGAGTGCCCACCAGCGGCAGGCTCAGGACAAAGGCAGTACCACCACCGGCAGGGTGCTCCACGGCGAGATTGCCGCCGGTGGCCGCCGCGAGGCTGGCCGATAGCGTCAGGCCCAGGCCCAGGCCCTGCTCGCCAGGCTTGGTGGTGAAGAACGGTTCGAACAAATGCTTGCGCGTCTCGGGGTCGATGCCATGGCCGTTGTCACGCACCCGCAGGCGATATTTGCCATCGACGACCTGGCCTTCCAGCCATAGCTGCGGTGCCGGTTGCGCTTGCATCGCATCAAGGGCATTGCCGATCAGGTTGACCAGTATCTGCTCCAGGCGCGTCTGGTCGATCTGCAATTGGGCGTTGCTGAAGTCACGGTGCAAAGTCAACGGCAGGCCGTCCAGGCGTGCGCCCAGCACCTGGAACGCGGCGTCCACGGCTTTGCCGAGGTTGGCTTCGCCCTGGTCGTCACCGCGTCGGGCAAAGGAGCGCAGGCTGGCGGTGATGCGGCCCATGCGGTCGATCAATTCGTTGATGGCCTTGAGGTTGGTACTGGCGGTGTCCAGGGCGCCGCGCTCGAGGAAACGCACCGTGTTTCCCGACAGCGTGCGCAGGGCCGCCAGCGGTTGGTTCAATTCGTGGGCGATGCTGGTGGACATCTGGCCGATGGCCGCGAGTTTACCGGCCTGCACTAGTTCGTCCTGGGCGTGGCGCAGGGTTTCTTCGGCTTGGCGCCGTTCGCGGATCTGGCCCTTGAGCCGTTCGTTGCTGGCGCGTAGGTCGGCGGTGCGTTCGGCAATCCGTCGTTCCAGCTGGCTATTGGCCTCCTGCAGGGCTTCTCGGGCGGCGAGGCGGGTGGCAATGACCTTGCGCCGTTCATTCCAGGCAATCAGCAAGAAGGCCACCAGGCCAAAGGCAACGGCTACCAGGATGCCCTGGTTGATCGCGGCACGGCGCAGGTCGTTGAGCGGGGTGAGCAAGGTGAATTGCCACGGTGTGTCGTTGAGCGGACGGGTTTGCGCCAGGTAGCTGACGGCGTGCTCGTCGTTGACCACTTCGCTGTTGGCCGGGAAGGTCAGTTTCTCGGTGCCCTCGTTCAGGCGCTCACGGGCCAGGGGCTGCAGTTCGTTGAGCGTCGCCCAGTAATATTGCAGGCTGTGGGCCAGGCGTTCCTTGGTGTCTTCGCTCAGTGGGCGTACGGCCTTGAGGCGGCGGGCCGGGTCGCTGGAGAGGATGATGATGCCGTTCTCGTCGCTTACGAAGGCTTCGAGGCGGGCGCGTTGCCAGCGTTCTTCCAGGGCTTCGAGGCGGACCTTGACCACCGCGACGCCGATGATCTTGCCATGCTCTTCCAGGCCATGGGCCAGGTAATAGCCGGGTTCGCCGTTGGTGCTGCCGATGCCATAGAAACGGCCGGGCTGGCCGCGTACGGCATTCTGGAAATAGGCGCGGAAGGACAGGTCTTCACCCTGGTAACTGTCGGCATCGCGCCAGTTACTGGTGGCCAGCACGCGGCCGGTGGTGTCCATCACGTAGATGGCCCGGCTGCGACTGCGGCGGTTCAGGCCCTCGAGGTAAGCATTGACCGTGGTGCGGGTTTCCTGGTTCGGGTCGGCCAGCAACCGCGAAACGCTCGACTCCAGCTCCAGCAGGCTGGGCAGGTAGGTGTATTTGCTCAGTTCGCTTTCGACGGTGCGGGCGTGCAGCTCCAACTGGCGTTCGCCGTTGTCGCTGAGGGTGCGGATGCCATAGTACTCACTGACCCAGAAGCCGATATAACCCAAGCCGACCATCAGGGCGATGATCAACGGCGGCAGGAACAGTTGGCGTATCAGACGAGGCTTCACGGCAAGTGATGGCGGCGCGGCGCGATATTGATTGGGGTCGCATTTCATCACAGATGCCTTGGGTCAACCAGAGCTGCCAGCCTGTGTGGTCCAGTGTGGGAGGGGGCTTGCCCCCCCTCCCACATTGGCCCGGTTTCTACAGTAGGAGCTGTGTACTTAGCTAAGTAGTACTTAGTGCTGCAGGATTTTCTCAAGGAAGTGCTGCGCACGTTCGGAGCGAGCGCTGATGTCGCCGAAGAACTCTTCCTTCGGGCAGTCCTCGATGATCTTGCCGGCATCCATGAAGATCACGCGGTCGGCTACTTTGCGCGCAAAGCCCATTTCGTGGGTCACGCACATCATGGTCATGCCTTCCTGGGCCAGTTGCACCATCACGTCGAGTACTTCGTTGACCATTTCCGGGTCCAGCGCCGAGGTCGGTTCATCGAACAGCATGACGATCGGGTCCATGGCCAGTGCGCGGGCAATTGCCACACGTTGCTGCTGGCCCCCGGAGAGCTGGCCAGGATGCTTGTGGGCGTGTGCCGACAAGCCCACGCGGTCAAGCAGCTGCAGGCCTTTCTTGGTGGCTTCTTCCTTGCTGCGGCCCAGCACCTTGATCTGCGCGATGGTCAGGTTTTCGGTAATGGTCAGGTGCGGGAACAGCTCGAAGTGCTGGAACACCATGCCCACCCGCGAACGCAGTTTCGGCAGGTTGGTCTTCGGGTCGGCGATGGAGGTGCCATCGACCACTACGTCGCCTTTCTGGAACGGTTCCAAAGCGTTGACGCACTTGATCAGGGTGGATTTGCCCGAGCCGGACGGCCCGCACACCACGATCACTTCGCCTTTTTTAACCTCGGTGCTGCAATCGGTCAGCACCTGGAAGTCGCCATACCACTTGTTGATGTTCTTGATAGAGATCATACGGCAAACCTTTTTTGCAGACGCTTGACCAGCAGCGAGGCGGAAAAGCTGATGATGAAGTAGACGACACCGGCAAAGATCAGGAACTCATTGGAGCGGCCGATGATGTCGCCGTTGGAGCGGGCGGAGTTGAGGAAGTCCACCAGGCCCACGGTGTAGACCAGCGAAGTGTCCTGGAACAGGATGATCGATTGTTGCAGCAACAGTGGCGTCATCTTGCGAAACGCCTGGGGCAGGATGATCAGGCGCATGGTCTGCCCGTAGGTCATGCCCATGGCTTGTGCCGCGGCCATCTGGCCCTTGGGAATCGACTGCACGCCGGCTCGCACGATTTCGCAGAAATACGCGGCCTCGAACATCATGAACGCCACGACGCAGGAGGTGAACGCACCGATGGGAGTGTCTTCGCCGGTGATCCAGCGCAGCACGAACGGCACCGCCAGGTAGAACCAGGTAATCACCAGCAGCAGCGGGATCGAGCGGAAGTAGTTCACATAGGCGCCGGCCACACGCGACAGCAGTTTGCTGGACGACAGGCGCATCAACGCAAGGATCGTACCCAGGATGATGCCGCCGACCACGCCCATGACCATCAACTGCAGGGTCATGACCATGCCGTTCCACAGGCCCGGGATGGCGGGGATGATGCCGCTGAAATCAAAGTCCATTATTTACCCCCCACGGAGATCAGGCCGGGCACCGCGACTTTCTTCTCCACCACGCGCATCAGCAGCATCAGGCTCATGTTCAGGGTGAAATAGATCAGCGTGGCCAAGGTGAAGGCTTCGAACAGGTTGGCCGAGAACTCGGCGGTCTGCTTGGTTTGCGCCAGCAGTTCCATCAAGCCGATCAAAGACGCCACGGAGGAGTTCTTGAACACGTTGAGGAATTCCGAGGTAAGCGGCGGAATGATGATGCGATACGCCTGGGGCAGCAGCACGTTCCAGTAGATCTGCGGCAGCTTGAAGCCCATGGCGCGTGCAGCGGACTCCTGGCCACGGGGCAGCGCCTGGATGCCGGTACGCACTTGTTCACACACACGGGCGGCGGTGAACAGGCCCAGGCACACGACAACGCTCAGGTAGGCCGAGGTAGTCGGGTTGAGGTCTTGCTTGTACCAGTCCTGCAGGTTCTGCGGCAGCAGGTCGGGCACCAGGAAGTACCAGATGAACAGCTGAACCAGCAGCGGCACGTTACGAAACAGTTCGACGTAGCAGGTCGCAATGCCCGATACGATGCGGTTTGGCACGGTGCGCATGACCCCCAGAATGGAGCCCAGCAGCAAGGCGATGATCCATGCCACGACAGCGATGGCGATGGTCCAGCCCAGGCCGGCGATGTACCAGTCGAGATACGTCTCGCTGCCAACGCCAGTGGACTTGAAGAACACGCCCCAGTCCCAGTTGTAATTCATTAGGGTCTCCCCTCGAGATCGATCAATGTACAAGCACCCGCTTGGGGAAGATCCTTTCCCACCTGGCAATGAATGCCAGGCACACACGATCGGCTCGGAAACCGCCAGGTCGAGTGTTCCAAATTAAAGCCAGCAGGTAGTAACAGATGCCTGAGGGAGGTTGGCTCCCTCAGGAATAAGCTTAGTCAGGTATCAGATTTTTACGTCAGGCGCTGGTTTGTCGCTTGGGTTAGCGATCAGCTCCTTAACCTTGTCACTCATCGGGAAGTTGAGGTTCAGGCCTTTTGGTGGAATCGGGCTTTCAAACCACTTGCTGTAGATCTTGTTGATCTCGCCGGATTTGTACAGGGCGACGATGGCGCCATCCACAGCCTTCTTGAAGTCAGGGTCGCCTTTGCGAACCATACATGCGTAGGCTTCAAAGGACTGCGGAGTACCGGTGATGACCCAGTCGTCCGGCTTCTTGGCCTTGGCTTCTTCACCGGCGAGCAGCGCGTCGTCCATCATGAACGCAACGGCACGGCCGCTTTCGAGCATCTGGAAGGACTCGCCGTGGTCTTTGGCGGAGATGACGTTCATGCCCATCTGCTTGTCGGCGTTCATCGCCTTGATGATGCGCTCGGACGTGGTGCCGGCGGTGGTCACGACGTTCTTGCCTTTGAGGTCGGCAAAGTCAGCGTAGGACGGCTTGCCATCCTTGTCTTTCTTGACCAGCAGGCGAGTGCCGATTTCGAAGATGTTGACGGTGAAGTCGACTTGCTGGGCGCGTTCGGCGTTGTTGGTGGTGGAGCCGCACTCGAGGTCCGCGGTGCCGTTCTGGATCAGCGGGATACGTGTTTGCGAGGTCACCAGGTTGTACTTGGCTTTGAGGTCGGGTTTGTTCAGGTCTTTTTTCAGCTGTTCAACGACGGCCAACTGAATGTCGTGGGAGTAGCCCACGGGTTTGCCCGAACCGTCCGCGATGTAGGAAAACGGAATGGAGCTGTCGCGGTGAGCGAGAGTGATGGTGCCGGAGTCGTTGATTTTCTTCAGTGTGCCGGTGAGTTCGGCGGCGAAAACTGGAGTGCTGATCAGAGCAGCAGCAATAGCTGCGCCCAGGATATGGGGAACGATGCGCATCAATACTTCCTCGACATTTGTTTTTTTTATGAAGCCAGCTAAACGGCTCTTTTGTACAGCGAATGCCCGAGACGGCTCCTAAGGCGCCTCAGGTAATCGTCAAAGAGTGTAGAGCATGAGTCGTGCCATACCGAAAATAAAAGGTTAACTATATGATTTATATCGGGATTAACTTTATGTTACGACGCGGTTTTCGACGCCGGGTCCGGCAAACCGAATAGGGCGGGAGCTTGCGTTCGGAAAACCGAATGCCGCCCAGGTCATCTGCGGGAGCGAGCTTGCTCGCGAAAACGCAAAAGCGCCGCGTTTATTCTGAATAAACGCGGCGCTCTCAGGTTTCTCGCGAGCAAGCTCGCTCCTACAGTTTGGGGATGGCTATCAGGCCGCTTCGATCTTGCTACGGCTTTGTTCGACCTTCGCCAGGTAGCGTTGCACGTTGTCCTGCTCCTGCGGCGTGGTGAACAGGCCAAGCTTGGTACGGCGCCACAGTACGTCCTGCGGTTGCGTCACCCATTCTTCGGCGCACAGGTAATCAACTTCACGGGTGTACAGGCCGCCACCCAGGTGGTCACCGAGGTCGGCCAGCGATTGCACGCCCTCCAGCAGGCGCCAGGTGCGGCTGCCGTAGGTGGTGGACCAGCGGCGGGCGATTTCGCTCGGGATCCAGTCGAACTTGGCGCGGATCGCATCGGCCAGGGCTTCGGGCGTGGTCATGTTTTCACCGCCGGGCAGGCTGGCCGTGGCGGTCCAGCTTGGGCGCATCTGGGTGAAGTACGGCGCCAGCTGGGCCATGGCCGATTCTGCCAGCTTGCGATAGGTGGTGAGCTTGCCGCCGAACACCGACAGGATCGGCGCTTCGCCGTTGCTGCCGGACAGCGCCAGAGTGTAGTCGCGGGTGATGGCCGACGGGTTGTCCGACTCGTCGTTGCACAGTGGGCGCACGCCGGAGTAGGTGTGGACGATATCGTCACGGCTCAGCTGTTTCTTGAAGTGCGCGTTGACCACCTTAAGCATGTAGTCGGTTTCACCTTCGGTAATCGCTACTTTCGCCGGGTCGCCGGTGTATTCGCGATCAGTGGTGCCAATGATGGTCAGGTGGTTCAGGTACGGAATAGTGAAGACGATGCGTTGGTCTTCGTTCTGCAGGATGTGCGCGTGGGCGCCTTCGTACAGTCTTGGCACGATCAGGTGGCTGCCCTGGATCAGGCGGATGCCGTAGGGCGAATCCAGCTTGAGGTCGTCCCTGATGAACTTGGCGACCCACGGGCCGGCAGCATTCACCAGTGCGCGGGCGCGGATCGAGAACAGGCTGCCATCGGCACGTTCCATGTTCATTTCCCACATGCCGTTGCTGCGATGGGCGCTGATGCAACGGGTCTGTGTATGGATGTGTGCGCCTTTTTCACGGGCAGCCATGGCGTTGAGTACCACCAGGCGGGCGTCATCCACCCAGCAGTCGGAGTATTCGAAGCCCTTGGTGATTTCGCTTTTCAGCGGGCTGTCGGCGCCGAATTTGAGGCTTTTGGAACCCGCCAGTTTCTCCCGCTTGCCCAAGTGGTCATAAAGGAACAAGCCGGCACGAATCATCCAGGCCGGACGCAAGTGCGGACGGTGGGGCAGTACGAAGCGCATCTGCTTGACGATATGCGGTGCCTTGGCCAGCAGCACTTCACGTTCGGCCAGGGCTTCACGCACCAGGCGGAATTCGTAATGTTCCAGGTAGCGCAAGCCGCCGTGGATCAGCTTGCTGCTGGCCGATGAGGTGTGGCTGGCCAGGTCATCCTTTTCGCAAAGGAATACCGACAAACCGCGACCGGCTGCGTCTGCTGCAATGCCGACGCCATTGATCCCGCCACCGATTACGGCAACGTCATAGACTTCGGCAAGCGGTGGAGCAGGCAAGGTGGAAGGGTTCATCGGCTAGCCTCGCGATCTTTTCGTCTTGGAATTCGAACATTAATGTTCATTTGCGAAAATGGTAGCTGATAAATGCGAACACAGCCACCCAACTTCGATTAAAAAAACTCATCGAAGGGTGGGAAAAGGAAGATTTATGAACATGAGCCTGGGGAAGGCTCAAAAGGTTGAGTGCTGGATAGATCGCCATCGGGAGCAAGCCCCCTCCCACATTGGTATGTGTTCACAGCTCAAAATGTGGGAGGGGGCTTGCTCCCGATGGCGGCAGTGCAGGCGCTACACGACTTCCAGCCGAACCTTATGCTCATTCAACAACTGCACTAACGCCGGCACTGGCTGCTGATCAGTCACCAGGCAGTCCACCAGGCTGATCGGCCCCAGGCGAATCATGGCATTGCGCCCGAACTTGCTGGAGTCCGCTGCCAGGATCACCTGGCGTGCATTGGCAATGATTGCCTGGGAAACCCGCACTTCCTGGTAATCGAAGTCGAGCAGGCTGCCGTCCTCGTCGATACCGCTGATGCCCACCAGGGCAAAGTCGACCTTGAACTGGTTGATGAAATCCACACTGGCCTGGCCGACCACACCGCCATCGCGGCGTACGTTGCCGCCGGTGAGCAACACATCGAAGTCGTCCTTGGCACTGAGCATCGTGGCGACGTTGAGGTTGTTGGTGATGATTTTCAGATGGTTGTGATTGAGCAGTGCGCGGGCGATGGATTCTGTGGTGGTGCCGATATTGATGAACAGCGAGGCGTGGTCGGGAATTTGCGCGGCGATGGCTTCACCGATGCGCTGTTTCTCGTCGCGCATCTGGTCTGCACGCATGGCATATGCGGTGTTCTCGACACTGGAGTCATAGGCCGCGCCGCCGTGGTAGCGGCGCAACAGATTGGCGTCCGCCAGCTGGTTGATATCGCGGCGGATGGTTTGCGGGGTAACGACGAATAGCTGCGCCATTTCCTCGATACTGACATACCCGCGTTCGCGGACCAGTTCGAGGATTTGTTGCTGGCGGGGAGGCAGATTCATGGGGCGTCCTTTGGGCTGCCATACAAAAGTGGCCCATGATGACGCAGGAATCGGCTCCCTGCCAGTTACAACCCGATATGGAACCGGTGCTTGGCTTATTCAGCGCCTTCGTGCGGTTCCCAGTCGCGGGTGCGGCTCACCGCTTTTTGCCAGCCGGCGTAGAGTTTTTCTTTGGCGGCTTCGTCCAGTTGGGGTTCGAATTCGCGCTCGATCACCGCCTTGCCACGCAGTTCGTCCAGGCTGCCCCAGAAGCCACACGCCAGGCCGGCCAGGTAGGCGGCGCCGAGGGCAGTGGTTTCGCGCATTTGCGGGCGCTCGACCTGGGTGCCGAGGATGTCGGCCTGGAATTGCATCAGGAAGTTGTTGGCAACCGCACCGCCGTCCACACGCAGGGCCTTGAGGCGTTCGCCAGAGTCTTGTTGCATGGCGTCGAGTACATCGCGGGTCTGGAAGGCAATCGACTCCAGGGCTGCACGAATAATGTGGTCTACGCGTACGCCGCGGGTCAGGCCGAACAGCGCACCACGGGCATACGGGTCCCAATAGGGCGCGCCCAGCCCGGTGAAAGCCGGGACCAGGTACACGCCGTTGCTGTCCTTGACTTTGCCGGCAAAGTATTCGGTGTCGTGGGCGTCATTGATGATTTTCAGCTCGTCACGCAGCCATTGCACGGTGGAACCGCCGTTGAAGACCGCGCCTTCAAGGGCGTAGGCCACTTCACCGCGTGGGCCGCAGGCGATGGTGGTGAGCATGCCGTGCTTGGATTTCACTGCCTTGTCGCCGGTGTTCATCAGCAGGAAGCAGCCGGTGCCGTAGGTGTTCTTGGCCTGGCCGGCTTCCACGCACATTTGGCCGAACAGCGCGGCTTGTTGGTCACCGGCAATGCCGCCGATGGCGATGCCGCTCTTAGTGCGACCATAGATTTCGGAGGAAGACTTCACTTGCGGCAGCATTTCCCGCGGCACATCCAGAATCTCCAGCATCTTCGCATCCCACTCCAGGGTGTGGATGTTGAAGAGCATGGTGCGCGAGGCGTTGGTGTAGTCGGTGACGTGGGTCTTGCCGCCGGTAAACTTCCAGATCAGCCAGCTATCGATGGTGCCGAACAGCAGTTCGCCATTGCGTGCTCGCTCGCGGCTGCCTTCGGCGTTATCGAGGATCCACTTGAGTTTGGTGCCGGAAAAGTAGGGGTCGGTGACCAGCCCGGTGGTGTCGTTGATGTACTGCTCGTGGCCGTCGCGCTTGAGCTGCTGGCAGATTTCGGTGCTGCGGCGGCACTGCCAGACAATCGCGTTGTAGATCGGGCGGCCGGTGATCTTGTCCCAGACTACGGTGGTCTCGCGCTGGTTGGTAATGCCAATGGCGGCGACCTGGTCATGGTGCAGGCCGGCTTGCGCCAGCGCTTCGACCATAACCGCGCTCTGGGTGGCAAAGATTTCCATCGGGTCATGTTCGACCCAGCCGGCTTGCGGGTAATGCTGGGTGAATTCACGCTGGGCGGTGCACACCACGTTGGCGTCACGATCGAAGATGATCGCCCGGGAACTGGTAGTGCCCTGGTCGAGGGCAATGATGTAGTTCTTATTCTGAATGTCGGTCATGTCAGGTGCCTTACGAAATAAGGAAGTCAGAAATCAGCCTGGGCCGCGAAGGGCAGGGGGCCAGGCTGGCGCTTTCAGGAAATACGGGTCTTGCCGTTGACAGCCGTGTCAGGTGTTTCAGCTATAGCAGGTGCGGCGCTCGGCAGGTGACGGGCAATCAGCCCGCGATAGGCTGCCGCGCCGAGGCATGCGCCGACAATCGGGGCGAAAATCGGCACCAGGAAGTAAGGAATGTCGCGGCCACCAGTAAAGGCCATTTCACCCCAGCCGGCGAAAAAGGTCATCAGCTTGGGCCCGAAATCCCGTGCCGGATTCATCGCAAAGCCGGTCAGCGGGCCCATGGCGCTGCCAATCACGGCGATCAGCAAGCCGATCAGCAGCGGAGCCAGCGGGCCGCGTGGCAGGCCGTTGTTGTCATCGGTGAGGGCCATGATCACACCCATCAGGATCGCGGTAATGACCATTTCCACCAGGAAGGCCTGGGCCGTGCCCAGCAGTGCATGGGGGTAGGTGGAGAACACGGATGCCAGTTCCAGGCTGGCCTGGGAGCCGCGGACCATATGGTGGGTTTGTTCGTAATCGAAAAACAGGTTGCTGTAGAGCGTATATACCAAGGCTGCAGAGCAGAAGGCGCCGGCGACCTGGGCGAGAATATAGAAGGGCAGTTTGCGCTTTTCAAAATCGGCAAAAATGCACAGGGCGATACTGACCGCCGGGTTGAGGTGAGCCCCGGAAATACCGGCGCTCAGGTAGATCGCCATGCTCACACCGATCCCCCAGATAATACTGATTTCCCAGAGGCCAAAGCTCGCACCCGCGACCTTGAGCGCGGCGACACATCCTGTACCGAAGAAGATCAGCAGTGCGGTCCCCAGGAATTCGGCCATGCATTGGCTCGAAAGTGAAGGCTGTTGAAGAGCAGTTGTCATGGCAAACCTCGATTGTTGTTCTTGTCTGGCGCACTGCCTCAGCGGGCGGTTGCGCGATTTTCACCGTGACAAGGATCCCCATCCTGGGTCGCGGCTTACTGCTGGAGTACTGAGGAGTATTCCTACAGTATTCGGAAACGAAAAAATATAGACAAGAATGACCGCTGTCAAAGGTCGAAAGTGAACCGCCAGTCACTTTCTAACTATTGGTCTGATGAATGATCATGCGGGTTAGGTTTGGCCTGTGCGCCAGCAGCGCTTGGACTAGAGCGTTTTGCCTGCGCTTGGCCTAGAATTGGGTGCCTGTTTTCCCTGCCCGGAGACTCCATGACGCCCGCATTGGATTTGTTGAAAAAAGTTCGCGCCGAACATCGCATCCATAGCTATGAACACGACCCGAAGGCGGCTTCGTATGGCCTGGAGGCCGCGGAAAAATTGGGTCTTGACCCTGCGCAGGTGTTCAAGACGCTGTTGGCCAGCAGCGAGAAAGGCGAATTGTTGGTAGCGGTGGTGCCGGTCGTCGGAAGTCTGGATTTGAAAGCGCTGGCTCTTGCGGCAGGCGTGAAAAAAGTCGAAATGGCCGATCCGGCAGCGGCTCAGCGTTCCACCGGTTACCTGTTGGGCGGCATCAGCCCGCTGGGACAAAAGAAGCGCTTGCGTACGTTTATCGACGAAACGGCGCAACCCTTTGCAACGATTTTTGTGAGTGCGGGGCGGCGGGGGCTGGAGGTGGAGTTATCCGCAGCTGTGCTGGCCGAACATACCCAGGCCAAGTTCGCGCCGATTGGCCGGGCCTGACTTTCAGCCCTGTTACGATTCAAATGTGGGAGGCGGCAAGCCCCCTCCCACATGTTTAACCCGGTTTCCTCAGAAAGCTGCTTACGCCTGGAACAGCACCAGATGCTCGGCAGCCACTCGAATCCCTACATCCGTCCCCATCTGTTGATCAACATGGCTGGGGAAAATCGATTCCAGCTGTGCACCCGTTGGCAGTTGCAACCGGTACAAGGTCGAGGCTCCCTGGAACGTCTTGCCGACGATCCGAGCTTTCAATGCGCTGTCCGGCGCGTAGACGATATCATCCGGGCGCAGCAAAACATCCACCGCGCCGCCGATGGCCCAGGTATAGGCGCGATTACCACGCAGGTCACCCAGCTCGGTGCTCACTGACTCGGGCGAGTTCAATTGACCCCGGATGAAATAGCCCTGGCCGATAAAACTGGCGACATAGGGCGTCTGCGGTTCGTGATAAAGGTTGTAGGGCGTGTCCCACTGCTCAAGACGGCCCTCCTTGAACACGCCGACATGGTCACTGACGGCGAACGCTTCTTCCTGGTCATGGGTAACGAGGATCGCACTGGTGCCCCGCGCCTTGAGGATATCGCGCACTTCATGGCTGAGCTTGCGGCGTAGTTCGCCATCGAGATTGGAAAACGGTTCGTCCAGCAGCAACAGTTGTGGCTCCGGCGCCAAGGCGCGGGCGAGGGCGACACGTTGCTGCTGGCCACCGGAAAGCTCGTGTGGGAAACGCTTGCCCAGATCCTTCAGGTTGACCAGTTCCAGCAACTCGGCGACTACACGATCCTTTTGCAGATGTTTGCGAATACCGAAGCCGATGTTATCGGCCACGCTCAGGTGCGGGAACAGAGCGTAGTCCTGGAACACCATGCCGATACGACGTTTCTCGGGTGCCAGGGTGAACCCTGCGCTGGAGATGACTTCGCCGGCCAGGCTGATTTCGCCTTCATGTATCGGCTCAAAGCCAGCAATGGCGCGCAAGGTGGTGGTCTTGCCGCACCCCGAGGAACCGAGCAGGCAACCGATGTCGCCGGCATTGAGGTGCAGGTTGAGGTTCTGCACCACTCGTTGATCTTGATAGCCGCATGCCAGGTTGCGCAGGTTCAGCAGAAGTGGCTGGCTCATGCGTGGTGGTACGACGGTTCGACGAGAAATTCCAGCAGGGCTTTTTGCGCATGCAGGCGGTTCTCGGCCTGGTCCCAGGCCACCGAACGCGGGTCGTCAAGCAGGTCGAGGCTGATTTCTTCGCCGCGGTGGGCAGGCAGGCAGTGCATGAACAGCACGTCCGGCGCGGCCGTATCGAGCAGGGCGCGGGTCACCTGGAATGGTGCGAACAGGGCCAGGCGTTTGGCCGTTTCGTCTTCCTGGCCCATTGAGGTCCAGACGTCGGTGCTGACCAGGTGAGCGCCGACTACGGCATCCTTGGGGTCGCGTAGCAATTGCACACGGCCATCGGCCTTGGCCATGAACTCGGCGCTCGGCTCGTAGCCTTCAGGGCAGGCGATACGCAGGTGGAAGTCGAATTGGATCGCCGCCTCTATATAGCTGTTGCACATGTTGTTGCCGTCGCCGATCCAGGCCACGGTCTTGCCTTGGATCGAGCCACGGTGTTCAAGGAAGGTTTGCATGTCGGCCAGCAACTGGCAGGGGTGCAGGTCATCGGACAGGCCATTGATCACTGGCACGCGAGAGTTGGCGGCAAACTCGGTCAGGGTGCTGTGGGCGAAGGTACGGATCATCACCGCGTCGAGCATGCGTGACATGACCCTGGCGCAATCGCTGATCGGTTCCCCACGGCCCAGTTGGGTGTCACGCGGTGACAGGAAAATCGCCTGGCCACCTAGCTGGATCATGCCGGCTTCGAACGACAGGCGGGTACGCGTCGAGGATTTCTCGAAAATCATCCCGAGTACACGGTTTTTCAAAGGCTCAAACAGTACGCCGCGGTTACGCAGGTCTTTAAGCTCAATGCCTCGACGGATCACGCTGACCAGCTCTTCGGGCGTGCAATCCATCAGGGAGAGAAAGTGCCTTGCGCTCATCATTAACTACCTTTTTGCAACAGACCGCAGATACTCAAAGCCTTGTTTATTGTGACAACGGGCGAGACCTGCGGCGGAAGCCGCACGGGGCGACGAAATAGGGGAAGGCGCGATATTGACATTAAATGTCGCGTCTTACCAATAGGGCTACGGTTTTTAGGGGTGTTCAAGCAGGGCGCTGACGCGCGTTTGAAGACGATTTCCTGACAGCAGCGGGTCATTTGTACACTGGCGCCGAGGCCTTTTGCAATGCGCCGAGGCGGGCCCAAGCCAGGTAGCGTCGGTTTAAGCCGCTGGATGGACGGTTTCTGAAACATTTACTCATGCTTAGCCATGCCCTGGCCTATGCCCACCGATTCACAGCACGAAGGTTGCTGGCGCGCTGGCAGCTCGCCGCCCATAGTTAAGCCAAAGCCCCTATAAAAGAGACTGGCCATGACCAAGACTCTCCATCACCGTGCCTGCCACCTGTGCGAAGCCATCTGCGGCCTGACCCTGGAAACCACCCAGGCTGACGATGGCAGCCTGGCGATCACCTCGATCAAGGGCGACCCCCTGGACAGTTTCAGTCGCGGGCACATCTGCCCCAAGGCCGTGGCCCTGCAGGATATCCAGAATGACCCGGACCGCCTGCACCAGCCGATGCTACGGGTCGGCAGCGAATGGCAGCCGATCGCGTGGGATGAAGCGTTTGCCATGGTGGCCGAACGGCTGGCAAGCATCCAGGCCCGGCACGGGCAGAACGCGGTGGCGGTGTATCAGGGCAACCCCAGCGTGCACAACTATGGGTTGATGACCCACAGCAACTACTTTCTCGGGCTATTGAAAACGCGCAATCGCTTTTCCGCGACCTCGGTCGATCAACTACCCCATCACCTCACCAGTCACCTTATGTACGGCCATGGCCTGTTGCTGCCCATTCCGGACATCGACCATACCGACTTCATGTTGATTCTCGGCGGCAACCCGCTGGCCTCCAACGGCAGCATAATGACCGTGCCGGACGTAGAAAAACGCCTCAAGGCCATTCAGGCGCGTGGCGGCAAAGTAGTGGTGGTCGACCCTCGGCGCAGCGAGACAGCCGCCATCGCCGACCAGCACTTGTTCGTACGCCCCGGAGGCGACGCGGCGCTGTTGTTCGGGCTGCTCAACACCTTGTTCGCTGAGGGGCTGACCCGCGACAGCCATTTGCCAGTTGAAGGGCTGGAGGACGTGCGCCGAGCAATTGTGGGATTCAGCGCCGAGGCAATGAGTCGCCAGTGTGCAGTGCCTGCCGAGCAGATTCGGCAGTTGGCCCGCGACTTCGCTGGCGCTGACAAAGCCGTTTGCTACGGCCGAATGGGAGTCTCGACCCAGGCGTTCGGCACCCTGTGTCACTGGTTGGTGCAGTTGATCAACCTGGTAACTGGCAATCTCGACCGCGTGGGCGGTGCGCTGTGCACCAGCCCGGCGGTCGACCTGGTAGCCTCGACTGGTGGCGGCCATTTCAATCGCTGGCAGAGCCGTGTGTCCGGGCGCCCGGAATACGGCGGAGAGTTGCCGGTGTCGGCTCTGGCCGAGGAAATGCTCACCGAAGGCGAAGGACAGATCCGCGCGCTGGTGACAGTGGCCGGCAATCCGGTGCTGTCGACGCCCAACGGTCGCCAGTTGGAGCAGGCGCTGGATGGATTGGAGTTCATGGTCAGCGTCGACCTCTATATCAACGAGACCACGCGTTATGCCGACCTGATCCTGCCGTCCACCTCTGCATTGGAAAACGATCACTACGACACCACCTTCAATATGTTCGCGGTACGCAATGTCACCCGCTTCAACCGAGCGATCCTGCCCAAGCCCGAGGGTGCGCTGCATGACTGGGAGATCTTTGTCGGCTTGGCCAAGGCATTCGCGGCGCAGACCGGCGTAGCGCTCAAGCCAACCCTGCCTCCGGCACAGATGATCGATTTCGGGCTGCGCGCAGGCGCCTACGGTGATGCATCCAGTCATAAGCTATCGGTGGCGATGTTGGCCGATCATCCCCATGGCGTGGACCTGGGGCCGCTCAAGGCCAATCTCGCAGTGCGTTTGAAGACTGCCGATGGCAAGGTCCAGGCGGCACCGGCTGTGATCCTCGCTGACCTGGCGCGCTTCGAGGCGCAGCCGGTGCCGGTGGCCGACGAGCTGCTGCTGATCGGCCGTCGTCATGTGCGCAGTAACAATTCCTGGATGCATAACTACCATCGGCTGGTGAAGGGCAAGCCACGCCATCAATTGCTGATGCATCCTGACGACCTCGCCAGGCGACAGCTCAATGACGGTCAACGGGTGCGGGTAAGTTCGCGCATCGGCATGATCGAAGTGGACGTGTTGGCCAGCCTGGACATGATGCCGGGCGTGGTCAGCCTGCCTCATGGCTGGGGGCATGGCCGCCCGGGCGTACAAATGAGCATCGCCAGTGCTCAGCCCGGGGCGAGTGCCAATGACTTGACTGACGAGCGGCAGTTGGACGAGTTGTCGGGTAACGCCGCGCTTAATGGCGTGCCGGTGCAAGTGGCAGCGGCGTGAGGTGCCCGAGCACCGCGCTGGGATTTTGCGTTACAATGCGCCACCGTGCCGACCTGTGAGTCGCAAAGTTCCAGCCGAGGTGTTCCATGGATATCATCGAAACGATCAAAGACCAGATTGCCAACAACACCATTCTGCTCTACATGAAGGGCGCGCCTAACGCTCCTCAGTGCGGTTTTTCCGCAAAAGCCTCCCATGCCATCATGGCGTGTGGCGAGAAGTTCGCCTACGTGGATATCCTGCAGAATCCGGAAATTCGCGCCAACCTGCCTAAATACGCCAACTGGCCGACTTTCCCGCAACTGTGGGTAGCCGGTGAACTGGTTGGCGGCAGCGACATCATCACTGAAATGGCAGCCGATGGTTCGCTGCAAGCGCTGATCAAAGACGCAGCGGAAAAAGCGGCAGCCAAGACTGAAGCTTGATTGACCGGCAATAAAAAGCCCCGCTTCTCAATACGAGAGCGGGGCTTTTTTGTACGCTAGGAGTTATTCACCCATCTGCGATTGCAGGTAGTTCTCCAGGCTGACCTTGTCGATCAGGCCCAGCTGGGTTTCAAGCCAGTCGATATGCTCTTCCTGGTCTTCCAGGATGTCTTCCAGCAGTTCACGGCTGCCGAAGTCGCCCTTGGTTTCGCAATGGGCGATGGCGGCCTTGAGGTCGCTATGGCTCTTGCGCTCAAAGCCCAGGTCGCTGCTGAGCATTTCCTGGGTATGCTCGCCGATGTTCAGCTTGCCCAGGTCCTGCACGTTCGGCAGGCCTTCCAGGAACAGGATGCGTTTGATCAGCGCGTCGGCATCCTTCATAGCCTTGATCGATTCTTTATATTCGCGCTTGCCAAGCTTTTCCAGGCCCCAATCGTCGTACATGCGCGCATGCAGAAAGTACTGATTGATCGCGACCAGTTCATTGGCAAGGATTTTGTTGAGTTGCTGGATGACTGAGATGTCGCCTTTCATGACTGGGGTCCTGCCCTGTAATAGCTGTGTATAGGGCAGAGTCTGAGCGGTGAAATTCCTAGTGTCAAACCTAAGTTATTGAATAATAAATGAAAATTAATCGGAATAAGAATGTTTGTGTTCCGCGTCTTGGCGCTAACTAATTGAATTACAGGCATAAAAAAACCGGACACTGGGTCCGGTTCTTTAAAACAGCCTTTTCAGGCGTGTGTAAATTCTGTCGAGTAGGGGAGCGCGGCCTGGGCTGTTTGCAGCTGCGTCAGGGTTTCCCGTACCACTTGCTTGGCGAGGCACGCACATTTACCACACTGACTGGCAACGCCGGTGGTTTCACGCACTTCTTTGTAGCTGCAGCAACCTTCGTAGATCGCTTCGCGGATTTGTCCGTCGGTGACGCCAGTGCAGAGGCAGACATACATAAGGGAGAACCGTCGCGGGTTTAAGGCTTAAGTGCGATGGATCTTAATGTTAACGAGAATGATTGTCAAAGTAGTTTCGTCAACGATCAGCCGCGTATTGCCCATGCGCTGACGAACGGTTTTTTCAGTGTATGATGGTTGGTCTTCATGAAGCGTGATTGCGTCATGTTTCTGTCGGATTCTACAGGCAGACTCGACCGGTCCTTTTGCTTCAATCGTCATCCCATATCAGGAGATATCCAATGAGCGTACTCGTCGGTAAACAAGCCCCGGATTTCGACGTCCCAGCCGTCCTCGGCAATGGCGAAATCGTTGATAGCTTCAAACTGTCCGAAGCCATCAAAGGCAAATACGGCCTGGTCTTCTTCTACCCGCTGGACTTCACCTTCGTCTGCCCTTCGGAGCTGATCGCCCTGGACCACCGCATGGACGACTTCAAGGCGCGCAACGTAGAAGTAGTGGCTGTTTCCATCGACTCCCACTTCACCCACAACGCCTGGCGCAACACTGCCATCAATGATGGCGGCATCGGCAAAGTCAAATACACCATGGCTGCCGACATGAAGCATGACATCGCCAAGGCCTACGACGTTGAATCCGAAGGCGGCGTGGCCTTCCGTGGCGCGTTCCTGATCGACGACAAGGGCGTCGTTCGCTCGCAGATCATCAACGACCTGCCGCTGGGTCGTAACATGGAAGAGCTGATTCGCCTGGTCGACGCCCTGCAATTCCACGAAGAGCACGGTGAAGTCTGCCCTGCCAACTGGAAAAAAGGCGACAAGGGCATGAACGCTTCGCCAGAAGGTGTTGCTGCTTACCTGACCGAGAACGCTGGCAAGCTGTAAGCGCCCGTTTCACGGTAAAAAAAAACCGGCCTGAGAGGGCCGGTTTTTTTATGTGCGGGGTTCAACTTCAATCGCTGAAGTCTTCCCAGCCGCCCATCTGCTTCCAGCGATTGACGATGCCGCAGAACAGCTCGGCAGTCTTTTCGGTATCGTAGCGGGCCGAATGAGCCTCACGGCCGTCGAAGTCGATACCGGCCGCCTGACAGGCTTTGGCCAACACGGTCTGGCCATACGCCAGACCGGCAAGGGTGGCGGTGTCGAAGCTGGAGAACGGGTGAAACGGATTGCGTTTCATGTCCAGCCGCGCCACGGCGGCATTCAGGAAGCCCAGGTCGAAACTGCTGTTGTGGCCCACCAGGATTGCGCGTTTGCAGCCATTGGCCTTCAGCGCCTTGCGCACACCGCGGAAGATATCGGTCAGCGCCGCTTCTTCGCTCACCGCCATGCGCAGCGGGTGGTCGAGCTTGATGCCGGTGAACTCCAGGGCTGCCGCTTCGATATTGGCGCCTTCGAATGGCTCGACGCGGAAGAAGTGGGTATGTTCCGGGAACACAAAACCGTGTTCATCCATGCCGATAGTGGTAGCGGCGATTTCCAGCAAGGCGTCGGTGGCGCAATTGAAACCACCGGTTTCTACGTCGATGACAACCGGCAGATAGCCGCGAAACCGCTCGGCCATCGGGTGACGGGAACCGCCACCACTGTGCTCTTGTTCGTCGTCGTAATGGTCTTCACTCACTTGCTTTCCTCCAGCAGGCGCCAGCGCAGTGTTTCACCGGCGCGCAGCGGGATAACAGTCAGCTCGCCGAATGGCAGGCTGGCAGGGGCGGTCCAGTCTTCACGAACCAGGGTGATGCGGTCGGTATTTGCCGGCAGGCCGTAGAAACGCGGGCCATTGAGGCTGGCGAAGCCCTCGAGTTTGTCCAGGGCATTGCGCTGTTCAAACGCTTCGGCATACAGCTCTATAGCGGCGAACGCCGTGTAGCAACCGGCGCAACCGCACGCGGCTTCCTTGGCGTGCTGGGAATGGGGCGCGGAGTCGGTGCCGAGGAAAAATTTCGGGTTGCCGCTGGTGGCGGCGTCCAGCAACGCCACCTGGTGGGTGTTGCGCTTGAGGATCGGCAGGCAGTAGAAGTGCGGCCGAATCCCGCCCACCAGCATGTGGTTGCGGTTGTAGAGCAGATGATGGGCGGTGATGGTCGCGCCCACATTGGCCGAAGCCTCGGTGACGAACTGCACGGCATCGGCCGTGGTGATGTGTTCGAACACCACCTTCAGGGTCGGGAACAGCTCGACCACGCGACGCATGTGCTCGTCGATGAACACCTTCTCGCGATCAAACACGTCCACGTCGCCACGGGTGACTTCCCCATGGATCAGCAGCGGCATGCCGACCTCGGCCATGGCTTCGATGGCTGGCAGGATCTTGTCGATGCTGGTCACGCCGGAATCGGAGTTGGTAGTCGCGCCGGCCGGATACAGCTTGGCGGCGTGCACGAAGCCGCGGGCCTTGGCTTCACGAATTTCGTCAGGCTGGGTGCGGTCGGTCAGGTAGAGCACCATCAACGGTTCGAAGCAGCTGCCGGCCGGTCGTGCAGCGAGGATGCGCTGGCGATAGGCATCGGCTTCTGCGGCATTGCGCACCGGAGGTACCAGGTTAGGCATGATGATGGCACGGCCAAACGTGCGCGCCACATCAGCCACGGTTTGGGGTAACGCAGCACCATCGCGAAGATGAATATGCCAGTCGTCGGGACGCAGCAGGGTCAGGCGGTCGGACATTGGGGATTCCAGGCGGGTCAATCTGGTGGGAATGCTACCGGAAAAGACTCTTGCAGGCACTCGCTATCAAGTTTTGCCGGATGCGACCGATATTCCCGGGTATGCCTTAACGATGTATGACGCTTTGAAGTGTTGTAGAAACCAGTGGAGCCTTCCCGTGCGCCAGCATTATCTAGCCCTGCTCAGTGTGTTCGCCAGCCTGCCTGCGATGGCCCTCACGTTCCAGACCCGCCTGGAGAATATTGAGTGGAAGGTAGAAGGTGACCAGTTCGAGTGCCGCCTGATCCAGCCGATCACCGATTTCGGCTCCGGCGAATTCGTGCGCCGCGCCGGTGAGCAGGCGACGTTTCGCTTGAAGGCCTATAACGGCTCGTTCGGCGCAGGTTCGGCGACTTTGTTGGCTGCTGCTGCGCCCTGGCAGCCGGGCCGAGGCGATATCAACCTCGGCGCCGTACGGGTCGGCAGTGGTGACGTATTGTTCAACAGCTCCCAAGCCCAGGCCGGGCGTCTGTTCACCGGCTTGCTCGAGGGGCGTAGCCCGACCGTGCGGCATTACGGACGTGAGGGTGGTTATTCGGAAATTCGCCTGCTGCCGGTGAAGTTCAACAAGGCCTACAGCGACTATCAGTTGTGCACCACCAAGCTGCTGCCAATGAATTATGACCAGGTCAAACAGACTGAAGTCGGCTTCCCCGGTGGCGGCATCGAACTGGACGCGGCTGCCAAGAAGAAGCTGTCGGTGATTCTTGCATTCATGAAAGCCGACCCCACGGTCAATCACGTCGAGTTGAACGGCCATTCGGATAACAGTGGCAACCGACTGACCAATCGCGATGTCTCGCGCCGGCGCGCCCTGGCGGTGATGGACTATTTCAAGGCCAACGGCATCGCGGAATCGCATATTACCCTGCGGTTTCATGGGGAAAGCTATCCTTTGGCGCCCAACACCAATGCGGCCAACCGCGCCCGTAACCGGCGTGTGAATATCCAGCTGGAGCGGGTAGCGGCCCCCGAGAAACCGGCACCCCAGGCCACTGCGCCGAGCAATCCTGCAGCCACATCATAAGGGGCGACCATCGGTCGCCCGCTCGACATAATCTGTCGCTTTATCTTCATTTGCTGTCGCGCCCCTGTAATTTCACGGTTTTGATCGGTAGAATCGACGCCTTTCCGTACAACCCCGTGGAGTGATGGCATGGCCGACGTAAACAAGGTCGTTCTCGCGTATTCCGGCGGCCTGGACACTTCGGTGATCCTCAAGTGGCTGCAGGATACTTATAACTGTGAAGTGGTGACCTTCACCGCTGACCTGGGTCAGGGCGAAGAGGTCGAACCTGCACGTACCAAGGCGCAAGCCATGGGCGTGAAAGAGATCTACATTGACGACCTGCGCGAAGAGTTCGTCCGCGATTTCGTCTTCCCGATGTTTCGCGCCAACACTGTCTACGAAGGCGAGTACCTGCTGGGTACCTCCATCGCACGTCCGCTGATCGCCAAGCGCCTGATCGAAATCGCCAACGAAACCGGCGCCGACGCCATTTCCCATGGCGCCACCGGCAAGGGCAACGACCAGGTACGTTTCGAACTGGGTGCCTACGCCCTCAAGCCAGGGGTAAAAGTGATTGCCCCTTGGCGCGAATGGGACCTGTTGTCCCGTGAAAAGCTGATGGACTACGCTGAAAAGCACGGCATTCCGATCGAACGCCATGGCAAGAAGAAGTCGCCGTACTCGATGGATGCCAACCTGCTGCACATCTCTTATGAAGGCGGTGTGCTGGAAGACACCTGGACCGAGCACGAAGAGGACATGTGGAAATGGACCGTCTCCCCGGAGAACGCTCCTGACAAGCCGCAGTACCTGGAACTGACCTACCGTAACGGCGATATCGTTGCGCTGGACGGAGTTGAAATGACCCCGGCCACCGTACTGGCGACCTTGAACCGGATCGGCGGCCAGCACGGTATCGGGCGCCTGGACATCGTTGAGAACCGCTACGTAGGCATGAAGTCCCGTGGCTGCTACGAAACCCCTGGCGGCACCATCATGCTGCGCGCCCACCGCGCCATCGAGTCCATCACCCTGGACCGTGAAGTGGCCCACCTCAAAGACGAACTGATGCCTAAGTACGCCAGCCTGATCTACACCGGCTACTGGTGGAGCCCTGAGCGCCTGATGCTGCAACAGATGATCGACGCTTCCCAGGCTCACGTGAATGGCGTCGTGCGCCTGAAGCTGTACAAGGGCAATGTGATTGTCACAGGCCGCAAGTCCGATGAGTCGCTGTTCGATTCCAACATTGCCACGTTCGAAGAAGACGGCGGGGCCTACAATCAGGCGGATGCGGCCGGGTTTATCAAGTTGAACGCACTGCGCATGCGTATTGCTGCCAACAAGGGCCGCTCGTTGTTCTGACTGTCAGGCGCATTGTGAAAATGGCCCCTTGTTCAAGGGGCCATTTTTTTTGCCTCGGTATTGGTAGGCAAGCGTTAAATAGGTGTTGATGTTTATTTACGTTTACCCTGTGTAAGTCTTTGCGCAACTTGTAAGGGTGATTTAGGTTGTTGTCTTTTATTTTTTAGGATGAATGATTTTTTACATCTGCTGAGGAACTATTTCTGACAGAAAATTCACTCATGTAAGTGGTGGAGGTATGCGACATGTTGAATTTTCTGTAGGAATTTTGAGTGTGTGTAAATATGTTAAATGGAACTAACGTAAATGGAATGTGCTCGCCACTTTGCGTGCATCATCGCGAGAAACAAGGGGCATTTCCTGAAAGACATGTGCGGCACGTTTACCTTTTGCGGCTTATGCCAGGGATATTTCACTCAAAATATGTATGTGTCGAGAAAGGTCTGAAAGGAAGCATAAAGCCACACACCTCTAAGTTGGCGATTTTTTGTAGGTTAATTCCTATCTTCTTGTGGGGTGGGTCTCTGCCTGCTGTTGCTCGGGGGTGAATGCTATGCCAACTAGCAATCGACTAGGCTATTGTGCTTGCTCTAAATAATTCGAACAGCGAAATTGGACTTTCTCATGAATAAAGTGCTGATCGTGGATGATCATCCCGTCATTCGTCTTGCTGTGCGCATGCTAATGGAGCGTCATGGTTATGAGGTCGTTGCCGAGACTGATAACGGTGTCGATGCATTGCAACTTGCACGGGAACATATGCCGGACATTGTCATACTGGATATAGGAATTCCCAAGCTCGATGGCCTGGAAGTTATTTGTCGGCTGGCTTCGACCAAGCAGGCTGTATCGTTCAAGGTGCTGGTGCTGACGTCACAAGCTCCTGGCCATTTTTCCATGCGCTGCATGCAGGCAGGGGCGGCCGGCTATGTGTGCAAGCAGCAGGATCTGACAGAACTGTTGAGTGCCATCAAGGCGGTGCTTTCCGGCTACAGCTACTTCCCGAACCAGGCGCTGAACTCGGTGCGCTCAACCATGGGCAACGCCAGTGAAGCCGATATGGTCGAACGCCTGTCAGGACGAGAGATGATGGTGCTGCAACAATTGGCTCGTGGTAAAACCAACAAGGAGATTGCCGACGGCATGTTTCTCAGCAACAAAACCGTCAGTACCTACAAGACTCGCCTGCTACTCAAGCTCAATGCCCGCTCCCTCGTGGACCTGATCGAACTGGCCCAGCGCAACGGCCTGGTCTAGGCGGGCATTGCAACGCTCGTACACCCGTGTAACCGGCAGAAAAAAGCCTCCGTCAGGGAGGCTTCCGGTCGTTGGCGCATCGATCAGAAATCGAAGTCGTAATCGGCCAGCTGTTTTTGCAAGCGTCGCTCTTCCAGAAGATTGTCGATAGTGCGGCGTTTGCTCAAATTGGTCTTGGCCACCTCTGCAACAGGTGCCTCTACCCCATCGTCGTCCGACTCAACGAGGTCGTCGTCCACTTCCAGTTGTTCTTTGCCAGTGCTCATAAGGTTAACTCCAGGCTAAGACTGCCATTGGGGCTCCTTATAGCGATAAACCGCGAGTGGGTAAAAAAGATTTTTTCAATCGACTGATCAAGAAACCTAATGGTCGCTCAATCGTCAGACGTTTTGTCCTTGTATTCACACAGGTCCTCGATGCGACAGCTGCCGCAGCGTGGCTTACGCGCCTGGCAAACGTAGCGCCCGTGCAGGATCAGCCAGTGGTGGGAGTCAAGCAGATACGGCTTGGGCACGAACTTCATCAGTTGTTTCTCCACCTCGACCACATTCTTCCCGCGTGCAATACCGGTTCGATTGCTGACGCGGAAAATGTGCGTGTCCACCGCCATGGTCAGTTGCCGGAATGCCGTATTGAGTACGACGTTAGCGGTCTTACGCCCTACGCCCGGTAAGGCCTCAAGGGCTTCACGCGTTTGCGGTACCTCGCCTGCGTGCAGTTCCATTAGCAGGCGGCATGTCTCGATCACGTTCTTGGCTTTGCTGTTGTACAGGCCAATGGTCTTGATGTATTCGGACAAGCCTTCCACGCCGAGGGCATAAATCGCTGCGGGGGTATTCGCTACCGGGTACAACTTGGCCGTCGCCTTGTTGACGCCCACGTCGGTGGACTGAGCCGACAGGATCACCGCAATCAATAATTCGAACGGCGAGGAGTAGGCCAGTTCGGTTTTGGGTTCCGGATTGTCTTCGTGAAACCTGCGGAAAATTTCCAGGCGTTTTGCGGCGTTCATGGGCAGAGCGATTCCTTGCGGGTGGTCTACGTCATTTGAAAAAAGCCCAGGTCTAAACCTGGCAGGTATCAACGTGGTGGCGGCCATGTCGTGTAGCAAGGCCCCCCTGACTCATTCTGGGCTCGGTCTATGGGCTTGCAGCTGACGCTCTGCCTCGTCCAGCCTTCGCTGGGCGGCGTTCAATTCATCTACAGGTGGGGCCGGTTGGCGTTGTAATTTGCTGACATCAGCGCGAGCGTAGGCCAACGCGGTTTTCAACTGGCGCAGCTGGCTGTCGATAGGGCGTTTTTCCACACGCTGCAAAGCCGGTCGCGGCTGCTCGGAGGCTGCTTCAGCTTCATGCAGGTTGTACTCGGCGGCAGTCAACGCGGCACTCAATGTGGCCAGTTGCTGGTTGTCAGCACGCTGCTCCTGCGCCTTTTTCAATTCCGCGCGACGCATGGCCAGTTGGATCTTGGCCCGCTTGAGTGCTGGGTCCTTGGGAATTGCTGTCGCTGGCGGGCTGTCCACCTCAAGCATGGCCAGCACCTGCTCCGCAGCTTCGAACTGCCGTTGCAGGACGATCAGTTGCGACTGCTGGTCAAAAGTCGGTGGATGGCCAAACGCTTTCAAGGATTTGTACAACTGGGCGCGGCTCATCGCGACGGTGATCTTGGCTTTCTTGATCGCAGCTTCCTGAACAACCTGATGGTTATCTACAGGTATTGCGTCCGTCGGCGCCGGGCGCTTGGAACGTGCCAGGCGTTCAGCGAGCTTGTGTTCTTCTTCCCGTTGCAGGCGCGCATTGCGTTGTTCATAACGCCTGCGTGCCCGATCACGCTTGAGGCTACGTTCATGGCGCTCGAGATCGTTGGTCGCCAGGCCACCCACTATGGGGACGACACTGACCAGTGGGCGCAGCTCAATGCAGTCGACAGGGCAGGGGGCGACGCACAGGTCGCAACCGGTGCACTCGTCGATTATCACCGTATGCATCAATTTGGCGGCGCCGACGATGGCATCCACTGGGCAAGCCTGGATGCATTTGGTGCAACCGATGCATTCGGCTTCGCGGATATAGGCAATCTGCGCCGGGGCTTCGCCGCGGCTGGTATCCAGGTCCAGCACCGGTACGCGTAGCAAGTACGCAAGCCCAGTGATGGTTTCTTGCCCACCCGGCGGGCACTTGTTGATTGCCTCGCCTTTAGCGATGCCCTCGGCGTAAGGCTTGCAGCCCGGGTGCCCGCACTTGCCGCATTGAGTCTGCGGTAGCAGCGCGTCGATACGTTGAATGAGGTTCATGCTTTGATCATAGCGTTGACGCCCGGCCCTGTGAGGTGGGCAAGCTGAAAAGCCCCGTCGTTGAAACGGGGCATTTTGCAGGACTTACTTGATACGTTGACCCGGCTTGGCGCCGCTGTCCGGGCTCAGCAAGTAGATTTCCTCGCCTCCGGGGCCAGCTGCCATCACCATGCCTTCGGAAATGCCAAACTTCATTTTCCGTGGCTTGAGGTTGGCAATCATCATGGTCAGGCGACCATCGAGCTTGGACGGGTCCGGATAAGCGCTCTTGATCCCGGAGAACACGTTGCGCTGTTCGTCACCGATGTCCAGCGTCAGGCGCAGCAGCTTGTCGGCACCTTCCACGGCTTCGGCCTTGATAATCAGCGCCACGCGCAGGTCAACGGCGGCAAAGGCGTCGAAATCGATTTCCGGGGAAATCGGGTCCTTGGCCAGTTCGCCATTGCCCGCAGGTGTGGATTGCCCGGTATCGGTCTGGCTGGCAATCAGGTCTTCTTTCGAAGCGTCGGTCATGGCCTGGACTTTCACCGGGTCGATACGGGTCATCAGCGGCTTGAACGCGTTCAACTGATGGTTGCTGAGCCACATGGCGTGGTCGGCCCAGGTCAAGGGAGCCACATTGAGGAACGCCTCGGCGTCGGCGGCCAGCAGTGGCAGGACCGGCTTGAGGAAGATCACCAACTGGCGGAACAGGTTGATACCGGTGGCGCAGATCGCCTGGACTTCAGCTTCTTTGCCTTCCTGCTTGTTCAGCGACCAGGGTGCTTTGTCGGCGATCCAGGCGTTGGCACGGTCGGCCAGGCCCATGATCTCGCGCATGGCGCGGGCAAAGTCGCGGGCTTCATAGGCGTCGGCAATGCTTGGCGCGGCCGCCAGGAAGGCTTCAGTCAGTTCCGGCGCGGCGTTTTCCGCCACCATTACACCGGCGTTGCCCTTGTGGATAAACCCGGCGCAACGGCTGGCGATGTTGACGACTTTGCCGACCAGGTCCGAGTTGACCTTCTGTACGAAATCTTCCAGGTTCAGGTCCAGGTCGTCGACGCCACGGCCCAGCTTGGAGGCGTAGTAATAGCGCAGGTATTCCGGCGACAGGTGATCCAGGTAGGTGCGTGCCTTGATGAAGGTGCCGCGAGACTTGGACATCTTCTGGCCGTTGACCGTCAGATAGCCGTGCACAGCGATGCCGGTTGGCTTGCGGTAGCCCGAGCCTTCAAGCATCGCTGGCCAGAACAGCGCGTGGAAGTTGACGATGTCCTTGCCGATGAAGTGGTACAGCTCGGCGGTGGAGTCCTTGGCCCAGAACGCGTCGAAGTCCAACTCCGGCGTGCGGTCGCACAGATTCTTGAAGCTGGCCATGTAGCCGATCGGCGCATCCAGCCACACATAGAAGTATTTGCCCGGCTCGTCCGGGATCTCGAAACCGAAGTAAGGCGCATCGCGGGAGATGTCCCACTGTTGCAGGCCAGCATCCAGCCACTCGGCGATCTTGTTGGCCACCGCGTCCTGCAGGGTGCCGCTGCGGGTCCAGGTTTGCAGCATCTGCTGGAAATCCGGGAGCTTGAAGAAGAAGTGCTGGGAATCCTTGAGCACCGGGGTGGCACCTGAAATGGCCGATTTCGGATTCTTCAGGTCAGTCGGCGCGTAGGTGGCACCGCACTTTTCGCAGTTGTCGCCGTACTGGTCTTCGGTGCCGCATTTCGGGCAGGTGCCCTTGATGAAGCGGTCGGCCAGGAACATTTTCTTGTCCGGGTCGAAATACTGGGTGATCGAGCGCGTGGCAATGTGCCCGGCGTCACGCAGGCGCTTGTAGATCTGGCTCGACAGCTCGCGGTTTTCTTCGGAGTGGGTCGAGTGGAAGTTGTCGAAGTCCACCAGGAACTCGGCAAAGTCGGCGCTGTGTTCAGCCTGCACGTTGGCGATCAGTTGTTCCGGGGTGATGCCTTCCTTTTCGGCGCGCAACATGATGGCCGAACCGTGGGCGTCGTCCGCGCAGACATAAATGCATTGATTGCCGCGATGCTTCTGGAAGCGCACCCACATATCGGTCTGGATGTACTCAAGCATATGGCCAAGATGGATGGAACCATTGGCATAGGGCAGGGCGCTGGTGACGAGGATCTTGCGTGGCTCGGACATGGGGCTCGGCTACTTGATGAAACGGAGGTCGGCCACTATAAAGCGCCGGGAAATTTATTTCACCCCGTGAGGCTGTTTCAGAATTTTCGGCGCCTCAGAAAGCATGCCGTTCGCCGGCCGGAACGGTTAGGATAGCCGCCTGTTTCAGTCAGTCTTTTTTCGGGAGTAGCCCATGAGCGCCGTCAATCGCGCAGCGGTGGAAGCCGTTCTTCGCCAATACACCGACCCTTATTTGAACCAGGACCCGGTCAGTGCCGGTTGCGTACGTGCCATCGAGGTCCAGGGTGACCAGGTTTCGGTACAACTGGAGCTGGGCTATGCCGCCGGCCTGTTCAAGAGCGGTTGGGCGCAGATGTTGCAAATGGGCATCGAGGGCCTGGACGGCGTGGCTTCGGCCAAGGTCAACATCCAGTGTGTGATCGCGCCGCACAAGGCTCAGGCACAGATCCCGGGCCTGGCCAACGTCAAGAACGTGGTGGCGGTGGCCTCCGGCAAGGGTGGCGTGGGTAAATCCACCACCGCGGCCAACCTGGCCCTTGCCCTGGCCCGGGAAGGTGCACGGGTGGGTATTCTCGACGCCGATATCTACGGGCCGAGCCAGGGCGTGATGTTCGGTATCGCCGAAGGCACACGGCCAAAGGTCAAGGACCAGAAATGGTTCGTGCCCATCGGGTCGCTGGGCGTGGAAGTGATGTCCATGGCCTTTCTTACCGATGACAACACACCGATGGTCTGGCGGGGGCCGATGGTCTCCGGTGCGTTGCTGCAACTGGTCACCCAGACGGCCTGGGGCGACCTCGACTACCTGGTGATCGATATGCCGCCAGGCACTGGCGACATCCAGCTGACCCTCGCGCAGAAAGTCCCGGTGGCGGGTGCGGTGATCGTTACCACGCCCCAGGACCTGGCACTGCTGGACGCCAGGAAAGGCGTAGAGATGTTCCGCAAGGTCAATATTCCAGTGCTGGGCGTTGTTGAGAACATGGCGGTGCACATCTGTTCCAACTGTGGTCATGCCGAGCATCTGTTTGGTGAGGGCGGGGGTGAGAAGCTCGCGACACAATACGGCGTCGAACTGCTCGCCTCGTTGCCGCTGTCGATGGATATCCGCGAACAGGCCGATGGCGGTAAACCCACTGTTGCGGCCGAACCCGATGGGCAGGTCGCGATGATCTATCAGGAACTGGCCCGTCATGTGGGCGCGCGCATCGTGTTGCAGGAAGCGGCTGCCCCGGCGATGCCGACCATTACGGTCAGTGACGACTGATCCAGTCGAGGGACAAAACGCCTCGACGTGGTCGGGGCTTTTTTTGGCTCGCTTACAGGTCAAGCATGCGACTTCGCGCATTACCCAATTGGGCGTGTAAGCATTCGCTTACTTTCTCGTAAGCGTTTGGTTTTTTTGCTGGGTGTGTACGTCTCAAATGCGTGCGAGTTTTTTCTATCCATTTGAAATATAACAATTATTTATCTTAATTTTGGTGTGGGCGCGTGTCAGTTCGCACGTTGGATCCCGTTGAACTTCTCATTGAACCCTCTAAGATCAGTCCTGTGTCCACGGATTGACACAGCCATCAAGGAACGATGGTTTGAAGGAATGTCGCAGGATGCGATTCATCAGGATGATGAAAAGGAATACAGGGACTAGGGAAAAAATGTGGGCGGGTCATACCGCCCCTTTTTTCGCCTGCAGAAAAGTAAAAGCGTCCTTCATAAACGCAAAAAGGCCCGCAAGGGGCCTTTTAGGGGGCGACGACGCTATCAGCGTTCGAGGTCTGCAATCTTACCTTTCTTGCCATCCCACTCCGCGGCATCGGGCAGCGGATCTTTCTTCTCAGTGATATTCGGCCAGATCTCCGCCAGCTCGACGTTCAACTGAATAAACTCCTGCATCTCCGCCGGGACTTCGTCCTCGGAGAAAATCGCGACGGCCGGGCATTCCGGCTCACACAGGGCGCAGTCAATGCACTCATCCGGGTGGATAACCAGGAAGTTCGGGCCTTCGTAGAAGCAGTCCACCGGACACACTTCTACGCAGTCGGTGTACTTGCACTTGATGCAGTTGTCGGTGACGACGAAGGTCATTTCTAATTTTCTCCTCAGGCGGCGGCAGCGAAACCCCTTCCGGCGGGGCTCGCGAGGTTTGGGAGCGATAGTCTGCAGGCCAGGCTAAAAGCCCACAGCATCCCAAACCGCGCGAGAGTCTACCAGCTTGCAAGCGTCTGCGTTATATCCGAGTCTTCAGTGCATATAACATTTCGAGCGCTTTACGTGGTGTCAAGTCATCCAGGTCAAGCTTGGACAACTCATCCAGTACCGGATGGGGCAGGCTGGCGAACAGATCGCTCTGGTGCGGCGCGGCCGGTTTCTTGCTGGCCTTGGCGGGGCTGGCGACCACTGTTTCATGGGGCAGGGCGGTGGTTTCCAGGCGGCTGAGGTGCTCGCGGGCGCGGGTGATCACGTCGTTCGGCACACCGGCCAGCTGCGCCACGGCCAGGCCGTAACTCTGGCTGGCTGGCCCTGGCAGCACATGGTGCAGGAACACGATGCGCTCATTGTGCTCAGTGGCATTGAGGTGCACGTTGGCCACCAGCGGTTCGCTTTCCGGCAACACCGTCAGTTCGAAGTAGTGGGTGGCGAACAGCGTGTAGGCACGCAGATGCGCCAGGCGTTCGGCCGCCGCCCAGGCCAGGGATAGGCCGTCGAAGGTGCTGGTACCACGTCCCACTTCATCCATCAGCACCAGGCTACGCTCGGTGGCGTTGTGCAGGATGTTGGCGGTTTCGCTCATTTCCACCATGAAGGTCGAACGCCCACCGGCCAGGTCATCACTGGAACCGATCCGCGTGAAGATGCGGTCCACCAGGGACAGCTCGCAACTGGCTGCCGGCACAAAGCTGCCGATATGCGCCAACAACACGATCAACGCGGTCTGGCGCATGTAGGTGGATTTACCGCCCATGTTCGGACCGGTGATCACCAGCATGCGGGTATCGTCGTCCAGCGACAGATCGTTGGCGACGAACGGCGTGGTCAACACTTGTTCCACCACTGGGTGGCGACCTTGCACAATGCGCATGCAGGGCTCGCTGACAAACCGTGGGCAGTTCAAATCAAGATTCAGCGCTCGTTCTGCGAGGTTGCTTAGTACATCCAGCTCCGCCAGGGCGGCGGCGGTGTCTTGCAACGGCGCCAGGCGGCTGATCAGGTCCTCGAGCAAGGCTTCGTACAGCATCTTTTCCCGGGCCAGGGCGCGGCTTTTGGCCGACAGCGCCTTGTCTTCGAACTCCTTGAGCTCCGGGGTGATAAAACGCTCGGCGCCCTTGAGGGTCTGGCGACGTTGATAGTCGATAGGCGCCGACTCGGCTTGCTTGCTCGGCAGCTCGATGAAGTAGCCGTGAACCCGGTTGTAGCCGACCTTAAGGTTCGCCAAGCCGGTGCGGGCTTTTTCGCGGGCTTCCAGGTCAATCAGGAACTGCCCGGCGTTTTCGCTCAGGGACTGCAGCTCATCAAGCTCGCTGTCATAGCCGGTTTTCAACACGCCGCCATCACGGATGATCGCGGGCGGGTTGTCGATGATGGCTTTTTCCAGCAGTGCCGCGAGGTCCGGGTACGTGCCGGCAGTCACCGCCAGCTGTTGCAGGTGCGGCGTGTCCAGCTCGGTCATCGCCACTTGCAACTGCGGCAGGGCGCTCAAGGCATCACGCAGGCGCGCCAGGTCACGGGGCCGTGCATTGCGCAAACCGATCCGTGCCAGGATACGTTCGATATCGCCGATTTCTTTCAGTTGCGGCTGCAGCTTTTCAAAGCGATAGCCGTCCAGCAGGCAGGTAATAGACGTCTGACGCGCTTGCAGCACGGTCAAGTCCCGCAGCGGACGGTTCAGCCAACGGGTCAACAAGCGGCTGCCCATGGCGGTCTGGCAACGGTCGACCACCGATTGCAGGGTGTTATCGCGCCCACCGGCCAGGTTAGTGTCCAGCTCCAGGTTGCGACGGCTTGCGCCGTCGAGCACCACGGTATCGTCCAGGCGTTCATGACGCAGGCTGCGCAAATGCGGCAGGGCGGTGCGCTGGGTTTCCTTGGCATAGCTGAGCAAGCAACCCGCGGCGCCGATGGCCAGGGTCAGGGTTTCGCAGCCGAAGCCTTTAAGGTCCTGCACCGAAAACTGCTGGCACAGGCTTTTCAGCGCCGAATCACGCTCGAAATCCCACGGCGCACGACGCTTGGTCCCACGACGCTTCTCGGCGGGCAAATCCTTGGGCCAGTCATCCGGGATCAACAACTCCACCGGATTGATACGCTCAAGCTCCGCCAGCAGGTTCTCCCAGCCCTTGATCTCCAGCACACTGAAATTGCCACTGGTGATATCCAGCACCGACAGGCCGAACAGACGCTCATCCCCCAATACCGCAGCGATCAGGTTGTCGCGACGCTCATCCAGCAGCGCCTCATCACTCACCGTACCTGGGGTGATGATGCGCACCACCTGGCGTTCCACCGGCCCTTTGCTGGTGGCCGGGTCACCGATCTGCTCACAGATCACCACCGACTCGCCCAGTTTCACCAGCTTGACCAGGTAGCCTTCCAACGAGTGATAAGGAATCCCACACATCGGAATCGACTGCCCCGCCGACTGCCCGCGCGCGGTCAGGGTAATGTCCAGCAGCTTGGCGGCCTTCTTCGCGTCTTCATAGAAGATCTCGTAGAAGTCGCCCATGCGATAGAACATCAACTGATCAGGGTGCTGGTTTTTCAGGCGCCAGTACTGCTGCATCATTGGGGTGTGGGAGGACAGGTCTGAAATTGCTTTGTTCATCAATGGTTTAGAGTGGTTCTGATAAAAGGGTGGGGCAGAAATGGGGCGAAATCCAAACAGGTATCGACCAGATTTCTGTTGAGTTGAGTGAGGTTAACATAGGGGCTGGTAGAGATCGCCAGTCGAGGCTATGTTGAGGTGGACGCCATCACCTAGCTATCACCCAAGGCTAAAGCAAAATGAAAAGCGAATTCCCAGGTTTTTTTCCAAGTGAGATGAATGATATCGACAAAATGTGGGACGACTGCATTTTTGTTCTAGATGCCAATGTGCTTCTCGATCTTTATAGATATTCAGATCTTACTCGTGAAAAGCTACTTGAGGTATTTGAGGCATTAGGTGAGCGGCTCTGGATTCCTCATCAAGTAGCGTTCGAGTATTTGAATAATCGACTAACCGTCATAGGTGAGCAGGGGAAAATATATGATGATGCTGTGAAGAAGGTAGAGGTTCTGAAGAAAAGTTTAGAAAGCCATAATCAGCATCCGTTCGTAAGTGAGGAAACGCTCAATGAAAGTTTGGCGGTGTTTGCGCGATTAGTGACAGAGCTAACCGATAATAAACGTGTGCATGACAAAAGAATCAATTCAGATGAAATAAAAGAGCAACTAGGAGAGTTGTTTGAAGGGAGAGTCGGGCGGGCTTTTGATCGTGAGAGCTTGGAGGACATTTTGAAGGAAGGCCAAATCAGGTACGAGCAGAGAATTCCTCCAGGATTTTGTGACGTTAAAAAAATGTCTGATTCCGTTATTTTTGAGGAGAGGTGTCGGCCTTATGGGGATTACATAGTTTGGTTGCAAATTCTCGACAAAGCTAAGCTTGAACGTACGCCAGTGGTCTTTGTGACGGGTGATTCAAAAGAGGATTGGTGGTCTGGATTTCAAGGGAAAACTCTTGGGCCTCAGCCAAAGCTGATCGAAGAATTCCTTTCGGTGGTTGGTTCGTCGTTTTATATGTACTCCCCCGATCGTTTTTTAGAGAGAGCCAGTGAATATCTCAATAAAAATGATTCTGAAGAGGCTGTTAAAGAGATTCGTGATATTCGAGTCGATGATCGGGATAATATGTTGTTAGATTTGGCGCTCAATGTTACTTGGCCTAAATCTCCCGGTAAGTGGCGCTTCGATAGAGTTTCGCAAGTTTGGGTTAAGGATGGTGCCAGCAGGCTTAGGGATCGTGAAGAGGAAATCTTGCACGCCTTACAAGAGATTAAAACTGAGTTAAATATGCTGACTGGCCTTCATGCTAGTTTTATTGCGATGAACGTTGATCGAGATGACGATGGCTTTAGGCGGTGTGTTGAAACAATACGTCATTTGTCCCAAAAGCTAAATCGATTGGAAAGCGATCTTGAGTTGGTCCGCCGCGAGCTTGTATCCATAGCAACGGCGGACGCCGTTAGAACTGTCGATGACGGGGTAGTGAAAGAGGGTTAGAGCTATTTTGCGATTGTAATGCCGCCCAGATGCTTTGGAGCTCGGAAGGGGATTCGTCGTCCATCCATTTGGCATATACCTCCACAAGCATAGTGAAATCTTTATGTCCCATCTGCTTCGCAATAAATGCAAGGTTGCCACGAGCTGTTAGGCACCAGCATGCGTAGGTGTGGCGAGTCTGATATGGTCGGCGCGGACGGATGCCGGAACGCTTCTGGATCGCCGTCCACTTGGTATTCCAAGCAGTGGGAACAAACCAAGGGTTTATGATCTTCTTGCGCGCCTGAGTGGACGGGGAAAGTAATGGGGTGACGCTATCTTTCCGGATTTCATGCCTATTTTGGAACACCTCAATGGAGCGTGCAGGATGATCTGCAACGAGCGACATCAATACCCTGCAGGCTTCGATCGCTGGCGGCATTAATAGTACTGAGCGCGGTTTGCCTGTTTTGGGAACCTTGAACGTGCCGTTGGCGGTTATGGCGCGGGTGATGTTGATCTGCCCCGCGTCCAGGTCGACGTCCTCTACAGCTAGCGCGCATAGCTCACCTGGTCGAAGCCCGGTATACACGGCCAAGGTAATCGCTGCAGCGTCCTGGGGGTGGAGGCATCCTTTATCAACAAGCAGCTGGAACTCGTCACGAGTAAGCGGATCCGGCTCTTGGCCCTGCATTGCGAACCGATTGCACGCTTCTGATAATCCCTTGCGGCAATATCCATTGGTCTCGCACCAGCTCAAAAAACCAGCGAACGTCGCCAGGTAATGGTTTACGGTCGATGGCGCTCGATCAGCGATCAGCAAGGTCCGCAGCAGCTGGATGTCTTCAGGTAACAAAACGCCGGCAAGACGATCAATGCCCACCAGAGCAGTGCAGATGTCCAAGGCGTAACCGTACTTCTCCTCCGTCATCGGCGTGATGTCCACCGCCTTCAGCGGCTTGTATCGCTCCAGCAGCGCGCCGAGCCTTTCGTCTTTGGCACTGCTGTAGTTGGTCGCGTGCTTCGAGTTGGGAAAGTGCCGGCCATAGTCGAAATGGCCGGTTTTTATCTCGTGAAGAATCGCCGCCCTTAACAGGGCGGCGTGTTTGATGTTGGCTTTGGTGATCGGAAGGCCGAGGGATTCGCGGCAGCGTATACGCCGCCACATGAACACGACTCGCAGGTTGCCGCCGTGTATCTCAATCCCCTTGTGCTTTGCCAGCTCGGTTTCTAAGCCGCTTCCTGAGGTGCGCTCTCGGCCCACTTGTCGTACTCCGTCATATTGATTGCTATACGGCCGTCTGGGGTCTTTCGCCAAATACGGCCTTGGGCCCAAGTGCCGTTTTTTACTTTGTGGCGAATAGCGTCTTCACTGTAGCCAGTAAGCTCCGAGGCGCGGTTGATCATTACCCATCTAGGGAAGCTCATGCTAAATCCTCCAGCATTTTAAATAGTGCGCCGACTGAGTTGCTGGATTGCAGTGAGCTCATGGAGGTTAAGAGCAAGGCTGAAAGTTCGTTATTCATTTCATTCACCGCTCATTGCGTATTTGGTCTTGCTGTTCGTTGATAACTCCGGCAGTAGCACTCTGGCAGGCTTGACTGTAAAACAAGTTCCCTCTATTTCAACCGTTTGAATGCCTCTTAGGAATCCAGTTATATCTATGTCAATGCCGTTTTTTAAACGGCGCTGATGCGCGGCGACCAGATGTAGAATAGGGCGCTTCCTGCCGGTAGCTGTAAGCGGTATAGATCTTGCGTAAAGCAGGGACTTAATTTGCTCAGGCATAGATCCCAATCGAGCTAAGCAATTGGACTCGCGTGCTTCAATTGTCCAGCAGTAGCGACTATCAGCTATGAATTGCAAGGCGATTGAAGCCATAGCTTCCCGCCCTTTCAGTTCTTTTTCCGGCGTCGTTAGATATTCGCTGGTTTTGTACCGGCCAGCTACGTCGAAGCGTTGTTCGCATGCAACTACTTTGCCTTCTTTAGTTACACAAAAAAACGAGCGTTCACCTTCAATAAAGTGGTTTTCAGATGCGGCAATTATTATTTCGTACAGTTGTCCGCCCGAACGTCTGTGCCAAGTCTTTGGTAAGGTGTTGGCTTGTCGAACGTATGCCGTTTGAAAAAAACCTCCGTACTCGTCGCTGGGCACTTGTACCGTTTTTGTAAAACCTACACATCCGACGGTGGGTAAAGGGTCATTGATAATGTCAAATTCCCAATCCCCAGCATTAGTTGAGCTGGGCGCTATGATGAATCTATCTTTGCTCGGAACGTAAGGGCCGATTCCTCTAATTAAATTCATCCGCTCCAGGTTGAGTGTGTTGGGGCCGGCGCCTTTGTTTTTTTTGATTCTTGTTTCAAAACATGTGATCAGAGCCGCAGCCACAGAGTCTTCGAATGAATCAGTTGTCCAGAGATCTTGATTGTCTGAGCATGATGGTTTCATTGTCTTTCTCCTTGCTGTGCCATGCTCAGGGCAATTGCCACGGGCTTGACCCAAATCGACACGTTGCTAAGCATGAACGTCTCCCCAGCCTCAGAAAGCAGCAGGGTCATGCCGAACACATCGGCCATCGCTCGGGCTGCAGCGCGCGGTACTGCGTTGCCAATCCGCTCCCGGTGGCTGCCGTCATTGATACCGTCCAGCCGGAATACACCTGCCTGTTCAATCTTGCGAACTCGCTGCATCCGCTCGATTTCATGGGCCGTCTGAGGATCGGTTGACCAGTACTCATCTGGATCAAAAAGCGATTGAAGCGCGGCAAGCTCCAGGGTGGTGAACGGGCGGTGCCAGGTGCCGTCGAGGCTGGTGATCATGCAGGTCAGCCGGTCATTGGGCGCTGGCATTCGCTGATCGGCAACCGACCACCGGCCGTTGTCGTGACAGGCGCTGGCGGACACTGCGCCGGCCGGCGTGTTGTAGTCGACCACTCCATAGTGCCCGCCGGTCAGATAAGCATCGCCCTTGGAGCGCGACATGCCTGGGCGCGGATCTGCGATCAATAGAGCTCCGCTGGCAACCTGTTGTGAGCCGGTTACGGTCTTGGCGCTCTCGCACCAGGGCGTGATCCGCAGCTTTTGGGTGCTGGCGTTCGGGTGCCAATTTTTGTAAGCAGGATCTGCCACGGCGAAAGCGCCTTGCCCGGTGGTGCTGCCGGCGATGACGGTGCCGGCCGGCTTGCTGTAGTCGGTGACCAGGTACTTGCCGAAGCCCTTGGACGGTTGCCGAGGATCTGCAACCGCCTGCCCGCCGGAGCTGGGGCCGTGCCCTGCGGTGACAGTTCCGGCGGCTTGGTCGTTGCGAACGACCCGGAATACGTTGTTGTGACGCTCGCCGCTCATGCGCGGGTCTGCAACGCTAAACGTCCCTTGGCCTGGGCTGCGCTGACCGGTTACCACACCACAGTGGCGGTTGTAGGGCAGCACGCCGTACTGGGTGTATTCAAATTTGCTGGTCGGGCGCGGATCTGCCACCGAAAACTTGCCGTTCATGGGCCGGCTCGCACCTGCAACCACGCCGGCTGTATCATCCCAATCGACAACCCCGAGCACGCCGTTGTGGTATTCCGGCACGATCACGAAGTCACGAAGATGACCGTCCTCAATCGCAAACCGACTCAGGCTGCGCCAATCCTTGCCTGCCTCAACAAGAGCCAGGCGTACCCAAGTTTTCCACTGCAATGCCGGCACCCGGTGCATCGGCCCCGCCTGCTCGATATCGCCGGCCAGCGGCATGCGGCTCAGCACATCACCGACAGCGCGCAGGCTCCGCTTTTCAGGTTCATATAAGAACGCCGGGACCTGCTCGACGTGCCTGGCCACCAGCAAGAAACGCTTGCGGCTCTGTGCCAGCTCGCCAATTTCGCCACAGTCGTGGGTGGTTTCCGCCACCGCGTAGCCGTAATGGCGGAGCAGCTTGGTGATCTGATCCAGCAGGTAGCGGCCACGGGTTGCTAGGCGCGGCACGTTTTCGAACACGATCAACTTCACCGGTTTGTGTTTCCAGGCTTCGCACATCAGCCACACACACCGCAACGTCAGCTCGTTGAGCGCCCGGTATTTGGGAGTCTGGCTCATTGTCTCGGAAAGCAGGCCCGATGCGCCCTTGCAGGGGCTGCTGATGAACACCGCGTCCGGGTCTTCGTTGCCGGCGGCGCGGCGCAGATCCTCGGCGGTGGCTTCGATCCAACCGGCTGGCGGCTGCTGGCCGTGGAACGCTGTGTACTGATCTCTTGTGAACAGGTCCATCAGCGTGCCAGGAACACCTGTCATCATTTGGAAGTCGCGCAATCCGGCGGGGTCGACGTCGACCCCGCCTAGGCAGCGCCATTCTGCCTGCACGGTGCCGAGGACTGGCTTGGAGTCGTTGAAGCCAGCGGCGCCGCTGCCCAGGCCACAGCAGAGGTGGAAGTGGGTGAGGGTGCGTTTAAGCATCACCAAGTCCTCCCGGTGGCAATACATTGATCGCAGAACTCCATAGGCCAATCGCTGCAGGTTGGGCAACCCTGCTCGGCAGCGTTCGAGGCGTGCGTATACCCCAAGGCAGGCTGCGCGAGCGGGCGTACTGAAGCGGTTAGCGTTGCATCACTGAGCGCTGCCCCGCGCAGCTTTTCGTGGGGTATAAGTGCCTCGGCAGTGGCGCTGGGAGGAGCAATAATGCCTGCTGCTACGCAGCAGAGACTGTTTGTTTCTAGGGTGTTGACGCTACCTGCAGTGCGGAGCAAAGCGGGCTGGGCATTGGCGTTGTCCTGGTGGTTCTTCATGCCGCTTTCCTCCGGTGTTCAATAGCGAGTTGGTCCATCAGGCGCTGGTGGTAGGTGTTGCGTGCCTCTGCGGCAGGCCATGGACGGATGATTTCAACCATGGGCTCGATGCCGACCAAACAATCCCAGATAGCCGGATCGGTTGGCATGAGGTCGCGGCGCTCGGTGGCCAGCGCAATCAGGTCAGCCTGGTGTATGCATGCGGGTAGATCTAAGGCCAGGTCGAAGCGCTCACAGATGCGCCCCCAAACGACGTCCTCAAATCCTCGGTAGTCGGGCATCCACTGTTTCAGTGGCCGGGTCATATCGCCCAGGTACGCCTCGGTCGCATCGTGGAGCAGGGCCGCTAACTTGTGCTCTTCCGGCACCAGCTCGGCGACGATGCAGCTGTGTTGTGCCACGCTGTAAAACTCGCGAGTGTGGCCATTGAATCGACACAATTGGGCCAACGAGTGCGATATGTCCCGTGGGTCGATCATGTCGGCGTCTGGCTCGTACAGGTTGAAGTGCTTACCGGTGAACGTGAGGATGAAGTTCATGCTGCATCCTCCAGAGTGAATGGATCCAGCAGGGCAGCCATGCCCAGAGCCTTGTCACGTAAGGCAAGTGCTTGCGTTGCCTGGCTCTCGGATCTCACTGCTCTGAAGGTGTCAGCCGCAAGCTTCAGCTTTTCGGCGATGGCTAACAGGGTGAGTCGATCTTGTGGTTTAAGATCCAAGATAAGTTGCAGGCGCCGGCATCGCTCGGTGACTTGCTCAAGTTCGGTAGCGCTTGCTGACTCGCCCTGGTCTATCCCTTCCATAAAACCCTGAGCGTGGCCATCCTCATAGCCCTCGGCTCGACCATCCGTTAAGCCGCCCTTGTAGCCGACCCAGTAGAGGATCCCAAGCGCGATAACGATGCTGATCAGTGCGTATATTTGAATTGCAGTCATGTGGTGTGCTCCTGGTGTTGTTGGCTGGTGGTGGCAGCCGTTGGGGATTACTAGCCTTGCTCGGTTGAGTCGGTTTCTGGTCGCGGCATATCTTCATCCGCCCTATAGGCGCGAATGTCGATTAGCGAGGCCACATGCTTGATGTGGGCGTACTTCGGTGCCTTGCGGCTGTTGACCAGTGTGGTCACGGGCAATTGAATTCGGCCTGTGGTAATTGCGTCGGCAAAAGATCCTTCGTTGAGGTTCCGGAAGTACCGTTCGCGCAACTTTTCCACCGGGATCAGAACGTCACCAAAGGTCCGGTACAGAAGTTCGACTGTCACCGGATCGGGTGCGGGCAGCAGTCTTAGTGGCTGTTGTTCAGCGTGTGCAGTCATTGGGTTTCTTCCGTTGAGGATGATTCCAGGCATTCAGGCAATGGCGTTTAGTCAGCTCCCGCAGATGCTCCGGCACTTCGAGGAGCGCGGCGTTGCGCTCCTCGCGTGTGCGCATGGCGACGATCTGGCGGGCGTACTCCCTAGGCCACGTCACGGTTATCAGCCTGGATGGCTGGTAGTTCGAGGCCGAGCTGTTCGGCCAGCCAGCGAATACCGGCTTGCCGAACCTTGGTCGACTGGCTGTACTGCATGCCCGCTTTCTCGTGGTACCAGTTGCTGTCTTTGATCCGCAGGTACTCCCGGTCACGCACGGGGAGAGCCGGCAGGTTGCGGTCGTTGAGCAAGCCCTTGTCACGCATGAGCGCGATCAGCTTGGGACGGGTCAGGCCGAAGTACTTGGCGGTTTTTTGGAGGTCACGTTCCATCACGGCCTCCTAAGCTGCATGCGCGGCAGGGGTCGCCACGGTAGCCAGGTGAGTGATGGATTCTGCCACCATGGAATAGATATCCACGTCACTTCCGCATACGGTGAAACACTTGGTGCGCGGCTTCTTCACGCCGATGCTCATGATTGTGGTGATTCCTGCGCGGGTCTTGTTTCGGTGGATTGCCAAGTTGATCGGCAACTCAAAACCCATATCGAGACTGAGTGCGCCGCCGGTGCGGATCAGCTCGAATACCTGCTGCTTGTGTTCGGTCTGGAACAGGCCATAACGGCGATCAGCGTGCGGCGGAGACGAAGGATCGACGGAAGTGGTTGGCCCGTTGACGATCTCCTCAATGAAGTCAGCAAGCTTGAGGTGCATCTTCTTGCTGTTGGTCAAGGTCAGTGTGTGGCGTTCGCTGCCCAGCTCAACGGTGAAATGCGTGTCTACTTTTCGGCGTTCGACCTGCAGTCGGAAGGCCATGACGTCGCGTTGCGTTTCGGCGCGCAGATGGTGGTTGAAGGTTTCGGTCAGACAGACCTGAGCCTTGAGCAGTGTCAGGGTGCGGTTGTCGAGTTTGTACTTCTTCATGCCGCGTGCCCTCCGCCATTTGGATCGAATGGCACAGTCGCGGAGCGCTGTTTCAGCTTGGGTTTGGAAGCGATGAAAGCGCAGCCGCAGTGTTGTGCCAAGCGGCGGATTTCGAAGATGCGGGAGGGGTTAGCAGCGGCCGGGTGGACGTGCAGGGTGGCAGTGGTGTGCATGGTATTGCCTCGCTCTGTGGTGGAAGAGTGAGGCAAGTAAACAGCATGTTTGGTTCCTGGTCAAAACATTTTGTTTGGTTTTAGATGAGAGAGGGGCCTTTCAATGGGCGTATCGATGACCACCAGAAAATCCGCCCCAAAATCACAACGCGTTGAGCCATTATTTGATCAAAATCGTAGTCTTCGTCAGCGTACTCGTCGGAATTGAAGCTCCTCATTTTTACCCCATTAGGGGTGCGCTGAAGAAATTTGATGCGGAAGTGCCCATCGTGATCTATCGCGTATATTTCTCCATCAATTATTCTGGTCATTCCCTTATCGATACCGACAGTGGCACCAGAAAGAATCAGTGGGTGATTGCTGTTGCCGCTATTTGTGGCAAACACTGCGTTCGAAGGATCAACGCCACAACTTCTCATGGTTGCCCTAGAAAATCGCAGTTTTGGTCCAGTAATCTCTTGAACCTCAGTGCGCGCAACCTTTCCTGGTCCCGACGAGAGTTCGACTTCCTTGTATAGCCTCAACTCAACCTCATCCTCTTCAAGTGGGGTGTTTGAATCCCAAGGGGCCATGGGTTCAAGGACATACAGGGGGGAGTCATTAGCCGCTTGTGGTGCTTTCCCTCGTGCAGTATTCGAGGTCCGCATAGGGACATCTTTCCCCTCAAGCCAATCGCGTTCAACTACCAAAGTCATAGCGACTTGGCCCGCCATATAGGCAGGGACACCTCTCGCCTTCCAGTTGGTGACGTTCTGATCGTTTTCCAGATCAAGCAGCCGGGCGAGTTCCGCGCCAGAGAGTCCGGAGTCTTCCAGGGCTTGACGAAAGCGCTGGCCTTTTAGGCGTTGTGGTTGTTTGTTCATAAACAGAATGTTACAGCCCTTGCACAAAAATGATAACAAACGTATTGTTTGGTTATGTCATTCGTTTTGTTTGCATAAGGTGATGTCATGACTACGCCTGACCAGGTGTTCGATTTGATAGTGCTGGTCGCTGAGCGGGCCGGTAAAAGCCCCTCGCAACTCGCAAGAGAATGCGATGTAAGCCCTCAGCGCTTTTTCAATTGGCGACATAGAGGGGTTCCTGTTGCTCAGGTTCGTCCCCTTGCGAAAGCTTTGGCATGGGGACTTTTGCCTCATGAATTGAGACCTGATTTGCCAGATATTTTTCCAGTGCCGGTTCAAGGTGTTTCGGCACAGGCGGCATAGAGCGCTAAGAAAAAAGGCGACCTTAGGGCCGCCCAGTTCCTCCCGGCACACACCACCACAGTGCTGTCGGGTCGCGACGAAGGTAGGAGGGCACACCACATGCAAACCACCTCCCTTTATCGCGCTGCCAAGACACGGATGTCTTGGGTTGCTGCCTTTTCCACCACAGATTGGGCAGCTGTTGCGCCAGAGGTGAGAGACGGATCACTCACCTCGGCACGGTGCCGGTTTCGATCTTGAGGATCTTGCCGGCGTTTGGGCCCTTTCAAGCCACGCGGCAAATGTAACACCACTGCACGCCGCGCGGCACTGGCAACTTATAAGGATTAATGCCATGAGCCGAATTGCTCTGAGTTGCGTTGATCGAGCACAACGGGAAGTCCTGACGCTCGAATTAGCGCTGTACCACGCCGCACGGGATTATCCAGGCGGCGCCGCTGCAATTGCAGCCACTACCGGCCGTAATGCCACTACTTTGCAACACAAGCTGTCTCCCACCCACCCTTCGCACACCGTAAACGTCCAAGAGTTCGGCGAGATTCTCGAACTGACCAAGGACCGTCGAATTCTCGACGCTGTGCACGGCCTTGTTGGCGACACGATCTGGCAGGAGCTGGCCGAGTCGTACACCAATGACATGCCCGAAACCCTTACCACCGGGATTGCGCAGTTCTTCCGGCAGGTAGCGGACCTGTCCGAAACTTGGGCCAAGCATATTGGCGACGGCAAAGTCGACGACGGTGAGTTGGCTGAGATACGCCAGTTGGTGTTTCGCGGCATCCAGGGTTTGTTGGGTATGTACAACCGCGCCCGTTACGTCAACCAGACTACTCGTGGGGTGGAACGTGGCTGATATTGCTGATTTTGCAAATGACCTGGTGCAGGAACGACTTGATCAGGCTTTAGCTGCTCGCGCAGCCCAGCTTTCTGGCACGAGCCTGCATTCGTTGATGTTCTGTGATGAATGCGATGAGCCAATCCCAGAAGCTCGTCGGTTGGCACAGCCCGGTTGCACCCACTGTGTTGATTGCCAATCCGCAGACGATCTAAGGGCCTCCCGTTATGCTCGATGAGGTAATCAATCAGTTCGCGGATTATGGCCTTGAGCCTGATCAGCCGTTGGTTTTCGGCAAGCTCACTCGCTGCAAAACTACCCAGGATAAGGGCAAGGAAAAAAACGGCTGGTACGTGGTCCATGAACACCGGACCGAGAAAAACGAGATGCTGATCTTTGGCAGCTTCGGTGACTGGCGCTCCGGCGACACCCAAAAGATCAAGGTCAAGGCCGGGCGGATGAGCCCTGAAGAGCGCGAAGTCATGCGCGCTCGCCAAGAAGATGCCAAGCGCAAGGCAGCCGAGATCGCGGCCAACGCATCACGCCGAGCGGCCAACCGTGCTGCCAGCCTGTTCAGGCGCATGCCCGAAAAGGGTAAAAGCGCCTATCTGGATCGAAAGCAGATCGTCGGCTTCAGGGTTCGCTATGCGCCACGTACCGGCGCACTTCTAGTCCCCATGTGCAATGTGCGCGACCAAACTGTCGGCCTGCAGGTGATCTTCCCCGTCAAGCAAGAAGACACTGGCCGAGATAAGCAGTACTGGCCGCCCGGTATGTCTAAAGAGGGCGCTTTCCATTTAATCGGCCCGCACCCTGAACCCGGCGAGCCGGTGCTGGTGTGTGAGGGCTACGCCACGGGCGCAAGTCTGCACATGGCGACTTCGCTCCCTGTCGCCATCGCCTTCGACGCGGGCAACCTGCTTCCGGTCTCCAAAGCGATGCGCGAGCGCTTTCCTGGCTGTCCGCTGATCATCTGCCGGGACGACGACTGGAAAACTAAGCGTCCCAACGGTGACCCTTGGAACCCAGGCGAAGAGAAAGCCAACAACGCCGCGCTGGTCGTTGGTGGTCAGGTAGTCGGCCCTGTGTTCTCCGGCGAGCGCGAGATCAAGTGGACCGACTTCAACGACCTGCATGTTGCCGAGGGATTGGAGGCTGTCCGCCGCCAGGTGTTGGCGGTGGTTAAGCCTCCTGCAGCTGGTGGTTGGAAAGATCAATTGGCCCGAACTGAAAACGGCTCCCTGATAGCGCACATGCAGAACGTCGAATTAATCCTCGGCAACGATGAGCGTTGGGCTGGAGTGATCGGCTTCAGCGCCTTCAGCTCAAAAATCGTTAAGTTACGTGCTGCCCCATACGGTGGTGGTGTCGGCGACTGGGCAGATATCGACGACATGCTTGTAATGAAGTGGCTCGCACAACAGTACAACCTTCGGGTCAAGGCCAGCAGCGTGATCGAAGCGGTTAGTGTGGTTGCTCATGATCATGCCTTCCATCCTGTACGCAATTACCTCCACGGTCTGGAATGGGACCGTGTTCCACGGCTGGCTACCTGGTTGACTGACATCATGGGCGTTGAAGCAACTGACTACAGTTCGAAGGTTGGTAAGCGCTGGATGGTCTCAGCGGTAGGGCGCGTGATGCAGCCAGGTTGTAAGGCTGACTCGGTGATGATCCTCGAAGGGGCACAGGGCGCCGGTAAATCAACAGCAATGTCTGTGCTTGGCGGTGCCTGGTTTATGGATACACCTTTCGCCCTGGGCGATAAGGATGGCTTCCAGGCGATCCGTGGTAAGTGGATCATTGAGCTGGGGGAGCTGGACAGTTTCAACAAAGCTGAGTCGACCAAAGCGAAGCAGTTCTTCTCTGCGTCGACTGACACCTATCGCGAGAGCTACGGCCGAAGAACGATGGACGTGCCACGCCAGTGTGTTTTTGTGGGTACGACGAACCAAGACGAATATCTCAAAGACGCCACGGGTAACCGGCGTTACTGGCCTGTCGCGTGTACCAAGGTCGATTTGGACCAGTTGCGCGAAGTCCGCGACCAGCTCTGGGCTGAAGCGATGTTCTGTTATCAGTCCGGTGACATTTGGTGGGTCAATCGGGATGAGGCGCTACTATTCGCCGAAGCGCAGGAATCGCGCTTTGTCGTGGATGAGTGGGAAGGGCCGGTCGTCAAGTGGTTGGAAGAATCTCAGATCGGCGCGACAGCGAGCGGAGAGGATATTTTAGCTGGCGCGCTGAAACTCGATTACGGCCATTGGGGTAAGCCCGAGCAAATGCGCGTGGGGGCAATCATGCATCGCCTCGGATGGCGAAAGGTGCGACTGCCGGCGTTGCCGAAAAGTGGTATTCGGCCATATGCCTACAAGAAGCCAGATGATTGGGGCAATGCATCAGCGCTGCAGGTTGATAGCGAACGGGACGAGGAGCCTTGCTTTGATTAAGCGAATCGATGAAATGCTCAAGCTCTGGGCGCAGGATCTGCATTCGCCGGTTCCGGAAGGCTCTGGCGGGCCGAGTGGCGGCAACATGATTGCCATGCTGATGGAGTGCAAAGGCGAGCTGATACGTGGTACTCGCGGTAGTCGGATCTTGTTGGATGAGTCGGCCGATATTGAGCTGATCGTTAATAAACACTTGGCGCCTGAGCTGGCGTTGGTGGTTTGGGAGCACTACTGCAATCAGGAAAGCTTCCTCTCCCAGAAAATGTTGCATTGTGGGTGCAGCGCGCCAACGTATTACCGTCGATTGCACGATGCCCATGTGAGCATTGATGGCTTCCTCATGGGCAAAGCCGCATGAGCCTGGGCATTACTCTGCCAATATGTGTCCTACTGTCCGGCCTTGTCCTACCTTTAATCTGCAAGGTAGGAGAGCCGCAGGCCGCGCAGTCCGTGGCCTGTCCTACTACCCTACCTCTTATTGCACTCCGCACATGTGAGCGTAGCGCGATGCATCACGCGCCCTGGGCGCGCATGCGTGTTTTTAGTTTTCTCTCTTTACACGAGAAAAAGTTAAAAGAGGTAGGGCAGTAGGGCAAGGCCCCGAATTCAGCGGGCTCAAGCTGTCCGACCTCCATTTAGAATAGTGGGGCAGGTAGGACAGCGCCGGAGGCGCTGGAAGCCGAAATAAAGATATTCACCGACATTGCCTAGCCGTAGCCCAGACATTCGCCGGGTGGCATTAAAACGGGGTTGCTGCCATGAGAATCCACCTGTAAAAAGTAGTCATCTTCGATAGGTGCGACCGCGAGCAGCGGGACACACCACCACACTAGACCCGGCCATTGCGCCGGGTTTTTGCGTTTATGGGGTAGGGCGATGACAAACGAGCAGCAAGCGCTTATTGAGATGCCGATCTGGATGGTGATCCTGCTATCCCTGATCGGCGGTATTTCCGGAGAGGCATGGCGGGCCGACAAAGCGGGGGTAAGCGGCTGGTCATTGGTTCGCCGCTTGCTGCTTCGATCCGGGGCCTGTGTGGTCTGCGGGCTCTCCACCATGATGTTGTTGCACGCATCGGGCATGTCCGTCCTGGCGGCGGGGAGCATTGGCTGCCTCACCGCGATGGCCGGCGCCGATGTCGCCATTGGCCTGTACGAACGCTGGGCCGCCAAGCGGTTGGGCGTGTGCGATGTGCCGCCCTCGGGCAGCGGGCAGGCTTGATGCTCTGGAGGCCCCGAAACACGTGGCCTGTAGAGGCTTGCATCAAAATGGTGCGCCGAAAAGTCGCCGGGGACCCTGGCAGCATTCGAGGGACACGGGGCATGAAACCCGCGGGAAAGCGTTAGCGGCAGGCCCGCCAGCTTACTGAAATTCAATCCATTGAAATTGAAAGGTTTCCATTGAAAAGCCGTTGAAAAGGAGGGCTTATGACGGATCCACTGTTCCTGTCTAAAAGCGCTTTCGCGGTTCGCATCGGCAGGACGCCGAGCTACATCACTTGGCTGAAAGACAACAACCGCCTGGTGCTTTCGCCGGATGGCAAGAAGGTGGACGTGCTGGCGACTGAAGCGCTGATCCTCGAAACCGCCGACCCCAGCAAGGCTGCCGTCGCGGCTCGACACCAGCAGGACCGGATCCAGCGTGACGTTTACAGTCAACTGTCCCCCTTGGTCGAGCCGACTAACACGGCTGCGCCGCAGCAGCCTATCTCCGGCGGTGCGAAGGGCCACGACTTCCAGAAAGCTCGCGCCATGCGCGAACACAACCTGGCGCAACTGGCCGAGATCGAGTTGCACAAGGCTCAGGGCTCGCTGGTCGCCAGGGACGCCGTAGAGCTTGGCGCCTACAACGCGGGGCGCCATCTGCGTGACCAGTTGTTCGGCCTGCTGCCCCAGCTGTCCCACAAGCTGGCAGCCATGACCGACCCCTGGGACATCGAAAAACACCTGACGGCAACACTCCGTAAATCACTGGAAGAGGCTGAACGCATGTCCTCGTCCGACCTTGAACGAGCGATGACGACGAGCTGACCTATGACCACGGAATTTCCTGACGGTGACCGTGCGTACCGTGAGGCGTATTTCCGTGGGCTACGACCCGACCCAGACCTCTGGATCGACGAGTGGGCCGACGAGTACATGCGCATCCCGCGAGATACTGGCGCGCCTGAACCGGGCCAGTACCGCACCGACCGGACGCCCTATGCCCGAGAGCCGATGCGGTGCCTGTCACCGGCGCATCCGTGTCGGCGAGTGGTCACCATGGTGGCTTCGCAGCTGATGAAAACGCAGATCGCCTTGAACTGGATGGGCGGCCTGATTCACATGGCACCGTCCAATATCCTGGCGCTGTTGCCTAGTTTGAGCCTGTCAAAGCGTGTTTCCGGGCGGATCAGCAAGACGATCAAGGCCACTCCGGAACTGGCGAAGCGTGTAGCGGCCAGCCGCTCACGGGATGCCCGCAACACCATGGACACCAAAGAGTTTGAGGGTGGCGCTCTGTACGTCACCACGGCGGGTTCTGCGGCCAACTTGTCGGAGCTGTCGGCACGCTACATCTACGGTGATGAGGTCGACCGATGGGAAAACGATGTCGGCCAGGAAGGCGACCCCGTCGTACTGGCCGAAACACGGGCTACAAACTTCGGGCGCAACGCCAAGATCTACTTCTCCAGCTCGCCTACGTACAAGGGCGCTTCGCGGATCTCGGACCTGTTCGAGTCCAGCGACCAGCGTTACTACTACGTGCCATGCCCCACCTGCGGGCATATGCAGGTGCTGGAGTGGGAGCGGCTGCTCTACAGCAAGGATTATAAGACGGTTCACTACCAGTGCGCCGCGCCTGAATGTGATGTGCTGATCGAGGAACACCACAAGACCGACATGCTCGCCCGTGGCGAGTGGCGCGCCCATGGCGGCGGCGATGGCAAGACGGTGGGCTTCCACCTCAACGCGCTGTACTCGCCGATTGGTTGGAAGGATTGGGCCTCACTTGCCGAGGAGTTCGAAGACGCCAAGAAAGCCCAGGCCAAGGGTGACATGGGCCTGATGCAGGTGTTCTACAACACCCGCCTCGCCAAGGTCTGGGACAGCGCGCAAGAGCAGACTAAGGCCGAAGTGCTGGTTGCTAGGGCACGGCTGGAGACCTACACCCTCGGCAGCATGCCGGTGGGCGTGCTGATGTTGACCGGCGCTGTCGACGTCCAAGCCAACCGTCTGGAACTGATGGTGATGGGCTTCGGTGTCGGCATGGAACGCTGGGTGGTCGACCACCAGGTGATCTGGGGCGACCCTGCCGATGAACGCACCTGGGCGGTGCTGGACGAAAAGCTCAAGGTTCGATATCGGCATCCGTGCGGTGTCGCGTTGGCGATCCTGGCGACGGGCGTCGACTCCGGCGGTCACCACACCGACGAGGTGTACCAGTTCTGCCGTGTGCGGCGCTGGCGCAACATCTTCGCCATTAAGGGCGCGAGCAAGCCCGGCAAACCGGTGATTGCTCAGCGGCCGTCTATGGTCGATGTGACCTGGAAGGGCCAGACCGAACGTGGCGGCGCCGAGCTGTGGTTTGTCGGTACCGACACCGCGAAGGACTGGATCTACAACCGCTACGCCTTCGAGGACGGCCCCGGTTCGCTGCACTTTGCCAACGACTTGCCGGACGAGTTCTTCGCCCAGTGCGTAGCCGAGCGCAAGGTCGCCCGGTACGTCAAAGGCTACAAGCGTATCGAGTGGGTCAAGGGCAAGGCCGAGCGCAACGAAGCGCTCGACCTGATGGTGTACTGCCTGGCGATGGCGCATTACCTGGGCATCAACCGCTACCAGGAGCACGACTGGGAGCGAGTACGCCAAGCGCTGGCTCAGTCCGGTTTGTTCGACGATGTGGTGGGCGTCAAGCCCGTGCAGGGCGAGCGCGTCGACGCTGACGAAACACCGGCACCGGCACCAGTTGCGGCGCGTCAGTCGCTTCCATCACCCGCACCGGTTGCACCTGTCGCCCAATCGCGACCTGCCGCACCCCCGCAACGCCGTCGTTCCACCAGCGGCTATCTGAAGAGAAATTGATATGTCGTTTACCCCGAAGCACCTCGAAGTCATCGAGCGCGCCATCGCACGCGGTGAAAAGACCGTGCGCTACAGCGACCGCACGGTGGAATACCGCTCCATCGACGAACTGCTCAAGGCCCGCGACGAGATTCGCACGTCGCTGATCCAGGCCGCTGGGCCCCGCTCTCGCGTGGTTCGGCTTACCCACGGAGGCAAAGGGATCTGATGGCCCGACAATTTCCGACGCTCTCGCGTAGTGGATTCTTGCTTCCGTCGAACATCAAGGCCAGTTACGAAGGCGCCGGAGAGGGCCGCCGTTCGGCGAGCTGGGAAGCCAGCGACAACGGCATTAACAGCATCAACACTCCGGCGCTGCGAAACCTGCGCGCCCGTTCGCGGGCGGCGGTGCGCAATGATCCATACGCCTTCAATGTCATCGACAAGCGTGTCAGCAATCTGATCGGCACCGGCATTACACCCCGGCCGACAACCGATGACGCAGCGTTGCGGAAGGTGAAGCAACAGCTGTGGGATGACTGGGTGGACGAAGCGGACGCTGACGAGCTAACTGACTTCTACGGCATGCAAGCGCTGGTCGCTCGCACCGTTGAAACCGCCGGCGAGTGCTTTGTTCGGTTACGTCCTCGCAGCCTGGGTGAAGGGTTGGCGGTACCGTTGCAGTTGCAGACCCTGGCTCCGGAATTCGTCCCACACGATAAGTTCGAGACCACCAAAAACGGCAACATCGTCCGCGCCGGGATTGAGTTCAACCCGGCCGGCAAGCGCGTGGCTTATTGGATGTATCGCTCGCACCCTCGCGATTCTTCATCGTTGAACAGCGGTTACAACCAATTGGTGCGAGTGCCAGCTTCGCAGGTGTTGCACATCTTTGAACCGGTGGAACCTGGCCAGTTGCGAGGTGTTCCGCGCTTGGCGCCGGTGCTGAAGCGTCTTCGCAGTTTGGACAACTACGATGATGCCGTGTTGTTCCGCCAAGAGGTTGCCAACCTGTTCGCAGGTTTCATTAGCAGGCCGCCGCCCGATGCAGGGCAAACACCCCGTGATCCTGTCACCGGGCAATTACTGGTCACCGACCGCGACGGCTTCACACCGATGGTCGCGCTGGAACCCGGCACCATGCAGGAGCTGGCACCTGGTGAGGAGGTCGAGTTCTCCAAGCCACCGGACGCCGGCAACAACTACCCGGATTTTATGCGGCAGCAACTTATGGCAGCGGCGGCAGGTTCGGGCACGCCCTACGAGATCCTCACCGGCGACATGCGGGAGGTTAATGATAGGGCGCTACGGGTTGTACTCAACGAGTTCCGGCGGCGCCTGGAGCAGCTGCAATTTGGCGTTTATGTGCATCAGCTCTGTCGCCCGGTGCGGGCAGCATGGATGGACATGGCGGTGTTGTCTGGCGCCCTTGTGCTGGAGGACTACGCGCAACGGCGTCGCGAATACCTGCGCACGCGTTGGGTACCGCAGGGCTGGGCCTACATTCAGCCGGTGCAGGACGTTCAGGCGCGGCGGATGGAAGTGCAGGCGGGTTTCGCCTCTCGCAGCGAGATGGTGTTGCGCACCGGCTATGACGCGGAAACGGTCGACGCGGAAAACGCCGCCGATCTCGCCAGGGCTACAGACCTCGGCCTCAACTACACGACTCTCGAAGCCATCGAAGTGATCGATGACAAGGAACAACCATGAGTAAAAAAGCGCTACCGCGCATCTATGACAAGGCTGGCAAGCAGGTACAAGTCGCGGATAAAAGTTGGTACACCCTCAGGGCTAGCGGCGAAGCCGAGCAACACACTATCGAAGTGTTCGTATACGGCGAGATCGGTACCTGGGGCGTTACCGCCAATCAGTTCGTACAGGACCTGCGCGCCATGGATAACGGCGTTTCACCTGTAATCGTAGCGTTCAACAGTATCGGCGGTGACCTGTTCGACGGGCTGGCGATCCACAACGCTCTATCGCGCTTGGGCGAGCGCTGTACCGGTCGTATTGACGCCCTGGCAGCCAGCGCGGCCAGTGTTGCAGTCTGCGGCGCTCACCGGGTGGTGATCGCGGCCAACGCCATGTTGATGATCCACAACCCCTACACCTATGCGGGTGGTGATGCCGAAGATTTCCGTCGGGTCGCTGATGTGCTGGACCAGACCCTGGAGGCGATTATCGCGGCTTACAAGTCCAAGGCGCCGGATATCGACGAGGCCGAGCTGCGGCGTATGGTCAACGCTGAGACTTGGCTCACAGCCAATGAGGCGGTGGCATTGGGCCTGGCGGATGAGGTGGGTGATGGTCTCAAGGTCAAAGCCTGTCTCGGCCAGGGCAGTGTGCTGCAGCGGTTCCAGCATGCGCCGGCCGAGCTACTCGCGCAGATGGATGAAGAACCCGAGGTGGATCCGCCAGAGCCCGACGATCCACCGGAACCGGCACCCGTGCTGGATGCGGCCATGCTGGCGCTGATGGTCACTCAGGGGTGTGCGGCGGCGGGCATTAGCAACCTGGTGGATCCGCTGCTCGCCACTACCAAGTTGGAAAGCGAGGCGGTGGTCCAGGCCGCGCTGACCAGGGCGAAAGCGCTTCACGGTCTTTGTGTCGCGGCACGACTGCCGGAACTGACCGGTGAGTTCATCTCTGCGGGCTTGGACGAAGCCGCTGTAAGGGCTCGCCTGTTTGACAAGCTGGTGGGCAATGGTGGCGGCTTTGAGATCGACAACAGCCTGCCGCTGGAAAACGACCCAGCACCCACTATCAAGGCCAAACAGGTCGACACCCAATCAATCTGGGCTTCCCGTCAGGCAGCGCAGAACGGCAACTCGAAAGGAGCAAGAACATGAAAACTGAATCGATGCATGCAGGTGAGTTCCTGCTGTCCGAAGGCGCCGGCAATATTTCCCGCGAAGCGATCAACGTCGTGGCAGGTGCAGCCCTGGAGCCAGGCCAGATCCTCGGCTTGGTCACCCTCACTGGCGAGTTTGCCCCGTACCACCCAAACGCCGAGGACGGCACCGAGAACGCCATCGCGATCCTCTATGGGCCGCTGGGTGAATCCGATGTGCCCCGGCGTGGTCGCGCCATCGTACGGCTGGCCGAGGTCAGCGAAGCGCACTTGACCGGACTCGACCCCGCCGCCGAAAAGGCCCTGGCCGCCCATTTCGTGATCGTCCGCTAAGGCGTTCACCTCATATATCCATCCCGCCGAGTGCGGGATTTTTCGTTTCTGGAGAGTGCCCCATGGCCGATATCGCCATTTTTGAAGACGATGCGTTTAGCGTCTCCTCGCTGACCGCTGCAATCAATGAACAGGAATACTTGCCGGGCCGCATCAGCAGCCTTGGCCTTTTCCGCGAAGAGGGCATCAGCACGTTGACCGTGCAGATCGAGAAAGACGGCGACACCCTAGCCCTGGTGCCATCGGGCGAACGCGGCACCTCGGGCCTTGTGGTTGGCGGGACCAAGCGCACGTTGATCCCATTCAACACGGTGCACCTGCCAGAGCGCTTCACCATCAAGGCTGACGAGATCCAGGGCATTCGCGCCTTCGGTACCCGCAGCGAATTGCAGGCCGTGCAGGATGTGGTCAACAAGCGGCTGGCGAAGGCCCGACGACAGCTGGATGCCACCCACGAATTCCAGCGCATGGGCGCGTTGAACGGCCAGGTGCTGGACGCCGATGGCAAGACGGTCCTGTTGGACATTTATAAATCCTTTGGCGTGAATCGTCAGAAGCTTCAGATGGGCTTGAACAGTCCAGACACCGAGCTGCGGGTCAAATGCGGCGAAGCGTTGGACATGCAGGAGGAAGCCCTTGGCAGCGTCACCAGTAGCGGCTCCCGCGCGATGTGTGGCAAGAACTTCTGGAACAAGCTCATCGTGCATAAGTCGGTAAAGGAAACCTACCTCAACACCATGCAGGCCGCGTCCCTGCGTGGCGATGCCCGTGAAGCCTTCGAGTTCGGCGGGATCGTCTGGGAGCGTTATCGCGGCAAGGTGGCCGGTGTTGCGTTCGTTCACGACGACAAGGCCCTGCTGATCCCAGAGGGTGTGCCGGATCTGTATATCTCGTCCTTCGCGCCGGCCGACTACATGGAAACGGTCAACACCCAGGGCATCCCGTACTACAGCAAGATCGAGCCCATGCAGTTTGGCAAGGGCGTGGCCGGTGAAGCCCAGTCCAACCCGCTGCACCTGTGCACACGACCTCGGGCGCAGATCCTGTTGGAGATGTAACCGTGGCCTTCCGCGATCTGATCGACGACATCGACGACGTGGTCTTTGAAACCCTGGGCGACAGTGCGGTGATCGAGGGTCTCGCCGAGCCGGTGCTGGGCATGTTCTCGGCACCCTGGAAACAACCCCAGTTCGGCAAGCTCAACACCGGCCTGCGGGAGCCGCGCTTCGAGATCCGCATCAAGGATTCGGACGGGTTGGTGAAGGGCTTACGTGTCAGTGTTGATCTGCCGGCGTTGGATGGCGGCGGCGACTATGACCTGCTGCAGCTCGAGCCTAACGGTAATGGCCTGGTGGCCTTGATTTTGAGGAAGCGGCCATGAGCATCGGCAGCTATCCCCAGCAGAAGCGCGACGGTGGGATGATCACCATCCAACCGTCGGCGGTTCATGCTCAGGCTCTGAAAGAGTTCGGCGAGCTGGTGCCCAAGGCAGCGGCGGCGGCCCAGCGGCGTGCAATCAACAAGACAATCCGTTGGCTGCGCACCCACATTGCACGGGCTGTCGGCAAGCAGGAGCGGATCGCCATCGGCGCTGTCCGGCAACGTCTTCGGGCGTATCCGGTGACCGGCGGCGATATGCGCGGCAAGTTGTGGTTCGGCATCAATGCCATTGAAGCCCGTCGCACTGGCCGGGCACGGCAAACCGGCGCCGGTGTTTCGGTTGCCGGTCGGCGTTACAAGGGGGCTTTCTTCAAGAAGGTCTACGGCAGCAACGCCGATATCTGGATCCGCACGTCGAGCAAACACTTCAACACCACCGACTATCCGGATGCTGCTCAGGGTGGCAGACGCTCCGGCTTTGTTGAAGAAAACGACAACCGCTTCCCCCTGGCGAAAGCCAAGGTGTCGCTTGAGCAAGTTCGGCCGCACTTCGATGCCTGGGTGAAGCGTGCCGACGAGCGCCTGCTGGAGATCCTCACGCAGGAACTCAACTTTGAACTGCAGAAGTATTTAAAGGGAACGCCGCGTGTCTGACGAAACGTTGAGCCTCGACCAGCTTTATCAAGCTATCGAGCAGCACCTGCAGACGCATCTGCCGGGTGTTCAAACCGTTGCCGCCTGGCCGAATATCGAGGATCACATTCCTTTGCCGGCGGTGTTTTTGGAGATGTCGGAGATCGAGCCAGGTGCTGATATCGGTACCGGTGAAACCACCATGCTCTGCAAGTTCGAAGCGCGGATCATTGTGGACCCGATACGGCCTGATCATCACCGCCAGGTCGTGCAGTTGGCGACACAACTGATTGTGTTGTTACGGGCGCAGAACTGGGGGCTGGAGATCGAATGCGCCGAGTTTATCCAGGCGGTGCAAGACTGGACTCGGCCAGAGCTGGACGGCTACACCGTCTGGCTGGTGGAGTGGAATCAAACGATCTATCTCGGCACCGAGGAGTGGCCTTGGCCGGATGAGCCACCTGGCACGCTGTTGATTGGTGTCAGCCCGGAAATTGGCCCAGGCAACCGCGATCAGTATGTCGCGCCGGAGTTGCTGGCATGAGCTACGCCAGCGGGGAAAGCGACCGCATGATCGCCGCCATGCTGATGGATTGCGTGGTGGCTGCTGTGGATACCACTTCATCGCCACCGGTTGTTCGTGTCAGGGCAGGGGAGTGGACCAGCGCTTGGGTGCGGTGGCATAGCGTGGCCGCAGGCAAGGCCCGGCACTGGCGGGTGCCCAGCCTGGGCGAGCAGGGCAAGTTGTTCAGCCCCAGTGGCAACCCGGCAATGGGCACATTCATTCCTGGTCTGTACGGGGATGCAGGCCCGCCACCGGACAACCGGGATCACGTTGAGGTCTGGCGGTTTGATGATGGCGGGTCGCTTGTCTACGACTGGCACGCCAGCAGCTACAGCATCACGCTGCCTTCCGGGACGGTCACCATCAAGGTCGGCGGCACCGTAGCCACCGTCACCGATAGCACTCTCACAGTGGTTTCCGGGGACATCCAACTCACCGGCAATGTGACGATCAACGGGCCGCTGACCGTGTCGGGGGATATCAACGGCGCCGGCAAGATCATTGATGCACTTGGCAACAGCGCGAACCACAAACACTGATTAATCGCTTATTTAGGCCCGTCGCGTGCGGGCATTTTTATTCCAGGAGTGCCCTTATGAACAAGCCCAAACCGGATGAGCAGTCGTCCGTGGTACAGCCATTGGCGGCGAAAATAGAGCCGCCACCGAAACTCCCTGGCCTGCCACAGACCTTTCGCGACAAGGTGTTTACCTCGCGAACCTTGATTACGCCGCAAGGCCAGAGCCTCACGGTTGCCAGGGGGCTGGTGGTCGCCACTTCCCCTGATCAGTACCAGTTCCTCCAAAGCCACCCTGACCTCGAACCCGCACCGGAGTAACCCAGATGATCGGAATGGATCGCCACACTGGGCAGCCCATCTCCGGCATCGAGCATCTGCGCCAGTGCATTGAAGACATCCTGACAACGCCAGTGGGCAGCCGTCGGCAACGGCCTGAATACGGTAGCCAACTGCGCCGCTTCGTCGACCTACCGGTTACCGAAGGTTGGAAAAGCGCAGTCCAGGCGGAAGTAGCTCGGGCGCTGGGACGTTGGGAGCCTCGTATAAATATCAGCCAGGTGCGCGTAGTGGCTGTTTTAGATGGCCGAATCGAGTTTGAACTCAAGGGCCTGTTCAAGGGCGAAAACGCGCTAGTGAGGGTCGCCGCATGAGCACTGTGGATTTATCAGCGCTGCCGGCGCCGCCCGTGCTGGAGGATCTCGACTTTGAGCAGGCCTACGCCGAGGATCTGGCAGCGTTTCGTTTGTACATGGGGGACAACTGGACTGCCGAGCTGGAAAGCGATCCAGTGGTAAAGCTGTTGGAGTTGGGCGTTTACCGGCGCATTCAGAACCGGGCGCGGGTAAACGATGGGGCTAAGGCACTGCTGTTGGCTTACGCCATTGATGGCGACCTTGATCAACTGGCCGGCAATGTTCGCCTTAAACGCCTGGTGATCCAAGAAGAAAACCTCAACACGGTTCCGCCGACTCCTCGGGTGATGGAGTCCAACGACGCCCTACGCGAACGGGTGCAGCTGGTGTACGAAGGGCTGACCACCGCCGGCCCCCGAAACAGCTACATCCTGCATGCCCGCAACGCGTCGGCCCTGGTAGCGGATGCCACGGCTGAAAGCCCGTCTCCTGCCGAGGTGGTGGTCACCGTGTTGCACCTGCAGGGCAATGGTGTCGCCGAACAGCCGCTGCTGGACGTGGTGATGAAATACCTCAGTGATGACGACATCCGGCCTGTCGGGGATCGCCTCACCGTGCGAAGCGCGGAGGTCATTGAATACCGCATCGATGCGGTGCTGCACATGGCCGGTACCGGCTCGGAGAACGAGGCGATCCTTGCGGCGGCTGAGCAGCGTTTGGCGGCCTGGGTCAATCCTCGGCGCCGGCTTGGTGTAGAGGTGCCACGCTCGGCTATTGATGCGCAGCTGCACATCAGCGGCGTCGGTCGGGTGGATCTGCCCAATTGGCAGGACATCAAGCCGACCAAGTATCAGGCCGCTTATTGCGTGGGCTTTACCGTGAAGCAGGGAGGGGCGCCGTGAAGAGCCTACTGCCTATTAACAGTACCCAGTTGGAACGGGCCATTGAAGCGGCCACCGACGAAGTCACCGATGTGCCGTTGCGCACTTTGTACAACCCGGACACCTGCCCGGCGCACTTACTTCACCAACTGGCGTGGGCCTGGTCAGTGGACCGTTGGGACAATAAGTGGTCGGAGGCGGTCAAGCGCTCGGCCATCCGTTCGGCGTTCTACGTGCATGCCCACAAGGGCACCATCGGCGCGTTACGCCGTGTGGTTGAGCCGCTCGGTTATCTGATCGAAGTGCAGGAGTGGTGGGAGACGACGCCTAAGGGCGTGCCGGGCACCTTCGCGTTGAAGGTGGGCGTACTCGAAACCGGGATCACCGAGGAGATGTATCAGGAGCTGACTTCGCTGATAGATGACGCCAAGCCGGTTAGCCGCCATATGACGGGGTTGGCGATCAGCCTGGAAACCAGTGGGGTCATCAACATCTTCGCCAGTGCGTATGACGGCGACGAGATAGACGTTTACCCGCCCGTGCTGCAGGACATTGAAGTCACTGGCGTTATCGGCGGCGGTGGGCGCGAGCATTCCATTGATGCGCTGGACATCTACCCGTCTTCAGTTGGCGTTATCTCGGTTGACTGTGTGATCGGTGTGTCGGGCCGCGAACATTCCATAGACTTTTTGGACGTATACCATGATTGATGCCAATTCAAAGTTTTACGCCATCCTGACTGCGGTCGGGGAGGCGAAACAGGTCAAGGCCGATGCCGGTTTGCTGACTTGGAAAATAACCCACATGGCGGTTGGCGATGCCAACGGCACTGATCCACTGCCAGACCGCTTGCAGAAAGTGTTGATCAACGAGCGACGCCGAGCGCCCTTGAACTCGTTGGCACCAGATCCTGCTAACTCGGCCATCTTGGTTGCCGAGCAGGTTATTCCTGCTGATGAAGGCGGCTTCTGGGTGCGAGAGCTGGGGCTGTTTGACTCAGACGGTGACCTGGTGGCAGTTGCCAACTGTGCGCCGAGTTTTAAGCCCAAGCTTTCACAGGGATCCGGGCGTACGCAAACACTGCGCATGAACTTTGTGGTCAGCAGTTCAAATAACATCGTGCTGAACATTGACCCGGCAGTGGTCCTGGCGACACGCAAGTATGTCGATGATTCTGTCGCCAGCGCGATAAACCGGCTGGATGCCAAGCAGTCGGTGCTAGTGGCAACCACTGCGCCAATGGTATTGGCCGGTGTTCAAGAAATCGATGGATTGGCTGTGCCTGCCGGCTCTCGCGTACTGGTCAAGGATCAAGTCCAGGCAAAGGACAACGGACTGTACCTGGTGGGCGCTGAAAGTTGGGTACGCACGGTTGATGCCGACAGTAGCGATAAAGTGACGCCGGGGTTGCTGGTCACGGTCGAGCGCGGTTCTGCCAACGCTGACACTGTGTGGCAACTGATCACTGACGGGCCGATTGTTCTGGGCACCACGCCATTGGTCTTTCAATGGACCGCCGGGCAAAACGTACCCACGCCTGCCATTGATGACCGCTCTAAACGTAGTGCCAACACTGAATCGGTAAGGGCTCAGATTGAAAGCCCCAAGCAGGAGTTTCCTGTACACGTCTACAGAAAAAACCGGCTGATCAATGGCGCCTTTCACATCTGGCAACGTGGCAAATCTGGCGTAGTTGGAAAAGCCAATGGCGGGCCTGAAAGCGTATTCGGCCCTGATCGCTGGATGATTTACAGCCCTAAAAACGCTGTTTGCAATTGGAGTCAACTGGCGTTAGAGCGGGACACCACCATCAACGAAGCAAAGTATTCTTTGCGTCTTTCGCGCCAGGGTGAAGGGCAGGGGTGGAACCTTAGTCAGCGTATAGAGAATGTGGAAACGCTGGCAGGTGGCAAAGTCACTGTTTCGTTTCATATGAGAACCAGTGTGCCGCACACCTGCGCCGTGATACTTCGGCAGAACTTCGGCGTAGGTTCTACGGATCCGAACGTGGACGTGGGGACGTCGGTGGAGCTGACCACGGCTTACAAAAAATACGCTGTCACCCTTGATCTGGGCTCCGTCGCAAACAAGAGCAAGGGCACTGCCAATGATTTTCTTGAGCTTATCTTCGCGAGTTGGGGGACGGGTTCCCACGTCACGGACATCACGAATGTCCAAATAGAAGCCGGCAGCGTAGCTACTCCCTACGAGTATCGGACGCTCCATGAAGAGCATCGCGCTTGCATGCGGTACTTCGAAAAATCGTTTCTGATGGACCATCCCACTAAGTCGAACAACGGGCCGCAGACGTGCATTGCAACCTTCACGCAATCGGGGGCGGGCGGTAGCTCGCAGTCAGGCTTGCGGATGGACTTTCGGGAGATCAAACGCGTAGTTCCTTCTCTGACGCTCTTTTGCCCAGGGGAGGAAAGCTCGCAGATCTGGGCGCAGTCTGCAGTTAAACCCTGCACGGGCACCAATATCCAAAGTTTGTGGGCCACGGGTTTTTCGTTGTCCTGCATACCGCCGAGCGGTTCAGTTCCCGGTTACACCTTGCAAGTCGAATGGACAGCAGATGCTGAAATTTAAGGGCGAATCTCATGGATAATGTTCAATACAAGCTGAGTCCTGCGGGGGTGCAGCGATTGCCAGATGGTATTTTCATCCCCCAGGACATCGGCAATAAAGACTGGTTGAATTATGTTAGCTGGGTGGACGATGGTGGAGAAACACTGCCGCAGTTCAACGCTGAGGAAAAGGCAGACGCCGAGAGACGTTGGCGCGATGCTGAGCTGGAATCAGTCAAGTGGTTGCGCGAGCGCCATCGTGACGAAGTTGAATTAGGTGGCTCAACGTCGCTGACTGCAGATCAGTTCAGCGAGCTTTTGGCTTACATGCAGGCTTTGCGCGACTGGCCCCAGTCAACGAAGTTTCCGACTCTGAAATACCGGCCGAAAAAGCCGGGCTGGATCGACCAGCAAACTCTTTAACGCCCTGCATAGTCGGGGCGTTTTCGTATCCGTCGCTTCACCCTTCAAGGCCTCGCTTATGCGGGGCTTTGTCATTTCTGGAGAACTCGCACTATGGCCTCTTCCGGTCGTTTTCACGGCGTTACCGTCACCCTGGTGGATACCGGGGCACGTACCATTACGCTGCCGTCGTCGTCCATTATTGGGTTGTGCGACACCTTTACTGTTGTGCCAGCGGCATCTGCCAAACCCAACGAACTGACGTTGATCACCAGTGAGCGCGAAGCGATTGCCGCTTGGGGCGAAGACTCGGCGATCACGCGCGCGTGCAAGGCGATTTTCGTGCGTGCTAAAGCCGTGGTCATCGGCTGCGGCGTCGCCAAAGTTGAAGACCCGGCTCAGCAGACCTCCGCCATTATCGGCGGTGTTCTGGCGTCCGGGCAGCGCACCGGCATGCAGGCACTGCTGGACGGCAAGAGCCGGTTTAACGCACAGCCGCGGCTGCTGATTGCGCCAGGTCATACCGCGACTCAGGCGGTCGCAACTGCGCTGGATGCGTTGGCCGGCAAGTTGCGGGCCTTGGCGATTCTCGACGGGCCGAACACCACTGACGAAGCCGTTATGACCTATGCCCAAGAGTTCGGCAGCAAACGTTGCTTCCTGGTCGATCCGGGCGTGCAGCTGTGGGACACGTTGCAGAGCAAAACCGTCAACGCACCGGCCTCGGCCTTTGCTGCTGGCCTGTTTGCCTGGACGGATGCTGAGTACGGCTTCTGGTCGTCGCCGTCGAACAAAGAGTTTGTCGGCATCACCGGCACCTCGCGGCCGGTCGAGTTTCTCGATGGCGACGAAACCTGCCGGGCCAACCTGCTCAACAACGCCAATATCACCACCATCATCCGTGACGGCGGGTATCGCTTGTGGGGCAACCGCACACTGTCGGCGGACCCTAAGTGGGCGTTTGTCACCCGTGTGCGCACGGTCGATATCGTCATGGACGCGATCCTGGCCGGGCATAAGTGGGCGGTCGACCGTGGCATCACCAAGACCTACATCAAGGACGTCACCGACGGCCTGCAGGCATTCATGCAAGACCTGAAAAACCAAGGCGCGGTGATCAACTTCGAGGTGTTCGCCGACACCGAGCTGAACACCGTCAGCCAGCTGGAGCAGGGCAAGGTGTACTGGAACATTCGCTTCACCGACGTGCCGCCTGCCGAGAACCCGATTTTCCGGGTCGAGGTCACCAATCAGTGGCTCACCGAAGTCCTGGAAACCGCTGCCTAAGGAGGCTGCTCAATGATTCCTCAAGTGCTCTACAACACCAACCTGTTCGTCGACGGCATCAACTTCACCGGCGACGTGCCTAGCCTGAGCTTGCCGAAGCTGGTAGTTAAAACGGATGAGTATCGCGGCGGCGGCATGGCAGGCCCCATTGAGATGGACATGGGCCTGGAAAAGATGGAGGCCAGTTTCACCACCAATGGCGTGCGCCGCGAGGCCATGAAATTTTTCGGACTGGCAGATCAAACGGCCTTCAATGGCGTTTATCGCGGTTCGTTCAAGGGGCAAAAGGGGCAGACCACCGCGGTAGTGGCGACCTTGCGCGGCATGCTCAAGGAGCTGGACCCAGGCGACTGGAAGGCGGGCGACAAGGCCGAGTTCAAGTACTCGATTGCCGTCAGCTACTACAAGCTGGAAATCGCCGGTCGCCTTATTTACGAAATCGACATGGTTGCCGCGATCCGCGTGATCGACGGTGTGGATCAACTGGCCTCCATGCGCAGCGACTTGGGCCTCTAAGGAATTTATCAAATGGCTACCCCTGAACTGAAAAAACTGCCGACCTGGCTGAAACTGACCGCCGAAAACGCCACCATCACTTTGTCCCGTCCCTCTGAGGTCAATGGTGTGACGGTCGATACCCTGACTATTCGCTCACCCACGGTGCGCGAAGTGCGAGCGGCTGATCGCGCCTCGGGTGACGACGAAGAGCAGCGCGAACTGATGCTGTTTGCCGGCCTCTGTGAAGCCGGCCAGCAGGATCTGGAGGGCCTGAAACTGGTGGACTACCACCGACTGCAGGCCGGTTATTTTCGCCTGGTGCAGGACGACGGGGTTTAACCCCGCGCTGCTGAAACTGGCGGCCAAGCGCTTGGCGGCGGAAACCGGATTTTCCGCCGCCGAGATCCAGGCCATGCCGTTTGCCGAGATGGTCTGGTGGCTCTCGGATTGAGCCACCTGCCGTAATCACTCGCTACAGGGAGCCACGACATGGCAAACAAACTCGCGCTCGGCCTGGTGATTGGCGGCGCCGTCAGCTCTACGGTCGGGACCGCGTTCAAGGATGTCCAGGGGCGAATCAAGCAGCTCGAAGCCCAAGGTGCCAAGGCTCGGGTGCTGCAGCGCACGATTGGCGACACCATCCGCTTGCGGGAGGAATGGAAAAAGGCCAATGACAGTGGTGCAGCTGGTGCCAGTACGTTGCTGCGCAAACTGGAATCCAACCTCAATACCCTGAAAAAGCAGAGTGTCGAGGTGCGCAATCTCGCCAAGGCCTACCAGAGCATGGAGCAAGTCGCTCGAAAGGCCGACCTGAAAGCCACGGGGTACTCACAAGTCAAGCAAGGCAAGGATGGATTGGGTGGCATGTTGGGCAAGGCAGCAGCTGCCACGGCGCTGATTGCCATTCCCACTAAGGTTTCTGCCAACTACCAGACGCAAATCCGGCAGATGGCACTGTGGGCACATACCGCCGGCACGGATGCCGAGCAGCAGATGGCCGACAAGATCACTGAAGTCGCCGCCAAGAAGGGCATGGGCCAGCAGGCTCTCGCCCGAGCTGTCGGTAGCTTGATCGAAAAAGGTATCGACTGGGAGGAGTCGGTGGACTACGCGCCGCTGATTGCTGATCTGGTCGACGGCCAGGGCATGGAAGCGGAAACCATCGCCACCTTGTTCAGTGCCTTCAAGGAAGCCGGCGTCAAGAAGGAGGACATGGGCGCCATGCTGGGCCAGGTGGCCGCTGCGGGTGACATTGGCGCGTTCGGTCCAAAGGACATGGCCAAGTACATGCCGGCACTGCTCGGTACGATCAAGCGCCTGGGCATGGAAGGGCCGGAAGCAGTGCGTTTCCTCGGTGCGAGCCTGCAGTCGCAGTTCTCGCAAACCCAGGATGCGGCGGCCGCTGCTACCAACATGAACAACTTACTCAACGCGGTGATCAGCAGTACCAGCCAAGAGCGGTTCGCCAAGCAGGGTTATGACCTGGCGGGCTCGATCCTGGCAGCCACCAAAAGCGGCAAGGCATCCAACCCGGTCGAAGCCTTCATCATGCTCAGCGAGCAGTTGATCCAAAAACAGGATCCGGCCACGGCCAAGAAGGTTGCGGCGCTCAAGGCCAAGATCAAGGCGTCCAAGGATGGCAGCGCCGAGGAAGAGCAGGCGATGGTCGCGCTGATCCAGGCAGCGGGTTTGGCGAATATCGTCAGTGACCAGAGCGCCAGTGACGGCTTGCTCGCCCAGATCAAGTACGGCAACACGATCAAGGACAACATGACCACCATCAAGGAAACCGATGGTAAGGCCAAGATCGAGGCCGACGCGGCGAAGGCTCGCCAGACGTCCAACGCCAAATGGAGCGCGGCAACATCGAGCATGGAAGCGACTATGACGAGCCTGGGCGATGCGTTGAGGCCGCTTACGGATCTGGTGGCTGATGGGTTGACCAAGGTTGGTAACGGCCTTTCAGCCTTGACTGACAAGTATCCAAAAGTCATCAGTGGAACTACTGCAGTTGTCGCAGCAGTAGGTGCTGCGGCCACCGCGTTTTACGGCTTCAAGGTTGCGAAAGGGCTCCTTAACATTGCGAAGGGGGGCTTGCCGGGTAAGTCTGGAGAGGTGCAGAAGGTCTTTGTCACCAACAGCGATGCGGTGAGTGGCGGTGGGATAGCCACGAAAGGGAAAGCCGGGGCCGCCCTATCGGTTGTGGAAAAGGGACTGAAAGCCGTTGCTGCTTTTAGAGGCAAGGGTGAGCTGGATCCAGGCGCTGATTCGAAGGCGGGTGGGTTCGATCCTGTCGCTACGGGCTTGGATGTCGTTTCGATGATTCAGGACGCAGTAGGAGCAGGCGCTGGAAGGGATGCAGCCGACAGTGGCGATAGCGGAGTGAAGCGCGTATTCGTCGTGAATATGGCGTCCATGGGCGGCATGGGCAATTCGCGGTCGGCACGACGTCGAAATAAAAAACCGTCTGCTCCTCGGTCTTCGCGGCGCCGACCTTTGGCACCGCCACGGTCACCGCGTCCGGTTGGTCCGTCGCGTACGGCTGCGTCTGCAGCGCGTCCGCCGGTTCCGGTGCCACGTCCTCCTGTTTTGCCAGGGGCGGGAACTAAAATGCTGACCTCGGTCGCTGGGGGTGTCGGTAAGCTCGGTAAAGCGGCCAAAGCAGTGCCGGGCGCATCCTTGGTAGATGCCGGTGGCATGGTGCTCAACACTTACCTGACCGCTGAAACCCAGGACGAAAAAGCGGAGGGCTATGGGGAGGCCGCCGGAACACTTGCCGGCACTATGGCGGGTGCAGCTGCGGGTGCTGCCATTGGTTCGGTGGTACCCATCATTGGTACAGCCATCGGTGGCATGGTGGGGGCATACCTTGGCAGCATGGGAGGACAGCAACTGGGGGGCTGGGCTGGATTGTCGATGTTTGGCAGTGACAAAGCCAAAGAGCCCTCCGCACCGATTACGCCTATGTTGTTGGCGCCGCGACCTGGGCCAGCGGTGCCCAGCCTTGCGACTATGGCGAATAGCTTCGCCGCTCGGCAACCTGCTGTTGTATCGACCCAGGCAGCACCTGCGGTGCAGGATATCGGCACTGCTGTCGCTCCCGTTACACCCGTTGCACAACCATTGATTCAGGCGGTACCGGTGCCGGTAAAAGGTGTCGTCGAATCTCCCGTGCGGCGACAGACTCAGGTTGCAGCAGTAACGCCGAGACCAGCAGCACCGATGATGATGCCAATGGGGCCGGCGTTGGGCGATGTCACTCGCTCACTGGCGGCGCCTGTCGCTCCCAAACCCGCCAGTCTGGTTATTCAGGCGCCTGCGGCGTCTAAGCCAGAGCCTGCGCGGGTGGACCAGAAGTTCAGCTATTCGCTGAGCATGCCGGTCACGGTCGAGGGAGATGCCAAGGATCCGCAGCAGTTTGTTCAGCAGCTTTTACCCCTGATGCAGCGAGCATTGAGTGATGCCGCACAGCAGGAAGCCCGGCGCAATCTTTACGACGAAGCCCACACATAAGGAGGGACCATGGAATATCTGGAGCAGATGCAGTCCGGCTTCAAATACCTGGTCAGCGCGGGGGAGGCGGGCCGGCGTAGCCTGGACGGGATGCTAGGGCCGGTGAATGGCGCGATCAGCGAGATCACTGGTGCCGCCGCTGAACTCGAAAACGTGCCATTCATCCCCGACGGTGTCGGGGAAAAGCTGCAACGGGTCATGCGTGGCGTCGGTGCGGCTCAGGCCAAGGTCGGCGCCGTGGTCGAAACCTACAGCCGGGCTTCACGGGCGGCGTCGCAGATTGATGAACGCTTGGGTGTTCTGAGGGAGCAAGCTGCCAAGGCCGGCGCCGCGATCAATCAGGTGGCGGGCAAGGTCAGTCCATCGCTTGCAAACATCTTCCCGACCGAAGCGCTGGGGCTATCACAGACGCCACTCGCTGAGGCCGTGAAGCCGTTCCCGCACCTGCTGATCATCCAGCCGCTCAAGCCCAACACCCAGCCTTACTACTTCAACCTGGATACGGCGGCCTTCGACGAGTTGCGCCGGCAGACGGAGTTTCGCTGGGCGTCGCAAGAACGTCTCAGCCGTCGGCCGGCGCAACAGGCAATCGGAATGGGCGAGGAGAAAATGACCCTCAAAGGCCAGATCTTTCCTGGCTTCAAGGGAGGGCTCAAGCAACTGGACACCTTGCGCAGCATTGGCGCCCAATTGCTGCCATTGACCCTTACCACCGGTTACGGCGAAGTGCTGGGCACCTGGTGCCTGAAGAACCTCGACGAAGAACAGAGCGCGCTGCTGCAAGGTGGGATTCCGCGTAAACAAGTATTCACTCTGGAGTTCGTTCGTTATGGCGATGACCTGCAGAACGTCTGACGGCGATGTGCTGGATACACTCTGTAACCAGTTTTACGGGCATCTCAACGGCACCGTGGAGGCGGTGCTGGCCCACAACCAAGGCCTGGCCGACCAGCCGCAACCGCTCAAGGCTGGGTTGCTGATTGTCTTCCCGGACCTTCCGCCGGTCACGGACGAAACCGTGCAGTTGTGGGATTGATAAAGGTGCTTTGCATCTGCTGAGCATCTATTTCTGACAAAGCCTCGCACTGCGGGGCTTTGTCGTTTCTAGGGTAGCGAGATGAAACCAACGTTTAGAATCGTCGCTGACGGGACCGACATCACGGCCCTGATCAACGACCGCCTGCTGTCCCTGCGCACCGTCGACAAACCCGGCATGGAGTCGGATGACTTCGAGCTGCGTATCGACGACCGCGATGGTGCGGTGTCACTGCCCAAGCGCGGTGCCGGCATTGAGATCTACCTGGGCTACGCCGGCAACAGCCTGACGCGCCTGGGCCGATATATCGTGGATGAGGTCGAAGCATCCGGCCCGCCGGATACCATCGTGATTCGCGGTAAAGCTAGCGACATGCGCGGATCTGGCAAAACCACCCGCACCGGTAGCTGGGAAAACGTCACTCTCGCGCAGATCGTCGCCGACGTGGCCGCTCGCAACGGCTGGCAACCGGTCTGTTCCATTACCACGGTGGTGCCTCGGGTCGACCAGATCGGCGAATCCGACTTCAACTTCATCACTCGCTTATCCAAGCAATACGACTGCACCGCCAAGGTCGCCGACGGCAAGCTGTTGGTGATGCAGCGTCAAGCGGGCCAGAGCGCGAGCGGCAAAACCCTCGGCGTGGTCACCATCAAGAAAAGCGATGTCAGCCGTTGGCAGTTTCGTTTCGCTGATCGCACCACGCAAAAGGCGGTCAAGACACGCTACCAGGACAAAAAGAACGGCGAGCTGGTGACCCTGGAGCTGGGCAACGATGACGCCCCGGAAGGCATGCCGCCGGTACATACAGACCGACATATCCATCCCAACAAATCTGCAGCGGAACAGGCCGCCAAGGCACGGCTGAATGCGTTCAACCGTTCTTCTGCGGCAGTTCGGCTGGAGATGGTGGGGCGCACCGACTTGTTTGCCGAGCGCCATATCAACGCTCAAGGCTTCAAGGACGGATTAGATGGGGCCTTTCTCGTGGACTCGGTGGAACAGGTGTTCACCCAGGCCGGCTGGTCCACCACGGTCGAGTGCAATGCCGGCAAGAAAGGCAAAGCCAAGGCCAAAGGGAAGAAAGAGAAAAAGCCGCTCACCGTGCTGACGGTGCCGTGATCGCTTAACGCACTTGCCCGATCCGCAACGATAAACTCAGGAGGCGTCATGCCCATCACCGAGCAACAACTTCAACGCATCATGCCCAACGCCCGCCGCCAAGCGGGCGTTTTTGTATCTGCCTTAAACGCAGCGATGACCAACAGGAAGATCGATACACCCAAACGCCAGGCCGCATTCCTCGCCCAGGTCGGACACGAGTCGGGTCAGCTGCAGTACGTACGCGAACTGGGCAGCGATCAGTACCTCAGTAAATACGACACTGGCTCTCTGGCGGCCAAGCTCGGTAATACTCCGGAAGCTGACGGGGATGGTCAGCGCTACCGGGGCCGTGGGCTGATCCAGGTCACCGGTCATGACAACTACCTGCGCTGCAGCCTGGCGCTGTTCGGCGATGAGCGATTGTTGCGCACACCGGAACTGCTCGAGCAGCCGCAATGGGCGGCAGAGTCGGCGGCATGGTTCTGGTCGGTGAACGGGCTGAATGCCCTAGCGGATCAGGAGCAGTTCAACACCATCACCCGCCGGATCAATGGCGGCCTCAACGGCCTGGAGGATCGGCTGCTGCTCTGGGGCAGGGCGAGGGCAGTGTTATGCGTCTCTTCGACCTGATTCCTGCGCAGTTTCGAATCGCTGTCGTCGGCGGCTTGTTGCTGATGGTCGCCGCCGGATCCGCGGCGTTGGCCTGGACTGCGCAGGACTGGCGTTATGGCCGTGTGTTGGAGCGCCAGGCCCGGCTGCAGGCGGACACCCTCAACGAGATATCCAAAGCGTCTGCTGACCTGCAGCGCATCGAGCAGGAAAAACGCCTGGCCCTGGAACTACGCCTGCAGAACAAAGACGAAACCCACCACAAGGAACTGACCGATGAGCAAACCAAGCAGGCTCGCCTGCGTGATCGCCTGGCTACTGCTGATCTGCGGCTGTCAGCCGTACTCGCAGCCACCGAAACCACCGGCAACTGTGCAATGCCAACCACCCCCGCCTCCGGCCGCGTGGTTCATGGCACCACAAGAGCCCAACTTGACCCAGCGCATGCTCAACGAATTATCGGAATCACCGATGCCGGCGACCAAGGATTGATTGCGCTTAAAGCTTGCCAAGCTTACGTTACGACGATATCCCTCCGGCACCATGAATGATTACTTTAAGCTAGGGCTAAACTTAATAGGGTTTTTTATATATGGTCTGGTGGTTTGCTCTATTAACGTATCTTTCCCAAGGGCGAGCGCGCAATTAGTAAGGGTGAGTGAAAGTATCATCACGATTAATGTCATGATTTGCTGGCTGTTGATCGTAATAATATCAGTGGTCAGCCCTAATACTAAAACTCCAAGTGTTGCACCTAAGCCAGTTCTGGTGATAGTAAGAAATCCTGCTCCTACTTCTGCGATGTTTTTATGGATAAAATTAAAGGTGTCTATGCTTTTGTCAGAGCTGAACCGTATACCATACTTAATGATAAATACTAGGGCGTAAGGAGCAATAAGATATGCCGAGTACTGAATTAGTGGGCCGATTGCAAGGATACCTTGTACGATTTCATTAACATCTTTTTCGGTAGAGCTAAAGAATACAGTCGGTAGAGTTCCCAATAGAGAGGCTAAGATAAATTCGCTTGGAAATTTACTTATTAAAGCAATCGTATCCCTTTTGAAATTGCTAGGTTTTTTGTTCATTGGCGAGATCCCCGAGGGTGCGCGATGAAATGATTTTGTAAAAAGGAACGAGCCGGATGGATGCGTCAACATTCATACCGGCTCGCCAAACCCGCAGACCAACCCTGCAAGCCCGGCCATGGCTCCTGCCTTGTGCACAAAGCACGGCGAGCCTAGCACCTGTTCATCCATACAGTAAAGGTCTTGCACCCATGTCCACACCCATCGTCCCTTGGATGGGCGGTAAACGCCGTCTGGCCGACCGTCTTATCCCGCTATTCCCACCTCACGAGTGCTACGTTGAAGTCTTTGCCGGTGGCGCCGCGCTCTATTTCATGCGTCCCCAGGCAGCGCCGGTCGAGGTCCTCAATGACATCAACGGCGACCTGGTGACGCTCTACCGCGTAGTGCAGAATCACCTAGAAGAATTCGTCCGCCAGTTCAAGTGGGCGCTCAGTTCCCGGCAGGTGTTCGAGTGGCAGAAGATGACCCGCCCAGAAACCCTCACCGACATCCAGCGCGCCGCCCGATTCTTTTACCTGCAGCACCATGCCTTCGCCGGCAAAGTGACGGGGCAGACGTTCGGAACTGCAACGACCGGCCCAGCCATCAACCTGCTGCGGATTGAGGAGAACTTGTCTGCAGCGTGGCAGCGGTTGTCCGGCACTTATGTTGAAAACCTGGGCTGGCTTGAATGTGCCGAGCGGTATGACCGTGCCCATACCTTCCACTACATGGATCCACCTTACTGGCAGACCGCCGGCTACGGCGTGGACTTTCCTTTTGAGAATTACGAGCGCATGGCCGATTTTATGCGGCGCTGCAAAGGCAAGGTGATGGTCAGCATCAACGATCACCCTGATATCCGGCGAGTATTTGAGGGGCTTCACTTCGAGATGGTAGACATTCGATACACCACATCCAACCAACGGCAAGGAAAGAGTGAGGTTAGCGGTGAATTGGTGATCATGAACTGGGAGCCAGCCGCATTGGGAGGACTGTTCTGATAGCGTCAAACATCCCTGGGTGGTACAGGCAGCAGTAAGTCAGCCCCCTGGTTTTTCACACTCCCCACTGCTTTGCCAACGGCATACCACTCAAAGTCCTCCACAGGCTGGCAACATTCCTTTGCTATCTCCTCGGCCCGGGCTGGAGTAAGGTAGGGATCGATCCATTCCCTGGCGCGCTCAGGTGTCAGCACCAACGGCTTGCGGTCGTGGATGTCCACCATGCCCTGATCACTGGCGGCGGTGATGATTACAAACCCATCGCCGTCGTGGGGATCTAGGCCAGGATGAACTTGGGCGAGCGCGCCAAAGAACATGGGCTTCTGACTCTTCAGGCGAATGAAGTAGGGCTGCTTTCTCTTCGGATCGTCAGGGTCTTTGACCCATTCGTACCACCCCTCACTCGGCACCAGGGCTCGGCCATTCGGCCAAAGTTGCTTGAAGAACTTCCCGGTGGTGACCGTCTCCACACGGGCGTTGATTGGATCGGGGCGCTTGCCCTTGGCCCAGGACGGCGCCCATCCCCATTTGACTGCATCGATATGCAGCCCATCCTCTGCAGCATGCAGTAACTGAACCCGTGTTGTCGGTGCGACGTTGTAGCAATCAATAGGCTGAGCGTCGTAACCGCTGAACAGCTCTATCTGGGGGCTCAGTTCTTCAATGAAGATCGCCATCCCTTCGTACTGCACGAATCGACCGCACATACGCACCTCTCCGCCTGTCGAAATCCCCTACAGAAAAATTGACCGCAAGCATCCTACAAAGTTAACTGTACATTCGTACAGTATATGTAAAAGGCCGCATCATGAGCTTCACCATTCTAGGTCCTATCGCTGAGGCAGGCGCGAAGCTGCCTATGTGTTCGTTCCAGGTCCCAGCCGGTTTTCCATCGCCGGCAGCGGATCATATTGAGCAGCACATCTCATTGGATGAGGTTCTGAATATCCGCGCACCGCATGTGTACCTGGTAGCAATCACCGGGGAAAGCATGCAAGGGATTGGTATCTTCGAAGGTGACCTCGCGGTGGTGGATCGTGCCATTGAGCCTGCTCATGGGCATGTGGTGGTGGCGCTGCTGAACAATGAGCCCGTCTGCAAGCGCCTATGTAAGCGCGGCCGGGAGGTGATCCTCCTATCAGAGAACCCTAAATTTCCGGCGCGTTACGTTCTTGAAGGGGATGAGCTGTCAATCTGGGGTGTAATCACCAGCACAGTGCGCAGCCATGTCTAAGCAAGAACCGACCTTTGCGCTAATCGACTGCAACAGCTTCTATGCCAGCTGCGAGCGGGTGTTCCGGCCGGATCTGGTGAAGGTGCCCATCGTGGTGCTGAGCAATAACGATGGATGTGTCATCGCACGCAGCTACGACGCGAAGCCCTTCATCAAGATGGGCGAGCCGTATTTCCAGATCAAGCACAAGCTCAAGCAGCACGGCATTGTGCCGTTTTCCTCCAACTATGCGCTGTACGGCGACATGAGCGAGCGGGTGATGAGCCTGATCGAGGCGTTGGTGCCGGCAGTTGAGGTGTACAGCATTGATGAGGCATTCGCCGATCTTACCGGTATAAGCGGGCTGGATGCTTTAGGCCGGCAGATTCGGGCCCAGGTGCTTCGCTGTACGGGCATCCCTGTCGGAGTAGGTATCGCTCACACCAAGACGCTGGCGAAGCTGGCAAATCACACCGCGAAGCGCCTGCAGTCCCAAACCGGTGGCGTGGTGAACATCACCGATCCGGTTAAGCGTGACTGGGTGCTACGCAATACGGATGTGGCAGAAGTGTGGGGCGTCGGCCGAAAGATGAAACTCCATCTCGGTGCCCTGGGCATCATGTCGGCCATGGACCTGGCTAAGGCAGACCCGTGGACGCTTCGTAAAAAGTTCAGCGTAGTGATCGAGAAGACGGCAAGGGAGCTGGCCGGTACGCCTTGTCTGGAGCTGGACGAACCCGATCCGCCAAAGCAGGAGATCTGCTGCAGTCGTATGTTCGGCAAGCGGTTGACGGAGCTGCCTCCTATAAAAGAAGCGGTGGCCACGTACATGATGCGAGCCTCTGAGAAGCTCCGCGCCCAGAATTCGCTGTGTAAGAAGGTGCGCGTGAGCATCCGTACCGGCATGTTCAATCCGGAAGAGGCGAAATACGCCAACGGTGTGGTGGTAGATATGCCTTACCCCACTGACGACGTTCGCCTGCTCACCCAGGCGGCGGTAGGGGCGCTTGATCGTATATTTCGATCAGGCTTCAAATATAGCAAGGCCGAGGTGATGCTGATCGACCTATGCCAGCCAGGCGAGTACACCGATGACCTGTTCGCTAAATCACAGCCGGCAGAGTCAACTAGGGTGATGACAGTTCTGGATCAGATCAACGAACGGTGGGGTAGGGGGACACTGCGATCAGCCAGTGTGCCCGTCAACCCTGAATGGGGTATGCGGCGAGAGATGATGAGCCAAAGCTATACAACGCGGCTTGATCAGCTTTGGTCGGTTGCCTGCGATTAGTTTCAGTTTTCGAAAATCCCTGATCTAGGATTTTGTGAATCGCGTGATCTACACAGCCCCATCATTGGAGCTGGCTTGTAGTGGCGCGGCCACTTGTGAAGGTACTAGAGGTTGTGGTTGGGGGAAAATTGAGGTCCGTCGACCATGCGGGTCGTCCACGGTAATTCCCCACCTCCGTTGGCCGTTCTCTGCGCAGTGATATTGCATAGCCTTGATGCGTTTGGAATATCGCTGAACGATCGAGTCGTAATTTGGATGGGTGTGAACGTTGTTGAAAGTACCATCACAAACAATGCGGCCAGCGATAGGGTAAAGGATGGTTGAACAGATCAGGTCCGCAATTTGCAGGCAGGCGTGGTTGTCGCTGATACCGAAGACTGCGGCTTCCTCAATAGATGGATAGGCATCTCCGCCTTTGCCCAGTTTGTGCTTTTGAGTAAAGATTGAGTGAGCCACATACCGGTTGCGCGCAGGGTCGCGAAAATCCGCGATGATCATGCCTCGGGATTCTTGGTCAATTAGAAAATGCTGGAACCGCTTCGCGATGTTTTGAGCGGTGATGGTGTATACAGAACGGTCATCAAGAGCTTGACCGTACTTCTTGACCCAAACTCGCGCTACTAGCTTGATGCCGTGAGCTTTGCATATGCTCAGAACGCCATCGATAAATTTGAAGTGATGCTCGATCCGTGGATTGGTCACGGGGTGTCGTCTTACATCGCTCCTCAAGTCCGACCCTTTAATTTCCTTGAGTAGCACGTTAAGGGCGTGCTTCTCATCCTTGAAGAGCTTGGGATAGAACCGGCGTTTAAGGCTGATGAACTCATCGGTGATTCTGCTGATGCGTTGCGCATCCACAAAAAGCCCTGCAACGATCAACATAGGCTGCTTATCGTCAACGTTGCTTTGGACAGGTTGTGAATCGCCGGACTCGTCGATATAGCAGATATGCATTCACAACCCTCAGAAATAGAACAGCCACCTTAAAGGTGGCTGTGGTCTGCATGCGCAGTATATTGCATCGGACTTAACCGACACTTTGGTCAACCGTTCAACGGCTGTGCACATATATTGAGCACAGCCAATCACCTTGTCAACCCTTGTGGATGCTTGCGATCCGGGCTAGGTGCTGAATCGGCAGAGGATAGAAAATGTGCATAATCGTTGCTCTGACAGGACTCTGTATATGTAAACAGTATATTGAGGGCTCAGTCATGGCTTACCTAATCCGACGAAGAGCTGGTCGGCAGTCTAGGAAGCCACCACTGCAAGAAAAAACTAGGCGAAGAACCAACTGTCGCCCTCCCGCGGACAGGGTTTTATTTACGCTGCCACCATTTCGAGCTTGCCTTTTGGACGGTGACGAAGCCTGATAGCCAATCAACGTAATCTTCGTCTTTCGGGACCAAGCCATCCTGACGCGGCTTTTCAAAGTCTGTAGTTGAGATCCTTGGTGGGTTTCCCCTCAGTCGCGATTTGTAGCGTTTTTTGAGTGTCTCACCATGATCCCGCAAATCCTCACATAACTTAATGCTGAAAAAAATCATGTCATCCGTATAGAGAGAAATGGCTTCTACCGAATTACCGTACTCTTGGTTTGTGTGGGTTTCACCATACGACACGCCTAGGTACATATGGTGGAAAGAGGCTCCTTCAGGAAAGTCATTGTTTTTGAAAGCGTTCAGAAGCTCGTTTCGCTTGGATAAAGCTCCATTCAGATTTCCCACAGAATCAGCAAGTGCGGTCACAACTGCAATTGTCCGTCCCACGGCAGAAAGGCGGTTCAGGACGATATCTTGGAGTTTAGCGATTGGAGGAGAAATTTCCGGAAAAAACAGAAAGTTAGGTTTTACTTCGAAAGGAGTATTTGCTGCAATTTTGCGTTCATAGATTTTTTCTTTATGCGCCTCAAAACTCTTCAGATCGTTAAGGTAATCGCTCTTCAGGGCTCTAACGTGCTGTTTTTTTAGTGCCATAGCTTGGGCGGCCATACCTATTGCGAGCGATATCACCGCGTTCGTAGCTTGAAATTCCTTTACTAATTCATCTCTGAATTTGCCTTTTTCAGCGATGCGCTGCGCAGCTATCGCACCTGCGAAAGCGCCCGCCAGTGAAGTCGTGAAGGAAGAATTAGCAAAACCTTTGATGTTCTCCCATAAGGGGGATACGAGAGGGGAGAACTCTGCGATTACGGAGGCAATGTCGGACACGTACGAAAATCTCACATGGCGGTTTAGGTGTAAGGCGACGATTCGATCTGCCTCCAGTGTAGGCACACTCTACGAAAGCCATACATCCTACTCATGGATTTCGGGGGGGCATTTACAAAGTATTGGTTGGGCATTGCGACTGATAGTGATGGCTTGCTTCAAACGATCCCAGGAGGTCCCCAGATGTTAGTACTTAAAGCTAAACTCAGCTGACAGCCTTGAAGATATTGGCGTGCGTAAAGGGAATTAGGGTCTCGTTAAGAGCTTCGAAGGCTCGCTGATCTAAGAGACGTCGCATGTACAGTTAGAGCGTCGTTGGGGGTCCCGCAGGAAACAAAGCGAGTTTAGGCATATGTGGGGCAAAAATGGGGCAAACCGTACGCCAATCTATGCCATTCAATGCCCATCATGCGTTTATGCAACTTGCTGTGTACGAGCGTCAAAGCCCGCAACCACGGGCCTATCCCTCAAAGTCCCCCACATACCCCTACACAATCGGGGTGTGGGAGGACAGGTCTGAAGTGTTTTTACTCATTGGGTAGTAGGCAAATTCGTTGAAAGTGATGGGGCAAAGGGGGCGCTTGGCCCAGCATTTTTTGCGATGGCGGCAAGGTTAACACGCGAGGTCGGGGGTTCGCAGGTCGCAAACGGATAGGTAAAAAGCAAAAGCGGTGCGGCCCCGACATCCACCACTAAAGGAGCGGCGCCGCCACAGGTTAGCGGTTACCAGCCTTTTCTGTTTCGCGGCTTACTGAGTATTAACCGGCGAATCCAACACCTTCACCACATCATCAACCACCGTCTTGACCATTTCCTGCAAGTAATGCGAAGCCCAGGCGTAACGGTCCGTCTCCTTGGTCATCGCCGCATCTTCTGCGAGCAGCTTGGCGACGTGGAGGAGATTGGAGGTGTGGTGCAAAGCGTTTTGCAAGGAAACACCGCTGTTAACGCGTGAACCTGCTCTGGCTTTTAATAAAGTCGTGTTTATGAAGAATTGTTTAAGTTGCGCTCGTAGGTCGTGCCTTCGCGAGATTCTTCCTGGGGCGAGCGTTTTTGAGCGGGTGAATTTAATTTCGAATAATCAGGGTTTTAGAAAAAACATCCGCACTAAAACAGAATCATTGATGTAATTTTTATTAGCTTCCTATCATTTTTTCCTGAGTGTCTATTCCAAAAAGGTCTTTTGTTGAAAAATTCGGAGCATGTTTTATTGCTCACGGATGTAACAAATTGTTTCATTTTTTTGCCGTTTTTCGGTACCGACAAGGGGGCTTTCTGTCGGCGAACAGGTGATTTCCGTTCGTTACGACGCAGTGGGTTAAGCCTGGGACATTGATGATTTTGCGTGTGTCTGTTCGGCGCACTGCAAACAAGGGATTTGACAATTATCGAGGCTTGAACCCATGAATCATGTGATCAACTCCATACTGGAAAATGCATCAACTCGCCCCTCACTCGGTCATACCAACCCCGCGCTACTGCATGACGTCCTATGGCGAGCCCTGGAGCACGCACTCAAGGCCAACACGGATGATGCTTCCCACACTCCGCATGCCCGTGCCTGTCTCAGGATCTATGCTGAAATCGATACGCTGTCGTATCTGGACAAGGGTGATTCGAAATTGGCCGCAGCTCTGGGCAAGGCGTTCTTCGAATCGCGCTCCAGCAAAGACGTCGAGGCGTTCTGGAAGTTGTTACTGATCAAGCAACTGCTGTTCGAATTGTCGGTCAGGAGTGTGGCGACCCAGATTGCTTCGCAAGCCAGTCTGCCTCGTCAGTTGCTCACGCTCGATCCGCAGTTGATTGCAGCGCCTGCGGGAGTAAATATCAGCCTGGGAGTGCTGTGCAAAGAGACCGACCAGCTCAAGCATTCCGTTGTGCTGGTCTTGCAGAAACTGGCACAGCACGTCGAGGATCGTGGCCTGAAAAAGCCTCAAGTCACTGCGCAGCTCCTGCTGGAGTTGTACAACGCCGTGTGGTCGGGCAGTAATGGCTCCGATATCGAGTCACAGATTTTTTACGCCGACAGTGTGTATGACGCGTTGCCCGACGTGCATCACGCCCTGGGCCTGGCGCCGCAGGAAAAATGGCTGACCTTGTTCACCTGGTTATACGGCGACAAGGATGGCCGCCCCTATGACACCAACCAGCACACCGAAACCCTGGTGGTGGCGCTGGAAACGGCGCTGCGCAATCGCTACATCGCTGATATCGACAGTCTGATCAAGGACGGCGGCGCACGGCATCGCCTTGAAGAGATTCGTGCTCGCGTGGGCAAGGATCATCCCGAGCATTTCAAGCGTCCCGCCGAACTGATCGACGCACTGAGCAGCATCCGTTTTACCCAGCCCGCCGCCATCGACCGTCTGCTGCTGCGGGTGCATGCGTTTGGCTTTCACTATCTGGATATCGAGTTTCGTGAAAACGCCGAGATGTTCAGCAGCGTGGTCGATGAGATTCTTTCCAGCCAGTGGCTGGAAACCATCGGCCTGGGCCAGGGCCGGCACTATCACGAGCTGGATGAGCGTGCGCGTCAGGCCGCCCTTGAGGTCGCGCTGGAGGGCGGGGCTGCCCGGACGCCCGCTGCCCTGTGGCAGGAGTATTTGCAACGCACCACGCCGATTTACACCCGGAAAGCCGAGCAATATGCCGGCCAGGATTACATTGCGCTGATGGAGCAGGATCCGAGCTATATCCGCATGCACGATGCGCGCAATGCGGTGGAACGGTTTGAAATGATCGACCGTTATCGCGACCGGATGAAAATCCACGGGATCGCCGAGTACACCTCGGCCATCAGCGCGCTGGAGGTGCTGTTCCTGATGAAAGCGGCCCAGGTACGGGACGGGATTGACATCGCTTTGCAACCTGAAGACCTGGCAGGCGCCGAGCGCACGCTGGCCACGGTGCATGAGGTGTACGAAAACCCGGTGTACCGCCAGCACCTGGCAACGCGCGTCAACCGCCAATACATCACGTTTGGCCCCAGCGACACGGGCAAGCAAGGCGGCAAGGCCATGCATAAGCTGAACATGGCTATTGCCAATCAGCACAAGTTGATCGCGGCCCGCTACGGCATCGAGGTGGTCGTCCACGTCATCATGGGCGGGGAACACGCACGGTGTAATGGGGTGATCGCCGAAACCTTGCAGGAGTTCGGCGCGCTGGAGGGCCCGGAAACCCGCTTCATGCTGGCCGGCTGTGCGGAGATGCGCGCTCACCTGCTGACCCGCAACCAGTCCGTCAACTTTCTCAGCCAGTTGTACCGTATGCACGCCGAGCCCAAGCCGCAGCCGTCCGAGGAGGTCATTGCCGGCAGGGTTCAACGTTGGGGGGACGTGGTGCGCCGCTACCAGGCGACGTTCTTCGAGCATCCGGCGCTGCCTTCCCTGCTGCGGGACCTGGCGCGATTCGATGTGGTCAGGGCCACCGCCAAAGGCACCCGGCCGCCTTCTCGTATCTTCAACATCAAGGTGTTCGAGTCGCGTCCCGATGCCATTCGTGCGATTCCCTGGACCCGCGCTTTGCTGGCCGGTGGATTGCACAGCGAACTGATCGGCGTCGGGCAGTTTGCGCAAGAGCCGGCAACTTACTTGTCCAAGGCCTTCAACGAGGATGAGAGCTTTCACACCTACGTCAAAGGCATGGCCTACGCCATTGCGCGAACCGACCTCAAATGCGCCTGGCTGACCCTGACCGGCAGCATCCCGGAAAAGGCCCACATCCAGATGCTGGCGCAAGCCTTGAAGACCGAAGCCGTCGGCACCGCCGAACAGCTGCTGGCCAGCCTGCACCTGGAAGTGATTGAAGGTAAGCGCTTCGTGTACAAAGCCACCAACGGCACCGAGCCGGCGGATCCATGGAAAATCAAGGAAGGCAGCTTGCTCAACCTATGGCCCAGCCTCAGGGCCGAGGTCTACCTCAAGGAAAAGAACTTGCGAATCTATCGCTTGTTTCTGATCTACGCCAAAAGCAATCCCGCGTTCATCCAGTCGTCATCGCTGAATGATTTCTACAGCGGGTTCCTCGCGGCCGTGAGTACCGATGCAGGCTTGGTCGATCCCGCAAGCGCCCACCATTTCACCTGGTGATTAACCCCGATGCCCAGGGCAACCTGGGTATCGGCAGGCGCTACCCTCCAAGAGGATCAACTGTATGGCAGTTACCACCCTGATACTGGATGCCCCCGGGCCGCCGTTACTGTTTGAGGAAGTCGATCGCTTTCTTGAGCTGGGCCTGGGCGTCACCCTCAACCTGCATTACTTCGCGGACAAAGAGCGCATTCGCCAGCACTACGGCACGCGCATTCACTATGCCGAGATCAACTGCCATGACGAGCCTGGCTTTATTGCCGCCGTGAGTCAGGCCGGGGGCTACAGCGTGTTCAAGACGCGCCTGAACATCCCGTTGGGCGCTGGCCTGATCCGCGCTACCACCTCGCCGGCGTTGGCCACGCCACTGCGCGCCATTGCCCAGGCTGGCACAGGGGTCAATCATATTGATCGGCTGGCGTGCGAGCAGTGTGGTGTGGCGATCCTCAATACACCGGGCTCCAACGCGGCCGCTGTTGCCGAATACGTCGTGGCCCAGGCGCTGTTTCTGTCGCGCGACCTGGATGACTACAACGCGGAAACGCACAACGGCCATTGGGCAAAAGGCTCCTTGGCACCTGCCTGCGAATATGCCGAACTGACGCTTGGGCTGGTGGGCACCGGCAGCATTGCCCGGCAGGTGGCGCGCAAGGCTGCGGCGCTGGGCATCAAGGTGATCGCCACCGGGTCCGAACGTTTTACCGAACCGGTGGCGCACAGCCTTGGGCTTGAACGGCGGGCAGGTCTTGAACAGTTACTGGCCGAGGCGAACATCGTCTCGATCCACGTACCGCTCACCCCGCAGACCCGAGGCTTGTTCGGCACTGCCGAGTTCCAGCAGATGCGCCAGGGATCAATCCTCATCAATACCGCGCGCGGCGGGATCGTCGACGAACACCAGTTGGCCGCCTTCATGCGCCAGTTTCCCAGGCATATCAAAGCCGTCGCCATCGATACCTTTGCCCTTGAAAAAGACCGCTTCGACTCGCCATTGACCGCTATTGCCAATGCGCAATTGACGCCGCACATCGCTGGCAATACCACTACGGCAATCCGGACGGCGTCACGCCAGATCGTCGACAAGATCCACGCATTCAGTGCCGACGCCACCGCGCGTTAACCCACAGGACACAAGGAAGGCCACATTATGCAAACCTCTATTGTTACCCGCCTCGACGCCCTGAGTTGCACCGACCTCAGCGATGCGATGGACCGCCTGAAAATCGTTTGCCAGTGCACCGACATCATGCCTCTGGACCGGTCGTTCAACCTTACAGGCAAAGCCTGGACCCTGCGCTACGGCCCTATTGGCCTGGACGGCGGCTCGGTGGGTGACTACATCGACGACCTTGAGGCCGGCCAGGTGGTAGTGATCGACAACCAGGCGCGGCTCGACACCACCGTGTGGGGCGATTTGCTGACCTCTACCGCCGCCCGTAAGCAGTTGGCCGGGACGGTGATCGACGGTATCTGCCGCGATGTCGACCGTGCGTTGGAGCTTAACTACCCGATCTTTTCCCGGGGGAACTGGATGCGCACCGGCAAGGATCGCGTGCGTGTCGAAGCGATCCAGGCGCCCGTTACGCTGGGTGGCGTGCGGGTACAACCCGATGATTGGTTGCGCGGCGACGGTGACGGCCTGGTGGTGATTCCGGCCGGCTCACTGAGCGAAGTGCTGGAGGTGGCCGAAGAAATCCACCAGGCCGAAGAACATATTCGTGCGGCTATCGAGGCGGGCGTTCCTTTACGCAAAGCTCGCGCCGATTACGGCTACCACGCTTTGCAGACTCCGCGCCGCTGACTGGCCGACGACAGAAGCCGCCGCGGGTGCGGCTTCAATTGATGCTGGCCGGGGTGGCCAATATCACCGACCCGATTAAGCGGGACTGGGTCTTGCGCAATACGGACGTGGCGGAAATCTGGAGTGTTGGCCGCAAGATGAAACTCCGCCTCGGTGCGATTTTTGCAGCCGGTCGCTGCTGGATAAGGTGGGCAAAAACTAAAAATCCGATCAGTGCCTTGAAAATGATGAGCTGACTTTTGCGTGCTCACATCTCAATGCCGGATAGAGAGAAGTCAGGGCATGAGTACGACCAGACTATTTGGATTTACGCCCACTGGCCGGAAACAACCCTCTGATCACCCCAAGAAACGCCGCAAACAAGTTGATTGAAGTCGCCGTAGTGATGGCAATCAACACATTGTCCGAGAACGGCGCTTTACCCGAGTAATACGTCGACCAGCCATTCCACACCAGCAGGACCCCCCAGAAGATCACCCCGCACGCAGCGAACCAAAACGCACGCCCCGCATATTTCTTGCGCAGTTGCCTTTCAGCCTTCTGGTCTTTGAGGTTCTGGCTTCTTTCATCGTCGGTGCCTATGGCTTGCTCGCCACCGGCTTGGGTGTCCTGGTCAGGCCCTGCCACGGGGGGCAGGGTGAGTTCCAGGTTGTCGAGTTCTTCACTCACGGATGCGGCTCTTTGGGTGAATGAGTGCTGCCATGTCTTCCCAGTCAATAGCCGAACCGTCGGCGCCCTTGAGGGCCCAGGCTGTGCCGTCCTCGTGGGAAAGGTTGGACAGTTGGGTGCCGGACCATTTGCCGTATTTGTTAATGATCCGGTCAATCAAACGATGGGTGTAGGTATCGCTCTCAGGAACCCTCGGTGTTACGAAGACAATGTCTTCGGCGTCGGGCTTCAGGTTGCTGAGCAGTGCGGTCACCGGGCGATTACCGTAGGATTTCAACTCATGGTAAAGCGACGGGATGACCGGGCCATATTGCCAGCGGGCGAAGTGGTCATCCATCAGGGGCTGGTCCCGTTCGCGCAAATGCCAGGACTGTGTATAGAACAGCAGTTTCTGCAGCTTCATCGGGGTCAGGCCCGAAACCTTGCCTTCCTTCGCGCGTTCAATGAAGGCGTTAGCAACAGCTAGCGCTGAATAAGCCATGAGCACCTCCGTCGTTGCTGGCTAGGTGATTAAGGAGTTTTATACATAGCCCCTGAATTGTCGATAAGCAAGGGACGTTGACATCCGTGGCGTCTCAATCAGGCCGCCCGCAAGAGTAGTGGGTAATCAACTGTTTGCATATACAGTATTTTGTTTCATGGTAAACAGAATTGGCTGTTTAATGCATAAATATGCAAATTAGCATTTGCCAACTCCGAAAACTCACGTCACTATCCGCGTTATGCAAAAACGCAACGTTTCTATCGTCTTAAGAGAGCTGCTGGATCGCGACCGAATCTCCCCCACGGAGCTTCACCGGCGCACCGGCGTGCCTCAATCCACACTGTCCCGGATCCTCAGCGGCAAGATCGTTGATCCGTCGGATAAACACATCTCGCGCATCGCCGAGTATTTTCGCGTGAGCACCGACCAACTGCGCGGGCGCGCTGCGGTGGGTGGGTTGCGCGATGACGGGCGCGACCCGATGCATTCGGAACTCAAGGACATAAGCCTGTGGGACGACGACACTCCCGTCAATGATGACGAGGTGTCGATCCCCTTTCTGCGCGAGGTTGAATTGGCTGCTGGATCAGGAAGATTCGTCATCGAGGAAAGCGAGAAGGCCAGCCTGCGGTTCGGCAAGCGTAGCCTGCGGCATAACGGCGTGCAGTTCGACCAGGCCAAGTGCGTGACGGTGCGCGGCAACAGTATGTTGCCGGTACTGCGTGATGGCGCCACGGTTGGCGTGAACGCCGGCAAGAGCGGCATTGGCGATATCGTCGATGGTGATCTGTATGCCATCAACCACAACGGCCAACTGCGGGTCAAACAGCTCTACCGCCTGCCTTCGGGAATCCGCCTGCGCAGCTTCAATCGTGATGAGCATCCGGATGAGGACTACAGCTTCCAGGATATCCAGGATGAGCAGATCAGCATTCTCGGGCATGTTTTCTGGTGGGGCATGTACGCCCGCTAACCTCCTCGCGTAAGACGAAACCCGCCCATGAGCGGGTTTTTTTTCGCCCGCAGAAAACCGCCAAACCCCAAGCCCGCAAGGCTTCAAATGCATCCGTGCATTTCCATAGCAAAAATAAATGCATTTGTGCATTGACTGTATATGCATACATGCATATTCTTCACCTCAAGCCAGCCAACAAGGCCTGGTGGAGGCGGCAAGGATGCTGCCAAGGAAGACAAGGAAGGCACGCAACATCGGCAAGGACGCCATCGAAGCGATGGCAGGGATGCCAGGCAACACCGGCAAGGATGCCGACGCTCTTTAGTTTCAACGCTTCAAAAACAGGCAGCGATGAACCGGCCTTGACGGTTCAGAGGGTTGGCAACTGACCCGGGTGTGCAGCGTAAAGCACCAGAAGCAGTTATCCGGCAGACAGGGATCGTGGTCGGAAAAACATTGAGGAAAGGACCGTACCGCGCCAGTAGCGCCGAAAGTCCGAGGACAGCATTACTGAAAAGCCCGGGCAACCGGGCTTTTTGGAATGCCTACCTATCGAAGCATGTGTAAATGAAATATGGATTATTAATTGCTCAGCCAGGAGGCGTGACATGACAAATGAACAGCAAGCGTTAGCGGAAATGCCTATCTGGCTGGTCATCGTATTGGCCGTGATCGGCGGAGTGTCTGGAGAAATGTGGCGCGCCGACAAGGAAGGTGCCCGCGGTTGGTCGTTGATCCGCCGTCTGGCGCTGCGCTCCGGGGCCTGCATGGTCTGCGGGGTTTCGGCGCTGATGCTGTGCTACGCCGCCGGCATGTCGATCTGGACCGCCGGCGCCATTGGTTGCCTCACCGCTATGGCCGGTGCCGATGTGGCTATCGGCCTTTATGAACGGTGGGCGGCCAAGCGCATCGGGATCAACCAAGGCTCCGGCCAGGACCCGCAGTAATTGTTGCAAGGACGCTACTCAAAATGACGCTTATCGAAAAGCCATCCCAACTGCCCCAGGCCGTGGGCGCTGCGCTGCATGCAGCCTTCCCGGACCTCAAGGTCGGCAGTCATCAGGACTTCCAGGGCGACACTGAAAAAACCGGTGTGCAGGTCACCGTCGAAGGCAATGGCCCGGGCATTCGTTCTCGCGAAGGGCGCAAGGCCCACGTGCTGAGCATCTCACTCAGGGCCATAGTCGCCCCCGGTGCATTGCCGTTCGATGCCTGCGACCTGGCCAGCCAACTGATGGACCTGGTGCTGGATAACCGTTGGAACCTGCCCCAGGCACAGTGCGATTTGCCCGCCAATATCGTCGCCGCTCCAGCTGTGCGCAGCACCCTTGATGCGGACTACGACACCTGGACGGTTTCCTTCACCCAAACCGTCTATCTGGGACCGCCGTTACTTGAAGATCCTACAGGCCAGCCGCTGTTTGCCTGCACTTGGGACGTCTCCAACATCGACGACCCGGCCCAATACAAGCCACTGGCGGAGTAGCCCATGTTCGACGCGCTGTTACGCATGCAATTGGGACCGATCATCGAACGCTTGGCGGAAATGGAGACCCAACTCGAAGACCTGTATCGACGCGCCGAAAGCTTCTGCCGGATTGGCGTTTGCCAGCAGGTCGATGCTGCCAGCAATACCTGCCAGGTCAGCCACGGTGACTTGCTCACCCCATCGATCCGCTTTTTCAATCCCAGCGCCGGTGCGCAAACCGAAACGCGCATTCCAACAGTGGGCGAACAATGTCTGTTGCTCAACTACGGGGGCGGGGAAGGCGGTGCGCAGTCCGTGGCCCTGTTTGGTCTCAACAGTGATCGTTTTCCACCGGTCTCCAGTGTTGCGACGCTGACCCGGCGTCGCCATCAAGATGGCACCCAAAGCGACTATGACGATGCCAGTCATACCTTCAATTGGGTCAATGGCCCCACCACCTTCAGCGGCTCCCGCGAACAAGTCGACGTCAAGGTCGGCGCCACCAGCCTGACCCTCAACGCCCAGGGCATCATTCTGCAAATCGGTGGCACCAGCCTGTTGCTCGATGCCGGCGGCGCGCACTTCAGCGGCCCGGTGGTGGACCATCAAGGACGACTCATCAGCCCCCGATAAGGACATCCCATGCTCGGAATCGAGAGGAACACCGGCGCAGCCGTCGATGACTGGCTGCAATTTGTGCAGCGCGCCACCCGAGCGCTGACCACCCCCGTGGGCACTCGGCAAAAGCGTCCGTTTTACGGCTCGCTGATCCCACAACTGCTCGGCCAGAACCTCGGTGATGACCTGCTGATCCTCGCCCAAAGCCACGCCGCCCAGGCGTTCTACAACACCCACAATGGCATCGACGATTTTGAACCCCAGGTCATCGTCGCCACCCGTCAAGGCGCCGGCCTGCTGCTGCGGTTTGCCGGCAACTGGAAAAACCGCCAACAAACCTTCGAGGTCGTGACATGAGCATGTTGATCCCCGGCCAGAACCAGCTGGCGGAACCGGCCATCATCAAGGTGGATGAGTTCGAACCGTTGCTCGCCGAGTTCAAGGCGTTTGTCATCGACTACGTTGCCAGCCGAGCTCCGCAAAGCGCGGCCAAACTCAAAGTCAGTCTCGACAATGAAAGCGAACTGCTGACCCTGGCCCTGGAAGCGTTTTGCGTGCGCCTGCAAACCCACGAGCGCAAATACAACGCGCGTATCAAGCAGATGCTCGCGTGGTGGGCCACCGGCAGCAACCTGGATGCGCGCCTGGCCGATATGGGTCTGGAACGCCAAGTGCTCGACCCTGGCGACCCGGCTGCTTTCCCGCCGGTACCGCCCACCCTGGAAAGCGACGACGACGCTCGCCTGCGTTACTACCTGGCGCCCCATGCTCCGGCGGCCGGCTCGCGGATGCAGTATCGCCGCGAAGTGTTCACCCTTGGCGAGCGTCCGGCGGTGAAAGTGCAGAGTGCGACGCCGGGAGTGGTGACTGTCACCTACACCTTCGATCCGGATGGTTATGCGGCCCAGGTCAAGGACGGCAACGCTCGACGCACCGCACCGGGCGAAGTCATGGTTACCGTACTTTCCAGGGAGGGCGACGGCACACCATCTGCCGACTTGCTTGACGGTGTGCGTCGACATTTCGCACGGCCGGATGTAAGGCCGGAAACCGATCTTGTCACCGTCCAGGGCGCTCAGATTCAACCTTACAAGATTCGCGTGGTGGCCAAGATCAACGCCGGCCCGGACTCGGGGCTGACCCAGGTAGCGGCGCAGAAACTGCTGCAAGACTACGCAGAGTCCTGCCATCGCCTGGAGGGGCGGGTTGACCCCAGCTGGATCGACTACGCCATCCACAGTGCCGGCGCTGCGCAACTGCAAATCCTTGAACCGTTGGCGCCGATTGTCAGCACCGCGTTCCAGGCGCCGTATTGCACAGGTGTCGAGGTGGAGGTGCGCACGCTATGAGTGAGCCTAAAGCGAGTTTGTTGCCGGCCAACAGTTCACCGCTGGAAAAGGCGTTGGACTTGGGCTTCGGCACGTTGCTTGAGCGAGTCACACCGCCGTTTCCAGCGCTGATGAATCCACTTCAAACCCCAAGCGAATTCCTCCCTTACCTGGCCGCCGACCGCGGCGTCAGCGAATGGGATGCCGAGGCCAGCGAGGCGGAAAAGCGCCTGACCGTGGCGTTGTCCTGGCAGATCCAGCGCCAGGCCGGTACGCCCAAGGCGCTGAGTCATGCGGTGGAGTCATTGGGTTTTACCCCCAACATCAGCGCCTGGTATCAGCAGCGCCCCTTGGGTGTGCCTTACACCTTCGACGTGCAGGCGATCATCGGGCGCAGTTGGTCCAGCGGTGATCACAACCGGCTGATCCGGCGTATCAATGCGGCCAAGAGTGAGCGCGACCAGGCGACGATTACCATCGTGCATGAGACCGAAGGTCAGCTTGCGCTCACGCAAGTACTCGACGCCCCTTTAAGCGACGGCGAGTTCTATCTAAACGGTGCGTTGCCGGAATTGGCGCTGATTGCCCGGTTAAACAGTGCCGGGGTTGCCCAGCACTACACCATTAACGACTACGACCTCAGGGCGCAGCCATGACAGATGAAATCACGCGCCTGGTGCGCTTCACTTCCAAAGGTTTGGATGAAGTGCTGCAGGCAAAGAACCAAGGCCTCAAAGGCGAAATCACCCATATCGGCGCCGGCACTGGCCGCTATACCCCCGACGGCACAGAAGTGGCCTTGCGTGACGAGCGCCAACGGGTGGCCATCGTCGATTACGAAGACCTGGGCGAGCGCCAACTCAGGATGGCCGCGCTGTTTGATGGCGACGGTGAGTATGAGATTGGCGAGTTCGGTTTTTACCTCGCCAGTGGGACCTTGCTGGCGGTGTATTCCGTAGCGGGGAAGTTGCTGACGTATAAAGCGGCGGCGGCGCGGGTGCTGCAGAAGTTTACGCTGGATGTTTCGCCGTTGCCGGCGGATAGCGTGACGATTGTGGTGGGGAGTGAAAACCTGAACGTATTGTTGGCTGAAGAGATCGCGATTATGGCGGCGGCTTCGGTTGGCAATATGTCACGCCACCTTGACCTGATGTTTCGAGTCATGCATATCGAAGCGAAGTAATTGCACTGACAAAAGTGCTGGAAAGATTAATTGACAGGGAGTTGATGATGGGACTTGAAACGACTATCACGAAAGTTGTGGATGCATGTAATAAGCTTACGGAGACGGTTACCAATCAAATTGGGAAGATTGATGCGCGGGTAGAGGCCGCTTCGAGTCAGTTTACTGCTTGGCGTAATAGTGTGCAGGCTAAGGATATTAATGGTCGTGCTTCTTATACGCAAACAATTGATCTTACAGGACTGTCTACCAATATTTTTTATCCGGTCTGGTGGCGTATGCCAGGTAACGAGAGAGGTATGTCGGAAATCATAATTTCCAGAAACTATGGCTTGGACGCAGGCCTCAATCCATTCAACAACAATTTCGAGCCACATGTCGCCGGTCTAAATCTGCAAATGGAGGGCTGTGGGATCCCATGGAATGGGGATGCTAATTTTTTGACTATCAAGCGCATCTCTCAAACCTACCGAGAAACCGTCCGTCGTGCTCAATTCGGGATGTGGTCGTACGTCCGTCCGGTCACTGGCTTGAAGCCCATTTGGCTAAACCAGACACCAGGCACATTGGTCTCGTCCCCGCAGGAATCTGGCTGCTATTTGCGTGGTGGGCTGACGTATATCGTCACCAAGAGCTTTGAGGAACCTGTGAAGTACAGTCGCTCAGATGCTGAAGTGGAATTGAGTCAAGCAGTGACCCCTGAATATGAAATTTCCTGGAAGGTGAAACCGTTTGCGATAACCGCCACCGAACTTGGAGAAACTTATCCGGAAAGCCGATTGGCTTACACGTTGGATAACGACCTGCGCTACACAGCAAAAGGGGTGTGAAGATGGTTGGATATATCAAAAAACTACTGCTGCCCTCGGGTGAGACGCTGATCAATGTTCCTGCGGACCGCCCAACGTTGATGGCATTGGGGTTTGACGAGGTTCGCGCAGATGAACTCGTCATGCAGGCGGAAAACAGTGCCAAGTTGGAAAGTGTTATCTCTGCGCGTCGTACGTTGTACGTAACTGAAGCTGATCCTTTGTTTCTGGAATGGCAATACGACGACACTCCAGAAAAAGAAAAGGCCTGGCGTGACAAAGTCGCCGAAATCAAGGCGCTCTACCCCTTGCCTGATCGCAACTGATCCCCACCGCGAAAGCGGTTTTTTTTCGCCTCCCTAAAGCCCCTCCCCGCAGGGGCTTTGGCATTTTCCACCCGGAGATTTCCACCCATGCCCACCCGTCAAACCTACACCGTCCTCATCCCATTCCCCATCGGCAACGGCCATTGGTCCACCGCCGGCGAGGAACTGGAACTGCTCGACGTCGAAGCATCCGCCCTACGCACCGCTGGCCGCCTTGAACTGACCAGCGTCCTCAATTCCACCCCCAAGAAGGCTGAATAACCATGGCAGAAGTCCTGAACTTCGAGCACAACGGCATCACTGTGAATGCCACTGAATCCCCCGAGGCCATGGGTGGCCTGGGTGATAACGTGATCGGCCTGGTCGGCACTGCGCCGAATGCCCACGCATCGATCCCGAAAAACGCGCCGTTCCGTATCAACAGCTTCACCACCCAGGCGTTGCTGGACCCTACCGGCACCGAGTCGGGCACCTTGTTCCAGGCTGTGTACCAGATCCTCAAAGTGGTCAAGGTGCCGGTCTATGTGGTCATCGTCGAAGAAGGCGCCACCCCGGCTGATACCGTCAACAATGTGATCGGCGGCAACGACCCGGTCACCGGTCGCAAGCTGGGCCTGGCGGCCCTGAGCAGCGTCCAGGAAGACCTGACCATCATTGGCGCCCCAGGCTTTACCGGCACCAAGGCCGTCGCCGGTGAATTCGCCTCCTTCGGCAAGCGCATCAAGGCGCGTGTGGTGCTGGATGGCAAGGACGCTTCCGTTGCAGACCAAGTTGCCTACAGCGGCGAGCTGGGCGGTGCCGACCTTGGCTTCGACCGTTGCCTGCTGGTGCACAACATGCCGTCGGTGTACTCCAAGGCCGCGAAGAAAAACGTGTTCCTGTCGCCATCCTCGTTGGCCATCGCCGCATTGGCCAAGGTCAAGCAGTGGGAAAGCCCGGGCAACCAGGTGACCTTCTCCGAGGATGTTTCCCGCGTGGTCGAGTACAACATCCTCGACACCTCCACCGAGGGCGACTTGCTCAACCGCCACGGCGTGAGCTACTACGCGCGCACCATCCTCGGCGGTTTCTCGCTGCTGGGTAACCGCTCCATCACCGGCAAGTTCATCAGCTACGTCGGCCTGGAAGATGCCATCAGCCGCAAGCTGGTCAAGGCCGGCCAGAAAGCCATGGCCAAGAACCTCACCAAGTCCTTCATGGACCAGGAGGTCAAGCGCATCAACGATTGGCTGCAAACCCTGGTGGCCGACGAAACCATCCCCGGCGGCAGCGTATACCTGCACCCGGAACTGAACAGCGTCGAGAAGTACAAGAACGGCACCTGGTTCATCGTTATCGACTATGGCCGCTACGCGCCGAACGAACACATGGTTTATCAACTCAACGCACGCGATGAAATCATCGAGCAGTTCCTGGAGGACGTTCTCTAATGTTTACCAACCGAGTCAGACAGGCCATTGCGGCCACCCTTCAAGGCCTGCCGTTGTCCGCAACCGTGGAAGAGTTCACCCCGCCGAAGATCGAGTTCGACATGGAAGCCATGTCCGGCGGGCGTTTCATCGCCGAAGAAATGGCCAAGAGCGGCAAAGTGCTCAATGCCAAACTGGTGCTGCAAGGTGCCGGCCCGGAAATCATGCTGGCCCTGGGCGTGCGCACGGGCGACGACATTTTGCTGAACGTGCGTGAAGCCGGCCAGGACCAGGACGGCAAGACCTACTTCACCTACCACACCGTCGGCGGCAAGCTCAAATCCCTGGAGGAGGCGAAGCTGAAGATGGGCGACAAGGCCACCACCACACTGGAACTGTCTTGCCGTACCTACAACCGTCTGGAAAATGGCATTTCGGTGATCGACATCGACGTGCGCACCCAGAAGTTCGTGCTCAACGGCGTCGACATTCTTGGCGATGCGCGCCGCGCCGTACTGATGCCTTAAAAAATGACTGCAATCTAAGGCAGGCACGGTCAATGTGGGAGCCGGGCTTGCCCGCGATGCAGGCGACTCGGTGTGTCTGGAGCACCGAGTTGACGCTATCGCAGGCAAGCCTGCTCCCACAGGGACCGCGTTCAGATCTGGATTTTCGGTACTTTTCAATACCTTTCAACAAGGAATTGCCCCATGGCCTGGATGCCACCGTTGCATATCCTGCTGGCTCCGATCACCGCCGACACCGGCGCGACGATCCAGCAGGTTCAGCTCAAACCGTTGTTTTACGCCGCGCAAAAAGACGCGCTGGCCCGGGCCGGAGATGACGAGGACGATCAGTTTTTCGAACTGGCGAAACTCGCCACCGGCCTGTCGGAAAAAGAGCTCGACCAGCTCAAGCGCCCGGATTACGTGAGCATTGCCCAGTACGTACATGAAATGTCGACGCGCCCTGCGTCGTTCTTCATGGACGCACAGGACGCGACACCCCACGACCAACCCGTCCAGTTGCTATTGCCCTTGGACGCAGCCGGCCGAACCCTGACCGAACTACCCCTGGAAATGCCCGCCCTACGCGCCACCAAAGTGATGAAAAAGCTCGCCACCAATAAAGAGCGCGCCGAGTTCATCACCGCCCATTGCACTGGCCTGATGATTCCCGACCTGGCCGGTTTGACCGTGCCCGACTGGACGGAACTGCAGGAGCGCATCGACGATTTTTTAAATCAACCGGCGGACTTCTTTCGCAGCGCGACATCGACGTAATCCTCGATGTGGTGCCGCTGATCTACTCGGTCAATGAGGCGGAGATCCTCGACTGGGACGCCGGAAAAGCATTGCGCCGCTACGACATTGCGATCACTCGCCTTGGCGTTAAACAGGAGTAAGCGGGATGCAGGACAAGTATTCGCTCGCATATGCCATGGTCAAGGACGGCCAGGGTGTATTCAGCAACGCAGGCGGCGCGAAGGGTGCCGATAGTGTTAACCCGGGCCCGTTGGCATTTGAAAGTCATGCAGAGGCGGCGCCATTGTCCTCGATGGGCCTGGAGCTGACCAATGCCGGCTTGCAACTTCAGGGTCTTTCGCTGTCCCTGGGGTTACTGCGCGATAGTGTGGACGCGCTGCAAGCCTCCTTGCCGCAGCTTAAGGCGATGGGCGTTGAACCGTCCAAAACCGAAAAACGCAGCGATCAGGCGACAACCACCGAAGTTACGTCGAGCACATCGCAAGAACTGCGGCTGATCCGTGAAGCCATGACGCTGCGCGAGGTAAAGAGCCTCGATCCGGTCGCGGCCTTTCAACAATCGTTTGCTGCGCCAGCCATCAAGGAAAAAACCATAGCGCAGCTGCGCGAGGCGTCCTCAAAGAGTGAGGAGCGGCTCTCTACGACGCTCAAGCCGGCACCGGTACTCTGGGAAGACGTGTGGCTTCAGAAAAAGACCGAAGTGATGGATGGAGCCAACGCCTGGGCCAGCACATCGCCGGCAGCCGCCACCACTGTGAAAACCGCTGAGGCGGTGATTCTGCCGGTATTTTCACCGGTGGTTACCGGCTTTTTCTCGGGTTTGGGAGACACGATCAAAAGTCGGGTGACGAGCAATGTGGTCGACGTGACGCTGGGCAAACTGCCTGGAGTGGTTGGCAAACTGTTCAAGAGCGACGGCTTTAAAAAGGATCAGCCATGCTGCTGCGCCACTGCAACCCAAGCCTCACTGAGCAGTCGCCGCTCCAGTCGCAGAGGCTCTTCTGCCAGGAAAAAGGGAAGCAATAGGCCCAAGTCGCAGAAAAACCAGAAGGCGCGGAACGCGCAGAAGAAACAGCAAGCGCAGAAGAAACAGGCGTCTGTGGCGAGGCCGGCGTTTACAAAGCGGGCACCTGTGAAAAATGCTGGGGTGATGTCGACGCTGCGCAGTCTGTCTGAGCGCTTCATCAAACCCTTATTCCCGGCGCAGTCCAATGGTTTCCATGCCGGAGCACCCGTGCAAGGTTTGCAGCCGCGTGGTGCCCAGGTCAATAACCGAACGACTCACACTGATGTGCGTCATTCGACCCCAAGTAGAACCCCGGGGCTGATTGAAGCCTTGGAACGCAGGGGACTGCCCCTGCCTTCCGAAGCCCGCGCAACGACCCAGCCTCACGCACAGGCCTTCAGCCATGAGCGTTCAGCCGTGCCTGTGGTGACTCCCGCGCCAAAAATACCGGCTTCCGGGCTGTTGGGTATGATGAGTAAGCTGGAGTCTGCCGGCGCCCGTCGCCTTGGCCCGCTGAAGTATGTCGACACCGCCGCGGATGTGATCCAGGGCGTACGCACTGGCGACGCCAAGGCTGTCGGTACCGGTCTCAGCACCGCCGGTGGCGCCTGGGCGGGAGCATCCGCCGGCGCCGCGCTCGGCACCCTGGTTTTCCCAGGTATCGGCACCGCAGTCGGCGGCGCCATCGGTGGCTTGCTGGGCAGCGAAGCAGGCAGTTGGCTGGGTGACAAACTGTTCAGCTCAAATGATCGCCTGCCCGCACCCAATGCACTGAGCAAGGAGCTCAACAGGGCCCGCACCGACAACGTCCAGGTCACGATTGCACCGAGTATCCAGATCACCGGTGTCAACCCTGCCGATGCCCAGCAGGTCGTCAACCAGGTGATCCAGGCCCTGCAGTTTCAATGCATACCTATGGTCACCGACTCCCTGGGTATCCGGCGCAACGCGGCACTGGCCGATCCTTCAGGAGGTGATTGATGCGACAACAAATGATACTCGGCGACTTTATCTTTGGCTTGTCCCGCGGCTTTGCCTATTCGTCGTTGATCCGCAACAGCGACGGCGGCTGGAGTGACCTGGCGATTATTGCCAGCAAGCCCCAGTCGCGGCAGAACGGCCAGAAGCTGGAAAAGCTCACGTTCAACGGTACAGCCATGTACGCCACCGGTATGCAGCGCCTGGACGAACTGCGCGCGCTGCAAAATGCGCGGGCGCCTTTGCCGTTGGTCGATGGCATCGGCCGTAATTGGGGCCTGTGGCGGATCAATTCGGTGGTGGAAACCCAAAGCAACGTGATCGATGACGGCACCGCCATGGTGATGAGCTGGACCCTGGAACTGGAGGAATTCGTCAATGCGTAGAGTGCGAAGTATCGCCGGTGATTCGGTCAACCTGTTGCTCTATCGCGAGCTGGGGCGTTGCGACGACGCGGCGGAAGAAACCCTCTGGCGCTTGAATCCCGAACTGGCTGAATACGGTCCGCTATTGCCGGCCGGCGTATGGGTGATCGTGCCTGAGATGCAAGCCAGGCCGGCGGCCGTGCGTCCCGTGCTGGCGTGGGATTAAGGAGGCTGCATGGCACAGGGATTTACCCCGATCGTAGAGTTCTACGGCGCCAACGCGGCGCTGCTCAATCAACGCCTGATGCATTGGAGCCACACCGACGCTGGCGGTATCCAGACTGACCGCCTGGAATTGACCCTCAATATCGAAGGGCTGGAGGGGTTGCCCAGCCTGAGTGGCAAGATCGGCCTGCGCGTCGGTTACCAGGAAACCGGCTTGGTGGAAAAAGGCGAGTTTGTCGTCACCCAACGCACCCCGGTGCTGTTTCCGATGCGCCTGATGATCGTGGCCACGGCAGCGCCCTTCAGTGAGGTGGATAAGAGCGGATATCGCCAGCGCCGCTCCGCCAGCCATGGGCCGACGACATTGGGGGCATTGTTTCGGCAACTGGTCAGCCGCCATGGTTTTTCACCGCGAGTGGCACCGACGCTGGACGGCATTGCGATTGCGCACATCGACCAGTCCAATGAAAGCGACATGGCCTTCATCACTCGCCTGGCCAAGCGCTACAACGCGGTCACCAAGCCGTTCAATGAACTCTATGTACTGGCCGAAGCGGGGCAGGCCAAGTCACTCTCCGGCCAGCTACTGCCGCCAGTGAAATTATCGGTGACCGGGGACAACCGGCCCGGTGAGCACGCCTTCATTACCGCCAAGCTCGACGAGAAAGCTCGCTCAAAATACATGGGCAGCCGCGTCAGCTGGTGGGACGCCGCCGCCGGCAAACAGCGCGTGGTCCAGGTCGGGATTGCCCCGTTCAAGACCTTGCGCCAGCGCTGCCAGAACGAAGCCGAAGCCCGCGCCGTGGCCGAAGGCGAACTGCGGCGGGTGGGCCGTGAAGGTTTGAAGCTGCAGATCGATTGCCCAGGTAACCCGTTGCTCGCTGCCGAAGGCTTGCTGGTGCTGGATGAGACCTGGCCTTCGTACATGCAGGGGCGCTGGTCGATTACTCAAGTGACCCACGTTGGCGACCCGGCGACGGGGTATCGCAGTTCGATCATGGCCAGTGGATTGGCGTCTTAGGCGCGGGCAGAAGAGGGAGCTTGAGTTCGTGTATCACTGAAAGCTCGAGCTCAAGAAGGAGGGATGCATGGTTCTATCTGAGCAACAGCTGGTTAAAGTACTACCAAACTCCCGCCTTAAAGCGGGAGTTTTCATTTCGGCGTTAAACACGGCGATGTCCCATCACCAAATCACCACACCTGAACGCACTGCGGCATTCCTCGCCCAAATCGGCCACGAATCTGCTCAGTTGCTCTATGTGCGAGAACTGGGTAGCGATCACTACCTGAGCAAATACGACACCGGTACCCTGGCCGCCCGGCTGGGCAACACGCCCGAGGCGGATGGCGATGGCCAGAAGTATCGGGGCAGGGGGCTTATCCAGATCACGGGGCGTCGCAACTACCTGGCCTGCAGCCGAGCGCTGTTCGGCGATGATCGCCTGCTGCTGCAACCGCAATTGCTGGAGCAACCGCAATGGGCTTGCGAATCGGCAGCCTGGTTTTGGCAGAGCAACGGTTTGAATGAACTGGCCGACAGGGACCAATTCACCGCTATCACTCGGCGTATCAACGGCGGTCTCAATGGCCTGGATGAGCGTTTGCGCTTGTGGGCGCGGGCCAAGGCGGTGTTATGCATCTCCTAAGTGCGTTGCGTTTGATCGGCGTGTGTCTGCTCATGGCGTTTGTTTGGCAGGTCCAGGCTTGGCGATATGGTGCGCAGCTTGAGCTGCAATCAAGCACCCATGCTCAAGCGCTGAACCAGCAAAGGCTGGCAGCACAAAACCAACGCCAGGCCCTTGAGCAACAACTCAACGCCAACGACCGCCAACACACCCAGGAGTTGAACGATGCCCAACGCAACCAAGCTGCTCTGCGTGACCGTCTGGCCACTGCTGATGTGCGGTTGTCAGTCCTTCTCGACGCCGCTGATTCCGCCAGTGGCTGTACAGTGCCAGCCACCACCGCCCCCGGCAGCCTGGTTCATGCAGTCCCGCGAGCCCGACTTGACCCGGCGCATGCTCAGCGAATTATCCGCATCACCGACGACGGCGACAGCGCCCTGATCGCCTTGCGTGCTTGCCAGGCGTATGTGCAGGCCGTCGCGCGTTAGTCTCTTGATGCACTCCGTATCTTGCATGGTCGATAAGCTCCTGTAGGGTAGGCGAACCCCTCGCTCATTCCTGGAGAAGACCGTGAAGGAAATCACTCAACTGGCTGCCGACCTTGGTCGTCGTTTGCAGGTGCTCAACGCTCACGTCACCACTGCCGAGTCCTGCACCGGCGGCGGGATTGCCGAGGCCATTACGCGGATACCGGGCAGTTCGGCCTGGTTCGAGGCGGGCTATGTCACCTATTCCAACCGGCAGAAGACGCGGCAGTTGAACGTGCCGGAAAAACTTTTCTCCAAAGTAGGCGCCGTCAGCCAGGAAGTGGTGGAGGCAATGGCCCGTGGCGCGCAGGAAAAAAGCCTGGCGCGATTTGCCGTGGCGGTTAGCGGTATTGCCGGCCCGGATGGCGGTTCGCCGGACAAGCCGGTCGGTACTGTCTGGCTGGCCTTTGCAGTGGGTGACGAGGTCACGGCCGAGCTTGCGCACTTTCCCGGCAACCGCGATGACGTCCGCCGACAAACGGTAAAGGCCGCGCTGGAGGGCTTGTTGCGACGAGCTGCAGCAGAAATAGAAAAACAGGGGTAGGCGATCCCGGATCTTTGTGGAACAATACTGTCTACTTATACAGGTGTTGGCCGTCAGGCCTTATTGATTACGTGAGGACTTTAATGGACGACAACAAGAAGAAAGCCTTGGCTGCGGCCCTGGGTCAGATCGAACGTCAATTCGGCAAGGGTGCCGTAATGCGTATGGGCGATCACGACCGTCAGGCGATCCCGGCTATTTCCACTGGCTCTCTGGGTCTGGACATCGCGCTCGGCATTGGCGGTCTGCCAAAAGGCCGTATCGTTGAGATCTACGGTCCTGAATCTTCCGGTAAAACCACCCTGACTCTGTCGGTGATCGCCCAGGCGCAAAAGATGGGCGCCACCTGCGCATTCGTCGACGCCGAGCACGCCCTGGACCCTGAGTACGCCGGCAAGCTGGGCGTCAACGTCGACGACCTGCTGGTTTCCCAGCCGGACACCGGCGAACAGGCCCTGGAAATCACCGACATGCTGGTGCGCTCCAACGCCATCGACGTGATCGTGGTCGACTCCGTGGCCGCATTGGTACCCAAGGCTGAAATCGAAGGCGAAATGGGCGACATGCACGTGGGCCTGCAAGCCCGCCTGATGTCCCAGGCGCTGCGTAAAATCACCGGTAACATCAAGAACGCCAACTGCCTGGTGATCTTCATCAACCAGATCCGTATGAAGATCGGCGTGATGTTCGGCAGCCCGGAAACTACCACCGGTGGTAACGCGCTGAAGTTCTACGCTTCGGTCCGTCTGGATATCCGCCGTACTGGCGCGGTGAAGGAAGGTGATGAGGTTGTCGGTAGCGAAACCCGCGTCAAGGTTGTGAAGAACAAGGTGGCTCCTCCGTTCCGTCAGGCGGAGTTCCAGATCCTCTACGGCAAGGGTATCTACCTGAACGGCGAGATGATCGACCTGGGCGTGCTGCACGGTTTCGTTGAGAAATCCGGTGCCTGGTATGCCTACAACGGAAGCAAGATCGGTCAGGGCAAGGCCAACTCGGCCAAGTTCCTGGCAGACAACCCGGATATCGCCGCCACGCTTGAGAAGCAGATTCGCGACAAGCTGCTGACCCCAGCGCCGGATGTGAAAGCTGCCGCCAACCGCGAGCCGGTTGACGAAATGGAAGAAGCCGACACTGACATCTGAAGCAAACGATGACTGTGGTACTGGATACACTCGTCGCCGTTCGGCGCACTGCGATGGACCTGCTCGCTCGCCGCGAGCATGGTCGAGTCGAGCTGACGCGTAAATTGCGTCAGCGCGGCGCAGAGCCTGAGATGATCGAAACAGCCCTTGACCGGTTGACGGAAGAGGGGCTGTTGTCGGAAGCCCGTTACCTTGAAAGCTTTGTGTCTTACCGCGCGCGCTCTGGTTATGGCCCAGCGCGAATTCGCGAAGAGCTGAGCCAGCGTGGCCTGCAACGTGCCGATATCGACCTCGCGCTACGTGAATGCGGTATCAGTTGGCAGGCGCAGCTGGAAGACACTTGGCGTCGCAAGTTTGCCGGTCACCTTCCGATAGATGCCAGGGAGCGTGCGAAGCAAGGTCGTTTTCTGAGTTATCGTGGGTTTTCCATGGACATGATCAGTCGCTTGTTAAGCGGTCGAGATATGGACGATTGAACGCTACAAAACAAAAGGCCCACTATGAAAATAGTGGGCCTTTTTTTTCGCCTTGTCCCGTCCTGAATAAGGTTTACGCCTTCTGACCTATCTTCAGGAGGAGTCAATGGATTCGGGCAAAAGGCGGAGCCAGCGTGACTACACGCTAGGCTNCTGTCCTGGTCCTGAAGGCCCACTATGAAAATAGTGGGCCTTTTTTCTCGCCTTGTCCCGTCCTGAATAAGGTTTACGCCTTCTGACCTATCTTCAGGAGGAGTCAATGGATTCGGGCAAAAGGCGGAGCCAGCGTGACTACACGCTAGGCTTTAAATTATCGGTCGTAGACCAGATCGAAAAGGGCGAGTTGAGTTATAAAGAGGCTCAACGGCGCTACGGCATTCAGGGCCGGTCCACGGTACTGGTCTGGCTACGCAAGCATGGCCGGCAGGACTGGAGCCAAGGCGCCTCAATTCGAGAACCGAGGAGCAGGTCCATGACCGAGCCAACCCTCCCGCTGACCCCCGAGCAGCGGATCAAAGAGCTCGAAGAACAGCTGGCGCTAAGCAATCAGAAAGCGCAATTCTTCGAAGCCGTCGTGAATGTTCTGAAGAATGACTACGGTGTTTCCATCGTAAAAAAGCGACCCGGCAAGTCCTCTCGCAAGGGCAAATCCAAGGCCTGAGCGTCACCAGGGCTTGCCTGTTCATGGGCATTTCGCGCCAAGCGTATTACCAACGCAATCGGGCTTTCGACGAGAGGGCTCGTCAAGATCAAGAAGTCATGGACTTTGTTCTTGAAAAGCGCCGCCGCCAGCCGCGGATAGGCACGCGCAAGCTGCATTACCTGATGAGCGTCGAAGTCGGCGCATCAGTGCGGGTCGGCAGAGACCGCCTGTTTAGCATCCTGCGCAACGCTCGAGAACTGGTTGTGCGCAAACGGGCTTACCACAAAACGACAGACAGCCATCACCGCTTTCGCCGCCATCCTAACCTGCTCAAAGCGGGTCAGGAGCAGATTGTGGCCAATAGGCCAGAGCAGGTCTGGGTTGCAGACATAACCTATCTGCCGACACAGGAAAGCGTGGTTTATGTGAGTCTGGTGACAGACGCCTACTCGCGCAAGATCGTAGGCCATCATGTGCATGAGAGCTTGCATACCGAGTCGGTGATCAAGGCGATGGAAAAGGCAGTTGGCGAACGCCGAAGCACGCTGCCACTGATCCATCACTCAGACCGCGGAGCCCAATACTGCTCTGAACGTTATCAACGTTTGCACGCTAGTCATGGCATCAGATGCTCAATGACCGACGGCTATGACTGCTACCAGAATGCTCTGGCGGAGAGGATAAACGGCATTTTGAAGACCGAGTTCCTGCTGTATCGCCCTAAAAATCTGGCGGACGCAGTGAAAATGGTGGATGAGTCGGTGCTGATCTACAACGGGGAACGGCCACACCTGTCCCTGAAATACAAAACGCCCGATGCGGTGCATCGGGCGGTTTGAGACTGAAACAGGTGTAAACCTATTTCAGGACTAGACA